>PLXC01000041.1 GCA_003151275.1 Candidatus Melainabacteria bacterium
GTTCACCACATATGATGTCGACCACTCCTCATCGGGTGACCGTCAATGGCTTGAAAACAACATGGAAGTTTTGAAGAACCTTCAGAACGCCGAATGGGCAAACCGAGCTCATCACTTCCCGATGAAGCCGATTGAAAACACCAAGCAATATGGCTGGGTGGTCAGAGATCGCGACGCCGAAGCAGGAGCAGTGGCCAAGTTGTTTGGTAAATTCAGAAATTCAGTCGAAGTAATGAGCGTCAAACTTCCGTAGACGGNNTTAATCGCCTCGGCAAGTTCTTTTTCAAGGTCCGTAAATTGATAACAACAAGATCGAAATACTAATGACTCAACAAAATGACTCAGCAATTGCAGCACAGATCAATTCAGTTGCCGCTACGACAGAACAACCGCAGCGCGAAAAATTGCTGGAAGTGCGAAATTTAAAAAAACACTTTCCGATTCGCAAAGGATTTTTCAACAAAGAAGTCGNNTCGGCGAGTCAGGCTGCGGGAAATCAACACTAGGAAGAGTGATGTTGCGGTTGCTTCCAGCGACCGACGGTTCCGTAATCTTTAACGGCACTGATGTATTAAATTGCGACACAGCAACAATGAAAAGTTTGCGTCGCGNNTTCAAAATCCATATGCAAGTTTGGACCCGCGTATGACCGTCTCACAAATTGTTGCTGAGCCGCTTGAAGTGCACAAAGTTGCATCGGGAAAAGAACTCAAAGAAAAAGTGCACGCTCTAGTTGAGTTGGTTGGGTTATCCAAAGAAATGGCTGACCGTTATCCTCACGAATTTTCAGGTGGGCAAAGACAGCGCGTCGGAATTGCGCGTGCGCTTGCGCTGCGACCCAGACTGATTGTTGCGGATGAGCCCGTTTCAGCTTTAGACGTGAGCGTGCAAGCTCAGATTTTAAATCTGTTGATTGACCTCAGGAAAGAATTCAAACTCACCTATGTTTTTATCGCTCACAATTTGGATGTGGTTCGTTACATCAGCGATCGCATTGCTGTCATGTACCTCGGCAGAATCGTGGAACTCGGCGAATGCCTCGAAGTGTACAACGCTCCTCTTCATCCTTACACCCAGGCATTGATTAGCGCCGCTCCAGTTCCTGATCCAAATTACGATCGAANNACGTCTGTAAAGTTGACGTTCCACCGTTGCGGGAAGTTATTCCTGGACATTTTTCAGCATGTCACTTCGCTGAATCACTTTTAGAACAAGCTAAAACTAACGGCAAAATCTGATTCGGCTCTTGTTCACGATTTCCGAACCGCGAGGCAGGGAATAAATCAGATGCGTTGGAGCAGACTTGATGACAATTAGAGACATAGTTTTAAAAGCCGAGCGGACAATCGACAAATTGCTAGGCGTCTACGACAAGCGACTGCCTGCCACTAGCTACATTCCATTAAAAGAGCTAGGGCAAAAGTATCAATTGGAAATCATTACACATGCCGCTTCGGAAAACGACGAAATCCAATTTGACTGCCCATCCTCCACACAAGTTCGAGTCTATACAAATCTGCTCGCCGCTGAGTTAGCTGTCTATCCTCCCGACTTTATTAAGCGCAGCAACATAGAGCGATTGGTGCTTTGCACAAACCTTCGCTCCCATCGACACAAGGTGTCAGGCATCACCGATATGGGACTGTTCAAAATCGACACACTATTTTTGGACCTGTCGCATACCGCACACAATTGGGATTTTAGCCGACGCACATTTCATCATGAGCTTTTTCATGCCATCGATTTCAGTGACTCACTGGAAGGATACATTGACACTGAATGGCGAAAACTCAATTCAGAAGATTACAAGTATTTTGCCAGTGATGAAAATTTTTCAGCTGTAGAAACAAGACAGAGCGGCTTTATCACGATGTATTCAACTCGATCTGTTTTGGAAGACAAAGCGGAACTTTACTCGTTTATGATTGTCGAATATCCTACGGTGCACGAAAGATGTTTAACCGACCAAGTGCTCTCGCGTAAGGTCGAGCATTTGAAGAAATCTCTTCGAACCTTTAGTCCGCACTTCAACGACACGTTCTGGGATAAGGTGCAAAGACGATCTGAGCAGACTGCCGCAATTAAGAACGGGAGTCCTGATAAGAAAAAGATGGATTCGTTGCCGCATTTGATCGATTCGCTTACAGTCGGCTCGGAGAAAGTCGGCGCGCAGAAAACAGGTGCTACGAAGATCGACTCTGGTCAGGCAACATCTCCTAAAGGAACGGTGGAGATCGAAGAGATCCTGGGAGACGGGCGTAAAGTTTGGCGCGCTACTGTGAAGACCACCAGCGGCGAATCAGAGACTCAACTCTATTATTCGTTCAACAAGCTTCGTAATGAGATGAAAAAATTCGGACTAGACAATCAAGTTGTCAAAGAAGAAATCATGGAAGGAAAGAAAACGTTCTCAATCCGTTGATTGTTGACTACGCGCTTTGGCTTCTTCGGATTCACGATCTTTGCCCTGAGCGGCTAAAGCATCTGCGAAACCAAACCAGACATTGGCATCTGCATGCAACCGGATTTAATACACCCGCACTCCCTCGTCGCTCAATTTCTATTTTGATTGCACAACTTCTTGAGCTCCTTGTAGCATCATCTGATCCAAGTTGTTGTCTGACCGCTGCGGTCCAATAGTTCCATTGGTGGCTCCCTGGAGGGATGGCGCCGCATTTCCACTCGCTACAAGAGCCTCACTTCCAGCCTTCCAATCGCCCTTCGCATCCGGCTTCACCGTGTATGTGACCCCGCCTGATGTGATTAGTGTCTCGCTTCGACCTGAAGCATTAACAACTTCTTGATGATAAGCAATTGTTTGAAATTTTCCATTTGTCATACTGGCGATTTGTTTAAATACTGGAACTCCTCCGTCAAGCTCCAGTCCATCACAGCCAATTGTGTTAATGCGAATGCCTCGAGCACCCGCTTTGCGTGCTTCGTTTTTCCAATCAAAATCGTGCACGTGATCGTGAGGAGGTGCATCGCCAATCAAGAAAAGCAACTTGGCGGTACTCTTATCATCATCCCATTGAAGATCATTTAGAGCTGAGTGCAGACCTTTGTCAACTGCCTCAGGTGTATCTCCTCCTCCGTCTGCGTTGAGATCGGCAATGTCTTTTACGACTTTATCGATATCGCCTGAAAACGGAAACACCTTTGTGACGTACTCATCGCCCTCGTCTCGATAAGCTACCAGTCCCACGCGAACAATGGGTTTCGGCTGACCAGAGGAAAGTTTCGCCACCATTGACTTAACTTTCGTTTTCACCATATCTATCTCGCCTTGCATCGAGCCCGTCGTGTCAATGCAAAAGGCCAGATCCAGTTTAGGACGGCTGTTTTTATCCGCACGGGTGGTGTATGTCTTAGAAGAAAACAGATCCTTCGTCTGATGGTCCGGCGGAGTTGCTTCCTCTTCGTTAGATGGAACGCTACTTTGAGCGGCCCTAATTGAAGCCATGTTGCTGAGAGCAGCAGCATTGAGAGCTGCCGCAGCCAGAGCCTCGGTTCTCGCTGATTGCTCGTAAATTGACGATACACCGATATGTATAGAGAACGCCGTAATGATTGTAACTAGTAAAGCTGTTGCATGCCTGTTCATTTTTTTACTCCTAAATATCGCATGAATTCGCAAGGCACCATATGCAGTGTCTCGACGCAAGCAATTTCGTTGTTAGTAAGTGATTCCGTAAAACCGAAAAAAGCTCCGGCATTGTAACTGTAAAACTAAACTAACTACTTGTCGCCCGGATTTACCCCGGACTAATTCTGGGAAATTCGAAAGGAACAGGTTATCTCACCAACTGGACGAACCTTCTTGAGCCTGCAGTCTGGATATCAGTAACGGCCTTGCACTCGAACGCAATTAAATACAATGAACACCGGTGCTAGTTTTTGCTTGTTGTGTCAAACTTGAAACAGCAGGTCTTTGAAGTGGGTAGTTGCATGTTCGATTCGAAAGAGCCTCCAAAGTTCCGCAAGGGCGATATCGTCTTAGTTGCGTTTCCTTCTCAAACCGAGGGTGCAATCGGAATTAAGCGCCGCCCTGCGGTTATAGTCTCGGGTCACCGCATAAACATTACTTCTGATGATGTTCTACTGGTCCCTCTTACTAGTAACCAAGCAAGGAACTACAGTGAGGCAACAACGGTTGAAATTATGATGAATAGCCCTGAGGGACGAGAAGCAGGGCTGCGTCTTGATTCAATCGTCGACTGCAGTGTTATCGCAACTATGCCCAAAACGTTATTAGTGAGCATTATCGGGCGCTTTTCACCTAACCTCATAAAGAGCGTGGACGAGTGCATCAAAAAATGTCTTGATATGGACGATTCAGATCAAGATCAAGAAAACGATTTCGATTCCCCTAGTCGAGTTCCGCGCAACCCCAGACCTCTTAGTCCTGACACGCACATTTCCTTGGACCTACCTGATCAACAAGGAAATATTCTTCAGTAGCGCCTAGTTTTGGATTAAGCCTAAAACGTATAGCGACTACCAACAGCGGAGGGCACAACAATTTCTTCGCCGAATGCTTCTATCAAGGCGTATTGGGCACGCCATCCTGTGCAATGCGCAGGCATTATTTGTTTAAGATTGAATCTCTTCAGATTCTCAATGGTGTCAGGAATGATTTTTTCCAATGAGCCAACAAGATGCAAACCTCCAAAAATTCCATACACTGGAATATCTTTAAAAGTATTTTTTGCACTTTCTAAAACATTGACGATGCCTGCGTGAGAACAAGAACTGAACAATAGCAAACCCTTGCCAGCAAGATTTACTGCTAAATACCGTTCATCCATAAGCAATGGATCCGGCTTCCAAGGCGAAGCGCTGTTTTCTCGTCCCAAGTGATCGGCGCGCCCTTTCTCAAAACTCGTCACCCTAGCAATTTCACCACTCAAATAAAAGTAATCATCGAGCAAAGTGCGCTCCGCGAAATCATTAATAACTTCTGCTCCATGCTTCCCTAGTTGATCAACTGAAGGCACCAATTGAAATGGCACGACTGTTCCATTACTTAGCTGAGCAGCGCGCTCCAAAAACATTCCCGGATTAACGTGACAGGGCACTTTTCGCGCGCCCTTTTGAGTAATCTCATCAAGCGCAGGCAATAAGGCACCCATATGGTCCCAGTGCCCATGCGAGATACCAATCGCTTCTACATCGCGTAGATCCACACCAAGGTTTCTACTGTTCCGAAGAAAAATATCGCCTTCTGGTCCGGCATCAAACAATATTTTGTGGATTTTGCCTTCCAGTGTTCCAGTCAACATCACTGATAAGCCCAATTGAGCGCAACACAAAGTAGTTCCTGAAATTTCAACAGCGCCGGCGGCGATGACGTTGTTGAATTCAGGTGAAACATGAGCAGGCTTAGTCGAGTAACTGTCGCTCTGATTGTCAACCAGAACATCTATCACAAGTTTATCAAGCGGGCGCAGTGAGTTCACATTTAAATAATCGTCGCCGGAAGGCTGGCATAGTTTGAAACAACTACCAAGTATGTTTACAGTTCCCTGATCCAAAGGTATTTCAACGAGTTTTCAACAAGTTAATGACCGAAAATTCTAATGACTTAAAATCGCACGAATCTAAGTGTTCCGCGCGTAAAAAGTGGAACATCATCATGGGCAGTCAAAGATTAGCAACGAGGGGTTAGAGCTTATGGAAAAATTTCCGGTTGAAAAAGTATCCACGCCACAAATGCTCAGGTACAAAATGTATCAACTCCTGACCGGGCAATTGGTGACGAGGAGGGACATCTTGACGGCAGGTGCAGCGGGAGCAACCGGAATTGCTTTAGACCGTTTTTTCGCAATGGCGGGATCAAAATCAGCTGAGGTTGCTTCGTCTGCATGGCCTAAGCCCGTCGTTATTAATGCCGAAAAATTCAAACAATCTTTTGAGCATCTAGGTAAGTATATTTATCTCGCCCCAGAGAAATTGGGTGGCGGCACACATGCTGTCGATTTTGACTCAGGAAAAACATTGGCTTGGATAGCGTATTGGAACTATGGCGACTCGTGCCCAATTTCCCACCATCTTGCCGCATATCCGTCACCTGATCCATATAAAGGTTTTGAGTTCGTCAACTCAACGCAGGGCGGCTCCAACGTAATGATTTACGGCTTGCCGACTACCATCCAAGAGCGGGGATTGCTCGAGAAATGGGGACAGGGAAACCATATCTATCGCGTCCAATTTGATGGCAATTCGATGGTCTTGAAAGAAGACATTTCCGCGACAACTGGAATCGGTCTGGGTGTTCACATCACTGTGTATCCGGATGCGAAAGGATTTGCGGCTGCGGATGGACAAAAAGACATCGCTGCATTTTTCAATAGAGCTGGTGCAGACGAAAAAACCGAGGTGCAAAACGCTTTTAGAGCCGATTGGATTGGTGCGCAAAAAGATGGTCCATTGAATGAGAACTGGTCGAAAGGTGGAACGCTGCGCATCTCACGATTAGTGTGCGCAAAAGAGACAGGCAGATTTGCTTATGAAGGAGCAACCGGAAACAAAATCGATTGGGAAATGGTGCCAATGGCTGAAGACTTGGTGTCAACTGGTCAAATTCCGGGGCTCGACCCGAAGGGATTAACCGGATTGGACGCGGTGGTGCACCATCCAGGCAACTATTATTCGGCTCTGATTATCCGCATGCTCTCGACGGCAGTTATTGTTGATCGCCGAACATTTGAACCAGTAGCTTGTTTGCACATGCCAGAGGGATCGGACGATAATCTAAAAATACACAAGGTGCATGGCAATCCTGATACATGGGAAGTAAAATTTGACAACATCAAATGTGTAGGACACGAGGCTGGTTTCTCGCCGGACGGCAAGATCTTCACGATGATGAACAATCTCGAGCAGAACAATATGGCCGTGTTTGATACATCAGCTGCGGATCCGCGAGACTGGAAACGAGTTGCATTTGTAAAAGATCCTGACTGGGTTGGTAAGTACCCAAGCCCATTTCATTTGTGCTTCTCGATGGACGGTTCAAAGATGTTTGTTTCGGTTTTAAGTCCGAAGCCAGCTAAGAGCGGCTGTTGCGTAGTCGATACAAAGACATGGAGAATCATCAAAAAATTTAAGGATATTGGACCCGACTGCCAGACAATGTCTGTTTCCTATGATGGGAAGTATGTGTTCCAAATCTTTAGCGGTTTCCAAAGGCTCTCCAGCGGAGTGTTCATCTTCACTCAAGACACACTCGAACCAGTAGGATATTTGCCGAATTTTGGCGGACACCACGACTGTGTAATTATTCCGACCAAGTTAGAACATCTGCGCAACAGTCGTTGCACAACACTATAGAACAACACTGAAGGAAACCGAATTGCCGCAAGTTGACGTAGTCACCGCTCCTGGTGCCAAGAGGCGACAGGGTGCCGCGTGGCTATTTATAAGGATGGCGCTTCAGAATCTGATGCGCCGTCCTACCCGCACGATAATGCTGGTCGTAGCAGTAGCACTTGGAACCGGGGCAGTATTCGCATCTTACACAGTTGCCCACGGCATCGAAGCAAGTATGCAAAAAAGTTTTTCTCGCATGGGCGCAGACCTCATTGTGGTGCCTCAAGATGCCATGGTCAACATCACGAGCGCACTACTGACGGTGCAACCTACAGAATCCACGATTGACGCCAGTTTGATTAAAGACATTTCTCATTTAGACGGTGTTGCTCAAGTCGCTCCTCAAACCATCTACAAAGTTTCAATGATGGCAGGAATGCCGATGCACAAAGTCAATTTGATTGCGTTCGATCCAGCGCACGATTTTACAGTCATACCATGGCTGCAAGAGCATCTGCCACGGGGTCTGCAGACAGGTGACTTGATTTGCGGAGGTAGACTTACCGACAAAATCGGGGATGAAGTCGAACCGTGCAGCTCTGCGGCAAACATATACGGTAAGCTTGGTCGAAGCGGAGTTGGTCCCTTTGACGAATCATATTTTACAACCTATGCAACGATCGAATCATTGGCCAAGTCCGAGAGTTCTTGCATGCCATCTTTTCAGCCGAATCACATTTCAGCACTTCTGGTGCGAATAAATTTTGGTGCTACACCAGAGCAAGTGCGTTTTGCACTGGCAAGATTTCCTGGAATTAAAGTAATCACCGGCGCTAACATAGTTACCTCAACGCGACAAACTACTACCGCGCTTCTCAATGGCATGGTCGGCTTCACCGCAATGATGGTCCTTGGTTCTTTGATTCTATTAAGTCTGCTCTTTTCCGCGATCATCGCCGAACGTCATAGAGAGGTTGGATTGCTGCGTGCTGTTGGAGCGAGACACGCCGATATTGTGCGAATGCTGGTGGCAGAAGCAGCGTTTGCCACCACTATTGGAGGCGTGTGCGGCATCATTTTAGGATGCGGACTTTTGCTAATCTTCCAACATTCACTCGTTTATTATCTCGAAACTCTCCATGTTGAATTCGCCTGGCCGGCACCTGCCGAAATCGCCATTACAGCGATAGCGTGCGCCGCCATTGCTGGATTCGTCGGACTAGTGGGAGCGTTTTTACCCGCCTGGCACGCCGGTGGCGAGCAACCATATACACTAATTCAAGGTGAAAGCGAGTAATGCTGAAGGTCGAAAACCTCGGTAAGCGATTCTCTGCGGAACGCAACGTAGATGCGGTCAGTAATGTTTCATTAGAACTTGAGAGTGGACAGTTCTTAGCAGTAATTGGTCGATCCGGTTCCGGCAAATCAACTTTACTCGGAATGCTTGGTGGCATAAGTAAGCCTACATCAGGATCGGTGATAGTTGACTCAGTAAACCAATGGTCTCTCAATGATGACGCTCACTCCGATTTCCGCAATAGAACCATTGGCTTCGTCTTCCAATTTGCCAGTTTATTGCCGACTTTGCGTGCAATAGATAATGTCGCTTTGCCTGCTTTAATAGGAGGGGGACTGGATTACAATGAAGCATATGCAAGAGCACACACGTTGCTCAATCACGTTGGACTTTCAGAACGCTTTGACTCCTTTCCGGGTCAGCTCTCCGGTGGGGAGCAAAGGCGCGTCGCGATCGCCAGAGCACTAATCAATTCACCGTCTGTGATACTGGCCGACGAGCCAACCGCGGACCTCGATCAAGACACCGAAGAGGAAATTCTCAATCTACTCGTTGATATTCATCGGGCTTTTAAACTGACAATGGTGGTGGTAACGCACAGCAACTCGATTGCCGAGCGAGCCAATCAAGTTCTAAGAATGAATCAAGGGCGTGTGGTTTCAGTCGAGCAAGAAACTCGGATGACTTCTACTGAATCGAATACCGCGGCACCAAATATAGTTCCTATCGACAAAAACAGTCGCACCGCCTCAGATAGTGAGAACCAAGATCGTGTAGAAGGCATTTTTAACAACACCGCCGAATTAAGTGCAGCCGAACAAGTGCGTCTAGGTGAGGGTGTAGAGCGCCTAATTGGCCGCCTTGTCCTCTGGATAATTCCGATAATATTGTTAGTTTGGGGTTTGAACACAGGCATTGTAATGTACGAAAACAGTGTCCTGGACGCCAAAGAAAATCAACGTCTTGAGTTAGAAGAGCTGGCGATGAAGGGCTTGCGTGCCGATATTCAAAACGTCACGGATGGGCCTGGTAAAACTTACATCGTCACCATTTATTTGCGCAATACGGTGGGCGACAAGCCCATCTATGTGATGGCGCCTGTAGTGCGGGGCTTCGTCCAGGTAGGAAGCAGCTGGCAGGAAGTATCGATGAAAGCAGTCAATACCGCGATGCCGAAGGTACTGAAAGTCACAGGTAATCAATTGTACAAATACATCTTAGAGCCAGACGTAACCGGTTACGCCGAATTACTGCCATACTACATGCACGTCAGAATCTCGAACGATATGCTCATCAGCCCAAGCGATCAACCGAAAACCGATCTGGTCGAGCGCAATGATAACTACTATGTTTATTTAAAACCGCATAACACCGATGACGCGACTATCCTCAAGAAGATGAAGTTCCCAGGAAAACCGCCGGTGTGGATTCCGATGCCACCACATTGAGAATCGTGGCATTGATGGAGAAAGTTATTCAAGGTGCCAAACTCATCGAATCTAATTCCATAATACAAAATCCCAATTCCATATATCGAATCCCGATCTGTATTTCGAATGCCATCCCACACGTAGAGACCCAATTCCTTAATAAGAACAATCCAGATATAGATCACGAAATCACTAAATTTTCCCAACCAGATCGCATATCCTGACACGAGTTTGCCACATCCCCTTTGCATAATGTGTTCCTAACCCGCGAGGACCAACAAAAGTGCAAGACGAACAATGCGCTCAAATCCGCAAATTTGCCCAACAGAGAGTCGTGCGTCAAGGCTCCACGCACCCAAATTCGCAGATAACGCGGCTTCCCGACGGCACCCAGGTAGCATGCAATGTCAGTGGACATATCGATTTTGCGCTGTTCAACAACGGAATGGCGATGAACAAATTCGAGTCTTACGTCATAGTTGCTAACACATCTAATGGTCACTGGTTTAGAGATAAGAAATGCAATTGGCACAGCTGGGACTAGACTTTCGAAAGTTAGGCCATAGCCCAGATTCCTGGTTCGAAAGTCGAAAAACAATTCTATAAAACTGTGTCCAGAATAATGGGTGACCGTATAGACACGGTTGCCCTTGTTAATTTGTCTGCGCTTAAGCTTCTAGCTTAAATGCCAGAACTTGTTGAAAATTATAGGGCTAGGACACAACTTTTTCACAAGTTATTCCTATAGTACGAAAGCCCTTGACATACCCGCCCATTCAATTGCCCATCACCGGGCGGGAAATCGAATTCACTGCCCGCCGCGTGAAGGAGACAACTCTTCCAAGGGAGGCAGCACGTTCATTCGAACTTGCTGGTTCGTTCGTGTGCCTCACCGCGCCCTGATTCTTAGTACGAGGAAACCTACCATGCCAGTCGACACCGAACAGCAACCGAAGAAAGCTGACGACTCCATTACGGACAAGCACACGTCGAACAGTGACAAATCCAATGAACGCATGCGCTCTGAAGTCTCTGATCCCCAAAACCGCCAACTGTGGAAACTGATCGCCGAAAAGAACGCGGCAAGTCTGCCTCAGCTAGCAGTGGACGGAGCTGTTGACGCGCCAAAGATTCAATCCGGTTCGGACGCGCAGAAGCCAGCTCCACCCAAACTAGACGCCGAGACCGTCCAACGCTACGCGCTCGAACTTCATCAGGCGATCAACCGACACAACGACGGATTCATAGGTATCGGCAGCGGCAACGATCCAGACAACAAAAAAATCACCGATTTGTTAGACAGTCTGACTGCGGCAGATCGTAAAGCAATCGAAAACGCATACGTAAACATCGACGGCAACAGTGACCATCGCAGCCTGCGAACTGAGTTGAAGGATCGGCTGGGTGGCGAAGATTTCAGAAAAACAGAGGCAATCTTAAACAGACGCGACGGTCGCGCAAATGACGCCGGCAACTTGATGGTATCGCTGTCGGCAATAAACGATGATCGCGGTGATGGCGAGCGCAGAGTGCTCGAAACTTTTGCTACCCTGAATTCTGAGCAAGAAAAACAACTGCAAGACGACTTCAAAAAAGACTACGGTATGACCGTCGACGAAGCTCTGAAAAAATTTGACGTTTCGGGCGACGCCATGAAAGCCATAGGCTTCCTGCGCAAACCAGTGGATCAACGTACCGCCCAAGACATCGAAGACTTTGCTCACTTCGCCATCGATCACAAGAATTTGGATTATTTCGGCATCGCATTAAGAGGCGACACCCCGGCAGCCGTAGAAGCTAGAAAGAAACTAAGCTCCGATGATGATTTCAAAAAACAGATTTCCGAAGCGTTCAAAGTCCACAAAGATGGAGGCGCTCTCGGCTTCATCAAAAATGTCGTCAGCGACATTCCTGGCGGCGACTTTCTCGTCGGTGGCGTTAATCTAATCGAAGGCATAGCTAAAGGAGATCTGAATTTCGATCGATTAACTGAAGGCACCACAATCGACAAATTGAGAGGCGCCGTTTCGAGCAAAGAAGTTGATAGCAAACTCTTGCAAGCAATGGACATTCTCCACAGCGGTCATGTTTCCCTAGCAACAATCGCGGCCGACAACACAGGTTCAATTTTCGGATGGTTTGACAATAAAAAAGCTATTGGTAATGCTGCTGACAATGCGACCGATGGCGAACGGCAGCTCTTCTCCAAGGGCTACGAACTGGCAAAGAACGGCGGCAAGCCTGGATCAGATGAAGACAAAAACGCTTTAGATTTTTACAACAGCATCCATAAAGCATTTGATGATGCCGGCAATGGCAGCGAAAGCGCAAAATGGCAAGATAAATTGCTCAACGGCAAAGACGGATCCATAATCTCGTCAACTGCAGAAGGTGACGGAAAAAATGGAAGATTTGCCGCGGTTGAATCACTCAGTAAAACCGATTGGGAAAAGCTCAAAGATCCGACAACAGGACCAGCATTCAGAAAAGAAATTGAAGAATACATCGGCAAATTTACAGACAAAGATGAAACAAAAGAGCTGCTCAAATTAATCGACAGAAAAGTTGCAGCAGCGAGTTACGAAGACTCGCAAAAGATAAATCGATCATTGTTTGATGTAATTCAGCAAAACAAGGGACATGATTTCCTCATCTTCGGTACTTCCTATGACGGCAAGAATGTGACTGCGGCAATCGCCGGGCTCAGTGCGGACGAAGCTTCAAAATACAAAAATGACACTGCATTCCGCACCGATGTCGATAAGTTTGTCAACGACAATCTCGATGGTGCAGAAAAAACATACGCAAAGCGTTTGCTCTCGCAAGTTGCTGAAACAGGCAAGCCGGCCGAACAAGGTCCAGTGGATAAGCTGCTTAGCGACAACATCAATAAAGTGGAAGCCAAAGATGCGATTGGCGACATCGAAGCTGTGCTGAAGGACGATAAACTTCGTCAGAAACTTGCTGGCCCGGAAGCTTCACTGAATGACGAAGAGAAGCAAATCAAGAAAACTATAGATGGCTACATCCAAAGCGCACTACTGACCAAGTTTGGCCCTGCAGCTGTAGAAGGTGGCGCCCAAGCCTATGAGGAACCATATCTCAAGACATTGTATGCCACAGGTCGTCTCTCCGTTGAGCAGAAAGCCGAACTTGGATTGCGCACCAAGGCATTCTTCGTTGACGCTTCCACCGCAAGTCCTGAAGAACGTCAAAAGCTCTATGACAGCAAATTGATCAATGACGACGAGAAGAAGCTGATCGACACTCTCGTGAAACAAGGCGGCAAGATGGATCTCGCCGATGAAATCCGATCGTTTGTACTGAAAGACGGAACGGACGTAAATCAGTTTAAAGACAGACTAAAAGCGCTATCGCCTGATGAAAAACAGCAACTGCGCGATGAATATACGAAAAAATATGGCTCCGCTCTGGATGATGATCTGTTAGGTCGAGTCAATACTGCTGAACGAAATGACTTCCGCACATACTTGACGGCTACATCCGTTGATGGACGACAAGACTATTATGACAATCTAGAACGGGCATTGAGGAGCAAATCAGGATTTTCACCAGACGGCTCGGAAGAAGTGCTGGACCGCTCTTTGACTGATCAAGCCGCCATGCTTACTGACTTTCAATCGCGATTCGAAAAACTGCCACCAGATAAACAAGAACAAGCCAACAAGTATTTCACCGAAGCACTCAAAGATTACCAAACATCAAAAGAAGCATTCGCTGACAAACTTTACCAGGTAGCAGTAATAGTTGGTGGTATTGCCGTCGGTGTCGCCACGGGCGGAGTTGGACTGGTAGCTCTTGCTACTGTTGCAGCAGTTGGCGCAGTTGGCAGAATCGCTTTGAAGAAAGCCATTGAAGGCAATGACTACGACCTCAGTCTTAGCAACGTTCTTAAAGATGGGGCGATCGGCGCAGTCACAGCTGGTCTCTCAGTTGTAGGACCCGAGACAATTGGCGCCTTTGCCGGTGTTGGCAAAGTCGCTGCAGAACGCTTTGTCGCCACAGCGGGAGAAGAGCTAGTCCAACAAGGTCTAAAGCAAGGTGGCACTGACATTGTCGAAAAAGAAGTAAACAATTTAGTCGCTCACGCAGTTGTTCGTGGGGAACCGATTTCTGAACAGGCGATCAGTCAAGTAGTCGACAAAGCAGCCGCTGAAGGAATTACTCCTGCCCAGCGCGCCGCCTTGGAAAGCGCGCTGAAAACGTCCATACAAGATGGTGGCAAGCAAGTCTCGGAAGATGCTATAAAATCCACACTTTCCGGCACGCTTCGTCAAGCAGGCGTGTTCGGTACCATAGGCGGTACCGCCAACGTAGCGATTGAAACATCAGTCGGAATCGCCAATGGCAACTTGGACATATCTCAATTGCCAAAGGCTTTTGCCACCGGCTTCGCAGTTGGTTCGACTCTATCTGTCGGTTTCGAGGCACTTTCGAGAGGAGCCGCTCACTTCAAATCGAATGGACCAGAAATTACAGCCGGCACCTCTGAACATCTCGACCTGAAATTCACGAAATCGGAAGACGGCGCAATTACCGTCAAAGCTCCCGATGGCAAAGAAATCGATCTAACTGTGAAGGTCGGCGATAAGACTGAGACGATTCACGTCGACAGCAATGGAACGAAGCTTCCCGATGGCGCAGAAGGACTTGGCATAAAGAACGCAGAATTATCGAGTCCAAAGGTGCAAGCGCTTGACGATTCCGGCACAGTAATCGCGCCGAAAGATTCAAGCAATCCGATACCAGGTGCACCTAAACTGGCCGAAATAGGATCTCAGCCAGGCATCGTAAATGGCGGACCAGCTTGGTTTGGTGCTGAGTCTGCGCCAATGCCTATCCAATTTGGAAGACTAGCAGACACTCGAATCCGCGTCGATGGACAAGACGTTCCAGTTCACAATGGCACGATTCAAATTGGTCGGGAGTCCATGACCAATCTTGGTGATATCAGAGTCTCAAGAGATCAAGGAACGCTTAGATGGAACCAAGCGGATCATAGTTTCTACTTTACAGATAGATCGTCGAACGGAACATACGTTATGCAAGGCGATCAATTCGTTCGCCTTCCAAAAAATCAAGAAGTGAAAATAAACCCCAATCAGGAAATTCGTCTGGGTGCCGTTAATGGTCCCAAACTTGAATTCTTTAATTTGAATCAATCTGGACCTATCCCCACCGTCGATAGACAAATTTACATCAATGGTGAGCCCTCAAATTTCCAAAATGGTGCCATCGAATTAGGTCGTGCCCACCAAACATTCAGCAACGACGACCTTGTTTCTCGCTTAGTCTCAAACAATCATGGCACCATTAAAGTGGATGAAGCAACTGGTCAATACATCTACACCGATCACTCGACCAACGGTTCATTTATCAAGCACGCCAATGGACAAATTGAAAGAATCCATAATGCACAAATTTATCTGAATGCTAGCGACGAAATCCATCTTGGCTTTAAGGATGGACCGCTCGTCAAAGTGCAAGATACTCCTGGTCGCCAACTATCAGACGGAAGTGTTTTATACAGACGTGCAGAGGGAGACTGGATCGCCAAACAAGACGGTACAAGAGTGCTAGACAATCGAGCTGGCGCTCGAATAACGGTAAACAAAGAAGGGCAAGTAATCAGTGCAGATTCTGCCTACGGAATTGGCAGCAAGTATGAATACGGAGCGAACGGACAACTCCAAGCCGTCAAATATGCTGATGGTTCCGAATGGAGCACTACAGACGGTACCAATTGGGTAATCAGGAATAAAGGCGGAGCAGAAACTAACTACACAGGCAAGATTAGCGTAGAAAGAGATGGAGCAATTCGTATAGAAGACTCAACAGGCAAAGCAACCATCAGACATGCAGACGGCTCTGAAGAAGTCCATTGGCCGGGTCGGCAAATCGAATACAAGAATGCCAATGCAGCCATTGAATCGCAAAAGCTGGAAGCACTGGCTCGCTATAACTTCCCAGATGAAGGACAAGCGAATCGCTTTCTAAATCTAATGAGAGACGTCGAAAAGCGAGGCTTGCCACCAGCTGAACTGGCTGAAACATATCGCCAAGTCAACCGACTGTTGTCGGCCTCAGATGGCGCCACATTGGGACCAATCGACCGTGCGCGTTTGTCAGAACAAATTTTGTACGAAACTGCTTATCCAGGTTCGATAGACCAAGGAAACAACAGCACCTGCAACGTCACCTGCCTGGAAACAAGAGCATTTGAAGCGGATCCTGCATCAGCGGCTCGCCTGATCACAGATGTGGCCCTGACTGGCAAATATGTAACACCACAAGGAGTGTCAGTTGATATTGAGCGGACTGGCGGATTGATACCAGATGCAGAGTCACAACGCTCCCTTCAAAGTCATTTCGTAAACGGAAGATTCGACGACGTAAAGATCGACGGTAGCAGAACATACGCCGGGCAAATATTTGAAAACACCGCTGTTAACATACACTATGCAGACGTCATGTCAGGCGCGAGCCTTAGTCGCAATGGTTATGTATACCAACCTGGAGATGTGATCCAGTACAGGAAAGACCCGGTGGCACCAGGGGCGAAAGGAACTGGCGAACACCTTGTTGCATTAAGAAGAACCGCGGATGGCAGTTACGAAACGATTCCGATTCGAGAGGCACCGGGCTTATTTACATCCGAGTTAGGAGACATTTACAATCGCATCGTGCCGGGTAAAGATGCAAACGGAGCCCCAATCAATGGCAACGAGTCAGGTATTATCGTCGGAGGTCCTCACTACAAAGGATCGACTAAGGTATTAAGCGCGGGCAACAAACAAGAATTGGAAAACATTTTGTTAAGCGCACAATACAACCACAAACTGCCACTTGTTTTAGAAGTTGACACCCGCGATCCGATTTTCAAGGCGTTTCAAGGAGCTGGTGGCAGCGGCGGCGCTCACGTAGTTACCGTTGAAGGAGTCCATTGGGCGCAAGGTCCTGATGGAAACCCGATCTTAAAAGTAGACATCTTCAATCAATGGGGATTGAGTTCGAATCGAGTGGGCAAAAATGCCATTGACGCCAGCGACCTGTTCAGAGCCACTTTAGCAAGAGACAAACAAGGAAATCTATATCCCCCACCGCCTCCACAACCGCGGCCACTGCCGCCACCGTCGGTGCAAGTACCGCACCCTTTACCACTAGCAGTCGCCGCCTCCACAAATTAGTATGATAGTAAGGATCCAAATCAAATGAGAATCGAGACAACCAACATGCTCCGCAACCACGGACAAGTCAAAACCATGGAAATACCGTCTTCCTGGCAGGCATTGGAGCAGGTCGATCGCGGCACGGCCAGCCCTTCCTGGTTATCATTCGGACCTGACACACTCAAAGACGTAGAGCTGTGTCTGTATTACCGAGGTCGGCCGCTAACTGGTAACGCGCAGGACACCCTGAAAAATTTACTTGCACTGCCTCCATGCCAACTCACTTCAAAACAACTTGAATCTATTGGTGAAGTCTTGAGAGACGCTAGCCTTGCCGAGGCCTTCAATTTTTTGAATGCACGCACTCAAGACTGGAACGGTCGGCGAGTGCTCATCATTGAGGGAAGGTGGAATCAAATGGTCGCCGATCGATTTTGGATGTTTGTGCCTACAGGCGTTGAATGCGAAGCGGTGCAAGAGATTTGGTTTCAAGCGCCTGTTGAACAATATCCCGCTCAGTTAAAGCACGCTCGCCAGGCGCTAGGATCAATTAAGTGGATTGATTGAGGAAGCTTCGCGCGCAGTTAGATGCATTGATTGAGGAAGCTTCGCGCGCTCAGTTAGGTGCATTGATTGAGGCGAGCTTCGCACGATAAGGGGGCGCCGTAAAGGTCTTTACCAGCAGGTCTTGAAAAATGCGAGCACCAGTTGCGTTGAGATGGGCAACGTCACCATAATTTGAGTCTTTAAAATCGCTGGTGTTGAAGTCTAGAACCGAGGCACCATATTTAGTGGCTAAGCGATCCACATCTTTTGTATAAGATTCAAGTAACTCCTTCGGCATGATCGCGACATGCTCGTTCTTCAATGGCATCTTTACTAGAATTACCGGAACACCGATGCTTTCTAAGTGCGCGAGCAACTTGTCTAGAAAAACTACCTGCCGATCGTATCGTTCTGCCGAGTACGGATGGTATCTAAAAATTGTCACGCCTTTTGACACCTGCAATAAATAGTCATAGGCTGCTATTTGCTTTGCCGCCAGAACTTCCTGGTTGTTGACGTTCAAAGCAGGAGCCTTAATTTGTGCCTTTGCAGAGGCTTCAATTTGTGCCTGCGCTGTGGCGATTTTTTGTTGTTCCTCTGTGCCGGTCTTTGCGTTACGCATCGCTGGTAACACTTCCGGCAGAACGATTTGCAACTGGTTCGAAACGTACTTGGAAAGCGCCTCTTTTCGGTCTACTAAAAACAAGAATTGCTTAAGCGAAAAGGCGACTCGATCGTCGATAGAAGTGAATGCACTGCCAGGCAAGGAAAATATAGTGTTACTGGTGCTCAAATAACGAAAAATATCAGTGCTGACTGGCGATTTGACGTTGTTGTCCAACAAGTCGCGCGGGGCGATCCCATAAATCACAAGTCGAGGTTTCTTCGCACCAGACATCATGGTCGAAGCAATCATATAGGCATCGGATGCATTCTCACCACCCAATGCCCAAGAGAAAGATGGAGCATCGTCGTGAGTGAGCACGTGACTTAGAAATGTTGGATCGGAGTTCTTAAGGGCACACTGCACCAAGGACGATCCCAAGAAACAAATATTAGGTGCTTGAGGCGTTGCTTTCCACGCTTTAACCAGGTCGGCGAGCAACGTTTTTTCTCGTGGATTATAAGTCTCCAGCAGAGAATTTGGGCACAGCGATTGAAGCGCAAAGCCAAAAATGACAAAGCCCAGAAAAGCAACAACAACTCTGCTGGTCAAAAAACTACCGGTCAATACGACTCCCTACTCGCGTATCTTTATCGGCGGCGCCCTAGCGGTCCGACCTCAGAATTGTGCAACAGTTCGGACCGCTTGTCATTAGGCAAGGTTCAGTTACCAGCTCCGAACCTTAAACAAGCCTGCCAGACGGATTGTCCGGGGTAAGGCTTTTACCGATTCCACACGAACACTTAACAGTAAAGTTTTCAAGAAGCGCGCATAATGGTGGGAGGATCAGTTACCAAATTTAAGGGAACGGGCATTGATGGCGACGGATTACATTAGCGAGCTAACGTATGAAATTTGTCTTTGATTTACTGAGTACCGGTGCGCTGGCATTTGGGTTGTTCTTACTTCTGCTAGTTGGGGTTGCAATAACCTTTCCAATTTTTGCGTTGGGTCAGTGGTTATTCAAGACGCCATTCGTCTCAAAAAATCTTGGAACGCTTTGGCAGCGCGGCTCGGTGATTGGCATTGGCATGTTCTGCTATGGAATATATTACGGGATCAACTACATCCTGCATCACTGATAGCCAAAGTTAGAGCAGATGAGACGTGCAGAGGGTGCAGTTCAAGACTATGATAAACTGAACGTGAAAATGATCGTTTAGCGTGATACCACTTTCAGGTTCGCACTCGGGCCAAGGTTCAAAAAAATGCCAAGCAGACATTTGTACAATGCCTACAAAATCTTTTGTGCCGCTATTACTATTTCGATGCTTAGCTCAAATTCAGTACTGCGCACCGAAGCGACACAAAAGCTGAGTGTAAGCAGCTCTTCTTTCGCTGATGGAGCTCCGCTCTTAAAGAAATACACCGGAGATGGTGCGGATGTTTCACCACCTTTGACTTGGACTGCCGGCCCGAAAGGTTCCAAAAGCTACGCACTATGTTGCTCTGATCCCGATGCCGTGCCGGAACCGTTTTGGCACTGGACATTGTTCAACATTTCTCCAAATACGAAGCAATTAGGTGAGAACGTACCAAAAGTTGTCTGCTTGGCTCAAGGTGTAACGCAAGGAGCAAACGACGCTCGAACGGCCGGATATACTGGACCCGCTCCACCGCCAGGGAAAGTTCATCATTACGTTTTCCAGCTGATGGCATTAGACACCATGCTTTCGTTGAAACCTGGATGCGACAAAAATTCATTCAAGACCGCGATTAAAGGTCATATCCTTGCTGAAGGACAGATCACGGGCACTTATAAGCGTTAAGTGACGTAATGTCCCGACTCACAATTGTTGGCTGCGTTTCACTCGACACAATTCATGTTGAAAAGAATGGCATCCGCACAACTTATGAAACTCTCGGAGGCGCAGGGTTGTACACGGCGCTCGCGGGTCGTGTTGGTGGCGCTCGTGTCACATTATTCGCACCCAAGCCGTCACCCATGCCAAGGCAACTTGAAATTATCGCAAGTGTTCTCGATTGGTATGGACCTAGTTGCGAACCGAAGGCGCTTCCACAATTGGAAATCGCTCACCATGGCGGCGGCAAAGCCACTTTGTTGAACGCAAGCTGGGGCGCTGAGTCGTTGCTTCTGCCGGAACATTTGCCCGAAATTAAAACTGGAGATATTGTACACATCGCTGCTCTAAGTTCAGCTCGATCACAGCATGATTTTCTCACCCACTGTCGTCAACAAACAGATGTTTCTGTTTCGGTGGGCACTTACGCGAAACTTGTATATCAACAAACAGCAGAAGTGAGACAGCTTTTTGATTCCTGCGATCTATTTTTTATGAATGACAATGAGGCTCGGGGGTTATTGGAAGCACAAGAGCTTGAGTCAATTCGCCAACATCCAAAATACTTTGTAACCGCAGGAGAAAATGGTGCCACCGTCTATAACGGCGAAAAAAGAACCGCCATAGCCGTAACTTCTGCCATTGAACTTGATCCAACGGGTGCTGGTGACACATTTTGCGGTGCAACGCTCGCTCACATTCTAATGGGGACATCGTTAGAGAACGCAGCAAGATATGGCTGCGCCATCGCCTCACTGAACGTCGCCCACGTCGGCCCGACAGAGCTGTTAAGAATGTTGCAATAAAATCAGACAACGATCAAGCACCATTATGGTACAGAGCCCGCACCGCTAAACTCACCTTCTTTAGGATACCCGAGCTTGGCAATCAACTTCTCCCACTCATGGCGTGCATCATCGTCGGCAATATCCTCTATGTTCATTCTGGTGAGAGTGAGGTTAATGCTCTTTCTATGACGCAATACCGTCACTTCGACTTGAGTGCCCGCTTGCCCACAGGAAACTTTCCATCGAGGAATTTCTGGATGCTCCATTGCATCTTCGTCAGAATCATCCTTGTCAATTAACTTGTCACCCTTACGGATTCCGGCGCGGTCCGCAGGCGAGTCAGGATACACATTACTGACTGTGGCAACTTTTTGAAAGAAGGTGCGGTCTGACTCGTACCCGACGCAACCAGCTCCCAAGCTCCGATACTCTTCCGCAGAAAGCTTGATCCCACTAGTCAGCTTTTTAACCGCTTGCGCATAAAGGTCAGAGCTGTCCGCGCCGTCGAGAACCTGGCGTTTCCTCACGCCACCTTGCAAGGGTTTGCTTTCCGATGGTGCAATTGACGACGCTCCGCTGGCGGTCGGCGCCGAATCCAAAATGGCGGTCTCGGATACTAATGCTGGACCATCATCCGCCAAAGCGGCGAGCGGCATCGGCAGGACCAAAGCTGCAGCCATCCAGCCGTTGATCAAAAGGGCTTTTGCAGTGACGTTTTTCACGAGTTCCCTCCATATATTAAGGTGCCGTCGGTAGGTACGATATTGCTACAAAGCCACTGCAATTATTAGGAGGGGAAGTTTTCTTCTAGGATGAGTAAGTTTCTCCCGGAACTGAGAATCTCGATTTCCATATAGGTAAACCCAAAGAACGTTCGCGACCAACTTTGTCAAGATGATTTACTTGTTGAGCTTGATTTCGCCTAAAGGTTCAGCCGGATATTAGATTGAATTGGATCTCCTCCAAAAATTTACGAGCAACATCCAGTTCATCACGACGCGCCGAGCGTTTACTGTGCGCATTACTATGCTGTCTATTTTTCTCACAGCAGTGCATCTACGCTAGTATCACAGGTGACACTAGCACCAACTCTTCTAGCGAATTTCAAGCAGCCGACGTACTTCAAATCAGAACAGAGGTAGATCGGCTTGTTCGCCTGGAACAAGAAACCGGTGATAGTTCCTCAACGAGCGCTGAAGTTCTTTCACTGAGAGCTTTTATTCTGCGCAAAATATTTCTTGGCTTTCTTGATGTCCGCAGAGCTTGCAATAAAGTCGATATAGAACTTGCTTACACTAATGGGATTTTGCAGCGAGAACAATCTAAGCGCGGAGACGTAAACCTACTGCTCAATCAACTTAACTTCGCTCAATTCTCCGCACTCTACACGATAGAACCGTACCTCAGGATCAACGACCAGTTTAAAGCATCGGCTATCCTTACCTGCGTTGGTGCGGGATTGGGTACCGCACTTCCTGTCTTTGGTATTTTATACAACAAATACACCAAAGCACATAACACGGCACCACCTAAGTTTCTCGCCAAGGTTTTGGACGGGGGACCAGTTGATGGAAGCGGCATGCCTCCAACAGTGGAGCGCTTCTTGAACGCACCAAAGCCGGGCGAGCAAGTTTCACGAAGAGAAGCAATGTATGAGCTCTGGAAGAAACGTTATGGAGTCGATGCTTCCAAGGAGAGCTCACTCTGCAGCTTAGAGGGTGGTAGCGGCAAAAGTCTGGGCTTGCTAAACACTCGCATCGTGCTCCTGTACTCGCTTTATGTCAGCATCGAAGATTTTGACCACGACCTGCAGTCACTCTTACAAATGGTGCTGTCTCACTCTCGAATTGATTCCAAAACAGGAGCCGGTTTGGGGTCGCTCAATATGAATGCTGGTTCGATCGAGTGTGCGCGCCTACTGAATATTGAACCTGCAGTTGAGGAATTGATTCACCTGAATAGACAAAATCCTGACAGCAACCGACAAAGGGAACTTGATTTATATGTGATGGAAAATGTTCTTTCTGGCATGCTGGATATGCGCGTGGCGACTGACAAAATTGATGGAGAACTCAACTACGCATACGACGTGGTTTTGTCTTCGCTGCTCGCGCGCCGCGGCCGCGCACTTCAGAAAAACTACGAAGCGAACTTCATCCAGACAGGAATCTTTGGAGGAATTGCTGGACTATTGTTTTTGAAAGATTACTCTAAAGCCGGCAATACAATGTTTATCATCCAAGGGGGCATTGGTGCCACGCTGTCTGCACTTGCTCTCTGGCAAATGCGTGGTGGTTCTCGAAAAATTGATACGCCACCAAATTCTCTGGCTCAATTCCTGAATCCTGATCCCCAGAATCAATACCACTTTTCTCCGCTCATCTCTAGATTTCTGGATAGTCCTTCACCAGCATCAAAAGAAGGAAAATCCAGGAGGGAATTTCTGATTGCACGATGGAAGGAGCGACGCGTCTCGACTGTCAAACTCCAGAGCAAAGAGGAGCAGGAGAAATTGGCGGCAATGCCACCGACCCAACGCGACACGATCACCATCGTGCGTAACCGAATAGATTTGATGCATTCGCTCAAGGCACGGCTGGAAGAATTTGACAGCGAATTACTCGCCCTCGTCGAAGCCACCAATCCATTTGAGCCGAAACATGATGGCGCATGCGGTGCGCACACGACAAGCAGTTTAACTCCAGCTGCGGCAGGGGTCGCCAATATTCTCGGTTTCCATCTGAGCGCGGATCAATCGGTCGGCGACCAGAATAGTGAAAATAAGCAGGCTTATAAAAGTGCAACATTACAGCAGAAGATTTGCATCACGAGAACACTACTTTCAGCCACGTTGGAGGCACGAAAAGCCGCTGATGACATCGATTTGCAGATCGCTACGGAAACAACGGCAAAAGACAGAATTGTTAGAATCCGCGATCTTGCTATTAATTTGACCAACAACGCCAACTTTTTTCAAATCAGCATTCTGGGCATAATCTCCGACGGGCCGCTGGGGCTTTCCGCAGACCCTAGGCTGAATTTGTACGGCAATCGCCTCAATATTGTTTCTGCTTACTTAACCGGAGCATTGACCGGGGCAACGCTAATTGAACAACACGGAGGGTTGCGATTAACCAAGGCCGAGCCGAATGCGCTGGGCTCAGCGTTAGGTATTAAGACAGCCAATGATTATCAATTCTCATCGACAATTTCAAAATTTCTCAATGCTGTGGCTCCAACTTCTTTGGATGGTCTAACCCGGAAAGAAGAATTGATCAAATACTGGAAGACTACGAAGGTCACTTCTGTCGATGTGGAGCGACGCTCAACCCAAGAGAAGCTTGCGGCCAATGGACCGTCTCATCACTTTTGGTCAGAGACAATAAAACTGCTCAATAACCGAATCAGAATGCTATACGACTTAAAAGCCGTCACTGACTTAATCGACGTTGGCTTGTCTGACTTGGTACGAGCACTAGACTGATCAGATCACTTTGGCTTTGTCAAGATGATTTACTTGTTGAGCTTGGTTTCGCATATCTACATAGTCCGACTGGGTGTCTTGATTGAGTTGGCTTGCATACGAAAAGTGGCGACAATCGACGCTCTCACATCGGTTCGGCAAGCGTTTGCTGAGCGCATTATTAGGTTGCCTATTTTTCGCCCAACAGTCCGTGCTCGCTGGTATCACAAGTGACACCAGCTCCGATTCTTCTGACAAATACCAAGCTGCCGACGTTCTTCAAATCAGGGCAGAAGTAGATCAACTGCTTCTACTCGAACAGGAAAGTGGTGATTCTGCGTCAAGCGCAAATGTGGAAATTCTTTCACTGAGAGCTTTTATATTGCGCAGGATCTTTCTTGGCTTTCTCGATGTGCGCAGCGCATGCAATAAAATTGACATAGACCTTGCTTACACATATGGAATTTTGCAGCGCGAGCAGGCCAAACGCGCTGACGTGAACCAATTACTGAATCAACTAAACTTCGCTCAGTTCTCGGCGCTCTACACAATCGAACCTTACTTGAATATCAACAAACAAGACAAAGCCTCGGCTGTCATCACTTGCGTTGGAGCCGGACTGGGCACCGCTCTTCCGATTATTGGCATTTTGTACAACAAATATAGCAAAGCGCGCGACACGGCACCCCCTGCATTTCTCGCCAATGTTTTGGATGGAAGACCTGTTGATGGAAGCGGCATGTCCCCGCTTGTTGAGCGCTTTTTAGACTCGATTAAACCCGGTGAGCAAGTTTCTCGCAGAGAAGCAATGTATTCGCTGTGGAGGAAACGCTACGATGTTGACGCCTCTAAAGTCAGCACCCTGTGCAGCCTACAGGGTGAAAAAGGCAAGAGTTTGGATTTGCTGAACACGCGCATTGCTCTCCTTTGCTCGCTTTCTACCAGCATAGAAGGCTTTGATCAAAGTCTCCTCACTCTCCTAGAAATGGTTCGTTCACATTCTCAAACTCGTTCGTTGAATGGAACCGGTCTGTATTCTCTGGGTCTGAACTCAGGTGCAATAGAAGCTGCAACCTTGCTAAAGATTGACGCCGAAGTAGAGGAATTGATCCGCCTGAACAGACAACACTCAGATAGCAACCGACAATCTGAACTCGATATCGATTTGATGGAAGGTGTTCTTTCTGGAATGCTGGATATGCGGGTTGCCACTGATAAAATCGATGGAGAACTCAACCAGGCCTATGATGTGGCTTTAGCTTCGCTGCTTGCACGCCGCGACCGCGCACTTCAGACAAACTACAACGCCAACTTCATCCAAGCGGGTATTTTTGGAGGAATTGCAGGACTACTGTTGTTAAAGGATCACGATCATGCAGGCAATACAATGCTTGTCATTCAAAGCGGCATTGGTACCACTCTATCGGCTTTGGCTTTGTGGCAAATGCGGGGCGGATCGCGCAAGATTGATACGCCACCAAATTCTCTCGCGCAGTTTCTCAATCCGAATTCCCAAAATCAATACCACTTTTCTCCACTGATCTCGCATTTTCTAGATAACCCTTCACCGGAATCTAAAGACGGAAAATCCAGACGAGATTTTCTTATCGCGAGATGGAAGGAAAGGCGCGTTGCCACCGTCAGCCTTGAAAGCAAAGCCGAGCAAGAAAAACTAGCGGCAATGCCGCCGGCCAAGCGCGATACGATCACGATTGTTCGCAACAGAATAGAATTGATGCATTCGTTAAAAGCGCGCTTGGAAGAATTCGATGGCGAATTACTTAGCCTTGTCGAAGCCACCGGATTCGCTGACCCAAAACATGATGGCGCATTTGGTGCCATCCCGACAGCTAAACTGACGCCAGCCGCAGCTGGCGTAGCGAGGATTTTGAGAGTTCATTACGATCAATCAATCGTTGATCAACCCGGTGAAAAGAATCAGGTCTATCAGGGTGCCTCATTACAGCAGAAGTTATTCATCACCAGAACAATATTTTTGGCCGCTTTGGAGGCACGAAAAACCGTCGATGATATCGATTTGCAAATCGCGACAGAAACAACGGCAAAAAGCAGACTTGAACGAATTAGAGATCTTGCTATAAATTTGACGAACAATGCCAACTTCTTTCAAATAGGCATCCTTGGCATAATCACCTTTGGACCTCTGGCGCTTTCCGGAGATCCAAAACTGAATTTATATGGAAATCGGCTCAATATAGTTTCTGGCTACTTGTCTGGGGCATTGACTGGGGCAACCCTAGTTGAGCAACATGGGGGAATAAGACTGACGAAATCTGAACCAAACGCATTAGGGGCTGCCTTCGAGATTCAGACAGCCAATGATTACAAGTTCTCGTCGACAATCTCCACATTCCTCAACTCTGTTTCCCCAACCTCGCTGGACGGCTTAAGCAGGAAAGAGGAATTGATTAGATACTGGAAAGCGACGAAGGTCATTTCGGTAAACGTAGATCAACAATCAATGCGAGAGAAGCTGGCTGCATCTGGACCCTCTCATCACTATTGGTCTGAAACCATAAAACTAATTACGAACCGAGTCAGAATGCTATACGATCTCAAAGCCGTCACTGACCAAATCGATCTTGGCTTGTCTGACCTGTTGCGCGCAATCGAATGAAGTACGCTATTAAATTCACCTCCCTGTCTTAATTAGTTAAGGCTGGGGCAGTCTATTTAGCTTTGTCAAGATGATTTACTTGATGGGCTCAGGGTGACCCCCTTTTCCTCGTTCACCAGGTATGTCTGATTGAGTTGGATTCCGAACGAAAACTGGCGAGTGACCGTCCGGCCGCACCGCTTAATCACACGTTTGTTGTGCGCCCTTCTTTGCTATCTTATCCTCGCTCAGCAAATTGCATACGCCGTCACTGAAAGTAACGCACCAAATACATCTCATAATTCAAGTGACTCTTCAAACCTTCAAGCTGCAGAAATACTCCAAATTAGGCCCGAAGTAGATCGGCTATTGATATTGGAGAAACAAGCCGACTCAAATGGAACTCCCAATGAGGAACTTCTTGCGCTAAGAGCTTTAGTGGTGCGCAAAGTCTTTCTGGGCTTTTTGGATGTGCGCAGAGCATGCAACAAAATTGATATAGAACTGGATTACACGTATGGCGTCATGGGCCGTGAACAAGCTAAGCGAGACACCGTGAACAGATGGCTCAACACCGCGAACTTTGCGCAATTCGCAGTGCTCTACACGATGCAACCTTACGCGAGAATCAATAAAAACTTTAAGGAATCGGCGATTCTAACTTTAGCTGGTTCAGGAATTGGTCTAATCCTCCCAATTTCAGGCCTTATTTACAATAAGTACAGCAAGGCTCATAACACGCAGCCACCAGCATTTATGAAAAACATACTTGACGGTGGCCCTGTCGATGGCAATGGAATGCCACCACTGGTAGAGCGCTTCCTCAACTCAAACAGTCCTGGTGAACAGATCTCACGTAAAGAAGCTATCTACGCACTTTGGAAAAAGCGCTACGGAGTTGATGCGTCTAAGCAAGAGTCCCTATGCAGTCTAAGAGGAGAAGGCGGCAAAAGCTTGGGACTGCTCAACACTCGGATTATTCTTCTCTGGTCACTGTCCACTCGCATTGCAGATCTTGATCGAGATCTACTTGCGCTGTTAAAAGTGGTGCGCTCCGGTTCTCATAAATCTAATGCAGGAGAGGAAAATGTGAGCGCACTTGGATTGAGTCCGGGGGCTCTCGAGGCGGCGCAGTTATTAAAGATAGAACCAACCGTAGTTGAAGCAATTCGACTAAAAAATCAAAACAACGTCAGTGACAGAAAAACAGAACTAGATATAGAGATTATGGAGAGTGTTCTAATAGGAATGCTTGGAATGCGAGTAGCCACTGACAAAATTGACGGTGAGATAAATTATCAGTACGACGTTGTTTTGTCAGAGCTTCTGCGTCGCCGTGCTCATAATTTGCAATTGAACTATGACGTGAACTTTATGCAAGTCGGTATCTTTGGCAGCATCGCTGGTCTCTTGTACCTGAAAAATTATGGAAAAGCCGGCAACCTTATGTTCGTGATCGAAAAAAGCTTTGCCACTATCCTCTCCAGCTTAGGGCTTTGGCAACTGCGTGGCGGAACAAGAAAAGTCGACACTCCTCCCAACACATTGGCACAATGGTTTAATCCGGACGGGAGCAATCAATACCAATTCGATCCAATGATCGCAAAATTTTTAGACAATCCTTATCCTGAATGGAGCAATGGAAAGTCTCGACGCGAGTTTCTTTTAACAAGATGGAAAATAGAGCGAGTTGCCACCATCAATCTCGACAGCAAAGCGAATCAAAAAAGACTAGCTGAATTGTCGCCCGAAATACGGGACACAATTACGATCGTGCGCAACCGCATCGATCTTATGACTTCACTGAAAGCGCTTCTGGAAGAATTTGACGGAGAGCTCTATAGTCTCCTCGAAGCCACCGAACCAACCTCTAAATATGATGCACAGACCGATACACTTGCGGCAAGCCAACTTAATCCAGCCGCATCAGGAGCAGCCAAACTTTTGCAGATTCAACCAACCGTTGAACGTCTAGCCGTCAATTCGAATGGAGGGGCTGTTCAGTTAGCGAATATTGAAACAACGAAACAGCAGGTTTTCATCACGAGCAGAATTCTTTTGGCAGCTCTTGATGCAAGAAAGGCTGTTGATAAACTCGATTTGCAAATTGCAATTGAAACGGCGGCCCGAGATAGACTGGTTCGACAGCGCGATCTTGCAGTAAACATCACGAACAACCTAAACTTCTTTCAAATCGGTATTCTGGGATTGATTAGCGCGGGTCCTTTAGGATTATCTGGAGAGGCTACAGAGAGACTCTACGGCGACAGGTTGAACATTATCTCGGGTTACATGGTGGCAGGGTTGGCGGCAGCCGCACTCGTTGAACATCACGGAGGCATCCGGTTGACAAAGGCGCAACCAAACACACTCGGCGCAGCCTTCAACATTCAAACTGCTCCGGCTTATCAACTATCACAAACTCTCACCAACTTTTTCAATTCTGTTCCACCGGATTCTATCGACGGATTGACGAGAAAAGACGAGCTAAATAAGTATTGGATGCAAACGAAGGTTATCTCTATAAACGTAGAGAAACGCTCCAATCAAGAGAAGCTTGCCGCAGAAGGCCCCGCTCACCACTTTTGGTCGGAGACAATAAAACTGATCTCAAACCGGATCAGAATGCTCTACGACATGAGAGCAATAATTGATCAGATAGACGTGGGATTGTCTGACTTACTGCGCTCAGTTGGCTAAGGGTTGAAGGGAGCAACGCGACAATTCAAAGCATCCATCGCCGCGTATCTTGGAACCGTACTGACTAATTGACAAATAAACTTAGCTTGAGTGAATGTGGTGCCTTTATCGACTCGCTTTAAGCGCATTCACTATAAAGTTGAGAGAGATAATTTGCCTCAAACTAATTGTTAAACGTGGAGATGGATCAGGAAGTGTGGATTGTGATGCTAGATCCGTATTGTTATCGACGTGCCCAATCAGATGAAGCACGCGTCCCTTGCCATAATCGAAGGTAAGCGCTAGTACACCCAAATTGACGGTATCTTCAAAACTGAGTTGACGGCTGCGAGCCAATACCTGAACGGCCTTTCTGGCACCAGGTTTAATCAGTTCACTTTTATCATCGAGCTTCCATGGAGCGGGCGAAATTGCATTTCTGACAAGATTGTTCTCTGGCAATACGACGATACCATCGACAATTTCGCTCTTAGAATATGCTCCATCCCAGTAAACATAACCAGGACAGATCTTTTCCAAGCAACCACTGAGAGACCAATCGGTTGTGAGCAAAGAACCGCCCCTGTCAACAAATTGTCTCACTAGATCGATGGATGAATCAGAGAGTTCACCAGGGCAATTCACCACTAGCAAACCAGCTTGTGCTAGTCTCGATTTCAGATTGGAATTATCGGCGGTCACGTAAGGAATGCGGCAGCTCTCTAAGACATGCTCGGCATGATCGTATCTGCCCTTAACGACAACCGTATATTGTGGCTTTAGATCTGAGACTGAAAGTTTAGGCCAGTTATTCTGCATCCATAATTTAAAAACATCACTCGTTAAATGAACGTGTTTGACGTTCCCGATCTCTGGGGCTTGCTTAAGCAGCGCATCGGCAACTGGTCCCACACCACGGTTGATACCATCGTCGAGATCATCATCTTGTCCAACACCACCAGACAAAGTTGTAGGTGGTCTTTTGAGTACCTCATGTCCAACCACACTGTGCACCGGCGGTAGTGCATAACGTGGATACTTAGTCGTATTTGGTACTTTTTTTACAGAGGTCGTATAATAAGTAGTGGCAGGCTGCACCTCAATTATCTCGACTCTACTCTTCGATTCAGCAAAAGCTGGTCCTATTTCGCCTGCGGAAACAAGCGCGGCACAAGCCAACAGCATAAAACCAAAGTATCCTCTTGCCGCTAATTTCAAACTAATAACTCGCTTTCTCCATCACACTTATGTGCAAAGACTCAGACACTTCCAAAGTCATACGAAGTAAACATCGCTACTTTCTAATCAACCTTCCTTTCACTTTCAAATTTGTGCCGGGGGTGATGGCATCAAGCTTGTCTTGTTCAGCAACCAATGGATCTTTGACGACGCGATACTTATTACTCCCCGATTTAGCGTGCGGATCAACAACCATTTTCTCAGGCGTGGCAAGAAGTTCGTCCTGAACAGGCTCTTCTTTCTTTTTTGCTCTTGGATCGCCATATTGACGGGTATAGAAATTCGTTCCAGTTGCTTGCAATGCAGGAGTGCCTGGCAAACTTCGAGTGCCAGTCAATTGACTTTCTAAGTTCTGCACTTCAGCATCCATTTTCAAAGCGTCTTTAGCGACTGCAGCTTTATGGGCGACCGCCTCCTGCTCAGCCATACGGTTTGCTTCCGTAATTCTCGCCGCGTAGTCTCTTTTTAGTTGTTCGATCTCAGCCGAGTGATCTAAATAGATTGCTCGGCCATGAATATCAATCATGTCAGGCTGCTGCAGAGCACGAATCTTCGCATCCCGTTCACTTTGTAACTTGTATCCATCGTACTCCCCTCGCCCGAGGAGATTTTTTGCGTTGGCTTTACTAGTTTGCTCCTTATTACTTTTCACGATGTCGCTCTGCTGTTTAATTCTGTCGAGTGCTTTCGACACGGCGATTTCATCCGCGCTGGGCGTTTTGGCAACAGGATTCTGACTTCGCGTCGCTTCACCTTTTTGGATAGCCGTCAAACAGTAAGTTCGAAGCTGCCCCGGAGGAGATAGGTCATAAGCCTTCCGATACTCCACCAAAGCCGCGTCCACTTGATCAAGCTTAAACAACGAATTTGCTAAATAGTAATGAGCCACGGCATCTTTTTGATTTTTCGCAAGGTGCGCCTGAAAATATGAGATAGCGCGCGGGTGATCCGACGCGTTATAGCTGTCAATGCCTTGCTGCAAGTCGGTTGGCGCAGTTGCAGCAAAAGATGGCGCTTGCAAGCTATATGCAAGCAAAACTACTAGACTCTTTAAATTTGGTCGATGGTTGTGCATGTCGAGCGCTTTACACGATCAGTGGACCCATCGGGCATCTAATCCTGAGGACGGCCATATCGGACCAGTGTTCCAGTATAAGGCTGGATCGTGGATAGGGGGTGAAGTGCAGGCCGGTATATCTGGCGGTCGGGTTTTTCATCTGCCGATGCCCTGTCTCAGAAAATTACGCACACAACCATCGCCATACATACCCGTGCCTTCAGTCATGTCGGATGGAATGATATCTTCCCTCTGATAAAACCAAACTGATTTCTCTCTGCCATAGTCGACGTCGACGACTCGCTTCTTAGATGGAATCAGACTTCTCGTCAAAATTACATTTCGAGTTTTACCACTTGTAGAAATCGTCAATTTAACACTGCTGCCGTTAGCACCGCGAATCTTTGCCACTAACTCATCCAACGTTTTGAGACCGTCAACCGAGACATCGTCCACAGCTAAAACCACATCGCCCATAGCGATGCTGGCTCTCGCCGCAGACATATCTGGCAGCACGTATTGCACAACGTAATGACCTTTATCGGATGTGATCAATAGCCCAACGCCAGCAGGTTGTTCTGCAGTTGGTGATGAAGATTTTACCGAGTAATTTGGATCGCGACCGAATGTTAACCGTCTTGGAGCAGATTGTCCGACACTCGATTGAGAAGTTTCAGATTGCGCACATGCTGGTGTGCTCCAAATTAAAAGTGGAAAAGCGAAAGCAGAAGCGAATGTCACCGTCGCTGTCACATTTTTCGATTGAATCGCAAAAGCCATTAAATAGACGCTACGCTGACTTTGGGATTTGTGCGTTCTACATTCAAGTGACTAAAATACTTATTGAACTCTTGCAGAGTCAAAATAAAATGCCCAGACCTTTTTACTACGGCACCGGTATTCGAATCGTAATCCGTATTTCCATAAGGGTCATACAAATAAATCTGCTTCTTAACGCAGTCGTAACCTGTGACAGAGTAGGCGTGTCGATTTCGCAAACCGACCAGTTCGCAGTTAGTTGATTGTTCAGTCGTCGCAGTTGCTATCGCTTTTCCGGCACTGACATCGAGCAATGAACCATGTTGCTCATTCAAGAATGTGTCTAACACCTTGGCTCGACGGAACCAACTGATAACTTGTCTTGGCGTTGCGTATCTTTTGCCTAGTCCAAATTCACCAAGTTCAAAATCCGCAGTGGCTAGCTCAGTGACTGCATGTCCTGTTAAAAGCGAAGCCGCAAGGTTATCCTTCGAGCCAAAACTGGCTCCAAGTCCAGGATACATTGGTGTTGATGTCCAACGCGCCTCAAAGATTCCATGCTTGAGACATCGCCACGCATGGGCACCAAGATCTTGGTGGGCAATTCTATATTCACCATACGCCTTCTCTAAGACTGGCAGCCAGAGCCCGGCTGTAGTGCCATCCTTATTCTGCGCATGCGCATACAAACTTAATTCAACAGGACTTGGCGCTGCCACCTTCACAGGTTCAGCTGGGGCGCCCGGGAAGGTCACGGTATAGCCACCATCAGTTTCCGTCTTGATCATGTCGACTAGTTTTCTGCGACCGCTCGGCTGGTTGATGAAGGAAGCCACGGTGGCGAGAAAATTACAATCGCACAAAGTGCCCTGGCGAATGAAAGTCGGATCGACGCTCTGAGCGCCATTGGCAAAGAGGGGAGCGCGCGCCTCTTCGGTGCTTGCTGTCGTAGTGCTCGGTTTGGACCAAAGAAATATCCCAAATCCTTTTGTGGTTACATCCTGGTCATCGAATTCGACATCGTAAAGCAAGTTGGTGGCAATCAACGCCAACAGAGCGATTCCAGCAAGCGGAATGATCCATTTGCGGACATTTTTGCCACTCGCGGCAGCCTTGCTCGGCTGGTAGCAAGAATTCATAAGCACTCAACGATAGCGGTGGTAGTGGTAAGTGGGTAGATTATCGCGGTGAAGGCGAACATTGTCAAGATATCACTCGTAACACGCAGGCATGGGACTGCTGCGAATAGCAGATCATTCACCGCACCGCCATTGCCAAGCCCGAGGTGAGGATCGATCGGGCCGCGACTTAAACTTCAGGCTTCGGTTTATCATCGTATGAGCGTGGTCTTTTCCTTCGCGAACGTGGCGTGGGCTGCTCACCCTTGTTGGAATTTTTTCTAGCCGAAAAGAGATCAAGCTGCAGATCCGCCGGGCGTTCATTGGTAACAAGCAACAGTTGAGAAGTCTGACGAGGCCACTGTTCGTCCGCATTTGTCTGACCCTGCACAACCAAAGTCTGTTGCTCCAAATCGTCTGCACATTCGTCGAGAAGCATCTCTTCGATCACTTCTTGCTCTACTGGAATCGGAAACACTTCAACGGTCAGGTCTTCTTGTACCAACCAGAGTGGAAAGGTATTCAAGAAGCCAGAAGATTGGATCTCAGGCTGGTTCTCAGGCATCGCGCAAGCGAAACTAAATTCCGGAGTCTCGTCTAAAATCTCTTCCAGAACTTGAGAATCAGCACTCGTATCTTCAGCAGAATGAGGACTTACGCCCCAGAACTCCGCATCAGTAAGAGTGGGACTAGGCAATAGATTTGCGCTATCGATGACGCGCTGAAAATCGGTAGCATATCGCGATGCCTCAGAACAGAATAATGCCAGTGCAGAATCAAGGGCAATTTCCATGCGGCTGACAATTGGTTGAAGGTCGTCGTTCAACCAGGCGAAACCAAGCTGCAAAGGCAATGGCAGTGCGCAATCTGAAGGATAAGCGACAAGCTTGTCTGGTCTCAGAAAGAAGCCATTCCAGGAAAGAACTTTTGACAAGGATTCACTGACTAGATCAGTTTTCATTTCGTCAGTGAGGAAAAGAAATAACTGCACATCATCAGAACCAGAAGCTTTATAAACTCTAGGTTTCAATCCCAGACTATCGAGCAGGTCAATGAGACGGCGAAACTCGGTCAGCTCAAGATATGGCGAATGGGCCGGAATAGCGATTGCGGCATAATTAGTCTTTCGGTCGAATGAAACAGCGCGGATAACGTTTGAAGTCTCAGACAAAGCGGAGATTATCTGATCGTCCGTTAAAACATGGAACTGGCTCATGCGACGCCAAGAACCGGCTTCCGCATTGCGGATCAAGCTGTCTCCGCGGGCTGAGAATAAAGCGAGGAACTGATCCCAGAACATCGATGCAGGCGCGGCAACAGATGCATCTAAGCTATTTTCAGAAGTATTGATGGTTGCCGTTCTTTCTAGGAATTATCGGATTTAATTCTGGCACCACAGCCGGTGATGCAAAAGCATCCCCATGATCGTAGGCCAAGTGCTCGTATTGTTCAAGCTAAATTTCGTCATACATGACCATTTCGACGAATTCGATACGTGGTGCATATGCAAAGCAGATCTACTCGAGAACCGAGATGAAGCGCATGCGTCCCGCATGCCTCGAATAGTTAGTAGACCCGTGGTTATGAGCACTCAGGATGAATGCGCTCCATGTCCCAACGCTGCGAGTTAAGTTTTGTCGGACAATTTGGGACGCAAATCGGTGATACTGCCGTCGGTGCGCTGCCAGGTTGAACCGAAAATACCTCTATTAACAAGTTCTTCGTACACGGTGAAGACGCATTTCCCCGGTCCAACTCCCGCCTCATCGAGCAAAGGCTGAGTCCATTTCCGCAGTGTGGCAATGCGCGGAGCACTACCGGTGACAACCCAAATCGGAAAACCTGTTTTCAAGAATGCTTTTATCTTCGGCTCCCAATGCCGGGTTTGCCTGAAGTTCCCCGTGTCAATTTCTAAAAGGACTTTGATCGGCTCCAGTCCTGGATACCGAAATGATATGGTCGCGTCAGCCTGCTCTTCCAAATTGGTCAAATCGCCTGCTAGCTCTTTCCAAAATTCGCGCCCGGTAGTGAATTCCAGATCGAGTAAAAGGCTCTTATTCTCTGCCTCTTCCATGGCTAGCCGAACATCGACAAGGCGGAGAAAGTGCTCTTTGTGGTAAGTGTGTGGGGGTCCGGTAGGAATTGATTCCCAGGAAATACCGCGATTTTGCTCAAGCGCCTTGGCGCCGGCAGTGGTGAGGAAATAAATCAGTTCGGGACGTCCGCGTCCTTCCATGCGACCACTTGATGTCGATCCAGTAAAGCCCGCCTGTTGCAAGCGCCGCAATCTCTTCCTGGCCGTCTCATAACTTATGTCCGGAAAGCAGAGTTTGGCAAGTTGACTGGAGGCAACTGTCCTGTGCAAATAAAGCTGAACCAACGCCCAGATGTCCCGCTGCATGAGCACCAAACTCTTCTTTTTGGGTTTGGGTTTAGCGAGTCTATCCATAAGGCAAGGATCCCTGAGAGATGCATGTCGAGGGGTGCAACACGTGACAAGTTCGGCTTGCCGATTTACTACCCCACAAATCAATTGTAATGCAACTATTCGCGAACTAACCGAATAAATGCGAATTATGCAAAATCATTTCCATCTTTGCAATAATCGGAAGACCCAGCCCGCCCAAGGGTGCTGCCATTTGCCGCCTGCTTTTAAGCACAACCAATCTCAATCTCTCATCTACAGCTACTTCAAATTGAGCAACTCCGCTTGCTGAACAGCGTTGATTGCTGGCCCAGCTCCGCCTAACACTGCGGTTCCCATACTGATTCGAGCCGCAACTCTCGCGTTCAAGTCAATCTTTTCCGCTACACTACCGGATCCAATATCGGACCAACCGCGTCTCAATACTAGGGCAGCAATCGTATCATCACCTTTGTCCATAGAAAACTCGATAATGGGAAGTGTGTTTGGGGAAAGGTTATCCTGTTTGATTTGGCGCATGACCGCAGCTAAGTGCGCAGGATCTCTTTCCAGCTGGAATACCTCTTCTAGAATTGCCCGTTCAGCTCTTCCGTCTCCGCGCTGCTCATGCAGAGCATCCTTGGACAGACGTTCGATTTTAGTTGCTTCTTGTTTTGGGTCGAATTCAGGCATTCAAATACCTCAGCGTAGGATCGTTGGGGGGATATGGAGAATCTATCCGGATGTCCCGAATTTTGGACATGCAAACCCTAATTAATTACACCGAAGAGACGACCGTCATGCTGCCGGTGCTACTACCTCGATGTTGCCCACAAGCGCGGACTTTGGACCGAAGCTAAAAATACGGGCGGCTTCCTCCAAGATGAAGAATGGCTCAAATCCATGCCGAATGTGACGCCGCTAGGCCAGAGGGATATCAACGATCATCAATGCAGGGGCTGGAAGTTGACTATTTCGACCAGCGAAACCGAGCTTTGGTTTGCAACTGACGCGGGCTGTCTAGTTTGCGCTGTCAATAAAGACTTTCCGCAACTGTCCGTCAATCAGGCTGGACACAGCGTCTCGTGAAATTTAGCGACAAGCCTTTGTTAGAAAATTCGTTTAGCACCAGTGAATATCACTTCGATCACTTGTAATTTTCGGACATCAGTCTTGTTCTTACGTTTTACCGCTATCCAGGTCTATATTCCCGTTTGCGCACGTGAGAATCGTCACTTCTAGAACTCCACGCTGCTCGGCTTAGCGCCGCCTTTCTTCTCTTGTTGTGGCTGTTGTGGCGTGTAGCCTAAACGTGATGGGTCGAGATTGAAGCTCGTCATCGGTTGACGCTGACCACCTTGAATTACTCCGGGTTGAACACCAGGTTGTTGATAGGCGGAACCAGAAAGCGCTTGTTGTGCGGCTTCTGCAATTTGTGATGGACTTTGAAACGGTGATGGTTTGCGCACCGGGGCTGTCGGGCGTTGCGGAATTTCAGCAGTCGGCGCGGCAAAACCTGGCATAGCAGGAACTCCAGCGGGAGCGGCATATTGTCCTACGCCTGCAGCAACTGGTTGCGGAGCTGCTTGAGGTACCGAGATTGTTTGGTGAGCTGGCTGATTGAGCACAATTGCCGAAGTTCCAAGTTCAACTTGTGGTTGTGGTGCACTGGCACCCTGAGCTGGTCCAATGAACTGTCCGCATTCAATACAGAACTTACCTTTACCAGCTGCCTTGTTGCACGTTGGACAGATGCGTCCACCGGCTCCGGCTGCAGCGGCGGGTGCGACTGACGCTCCTGGAGTGGCGAATGATGGCATCGGTGGTGGTGTCGCAGGTGCGCCTGGGAATGGTGGCAACGATTGCGCAATTCCATTTGCAGCTTGAGCGGCAGCCATTCCTGGCATTTCGCCCATCGCGAACTCTGGTGGTGTCATGTCTGGCATTGGCTCGGCGCCTATGTCCCCACCCGGAGTCGGCTTTCTGCTCGACACATTGTGGAGCAAGTGGAGTCTGGCGATTTCTTCAATACCGCGCAGGTCAACCATAAGTGGCTTCACTTCACCAAACTCAGGGTCACCGGCTGGAGCCAGATAAACAAGAGCGTGGTGTTTTTCCATCCGCTTGATTGAGTCTGTATCGACTCGCGCTACAACTTGTTGTGAGTGAATTCTGTTCCAGCTGGTCGGGAAAATACCGAAACCAGTCGCCATATAGTGGTCCGAAATACCGGGAACTACGACAGCATGTTTGCCAATTTCTTGGGAGAAGAAGGCCGCTGTGGTTTCGTCTGCATTGTGCAAGCAAACACGAATCGCTGAGTTGGAGAAGATTGTTTTGATTTCCGATCCACCAGACCCGCTGCCGGCCGCATCCTTACTGCTACCGCCGCCACCGCTTATTTGCGAGATGTTCTGCAAGATAACTGTCAGTCCGCCGTTGGCACCACGGACGATGGCTGACAATCTGCCTGCCAGATCGATGTTCAATGTTTGATATTCATCAAAGAACGCGAACAATGGAAGCACTGATTTTGTACCGTATCTGGTGTGCAACGCTTGTTGCAGTTGATAGACGAAGCATGCCGCCAACGATTCAGCGTCTGGACCTAACGATGCTGGGGCACCGAAGATGAGCACTGTGGGGTGGTGCATGGAAGCTTTGATGTCAACGTTCGATTGCTCAGTAACGCGCAGAACCCCAGGGTTCTTGAACATTCTCAAACGACCGCGAACGCCCTGAATATTCTTGTCCCAATCTGTATCCGTGCGGATGATTGACGACAACATCTGGGTTAGCTCGCTCAATTCAGATGAGTCGACTGCAGGATTATTCTTCAAACGACGTAGTGATTCAACGATGTTCCGACGATTGTTGACCAGGCGCATCAAACCACGTGGGTTGCATGGCAGTGGTGTCACTTCTGCAGCTTGACCATTCTCGTCTTCGCTGGAAACCGAGATGGCACCCCATTTGAGAAGTTGTGTCAGACCATAGATGTAACCGTGATCTCGTTCTGCCCAATGTTGTTCTTCTGGTGGCAGGGAGTTTACGTCTTGAACAATTGACGACGCGAATTCGACAGCTGAGAGATCGATCGGATTCCAGTGAATTGAATTTGCGTCTAACGGGTTGAAGTAGAGCGTGTCGAAACCGGCATGTTCAGCTTCAGGCAAGATTGTATATTTGAAACCTTCACGTCTTTCGTCGAGGTTAGGGTCGTTGGCTTTAGCTTCAAGAGCGATGATCACGCAAGGCTTAGCGAGCAAAGCTTTGATTACGGCTCTCATCAAGGTGGTTTTACCTGAACCAGACGGAGCTACGATGAACATGTTTTTGTTAGGTAGTCTGCCCATCGGAATCGTCACGGGCAAGTGCGTGCGCGCCAGGAATCCGAACGGAAGCACAGTGCCGTCTTGTTCGGTCCAAGTGG
>PLXC01000053.1 GCA_003151275.1 Candidatus Melainabacteria bacterium
CAGCAACAAGCCTATTTTTTATCCAGCATATAGTCGAGTGCATGAGCTGAAGGCGCCGGTACATTCGTTGAACCGGTCCTGAGAGCGACAAAATTGTCGACTAATTTATAATTCTTCGGTTTGGCAAAGGTATCAGGCGGGAAATAGGCTCGCTCAATCGACTTAGTTCTAATGTGCGTGAATCTGCCCCCGGTCTCACTTATTCGAGACGCTCTTAGAGGCAAACCGTGACCGGGTGGCATCTCAGTAATACTCATAAATATCATGCAAGCATCTGCTAATTTTTCTGGAATCGGAAATGCTTTCGTTGCCCAAAATTCAAAGCTTGGTTTCCCTCCTACGAACGAAACGTACTTAGTAGCTTTAAGTCCGCACATGTCGGTGTCGCCCATTTTTTTGAGGTCAAATTTTGGATGAGGCCGATTCGAAGTATGGATTGTAAACTCCTTAGCAGGTATATCCACATATCGCTTATTAGCTTTGTTATACATGTAGCAACTGTACGTCGGTGGCAAAAGCAAAAGGGTTACATCTTCAGTATCGAGCCGAATCGCCTTTGCAGTAACCTTCGTTTCAAGCAGTCCTTGCTCATCGCTTGTCTGTTTCATCAGCCAACCATTGGGTTGAGGCTCAGCCTGAGCGCCTACCCCACTGCACAAAAGCAGAGCAATTACTCCTAAATTCCTGATTTTAGAGAGTGAAGACATCATCTATTTCATGCCACGGCGCTATATTGTTTATTCCGAAATGCTCAATTAAGTTCTGGGCATACTATTAGGAGCACCTCAGATCAAGAGAAATGGAAGCCGATCCACAGTCATCGCAAGAAAGCTCAAAATCCGATAGCGTTTCATGGCTTGAAGATTCAACTCCTCAATCGGATGTTGATCCGTTTTGGCAGGCGGCATGTGCCACCTCAGAGCGACTCGAGATAATCAGCCGAATCGGCAAGGGCGGCATGGCTGTCGTCTATAAAGCCCGGCACCTGGTCATGAATAAAGAAGTAGCAGTGAAATTACTGCTGCCCCATTTAACCAACGATTCAACTAGCTTGAAGCGCTTCCAGCAGGAGGCCCAAGCGACAGCCACGTTGAACCATGCAAATATCGTGCGCATTCATGACTGTGGTCTGAGCAACGGTCAAGCATTCATCATCATGGATTTTGTCGACGGTCAAAGTCTTGAAGAAATAATTCGAACGGAAGGCAAGTTCACACCAGAGCGAGCACTGGAAGTCTTTGTGCAAATTTGTGAGGCGCTTGATCATGCGCATGAACGTGGCATCGTTCATCGAGACTTGAAGCCAAGCAACGTCATGCTCACTACGGATAAAAGCGGATTTGATATTGTAAAAGTCGTCGACTTCGGCATTGCAAAATTGCTCATGAACGACGACGGACAGACGATGCATAATCTCACTCAAACCGGAGATATTTTCGGCAGTCCGCTCTACATGAGCCCTGAACAGTGTTCCGGACAAAAGCTGGACACGCGTTCCGACATATACTCGCTGGGCTGTTTGATGTACGAGGCGTTGACAGGGGAACCGCCGATCGTTGGCAAGAATTTTCTTGATACCATGCAAAAACATCTCACAGACTTACCACAACCATTCAATTCCGAGTTGGTTAAAAGTCCGTTAGCGAAACGCATGCAAGTTATTGTCTTTACCTGCATGGCTAAAGAACCGTCAGCTCGATATTCGTCAATGAAGGCGATCGCGCACGATCTTCGCCAAGCCATTACAGGCAAAAATACAACTGGCATGTGGAAAGAACGAGAAAAAACTGTCTCGCAAATAGTCAAAAAGGCCAGCGCCAAAAAGCTTCTGATGCAGAAAGTAATTCTTACTGTCACCGGCGCGCTTTTGCTAGCTGGCTCTTACTCTTTGGCAACTGAAATCAACCAACCATCCGGATTTGAGAACAAACCGTTGTTCGAAGTAATTGAACTTGAAGTGCCAAAAGTTTCAGCACAATATGATAAAGACCTAGTTAGGATTTACCAAGACATCCAGAGCATGAGAAGTTCATCACCCTCCGATATCGAAGAAATTCAGAATGGACAACTATTGGGGAACTTTTATGCAGATAACGGGAAATGGAAAGAAGCGATCAATGAGTATACAAATTTATGTAAGCTTGATGCTGGCACGGTTAAGCTAGCTGAATTCCACAAATCCATCGGTTTTTTCAACCTCCGGTTAAACAACTTTCCAGAGGCAAAAAAACATCTTTATCGATTTCTCGACACCATCATTACCTCCCTAAACAGCATCGAAGATAGAGAGCGAACCAACCAAAATGTTCTCAGAACGTTAGATGGTCGTATTTACGGAATCAATACCAAAAATATCAGGTTGGTCCTCACTTACCTTGGCTATATTGCAGAACAAGAGGGACAACTGGACGTTGCGGAAAATTATGCTCAGTTGATGGTCGCATCAGATGCTGATTACGTAGAAAGCGAGCATTTGAAAGATTTAGCTGAGAAGAAAGGTGAAAAGGATCCGCGCAGCAGTGGAATTTTATCCCCTTTTCCTGGCGACCTTAAAGGTGACCAAGGCAAAGATTTAGCATACCTGGCGGACATCATTAGACTGCGCAAAAGTCCGGCTGCGGCTGAAGACTTTAAGTCAATAATCAAGATCAAAGAGCAATGGAGTTATCCAGATCGGGATGCACGGTTAGCTCTCGCTTTGGGCCTGTCTTATTTTCAAGATGGAAAATATAGCGAAGCGGTTGATGCGCTGGACGAAGCGCACAAGTCTGGAGCAAGTGATAGGCACCTAGCCAAAGCGATTAATCAGGAATACTGCCGGGCTTTGTGGAAAAACGGCATGTATTTTCAGGCCGTGCTGGAAAAGCTTAAAACGTTCGGGCATTAATTGGCAGCAATCCCAGCCCTGACCGAAAAACTGAAAGTTAGACCAACCGCCTGAACGTTACAAGCCGACAGGTAGATACTCCACAAGTAGTTAAAACACCCGTTTGGTGGCATATTGTATTGTGGATGGCGAAAGTGTCCTAACGACAACATGGCATCGTTTAAGAGTTAAGGTTTTTCCATGCTGGGTCCGAACGAAAAAGAAAAACGATCGCGCGGCGACTCCCTCTTTGGCACCGTGGATCCTTTGCTGGGCAAAACTATGGGCGGTCGCTGGGAAGTTCTCGAATTTCTCGGTGAAGGCAGCATGAGCGTGGTCTACAAAGCTCAAGACCACGAGAATAGCGAGCCGGTCGTCCTCAAAATCCTGCACCACCATTTGGTCGCTAATGCCAAAAGTCTAAAGCGCTTTGAGCAGCGTGCCAAAGCGACTTCAGATCTTCATCACGACAGAATTGCAAAGGTGATGGACATCCACCTTTCGCCTGATGGTCAAGTCTTTCTTGTTGTTGAGCCCCTCAAAGGCGAAAGTTTAGAAGACCTGCTTGCTAAAACTGGACATTTATCAGTCGATCATGCCGTCGAGATATTTTCGCAAGCCTGCGAAGCTCTCGAATACGCTCACGGCGAGGACGTTCTTCACCGAGACTTGAAACCAAGCAATATCGTTTTATTGGAAACAAGCTCAATCACCGATGAAGTGAAGTTAGTTGATTTCGGCATCGCCAGACTTCTAACTGAAGAAGGCGATGACATCAAATCCAGTGGCTATATAACGCGCACCCGCGAAGTGTTTGGCAGTCCAATGTACATGAGCCCAGAGCAATGCATGGGCAAAAAGCTCGACGCCCGGTCTGATATTTACTCCATTGGCTGTGTCATGTACGAGACCTTGACCGGCAAGCCACCGTTTGTTGGTAAGAATGTGCTTGAGACTGCTTACAAACACATGAACGAATCGCCCAAACCGATGACCACTGATACTTCTTCAGGTCGATCGCTGGCGCGTCTCGAAGCAGTCATATTTAAGTGTCTGGCAAAAGATCCAAACGAAAGATATCAACTGGTGACCCAGTTGTATCAAGACTTGCAGATGTTGCTCAAAGCTAACGATACAACTTGGGTCAACAACGCCTATGCCTTGAAGAAGATCGCCAAAGCTAAGAAGCGCGAAAATCGCCAACTCGTCATGAGCTTCGAGGTTGGTGTCTTCAGTGGTGCCGCGGTGCTTTTATTCGCGGTGGTGGCGATCTGGTCGTTTATGTTCTTAGGCTCGGAATCGCAGGAATTTCCAGCCTTCAAAAACGACAAACTGTTTGTTGTCCAAGAACGCAAGCAACCGCCTGAGGTCCCTGATTTCGGCAGCCAGGAAGAAGCGTACAAAATGGATGCGGATTCTGCCAGGAAAGAGAAGGGTGAGAAAAGCAAAGAATTTCTGACGGCAACTACGCATCTGGTCGATCTATATAAAAGAGCGGGTCACTGGAATGAAGCAGCAGAACAACTAGAAAAAATTGCAGAAATTGCTCCAGGTGTCGATCCTAACATTCCGGTGCCTAAAGTATTGGCCACTGAGGCCTACTGCTATTTCGAGCAAAATGAACCAGATAAAGCATTTAAGAGTGCCATGAGCGCGATCGAAGAATTCGATAAACAAGGCAACTCCAAAGATTCTTCTCTCTACCTTGCTTACACGATTGTGGGCGACATATATTCTTCAAAGAATCAATTGTCGGAGGCAGCCGGAGTTTATGACAAACTTTATCAGCTCGCCGACGCCAGAAAATTGGTGGCACCGTTAGAGTACGTGCAAGGTTGTTGCACGCTTGGAGATATCTACCGCCGCCAAAACAAATTGCAGGAAGCAGACCGCCTTTACAAGCTTGGTTTGGACGCAGCTCAAAACTATCTTAGCGACCCCAAACCGGTTTTGTTTTTAGCGAAAGCGAAGTACGGTTATGGTCTCGTGCTTTTTGCTGAAGGTAAATATAAAGACGCCGAAGCTATGCTGCGTGATTCACAATCCATGGTCAAAACTGCTGGTCCCCCGCTTGGAGGAGACAAGAGCGGCCTCTACGGCGCGACCAAGAGAATGATCACCGAATGTTTATGGAAGACCAATCCATTCGGGGCTATTTCAGCAAGATTCGGCGACGGTAAATAACTACTGTTGCTTTGTCGGTGTCTTCTTGTTCAACTCAGCCAGAGCATCTTGAGCAATCTTGGATTTGGGATTGATCTCCAATGCTTTTGTGTATTCCTTTATAGCGTCAGCAGTTTGTCCTTGCTTCGTCAAGAACTGCGCGTATTGAACGCGGGCTGTGACGTCGCGAGGAGTGATGACCAACGTTTCTTCAAAGGCAGTGCGAGCACCTTTGGTATCACCGGATTGGAACAAAGCTTCAGCGAGACGACGATGAGCTGGTCCAAACTTAGGATCTGACTTGATCGCCTTGCGTTGAGTGTCGATTGCCCCTGTTAGATCGCCTTTCTTCTGCATCATCCATCCCAAGCCGCTCAAAGCGTTAGGATGTTTAGGCACCAGCTTCAGTGCACTCTTGAAAGCAGTAATGGCATTTTCCGTATCTCCGGAATCTGCGTAAATGTTACCGAGATTTATGTAGGACTCCGGCACATCTTTGTTGATAGCAATCGCTTCTTTTTCTTCTTTGATCGCTTCCTGGAATTCGTTCTTTTGGGCGAGCAAAACGCCGAGGTTCAGATGTGGAGTTGGATCTTTGGGATTGATTTCGGCAGCCTTTTTATAAGCGGCAATCGCTTCGTCTACTTGACCGACATGAGTCAAGGCAAAACCAAGATCCAAATGAGCTCTGAAACTGGTTGGCTTTAAGGTTGTCGCTTGACGAAATTCTTCAAGCGCCAGATCAATCTTGCTCTGATTGGCGTAAATCTGTCCGAGCACTACATGAGGCAGAAAGTATTTAGGATCCAACTTAATTGCTTGTTTCTCTTCCAGTATGGCAGTGTCGTAATCTTCGTTGGCGGCTAGCGCAGCTCCAAGGCGTTGATGCGCTTTGGAATTGTTTGGCTCAATGCGAATTGTTTCTCTGAATTCAGCGATCGCTTCTTTTACTTTGCCTTTTCCGTACAGCGTTTCTGCTTTTTTCATCTGAATGCTATCGGTTGATACCAAAGATTCCTCTGCTGCCATTGCGGCAAGAGGTGCAGCAAAAGCTGTTGCTACAAACATGACTCCAAGCAAACCGTTCACTGCAAAATTGTTTCTGTCCTTACTCAATTGAAAACGCCTCCGTTAGCATTCATTTCGTGTTGTTTTAAATTTGTAGATTTGAGCGCGGTGGCCAGCTGGGAGCCCGCCCTCAAATTGATCAATAAGCCGCTTGTACCGGCTTCGAACCTTTAACGATAGAGACACCAGCCGAAGTTCCCAATCGCGTCGCACCTGCATCAATCAAAGCTTTAGCTTTCTCGTAGTCTCTAATTCCGGCGCTAGCTTTAATGCCGAGCTTTGCAGAACCAAGCGTATCCTTGATTAGTCGAATGTCTTCAACTGTTGCCCCTTTTCCATCTTTGACAAAACCGGTGGAAGTTTTTACCATCTGCGCACCACCGGCGATGCAGGCTTTGGTGGCAGCTATCTTTTCATCGTCTGTGAGCAAATCACATTCGATAATTACTTTGACTGGGTGCTCTTTAGCAACTTTGACGATTGCCTTGATTTCTTCGGCGACAAAATCGACTTCGCCATCTTTCAAGGCGCCGATGTTGATCACCATGTCTATTTCTTCCGCTCCTTCAGAGATTGCTTTCTGAGTTTCGGCGATTTTTACGTCAGTAAGATTAGCTCCCAGCGGGAATCCAATTACAGTTGCTACGGCAACCTTGCTGGAGGATAACTCTTTTACTGCTTGACGCACATGTACAGGATTTACGCAGACAGCGTAAAAATTGTTTTCTTTGGCTTCCTCACACAACTTGGTGATCTCGGCTTTGCGAGCATTTGGACTCAACAACGTGTGATCAATGTACTTGGCAATTTCTGGATTCACAACCACTTCTCCCGAATCGAGCAAGTGAGCATTATATCCGAGGATAGCCTATGCAGCAA
>PLXC01000013.1 GCA_003151275.1 Candidatus Melainabacteria bacterium
CTGAATTGTTCATATCTCAGATGTTTTCCTGCATACGAAATGACCAGTCTGTGCAATCCCATCGAACCAGGAATCTTACTCGTTTCGATGAACCAAGCCTCGAGCTTCGCGTAACCATCATCCTCCAGGCATTTGCGAACGTAGGCTAAGTCGACCGAGGCAATCGATGAGACCTTTATACTCCACTGATCTTCCTCAGGTTCAATGCCGTTTTCTTCTTTCAGCGAGAGTCCTGATTTATCATGCATCGCCACAATAATATCGTTCGAGCTGTCCACTTTAATTTGGTTTGCCATTCCCGCCTTGGTCTTTTGCAGTCTTCTGGGAGTCATCTTGTAATTGGAATAAGTCACTGATATAGCAGCCTGCGGAACTTTATCGAGAGCTGTTTGTAAGATGCTATTTGACACGGGATACACTTCTCCCGTGGCTAATTTGCATTTGTATCTAGTCTTCAAAATCATGAACAGTAATCCACGAACGTCAGATTACCAAGGATTTCCCTCGTGATCTGTCTCCACTAGTGGACCTAAGTTTAGTTTTTCCAGCTCCGGTTCGATCTTTTTCTTGTCGCCAACTGTCACGATAACCATCTTTTTCGGGTCCAGATATTTCTTTGCTGCAAGCTCAACATCATCGAGAGTGGTGGCATCGATTCGGCCCGGAAGCGTGCTGTAGCTATCGACTGGGTAATCGTTTACGAAAAGGTAGCTTGCACCGGAAGCAGCGTCTTGAGCGGTTTCGAAGTCTCCTGGTAGTGATAGAGACCAGTTATTTTTTGCGTTGAGGAATTCTTCATTTGAAATCGGTTCATTGTGAATTCTTTCAATTTCGCTCATGATTTCTGCCACGGCAGGAGCCGTCGCGTCTGCGCGCACTAGGCTGAATGCGCTAAATATACCGGTTCGGCGATAGCAATCAAATCGAGATGATGCGCCGTAAGTGTAGCCATGCTTTCCGCGTAAGTTCATATTCAATCGACTGGAACCAAAGCCACCAATTATGTTGTTAAGGATGTTGGCTGCTACATAATCAGGGCTATCCGTCTGCAAACCAATTGAGCCAATCTTTACTGCCGTTTGCAGCGCATCTTTTTGGTTTACGATAAAGATAGTACCTTTTGCTGGAACGCCTGTCTGTTGAGTTTCCTGGCTTGAAACCGCATCTTTCCATTCACCGAAGTATTTTTCCGCCTGTATCTTTGCCCGGGCAACAGTTACGTCGCCTGCGATTATAAGAGCTGAGTTGCCAGGAATATATGAGTTTTGCCAACAGTCCATCAAGTCTGTTCGCGATATAGATTTCCGAGATTTGTTGGTTCCTCTCGGGTCATAACCTAGTGCCTGCTTAGCACCGAACAGCTGTCGGTCTAGTACTCGCTCAGCCACCTGGCTCGAAGCATTCATGCCTCTTTGCACATTTTTTTTTATTTTATCGATTTCTTTGGGTGCAAATACAGGATGTAGGATCGCATCTGACAAAAGGTCAAAGGCCTGGGTGATTGAACTTGTTAAACCATATGTTGAGATCCAGGAATTGTCCGAAAGTGATCCGGTGTTGAAAGAAACGCTGCTTTGTTCGAGCTCGCGTGCGAATTGCGCAGCTGAGCGGCGCTCAGTACCTTCACTCAGAGTGCTAACAGTCAACAAAGACAATCCCGCTTTCTTAACCGGGTTAATAGAGTTACCGCCTCGTGCCACTACTTGTAGTGCGACACTTGGCAGGTTGTGACGTTCGATCACGTAAACAGTCAGTCCGTTCGAAAGCTTGAACTTTGCAGGCGTTGAAATGATCAGCGCTGAAGCCGCTGACGGCTTTGGTGGCAAGTTTCGCCAAATCTCCGTTGGCGAGTTAAAAGGAGTGCTGATGGAGCTCTCCGCCTTTTCCAAGCTTGGATTTTTTTCTTTTGTGCGTGGAACATCGTCAATTAGCCTCTTACCAGGCACGCCATAAACGACAACGCTTTGAGTGCTATTTAAGTACGTTTCGGCGAAATTCTTCGCATCAGCTGTTGTGACTTTGTTGTAGCGGTCAATATCTTGCGAGAGATAGCCGGGATCTCCAGTAAATTTATTGTATTTGTTCAGAACATCAGAGACACCGGTTGGCCCACCGAGCCGTTCCAGGCGGCTGATTATATTAGTCTTTTGTGCTTTTTGCGCATTATTGACCTCGTCTAGCGTCGGCCCATTTTGTTTGAACTCTGCTAGAACATCATTGACTGCCGCTTCAAGTTGCTTTTGCTTAATGCCATGATTTCCGATGACGTTCACGCTAAAAATAGAACACAGCGCCAAACTTCGGCTCGTTGCGTTAACGTTGAGCGCGAGGTGCTTGTTAATGACTAGCTCCTGGTATAGACGACTAGCATTTCCGCCACCAAGTATGTGCGCTGTGATTGATGCTTCAGCGTCTCCCTGTTTGTAAATGGGTGGCGTGAGCCAACCCATTAGGACGTATGAAGGCCCAATCCGGTCGGTCACGATGACTTGTTTTCTGTTCGCGATTAAAGGTGTAAGGACCTCGACTTTGGCGATTTGTGGACCAGGCGATATCGAGCCGAAATATTTGTCGACTAGTTGTTTTAAATGCTCTTTATTGATATCACCGACGATAACAATAGTGGCATTGTTTGGAGTGTAATAATGTCGCGAAAAATCTCGCAGTTCATCGAGTTTGGCAGATTCTATATCGGCATGCGAGCCCATCACGTTGGCGAAATATGGATGACCTTTTGGAAAGAGGGCGTGGTATTCTCCTTCTTGCATTAGCGTGAAGATTGTGTTCTCGTAGGTTGCGCGACGCTCATTGCGTACGACATCCCGTTGGGTCGATAGTTTGTCTGCGTCTAGCACGTCTAGCATTGACCCCATGCGATCGCTTTCCAACCAGAGAGCCAATTCGATTTGATTCGAAGGTAAGGTCTCAAAAAAACTGGTGCGGTCAAACGAGGTATTTCCGCTGGGTGAATTTTCGCTTGCTCCTGCCGCCTTCAGATACTTGTGGTGGTTTCGCTGCCCGACGTTTTTAGATCCTTCGAACATCAGATGCTCAAATAGATGAGCGAAACCTGTACGTCCAGGCAATTCATTTGCTGCTCCAACGTGATACCAAATGTTCACCGAAACTAGTGGCAATCTGTGATCTTCTGAGAGGATAACTTCAAGTCCGTTTTTCAGCTTGTATTTTTCGTACGGAATATTTGGAATCGAATCTGTCTGAATGCTTGCCCCGGAGCGGGCCTCTGTTGTTGGAGTCGATCCTGTCGTTGTGACAAAAACGGTGGCAGGCAATGCATTCACTGAGGCCGGCTTAGCCTCCGTTCGGGCAATCGTTGTTAGTGCGAATAAAATTAGTAATACAGCGTAAGTTGTTTGGATGATCATTTTTCACTCATGGGACAAGCAAGGTCACAGTCAACATATTCAGCGCAGGCATTTGTGTGGAATCTGTGCAGATGGCATATCTGAATTTTGAGGAGCGGCTCAAATCCTAGTGCTTAAAAGATGAACCTCTATGATTTTGAAGGCGTGTTGTCAATCCTCTGGTACTGAATGCAGTGCTTGCGGATCACGGGCAATATGCGATAATAACTTAATAATCGTGTTGTTCTGGGCAATTTGAATCTGCTGCAGAAGTAAGATTTTTCGCAATAATTCCGAAGTAGCGAGCTCTGCGGACTCCACTGAACAGATTGTTGCAGTCAGTGCTGCAATTTTCGTCCAACTGCTTTTTGCTTTTAACACGATCAGGTCGCTCCGAACTACCTCTAGTGGTGGTCATACTCTGTACCGTAATTGTCAAGACCCGAATTTCGTTCAAGACCCAAATTCCGTCTATGATTCTCCTGAGTTTGTAATTGACCAAAGCGAATGTAGTAATGCTTGTCGAACCAGACACAGAAACCGTAGACTAATCCAAGGCAACAACAGATTGTTGCAGTCAGTGCTGCAATTTTCGTCCAACTACCTTTTGCTTTTAACATGATCAGGTCGCTCCGAACCACCTCTAGTGTGACAGAACCGTTTCACTTGTGTAGGTCAATGGGCTCAAACGATCGAGAGACCATCCCGATCAATTAGCCAAATTCTTGTGCATTTTTACGCAAATCATCTTTCGGCCACTTTGTAAATGGTGCTCGCCTCGTCCATCACTGAGATATCCGTGAGACAAGTAAAACGGTTCTGCTGTTATTGAGGAGTCCAGCCACAAATTAAGAACGCCCTTTTTGCGGGCTGTGGCTTCTAGTTCGTTAAGGAGCGCGCCGCCTACACCGTTGCGGGCTGCTCTCGGTGAAACATAGACGGCTCGCAATTCGCAGGTGCTCGTAGCGAGCTCACCGAAGCCGACAATTTCGCCATTCAATTCAGCCACTAACATGTTTGTGTTCTCGGGATTATTCAAGATTTGAGCTTCTAGCCGATCAATGCGGGCATCTGCAAGAGCCGACCAATCTTCAAGAATCGTTTGGTCATAATCTTTGGCCGCTGTGAAATGAACTGCGTCGTAATGAACCCGCACTATTGCGGCTGCATCATTCTTGGAAGCGTTTCGAATTAGAATGTTTTGCTGTTGCGATGTTGAGTTCGTCATAGGGCGCTAATCGTCATAAGTGATTCTGTTCTGCGCTAACCAAAATTCTGTATCATTCAACGTGCAGAGCTTGGCGGATAAAATGCAAACTTGCTTTGGAGATGCCCACTGAGTTTCTAATACTGCGGTCTGATCATTCTTGGTTGAGTTGTTTGAGAATATTTTCCAGTGTTCCGATAACGAAAAGAGCCGTGCCATTACTGAGTGATATGCGACACTCATTTTCACCATGCAGGTCTTTCACTTCGACGACATGATTTACGTTCACTAACACCTTCTCTGGAGCTCCCGGCGTTTTTATCTCAAATTCTACAATCGGCTTCATCGGTTATTTCCTCGTTTTATGAGCTAATTACAATGAGAAAACTGAAGCGACTTAAAAGAAACGGCTCTAGCCTTCATTCTTCATACTTCATTCTTGAAGTGCGTGGACCGCAGCAATGACATTATTTTGTATAACGAATCGCCGGCAAGTTTGCTTTTAGTTGTTCGACTTGAAGAGCGCGATTTGTAATGTCGGCTTCAATGTCTTCGGCATGAGCTTGCACAGTATCAGCTTGTCGTTTGTCGCCGAGCTTTCTCAAAACATTTGCTTTGAATCTGAGTATTTGTGCCACTTCCAAATGAGTCTCACCGAAAATTCGTTCTAGTAAAGCGAGGCTATTTCCGTAGTAATAATTAGCTTGTTCGAGTCTGTCATTTTCTTCAAGCTCAATTGCTTGTCTGATCATTTCACGTGAGCTGCGATGAATATCAGCTTTTTGCATGAGAGCGAAAAATGTCGTGGAGATATTGAAGAAATCGTTGTTGGCGAGTGATGCGCTCTTTTGTAGTAATTCAGCGGCTTCGGAAAGTGATTCAATTGCGGACTGATGATCGAATTGATCACTGTAAAAACCTGACATGTTCAATTTGATCATTGCAAGCTTAAGTGGTTCGCCGCCATTGTCTTCGCATATTCGTGTTGCTTCTCTAAACAAACTATCCGCGTCATCTTCAAGACCGAGTCTGGCTGAGACAATTGCCAGCGCAGTCAAGCTGTCAGCGATGTTCGGATGATTAGGAGGAAAAATTGAGAGGGCGATGCGAACAGCACTATTCAGATTTTGAAAAGCACAAATAATCGAATCCAGTTCTTCACGCAATGCAGTGGAAGCGCCAGCATCCATAAGGTGCTGCCACGTATCCAGCACTGCCTCTGGTTCGGTACCAAAATATTCTTGGGCTTTCGGTCGCCGCCGATGATTCTTTTGCGCTTTTAATAGTAGATCGCGAAAGTTGGCGTTCGTCTTTTCTGTCTCTTTTCGCGCCGCTGTGCGAAACAGCCTTTCAAGTCCGGCTGTAGCTTCAAAAGAATATTCTGTGCTCAACGTTTTCGAAGTCTTTAATACGGAAAGCGCTTTGTTGAAATGCTCATGAGCATGTGTAGCTTCGCCGCTAACATAATTTATCTGTGCCAGTGAGAGATGGTCAACTGCAAGGCGCAAAGTATCTTTGCTGGCAGCCTCATCAGAGTTTGTCGAAAGTTTTAAATAGTCTTTGGCTCGCTCGTGGTCGCCGAGCTTATAGTAAGTTTGTCCCAAAAAGCTCAACGTCTGACACAGTCGCTCATCGCCATCATGAAAGTTAAGCTGGGCAGTTTCCAAGGCATTCTTAAATGCGATTTCTGCTGAAGCGTAATCAGACCTTGCCAGCGCAAGCGTCCCGCGATTTATGCTCTCTTCCCAAGACATGTCAGCTTCTCGCCATCTGCGCCATCACTCTAGGTATATACCCAGCCAACGACGGATAATTTCAAGCCAGCCTTAATTCTGCGCGGCGACGGGCGGATCAACTGGCGCGTCAGCACTGGCATCGGGCGCCTGACTTTGGGCATCCCAGAATTGATGGGTGAAAACGATGCCAAGCAACTCAGGTGCGTGATACGAATCTGCCGGCAATGCTTGATCATGCGTAAAGGCGCTGCCGAGTACGCCTTGATAATGGTAGGCAAAGTTTTCCTGCTGAAACGGAGCAGGATCTTGCGCTGGCTGATTAGCGGACATTTGGTCGTCCGGGTTGGGTGAGCCGTCACCGTAGGCGGTGCCGGGAGGTAACAGATTCGCGAAAGGTGTGACATTTCCGCCGGTGTAGTTAAATGTGTTGTAGTTGTCTACAAAGTTTGACGCCCCATCATCGGTTGGAGATAAGGGTACAGGACTTCCATAATTGAAGGATGAAGAAGGGCCAAATGAACCCAGGAATGCGGTTGAACTCAATCCCCTGTAGCCGGGGTTGTTATAGCCTCCCATGCCAATCAGGCTAAGCATTCTAAAAAGAAGGGACGTGATTCCGCTGCTGGGTGAATATCCATAGCCACCATATGTGGAACCATAGGAGCCAAAAATTCCGGTGTTCTGGTATGCATTGTATGGAATTTGCGGACTTGGCGAATAAAAGTATCTGGTAATTGCTATTGAATGAATCGGCACAGGGACCGTGGGCGGAGCCATGTGAATCACTAAAGATGATCCATAAGGGTTCATCGGTGGCGAATTGAATTCACCAAAGGGATGATAACCGTGGTGGTGTGCCATCACTGTATTCTGCGGATTACTAAGAGAATCTCCTAAAGCTTGCGTATTGTGGTTGTGGTGCCCGAAGAAGAGAAATCCGCCGTGATGTGCGTTCCCGATATTTTGGGAATTGCCTAGAGGATCTCCTGAAATGGTTGAGACTTGGTTGTGGTCGTGATGTCCAAAAAATAGAAATCCGTGATGCGAAGATCCGCTTGAATTAGCACCAAGCGCGTCCGATGCATTATTTTGCAGAGCGGACGTTTGTTCGGAGTGATGATGTCCAAAAACAGAAGCGTAGCTACCGAGCTCTGGTTTCGAAATGTGCATTGAAGGCGATTCGCTGTTCAAACTCCTATTGGGCGATCCCGCGCTAAAACTTCCGAAGTCACTCGAGTGACTTGATCCGAAAGAGGAATGAAAAGACGGAGAGGAGTGAAACGACGAAAATGATGGAGAGGAATGAAGTGATGGGGAGGAATGAAACGACGAAAATGATGATGAATGAAAGGAAGGGGAAGAATGGAACGACGACATGTGTGACATGCCGCCCGAGAAATGAGCGCCGCCGCCACCCGAGAAATGACCACCGCCCCCGCCGCCGTGCGCCAGAGCAGCACTGCCGCCAGCCATTGCCAAAATAAGGACGACCAAACGTACATTGAATTTCATGAAAGTGCCTCTTTGCCGGCCGCTATTGCGAGCATGCTCTATCTTCGTGGATATTCCATGAAGCCAAGCGTGGTCATCGAATTTAAACCGATATCGGTTTAAATTGAAAAGTCTCGTTTGAACTTAAACCGATATCGGTTTAGGTTTTGCTCAATGCCTCATCTGATGTTGAACCATCGACCCATTGCTCATGCGAACCATTGGCTCGCGGTGTGCGACCGAAAAAAACCGACGCACCTGTCCTGGCACTTCGGCAAATTCACATAATCCTGTTGGGCAGCCGACGCAGCAACGCCGCGCCCGCTCAGCTTCCTACAAGAAGGCTAAACAGCAACGACTCGGATGATTTGGGGCATTGCTTCTTTCAAAGCTCGTTCCACACCCATTTTCAAGGTCATTGTGGAGCTGGGGCACATTCCACATGCGCCTACCAGGTGAACAAAGACCTCGTTGTCCTTGACATCCACCAATTCAATGTTGCCGCCGTCCATCATCAGCATTGGACGCAACTTGTCCAGGACTGCTTCAACTTGTTCATGCATGGCTAAAACCTCACCTTTCACCTGGCTACTGTGCCTTATTCAAGCTTATCTCAGGATAGTCTCTGCAGCAAGCTGCTTCCTTCATACGTAGCCTCATTAAGCGTAACTCGAAGCGCCCGCTAAGCCCCTGCAGTTCAGCAAAATTAAAGATTTGTCCTTAACACTCTTAAGGCCCTATAAACATATCGAGAATTGGCTGTATTCGTACTATTCTCTATGTTGGCAAAGAAAGATCCTGGGCCCTGCACCTGTTTGCGCCGTTCAAAGCACTTCGTGATTTCAATTTTGCGCGTAGAACAAGGCAGAGAGCTTAGACACGTGAGGAGTTCAAAGCAAAAATGGCTAGAATAGCAATCAATGGTTTCGGTCGAATCGGGCGTAATGCTCTGCGGGCCTATCTAGAAAACCCTGTTAAGGGCGTTGAAATCGTAGCAATCAATGATCCGCTGCAAGATATCAAAACTTCGGCGCATCTGCTCAAGTACGACACAATCCTTGGTGAACTGAAGCACACCGTTGACCACAACGAAGAAGCGCTGATCATCAACGGAAAGACAATTCACGTCTCGAAAGAACGCGAACCCGGCAACTGCCCATGGGCAAAACTGAATGTAGACATCGTTTTGGAATGCAGCGGCGTTTTCACCGATGCTGAAAAAGCGAAAGCTCACATCACAGCCGGCGCCAAAAAAGTGTTGATCTCAGCTCCTGCGAAGGGTGAAGACATCACTATCGTGATCGGCGTCAACGACAAACTGTATGATCCTGAAAAGCACAACATCATCTCCAATGCATCGTGCACCACAAACTGTCTGGCTCCTGTAGCTAAAGTTTTGGATGAAGCATTCGGCATCGATCATGGCTTGATGACTACAATCCACAGCTACACGTTGGACCAACGTTTGTTGGACACAGCTCACACGGACATGCGCAGAGCACGCGCTGCTGCTTGCTCGATGATTCCATCGAGCACCGGCGCTGCTAAAGCGATCGGACTAGTAATGCCGCACTTGAAAGGCAAATTGAATGGCTTTGCAATGCGCGTTCCAACTCCTAACGTTAGCGTTGTGGATTTGGTCGTCACAGTGAAGAAAGACGTGACTGTGGAATCTGTCAACCAAGCTTTGAAAGATGCTGGTAACGGTGCCCTCAAAGGCTTGCTCCAAGTTACAGATGTGCCTTTGGTATCATCTGACTTTGGTGGCAACAAGCACTCGTCCATCGTTGATGCTGAATTGACGATGATTGTCGAAAACCGCATGGTCAAAGTCTTGGCCTGGTACGACAACGAGTGGGGCTACAGCAACCGACTGATCGAACTTGCTGGCATCGTCGCCAACAAGCTGGCAGTCAAAGTCTAGTCCACGAAATTTCTGTTGAACACCTGCTTCTCTACGTGAGAGGCAGGTGTTCCAAAAAGAACTGGTAAAAATGAAATAGCTTTAGGAGTAAGTGATGAAGAAGACAATCGCCCAGGCTGGACCATCAACCTTTGATGGCAAGCGAGTTTTGGTTCGAGTCGATTTCAATGTGCCGTTAAATGAAGATTGCACCGTTGCAGATGACTCACGCATTCGCGCCGCGATTCCGACCATCGACTATCTCCGAAAAGCAAACGCCAAGGTCGTTCTCATGTCTCACTTGGGCAGACCGAAGGGTCCGTCGGAGAAGTTGAGCTTGAAACCGGTCGCTGAAAAGTTAGCCGAATTGCTTTCAACTAAAGTTGCCTTCGCTAAAGATTGCGTAGGCGCCGAAGCCGAAAAGATTGTGAATGGGCTGAAAGCGGGCGAAGTATGTTTGCTTGAGAATCTACGTTTTCACGCTGAAGAAGAGAAGAACGATAAAGAATTTGCCAAGCAACTTGGTGCACTTGGCGATGTTTATGTTAACGACGCGTTTGGCACCGCCCACAGAGCCCACGCCAGCACTGAAGGTGTGGCGCACATGGTTAGACCGGCACTGGCTGGATTTTTGATGGAGAAGGAAATTCAACATCTGTCGCAGGCGCTGGACAATCCAATTCGTCCATTCGCCACCATCATCGGTGGCGCTAAAGTCTCTTCCAAGATTGGTGTTTTGGAAAATCTACTTGGCCGAGTTGATGTTCTTGTAATTGGTGGCGCTATGGCGTTCACATTCTTGAGAGCTCAAGGCAAGCAAGTCGGTAAGTCGCTGGTAGAAGAGGATAAAGTGGACTTCTGTCGCGAGCTGCAGGACAAAGCAAAAGCCAAAGGTGTGACGATCGTTCTGCCGGTCGATGTTGTCTGCGCCGCTGAAATCAAAGAAGGCGCGGCGAGCGTGACTGTGGATGTGGATCATATTCCTGCGGATCAGATGGGGCTCGACGTTGGTCCTAAGACGTCCGAACTGATCGATAAAGAATTAGCGAAATGCAAAACTATCTTGTGGAATGGTCCGCTTGGTGTGTTCGAAGTGAAGGGCTTTGAAAAGGCCACATTCCATGTGATCGACACACTTGTTAAACTCACCGCATCTGGTGTCAAAACTATTGTCGGTGGTGGTGACTCGGTGGCGGCGCTTGGAGCGAAGGGCGTGAATCCTGAAGCGCTGACGCATGTGAGCACCGGTGGTGGTGCATCCCTTGAATTTATTGAGGGACTGGAGTTGCCAGGGGGATCATGCTTAGACGAAGCCGAGCCAGCCGCTGCCAATCGTGGAGCCTAAATAGTTTGGTACAGTTAGGGTAGATATGAACTCTAACCTCGCCAAATTAGTTCCTCTGAGCCTGTCCCTGCTATCTGCACTGGCGATTGCAGTTGAAGCTGCGCCGCAATCTGGCGAGCATTACATGATGGACGGAAAGCCGGTGCCGAGGTCGTTTTTCGACGCTGGCCAGCTCGTCAATGAAGGAACCAATTTACTCAGGGCCAATCGAAATCAGGAAGCGAGCGTCAAATTGCAGCAGGCAATAGCGATTGCACCAGATTTTGCCGAGGCGCACCATAACTATGGACTTGCTCTGGCCAAGTTAGGAAACGTTCCCACTGCTGTTGAACAGTTTCAACTAGCCCTGAAATTGAAACCCAATCTTGATACCAGCTGGCTTAGCCTGGGCGGCTTGTATCAATCAACCGGACGAGTTGAGGATGCAATTAAGATATATAAGGAGTACCTGACACGGTTTCCGAACAATCGCGATGCGCCCAAAGTTGCCAGTTTGATTCAGGGATTGCAGAAGGAATTCATCAGCGAGTCGAAACAGCCCAGCGCGGCAGCCTCATGGTTGGCGCCTGCGGCGGAAGCGTCGCCTGATGACTACCTCGCCGATGTGACTCGACGGGGCACGATGCGCTGGCCGGCAGAACGCATGCCGATCAAGGTCTACATCCATTCCGGAGCCAAGGTGCCTGGTTTCGACCCGAAATTCGAGACCATCCTAAAAAAATCGTTCGATGACTGGACTCAGGCTTCTAATGGATTAGTCAAATTCGAATTCATAACAAGTCCAACTCAAGCTGATATCGACGTTTCTTGGACCGCTGACTCTGCCAAATTCGCCAACAGCGCGGAGGCCGGTGAAACCCGTCTGACCAGTAATAAATTCGGCATTCTGCATGGCGTCATCCAGCTTTTGACAGTGCCCATGATGCCAGGAATTTTGCTCACGCCAAACAGATTTCGCATGATCTCATTACATGAAATTGGACACGTGCTAGGGTTAACAGGTCACACGTCCAATCCGGATGACGCGATGTTTTATTCTGCTACGATCATGGATCAATGGCGGATTCTATCTCCTCGTGACGCGAAAACGATAAGTCGTCTTTACTCCACAAACAGGTCTTCGCCGGAAAAAGATGGTCCATAGTCACAGCCACGGTCACAGTCATGGTCATCATGATTTGAGAAATGAAAGTAAGAAGGGCATGCTTACCGTTCTTGGTATGACTACCGCTTACATGTTAATTGAGGTGGTGACTGGCATGATGACCGGCAGTTTGGCGATGTTCGCCGATGCTGGACATATGCTGAGTGATGTTGGGGCGCTGCTGCTTGGATTGCTTGCTGTCTGGTTTTCGAGCAAACCCGCAACTCCAGGCAAAACCTATGGCTATTATCGAAGCGAAATATTGGCTGGATTTTTCAACGCTTTGGCGCTCGTCGCTCTGTCGTTGATCATTCTGTTCGAAGCGTATCGTCGTTTCAGCAGTCCACCTGAGGTGCACGGCGTTCCGGTGTTGATCGTTGCTGCACTCGGTTTGGGCATGCAGCTGGTATCGCTGAAACTGCTCAAGAAGAGTGCTGATGCCTCGATCAATGCGCGTGCCGCTTATCTGGAAATTCTTGGCGATTCGCTCGCTTCGGTGGGTGTCATCGTTTCAAGCTTGATTATCATTTTCACGAAATGGTATGCGGCGGACCCCATCATAAGTGGATTGATTGGTCTGGCTATATTGCCGCGCACGTGGTTGCTACTTTCAGAGTGCGTCAACATATTGATGGAAGGCACGCCTGGTCGCATTGATTTGTCTAGCTTGCGGAAAGCGATAACGGCGGTCGAAGGTGTTTTGGACGTGCATGACGTGCATGTTTGGACGATTACCTCGGGTCTTGACGCTATGTCGGGTCACATCTTGATCGACAATCGCGCTCCCGCCGAAGAGGTTTTGACCTGCGTGACCAAAATACTTAATGATGACTTCGACCTTCATCACACGACTATTCAAGTCGAGCAACTCGAGTGCAAGGGCACTGGTGAGAGTTGTAGCGCTTAAGTCAGTCTTTTGAGCCGGCCGGGTTTTAATGCAGCCATGGGAAGAATACGAAGTCAGTGGGAATACCACCAATTGCTCCCGCTCTGCCGTTTTCATACACTTATCCCAACAAAGCGACAGACGACACGACATTTCACGGCACTCGTAGGTGGACATTAAATGAGTATGTTTCAGGATCCTAAAGACGAAGACAAGCTATGTCAGGTATTGAAGGCCTACGTGGAAGAGTGGGGACCGGAAAATGTAATCGTTTCCGTGCCAGAACACTGGAGCGAATACAGCACGAGCACCCTCGGCCGGGTGAGACTCGAATTTGCAACTGAGAACACTGTATCTATCAGAGTTGAATATGATTTTGTTCGATTGATCTACGACGTGCAATTGCAAGCAGCGTAATCACAATATAAAATGCTCTCAGCGGGCACCGTATATGGTGCTCGCTTTTTTGTCGATATAACGGTTGAGTTGTAATACAGATCATAAATCGCAGACTCGCTTATTGCTGGTTTGGATGCAACGACGCTCGGGACAATTCCGTTCTCACTAAAAATTCATGCAGTGCCCGTTATGCTGAACGGGTTCATATTACTAACGCCATAACATGAGACGCACTGTTGCTGTGCTCTCTTGCCAGTTTTTACGTCGAGGTGTCTTGATGCTTGATGCCCCCGTCACAGTACGTGATCGAACAGCTAGTCCTGAAACAGAACGGCTCAAAATTCATACAGACTCTGCAGCTTCAAATGCAACTCTTAGTCAGCTAGAGCGGACGACAGGCGCGCACCATACTGTGAGAACAATGTTTGATGGCGACAAACCGTTTACGATTACTGAGTCGTCGAATAAATCAGATGCAGTAGAGAAAGAGAAAGGCAGCAGCGACAATTTGCACGCTTCCGATCAAGATAAAAAGCGTGATTGGACTGTCGCCGTTAATTTGAGCGCTAGCTTTGGAAACAGCACCGGTACTGTTGATTATCAAATGAAGGAATTGGCAGCCCTTGCGGAAAAAACTAAAGGCGAGCCGGGACTCCGGATTATTGTCCAGGGTATTTTTCCTTTAACTGAAAATACAGACGGCCAGGGTGGGTCATCGCAGACATTAGAGTTACAGGCTGCATCTGTGACGAAGCCTGGCAGCCATCCGAAAAACTTGGAACTACGGCGGTTTGAGATTGTTGATGGTAAAGTCGTTCCTTTACCATCAACACAATCTGATGGATTGGCGAAAGACACTCAGTCATTGGTTGCATTGGCAAGTAAATACAACGCTGACCACATAGCATTGATTCAACAAGCGCACGGAACCGGAAATCTGGGTCAGATTGGTACTGCAGGTCACGCATCAGTAAAAGAATTGACCGATGCGATACACAACGGATTGGCAGAAGGTGGTAGCAAATTTCAGCAACTTGATTTGCTGGACTTTGACTCGTGCTTTATGGCAGAAAAAGGCGTAGGAGATGCCTGCCGATCGGTCGCTAAATATATGGTGGCGTCAGAAGAGACAGAGGGAAATGCGGATGATTCCGCAGGCGGACAAAACTTACCACGCGCCATTCAAGATCTGATCGCCAATCCCAAGATGGATGGCAAACAGCTAGGCGATTCCCTAGTTGCTGCCGCTAAACAAGGCGCAGATAATTATGTCACTTTTCGTGGTACCGAATCTGGTGTGCAAACATTGGCCAATATCGATCTGAGTCAAGCGCCTCAATACAATCAGGCACTAGACAAACTTGCTGATAATCTAGGCAGGCGATTAACGAATCCGGAACAAAGGCAGCAAATTGAGTGCGCGATTCAGAACGCGAAGAGGCTAGGCGAACCGGATGATCCACTGGAAACACATGAAGAAGAAAAACGAGATCTCAGTTCATTTGTGCGTAACATTCAAGACCTCGTTAAGTGTGGCAAATTGCAAGACACGGACGGTACGCTGCAGAAGGATATCGACCAATATTTGAGTGCAGAGAAGCAATATGTGCTCTCGAATTACGGAGAGAAGGGAGCATACGAAAACACAGGTGGATTGAGCGCTTTCCTTCCCTCCGACAAAAATTTAAACCTGCAGCAAAGAGCGGAAAAGGATAATCAGCTTCAAAGCCTTGCATCGGCAGTTGATCCGCTCAAACATGGCGCTTCGGAACTGCTGGGTCCAAATCATGAGCGAGACCGTCGCCAGCTACAAGGTACCGCTCAATTCCTTGAGAGTGTATTGCATCCGCTACCTCAAGTTGCTGGCCAGCTAAGCCAGTTAGATCATTCGATTGAGGAACTGAATTCAGCGAAAACAGAGGGCGAAATGACGGCGGCGATGGCCAGTGTTAAGAGTTCAGCAGACAAGCTTCTCGCCGATAAGAACGTGCGTGACCAGCTGCAAGAATACTCGCTCAAATGCTTGAAGAGTGGTCACGAATTTATTGTCACAGAAGAGTTGCGCGACGAAACGACATCGTGGCAGAATTTTGTCAGACAAATCATTGCCACTCGCCCGCAAGAGATATCGACTAGCTGAATTCTTACTTCGGATTCTTCTGAAAACTCTGCAACGTCACATCGGACTTATAGCCGTCATTCGTTGCTACCTGATTGACGTTTACTGAAACATAGTTGTCGTCTTTCATTGCCGCAATCACGGCTGTCTCGGCGTTTGCAGCATTCGGCACCATCTTCCACCCTGCTGACGCCAGCGCTGTTTTGTACCAAGTCAACACCGTACCGCGGTCTTCTTTTACTCGCCATTTCTCACAATATGTGATTCCCACTCCGTTGCCATTGTCAAAGGAAAAACCAGACATATAGCGTGCCTGCCCGGTATATTGAGGAATGCCCGGCAACGCAACGGGCGTCAGCAGAGGCTTCTCCTTAAGCTCTTTAGGAGCAACCACAGCCTTATTACTTTTGCGCGGGTCGAGTGCTGGCGTTTGGCTTGATGCTGAATTGGCCAAAGCGAAGAAGATCGTACCAATCAAGCCGCAGAACAATAAAGGATGCATTTAGACCTCTGAGTGGATCGACTTCAGTTAATTTGAACGTATGTCGAACTACCGATACCGATTTCCTGAAAAGTCATTCTACCAAAGTTATTGTCCGCGCCAGTTCCCGGCTGCCAATCAGCATGGTCAATAGCCTCTAGATTGCCGCCTATTTGAAGATATGGCTGCAAATGCACGTTTTGATCATGTTCCGCATCGACAATCGTTCCATTCAGCGGATATTGATTGACATAGCAAGGATTGGAAATGTTAGGCGCCGAGCAGCAACCGTCAGGTGCGCTCTTGGTTAGTCGGGGAGGCTCCACACCAGACAAGATCAAATCCCTATTCAGATCTCCATTGGGAAGATAGATGTAGAGCTTGTTTGCGTTAAGCCAGGTCGGAGACGGTCCAGCAGTGGCCATGGGAAGTTTCTGGCTGTTAAGCAGGCTTCCGACACCACAACACACTTGAGTGTCAGTCGTTTTGGGCTGGATTTGTTTGCACCGCAGCGTGATTTCCTTGATGGTCTGAGGCATGCAGGTAGCGGGATCCTGCACCGCTCTAATCAACTCATAAATGGTGCCAGGCGATTGCAATGGCAAATTATATTGGGGCACCGGCATATTTGGAGGAGCTGGGGGCACCTTTCCTGGCACCAACGCGCTGGGGTAAATTCCCAGACCTGACGCTGGTGGACCCGAAGTTAGATCTACCAAGGCATGATTGCTATATCCACCTGCGTTGGTTGGCACAGTGCCTTCGAACTGGGTGAGTAGATCGGCCTTAGCCCAATCCGCTTGTGAGAAGTTCTGAGCGCCTTTGGGTGTTGGCCATGGCTTCTTATGTTTGAACGTTAGTTCCATAGCAGGCAGCGCTGCTACACATGGTCCGACCAATCCCTGTACGAAGCGAAGCTGCAGAGTGCAGGCCGCGTTAAGGTCGGCTGGGCTCATTTTTGCCATCAACTTAGCAATGCTTTGACCGGGCGGGTTGCCTGCGGAGTAGCCTGGATTTAAGTCGGCATTGTAGGCACCAAAATAAACCGTGCCGCCTGGGTATTGTCCATTATTGTAAGTAGGGTCAGGGAATGGGTTGGCATTTTGATTGTGTTGAGCCCAAGCCAACCATCCGGAATAGGTGCCTGAGTCAGTAGCAAACATTACCTGAGTGCTTTGATTTCCATTGTTGCCACCAGCGCTGAACAGCGGGTTCAGAAATAGCTCGTTGTTGAAGATATTGGATGTGTAGTCGCTCGCGTCGTAGCCTGGAGGTTTGCCATTGGCAGGATAGTTACCAAATTCCATATAGCCATAGGAAGCCGCCGCAGGAAACTGGAAGCCGCTACCCAGAAGCGCTTGACCAACATTGGTGCCGCCAGATCCCGGCGTGCCAAGCTCAACGGCTCCAACGATGGCGCAGGCAACCGCTCCAGTCAACAAGCCGGTCTTCATCTCTATTGCATTGCCGCCCAATTGAACAGCATTGGGGGGAGCGGCACCAAAAGCCGCGTTCGCCTTTGCGAAATCCCAAAATGAGACAAGATGTGGATTCTGCTGCGGGAAAACCGGCACTCCATAAATCGTTCGCCCCAAGACAGTAATCGGTGCGTAACCCGCTACATAACCGGTACCGGTGCCAGTGGCCACATATAGAAGTTCGTTCTTAGGACTAATGGTGGTTTGAGAGATGGGTACGGTTACACCCGCAATTTGATCACTGTTGAAAAAGATATTCGTCGGGCCCTTAGCCTTCATGTAAGCGACGTTACACTGTCCACCGTCTTTCACAGTGCTATTGGACGCCATACGAACATTGTTTATAACGTCATCGAAATAGGGGTTCGCCTGTCTGATCTGAGTGGCTAGCAGAGTGCCTGTTGCCTGCAAATCATCGAGCATTTTGTTGGCGTTCGTTTTGTAAGGTCCAGGACCGGTCATGTTGGACGCGTTCATCGCAATCATGATTGCCTTGGCTACGCAACGATTGTAAGTAAGCAGGTTGATGTATTTACAGCCGAGCGGGTACTCGCAATCTTCAAATTCGATTGGAGTTGGAACTCGCGCGTCTCTGATTATGTGCTTCGCCACGTTGAGCGTGCCGGCGTCAGTTGCATTGGCAATCTCGCGGCCGCCACCGAGAATTTTGGTGAGGAAGTAAATACCGACGCCTATGACTGCGATAACTAATATGCAAACGGCGACGAGTCCAAGAGTTGCACCATTCCTGCGTCGACGTATCATTCATTAGCCCCGTGGTAAGTCAATCAGAAGTCGGATCAGACATCGTTAAATTAGTTTTCTCTAATCACAACATACCCCAAGACAGAGGTCATGGCAATCACGGCAAATTCTATGAAATTACTTGCAAGAAGGGCATGAAGAGCTAGTTTTATCTTGCTTTTTAGACAAAATTGCCCCATTAAATGGTTACATTAACAGATCAGGTTTTGGTCTTAAAGAGTCGGACTCCGCAAAGTGCTGCGGAATAGCGTTTCCAGCAAAATTCTGGTGATATGATCGCGATTGCCCAATGCTCGCCCGGGTTTCAGGTACTTTGAATTGCGGGAGGAACCCTGAATCAGCATGTCGTTTAAGTGGACACTCGCCCGTAAAGTTTGCGTGCTTATATGCGTGCCTCTGATAGCGCAAGTAATCTTCGTTCTCTTGCTTGGTGGTCTTCTAGAACAGGCAAGCAAACAGTCCGCTTATTTGAAAGTATTGAAAGAAAAAATCGCCGCTATGGAGGACCTGTACACACAACCTGCCGCGATGAGAATGAGCGTCAATAGTTACTTGATAGGTGACAGGAACTCTGCGGATCTCTCGCAATACGAACAACAGCGCGGACACATGCGCGAAGATCTCGAAAAACTAAAAAAGCTGACAGCAGACAATCCTGCACAGCGCGCCATCATCAAAGACCTTGGTGCCGAGGTGACTGACGCGATCCGCATGGTCGATGATTTTTTGGGACTGCTCGAAACAGACCCATCCAACTGGAAGGTCAAGTACAACATCACCAATAGTCAACTCACGCCACTAGTGGATGATGTAATGAAAAAAGTTCGAAAATTCAGCGACGAGTTAGAAGCGGAGGAAGCGCTGACTCCAACTGTTGAGAAGGATCTAAGTGACAAAATTAAGATTCTGATTTGGACGGTGGTGCCCATCGACATTGTAGCGGTCATCGTCTTGGCTGCATTCTTCAATATCAACACAACTCGTAGATTGAAAATTTTGATGGAAAACACGCAGAGACTGGCGAACGGACAACCATTGAATGCACCGGTTAAGGGCACTGATGAAATCGCCGATCTCGATCAAGACCTTCACAAAATGGCCGCATTGCTGAATGAATCTGAACGAAAGAACAAGCCATGATCACTGTTAGAATGATCGGGCGAATCAAATCCACGGATTCCTGGCATGCGTTTTAGCACCATTCAAACTAAACTTCTCGTTCTTGTCGCAGTGGTGATGGCGTTCGAATTGTTTTTCGTCGGTGTCCTCGCGCACACACTGACCGTTGCCCAAGCGCAATCCGAAAAGGAACGCCATGCAAGAGAGGTGACAGCGGCCTTGGCTAATTTGTCTCTAAGCATACAGAAAGCGTCGATCGGTGTCGTTACTCTTGCCGATCCAAGATACAATCCAGAACCTGGAGACCCAGTGACGTTGGTATACAACGAGCAGAGGCGAAACATTCCGCTTCAACTGCAGGCATTACGTGAACTCGTTAAGTCTGACCCCGAGCAAGAGCGCGCCATTACTGATATCGAAGACACTTGTCTCTCAGCGGTGAGCTTAATGGAGCGATGTCGCTACGACTGCCGCATTCACAATGCCGACAATAAATTGGTGCTCACATACAAATTCTTGCTTGGTGCAAAATCTGAGCAATATACAAGAGAGGTTGATTCATTGCAGGCGTATTACTCCGCCATGCAACGAATGCTTTTAAAAGAGGAAGAGCAGACTGGGCAGTTCGTCAAGCTGTGTCTGATTTTCGGTCTTGCCGGAAATTTGCTCCTTGCTTTCGGCATGGCGATTTATTTGATTCGCAACATCACGAGCAGGCTCGGCACGCTGGCTCAAAACAGCGTCAATCTAGGGGCGGGTAGACCGCTGGAGGCGCCTCTGACTGGAGATGACGAGATTGCTCAGGTGGATCTTATTTTCCATCGGATGGCCGCTGAATTGTCAGAAGTGTCTAGACGAGAGCGTGCCATTGTTGATAATGCACGCGACATTATCTGTTCCATTAGTGAAAACGATCAGTTCATAGCAATCAATCCGGCAGCAGAACGTATTCTTGGTTTCGCTGCAGACGAACTGCTTGGCAGAAGATATGTAGAAATCGTACATCCTGATGACAGTTTAAAAACCAGAACGTTCTTGCGCGAGAATCAGAACGGCAAAGTCCCTCATCCTCTGGAGACTCGACTTAGGCGCAAGGATGGTGGCGCAGTTGATGTGATGTGGTCGGCGCATTGGGCTGAGGAAGAGAGAAGTTACTTCTGTGTGATTTACGACATATCAGCACGCAAGGAGTTGGACAGACTGAAACAAGAATTCGTTGCCATGGTCAGCCACGACTTGCGCACACCATTGACTTCAATTCGTGGGACGCTGAATTTGCTTGGCTTAGGTGCCGTCGATCCGAAGACCGAATTGGGCTTGAAAATGATCTCAGACGCAGAAAGTAGCTCGGATCGGCTAATCAAGCTCGTTTCGGATTTGTTGGATCTTGAAAAGTTAGAAGTGGGTGCAATGCAACTTGAGCTTGATCTTGTGAATATGGCCGATGTGGTGCGATTATCGGTTTCGTCTGTGAGCGCATTTGCACAGCCGAAACAAATCGAACTGATTGCGGATCAGCCCACCGTAGAAGTTATGGGCGATGAAGACCGATTGATTCAGGTGCTAGTAAACCTGATGTCGAACGCAATCAAGTTTTCGCCGAAAGGCGCCAAGGTATCCGTCAGTCATAGGATTGTGGAAGGCACTTGCGAAATTCGAGTAAAAGATGACGGACCCGGCATACCCGCTGATAACGTCGATTCGGTGTTTGAGCGCTTCAAGCAGCTTGATACGACACGCGCTCAGCACAAGAGCGGATCCGGATTGGGTCTGGCCATTTGCAAGGAGATCGTGCACGCGCACGGCGGTAAAATTGGAGTGGATAGCCAGATCGGAAACGGCAGTGTATTTTGGTTTCGCGTGCCACTCGCTCCCGTGAGTGTAGAGGCGGATTCGACAAAGCTCAATCCAATATTGAAGGAAAGGGGCGGAAATGACTAAAGTCCTAATCGTTGAGGACGACAAGCCGCTCTCCAGTGTGATCGAGAACTGGCTCAAACTGCAAAATTACTCGATCGAATGCGCATACAACGGAGGCGATGGTCAAGCGCTATTGGAGCAGTTTCAATACGACTTGGTTATTCTCGATTGGAACTTGCCGGACGTCGAGGGAATTGATATTCTGCGGAACTTTCGAGCACGAGGTGGACGCACACCCGTCATCTTGCTTACAGGCAAATCAGAGATCGTTCATAGAGTAGAGGGATTGAATGTCGGCGCGGATGATTATTTGGCCAAGCCCTTCGATATGACGGAGCTTGGTGCGCGTGTGCGTGCACTATTGCGGCGACCAACTACAGCCTATCTGGAAACCATATTGGAAGTTGGTGAGTTCCGCTTGAATCCACATACACGGCAGGTGACGCACGGTTCCGAGACGCTCAAGCTGACGCCGCGTGAGTGTGCGCTGCTCGAGTTTTTCTTGCGATATCCCGACACGGTATTTACAGGTGAAGCGCTGATTGCGCGCGTGTGGGAGTCAGACACTACTGCATCGATCGAGACGCTCCGCACTTCAATAAAACGATTGAGAAGTCGAATTGATAGTGATGAAAAAGAATCCCATATAGAGAACGTCTTCGGCGTCGGTTATCGATTCCATTCGCGTCCGCCAGCCAAGAAGGGCTGACGGTTTCAGCCTCGTCATCAGTTTGTCATTAGTTAGTTGCAGAATAGCGTCAACTTCACCCCAAGGAGAACGCTAAATGTCACAGCATTTTGACGCTAACAGAGAATCAAAACTGATTGAAAAACAGTGCGCTGAAATACTTAACCATGGCGACATGTTCAAGACCCCTGATCAGCAAGACAAAGGGGCATGGACAGCACTTAATCATGAACTCGCTAGCATCTATAGCAACCCCCAAGAATTCCGGGCTGTGCAGAAGCAGATAGCAGCCGATAATGCCTCTGGTAATTTACCGCAAGGCTTAGCAAGAATCTCCTTTAAGGAAGAGAACGGTAAGGAATATTTAGATTTTACCAATGACAAGACGACGTTGGGCTAATCATGAGGACGTAGCATTTACGCGCCTTTCCTAAGTCTTCTCTACCGGTTTCTCAAGTCTCTCACTTAGAAAAAACGCCCTAAATCTCGGAGCAACAATAATGAACACCACAGCAAAAATCCTTTCCATTCTCTCGGTTCTTCTAGTCGCAGTTCCCTCTGCTCAAGCCAATTTACGCGCTGAACGCACCATCGATTACGGCGAAGGGATTTCGATGAAGCAATACACCGATAACGCTGACTTTGTTATGTCCGTTAAAGACGGACCAACATTCAAGTTCGACAGCAGCACTCAAACAGTTTTGATTACACGTCCGGATGGCTCGGTACAAGTAGTGGATTTCAACAAATAACGTTTACCAATTTCTCAGACGCGAGGTTCTACTTATGACATTCAACAGTCGAGATGGCGCGACGGATAGCGCAAAAATCAACGGCAACGATAAAAACTCCGATGATAGCGCTGCTAATGCTTATCAACATTTCCGTAGCGAGATCAGTCAATCCTCATCTGATCACAATAGTGCAGACACAGCCAAGTTTATGCAAGCTGTGACAAAACACCTGGTTGCGAACAACATCTTGCCTGACTGCGTAATTGCTGGATTAGCGTCAGGTGCGGCGCCTGAAGTTCGCCAAAGGGGACGTGAGTCGGAGGCAAGTGGCAAGGAACAGGCGACCCCTGAAAAGAAAAAAGAAAATCATGAATCGAATGATGAGAAGCATCATGAATCAAATGATGAGAAGTCACGACCTATGAGCGACTCAAGCAAAGAACATGAGCATCATGCCGATCATGACTCGAAGGCACATGGCAAGCACCATCCGGCTAAACATCACGGACATTCTCACCCTGCACCGAACTTAGTACTAGATAGTTCGTCAACGACGGGAACCTAATGTTGTGATGGAGCCGCGTTAGATGTCGCTGGGTTCGCGACCTGAGTTTTGTCGAAGTTTCTGCAGAGCTGCTTGAATGTTTGCAAAAAATCCGGCTGAACGTCGAACGGATAGCTCAATCGAGACTGCAAATGACAGTCTTGCGACGGGCTGTTGGGCCGCAGCTCCATGACACTGTAATAGGAATGGCTTGACACATTGTCGTTAGTTTCAATAGACTGCTTACAGGGCAAACACTTTGGGGTGTCGCCAAGTGGTAAGGCAGCTGGTTCTGATCCAGCCATTCCGAGGTTCAAATCCTTGCACCCCAGAAACTTTGTTATTCCCTAGACTGCATAATGATGATTGCCTCAGCTATGCACAGAATGATGCGAAAGTATCTTGTGGAAAATCCCGCACCAAGGAGCTACTTCGGAAGGAAATATGTATGGTCCAAATTGCAGCATTGCGATTGGAGAATGACTTATCCGCGGGTCGAATAAATGTATGTCTGAGATAATACTTCGTCTGAACATTAATCAGCAGCGATACGTTTTGACATTGGATACCCTGAAGTCATGCCGTGTTTGCAAGCAGGAGTACCTGTTTCAACGTAACCCAACGCATGATAGAAACATCCGATTGAATTATCCACTCGGCGAAGTGCTGAGGAGTTTTGTTGCCGAGCCATTTATTTAGAATCGCTCTCGCAACGCGTATTATAGATCTGCAAAGCCTGCGATTTACAAGCTTCTCAGCACAACGAACCAAGGCAAAATTGATGATTCATGCATATCCCCAAGAGCTGGCACTATTGGTGACAAAAACGTGGAATGAGCACCACGGTGAAGAAACAACTGAAGATGCGCTTCCCGACATGCCCCTTCTTGAGACACTTTTATCCACTTGTTATCAAGCTAGCCTATTGCGAGAGGAAACTCGGCCCATACATTTTCGTATTATTTTTGCTGACCCGAAAATTTTTCCTGATAATGAAGGTCCTCCGTTTGGTTTTCACTGCCTGGAGTTCAGCACTTGCTTGCCACTTTCAGCTCAAGGTTTGCGGCGTTTATCCAGTGCGGCTAATTTCCCTCGCTCTTTGATCGGAGTGCGAATTAGCGAAAAAACAGGCCCTGAGATCTGGGGGATAATTCATTCCGGACCTCGCTGGCTACAAGCTTTGCATGGTGGCAGAGCATCTGCGCAAAAATTGCCCGACGCGTTAGTTGTAATAGCGACGGGTCCCGGTAATCTTGAGGTCAAAAGAGGAGCGATAAGTCTAGGTCAAATATGCGATGGGCGCGTTTTCGGTCCATCAATGAACGTCTTTCAAGCGAAGTGGTTACAAGATAGCCTTAAGGATGTAAGGGCCGAAAGACTTCAAATACATGAACAGTCGAAAGGCAGCGCAAATACTGCATGGGCGACGCTGGAGCCTGAACTGACAGAAGTCATAGACAAACACATGATGAAGCGCATGATTGCAGCTGTACGAGCCTTCGATCATGGGGGAACGCTTGTTCTATTACCCCCTCAGAGATCCGCCGAAATATGCCAAGCCAAGGACGTAGTTTCAATAAAATATGAGTTCGTGGAAGGTGAGCCCCGCGCCCGCTTTCGAACCCTGATAATTTCAGTCATGAATATTCTTGCGGAAATAGGAGCGCAAAACCCTGCCAACAAGATATTTGGCTGGGACGACTATCAAAAAACCAACGACAGTCGCATAGCCAGTCTGGACGAAGCGATATTCGAAGTCTCACATCTGATTGCCGCACTTTCTACCTGCGATGGTGCTGTGATCCTAACGAAACGATTTGAGTTGTTGGGCTTCGGAGCAGAAATACATTGCTATTCAACGGATGTAAGTACAGTTGCTCATGCACTCGATTTGGAAGGTGACCGTGTCAGGCTGGAATCTACGCAAAGTGTCGGAACGAGGCACCGAGCCGCTTATCGATTGTGTCACGCCCTGCCAGACGCTTTGGTTATTGTTATTTCCCAAGATGGTGCAGTGCAGTTCGTAAAGTGGAAAAATGCACACGTTACCTACTGGGAACATCAGGCATCATTTAGTTTTTCCGCAATATAGATCATTTGACTGCGCACAAATGCTAATGCTAGTATTATTTTGCAGTTGCGCAATTTCAAGATTTTGCAATTGTTATTTTTACGAGCTAACCCGATTTGTCGTTACGACACATGAGGCGATGGCAAACGCCGGCACAAAGGATAGATGATGAATATCTCTCAAAAGAAATCTAAGGTCACCAAAATAAATACAAGACACGTCGCTTTGAAAGTAGAAAAGCCGTCGGTTGAACTGCCATCAGTAGCTGCTTTGGCTTATCAATTTTGGTTGGACGAAGGACGTCACGGCAGCGCTCAGAGCCATTGGCTTCGAGCCGAACAACAGATCAAGAATGCCCAGAAACCAAGCTGATTCGGTATTAACTGACATTGCAAACGTTTTTTTCGACTAAAGCGGCTATCCTGCTCCAAATAATTTAGACAAAAAGCCTACACGTTTTGGCTGAGGCAAGGTTTTTGCGAGGCTGACGCTAAGTACGCGACCTTTAAACTGGGAATTGTCGAGAGCTGAAATGACCTGTTCCTGTTGCTTGCTATCGGACATCGTGACGAAAGCGAATCCCTTACACCGACCGCCCTTGTCTGTGAGCAGCTCGATGTGACCCACTTTTCCGACTTTTTCAAAAAAGTCCAGTAAATCCTCTTTGGTTGTATCTAACGGCAGATTTCCTATCAACATGTTTCTTTCAGCCTCGCTATTTGCGAAATTGCGCAATTACTAACATCATACGTCTGTCTTTGAAAACCGTCAATTAGGGTGGTTGGGGTGTTGGAGATTTGCCGATACTTACGTAAATGACAATCTAGAGGTATACTGAACTAGTTGCGCAATTTCGCAAATAGATTTTGTCTATGTTTGAGGAGTTCTAAATCTTATGAACAATGTCGGACACCTTGGAGCATCTATAGATATCGAAGCCCTGGCGCAACACTCTTCAAGCCAAATCAGAACAGTTTTAGCGTCCAATCAAGAAACACCGCCCGAGGTGCTTCGCTTGCTTGCAAATGACTCAAATGGCTCTGTGAAGTTGGCAGCAGCGCTTAATCCATCATGTCCCCTGGACATTTTGGAGAGCCTGTCGGTAGACACTGACTGGTCAATCCGTTTGGGTTTAGCTAACCAGCTCGACGTGTGCGAGGAAATTCTCTCAGCATTACTTACACACAGGAATCCATATTTAGCTGCTCAGTCTAAACATGCGATTGCCGCAGCAGCGTTTGAGCGAAAGCTCAAGGAACAAAAGATTGTCTTCATTCAAGGAGCAACATACAAATTAGGAGAGCTGCTCCTGGGGGCAGGCCAACTGCGCGCAGACCACCTTGAAAGCGCTCTTAAGTTGGGACGAGATCACTACTTACGTCTCGGTCGTGTTTTATTGCAAACCGATTTAATTCGAGCTCCCATGCTCCTCGAAGCGTTGAGATTGCAGGCTCTCCTGCGCACCGAACAAATTGAAGTTGCCGGCGTATATGAGATGATCGCTAAAGCTAGATAATCGCTACGACAAATACTAGTGCCAACAAAAATACTTCTATAATCTTAAAATCCCAAAGTTTAGTTTGAATTCCGCAGACCAATGAGTTGCCATAATGTCCCCAAATCGGCGCAAAAAAATAGTTCCAATCTCACTAAACAACTACTCAGTAACTGGCGAAAAACTGGTTAACTTTAAAGCAGAGTTTTTTAAGGCTCTCGCGAATCCGATTCGGATCAGAATATTAGATGAATTGCGCTCGGAAGAGCTTACAGTGTCGGAAATTAAGGATAGGCTATCGGTCGAATTACCAAACGTTTCTCAACAGTTAGCTGTGCTGAAAGGCAAGAAACTCGTCATCGCCAGGAAGCAAGGTAACAACATCTATTACTCGTGCATTGACCCAACGGTATTTAAACTGTTAGACGTGGCAAAGCAAATATTCAACAACCATTTGGTTGACATTCAAGAGACACTTAGCCACTTATAGAAAAACTTTTCTCCAGATGCAGTGTCGATTTTTTGATAATCCGGCACCGACTTTCTGAAGCTCTAGGCGCAAGAGATTTTTGTACGCTAAAAAGGCTGGGCCCTTAAAATTGCACGATCGTCAGCTTTGATATTGGCACAATGAAACATTCGTATTCCATAGATTCTCTGCAAATTATACCTGGTGCCGTCTAGCTGAAATTGCTCATCAGGATTTGCTAAACCTTGCAAATCTGTGGTGAACCGCTCAACTAGCCTTTTTGTGGCATGCATATTTCTAGAACTAGCAAGCCTTATTACATTTGCCACACAAAAGTCAAAATTGCTTCCTGCACCCGATGCGGTGACATCCGTTAATCGATGGCTGGCATCCTGACGGCAACTTTGAAACCAAAAAACCGAGCACGTTCAAGATGAAAGCCAGACAACTAAATTCTGCTAGTCTGCATTTCGAGAGGTTCACTTTGCCAACGCATTATAAATGCGATTTTTGATAAAAGTTGGTTGTTCCGTCTCCACCAAAGCATTTAGTTCTTGATCGAGAAAAGACAGCCGTTTCTGTATCGCGCCAATGAAAATAAAAGCTGTGTAAATGGTCGTGCCCCGAAAAAACTGAGTTTGCCAATTTACGATAGGTGTTGGTAAACCTAGTTGCATGGCCGAAGCTTTCAAACTATTTTGAACCAAGCTTTTTCCTGCCTTGATATTTTGGCTTTCCATAACAAATACCCTCGCTCTTGCACACTTACGCCGTCGTATCCAAAGCATTTTTTGGTTTGATAATCCATTCGATTATCTGATTCACAGTCCGAGCTGCGGACAACTCCTCCAAAGAATTTTCCAGCAGCGCACGTCGATCTGAAGGCAAAACACTTTGGAACTTGTTGAGAATTTCGATTCGCTTAATTGAATCAATACCTAGATCAGATTCAAGGTCCAAACCTGGATCAATCATATCTATCGGGTAGCCAGTTCTTTCGCTTATAAGCTCCATTAGTGCTGCGATAAGACCTTCGTTGTCTAGTTCGAGTGTCGCTTCATCAATGGGGCTGACTAAGTCAGTTAGAATGACAAAATTTTCTGATGCGGACAACATTCCAGCTTGATCATCTATCAATCTTTGTTGACTGTGGTCATATACCTTTGACTGTTCTTCAATGTTTGCATCAGGAAGCGGTTGCCTTCGCTGAGGAGGAGGCTCGGCAAGATGCAGTAACTGACGGCTGTTCACTCGCGGGGATATTCTGCTTTGCGATCTTTGAACTTCTTGCAGATAACACAACATAACTTCCTGTTGTGTTGAAAGAAAGCACTGAGTCATCTGCAACATAGTCTGTTGAAAATGAATCATGACCATTTCTCGTGAATGCACTTGAGCAGAATCGGAAATTGTCCCAATTTGATGGCTAAACACCTAGTTACCTGACTTATAAGAGATTAGCAGTTGCAAAATTGCGCAACTATATACATTATACTACAGATCCAGACTCTGATTGCTTCTCGCCTGAGTAGACATTATTAGTAATTGAGCAATTCGAGGATTAATGAGGTAAGATGAAGTTAATGACATAAGCAATTGCTTGATTGCGTATGTATCTACAAAAAGTGTGATGATTATGAACAATGAAAATTTTCTCGCCTCGAACCCTGATACCAGTGCCGAAAGGCTGTCTTCACTAAGTCATGACGCATCTTCTGATGTGCGCCGACATGTGGCTGAGAACCCTCACGCACCAATCAGTGCACTACTTGATCTGATTCACGATTCAGACAGTACGGTACGTTACAGCGCCATCGGTAATCCCCACTTGACGGACGAAGCGCTGGAAACTTTGCAGCATGATTTAAATCCAGACGTTCGCTATCGACTGGCTTCAAATCATCAGGTGCCAACTCATGTCCTCAATCACTTAACTCAAGATGAAAATCCCTACGTCGCTTTCCGGGCGAAAACCACTCTGCATCGATTGCTGGATGGTGTGGCTTTGGAACATCGTGCAAAACAAGGAGAAAAAAAACACAAATGGTAGATAAGATTCTTGCTCTAAAGGAACGTCCGGAATACGCACGTGCATTCAGAGATATGATTGAGCCGCACGGCTACCAGGTCCTTATAGCAAATACCGTTGAGGAGGCGCTTGAGACGCTTAGGGAAGATGAAGATATCGACATGGTAATTGCAGCTGTTCATCTTGAAGTAGGTAATGTATTCGACCTGATTAGAGCAATGCGCCGCGACGATCAGTTAAAGCGAATTCCGATAGTTTGCTTGAACATCAATCCCGGACGCTATGCAAATTATTTCAACGACAGCTTAGAAGTAGCTTCTAAAGGACTAGGTGTGGACCGTTTTATAACAATGCAGAATTATGATGCAAAAGAGTTATGGAAACAAATCGACAAAATACTGCCAATCTATAGTGGAAGATAAAACACACGCTACTCGACGGTGATAAACCGATCTAATCTCTACTTTGAAAAATAGCCTTCCTGGCATGTTTGCACCGTATGTAGTGGCTCATGGATTAAGTGATAATTCATAAATATGACGAAAACCACACACAGGTAGTTAGACACTATGCCTCATAAAATCCTCGCATTAAAAGAACGTGCCGAATACAAAGGCGCTCCAGGATCTCATCGAGCCGCACGGGTATCAAGTTCTAATAGCACAAACGGTTGAGGAAGCAATCAAAACGCTACATAGCGAATCAGTAAACATGGTAATAGCCGCCATGCCGCCAAATTGTGGAAACAGATTGAACGGATGCTCCCAGATGACGTTCCGTAACAAGCAATGCGCAATAACATAGTACAAGGCGCTTTCCGTCTGAATCGGATATCGCTTCCGCTGTGTCTCCAAAATGCTTATACAGTTAGCTATCAGTTTGCGATTGACCGGGCTGGCTATTCGGTCTTCTGCCAGTTTGCAGATAGCTGGTCATTACATTTCTCTGCGAGTCCATAAAACTGTTTGCTATTTGAAGCATTACTTGTTGATAATTGGTAACCAAGCGGTCGACTTCCTGCATACCATCTTGAGTCGCAAAAGCTGCTGGAACAGCACAGCTGAGTTTAGGGACCTGATTTGGCATCGAGCTGCTGTTTTTCAATAAGCTCGACGAGAAGAAAGCTGCTTGGTCCACTCTCGAATCTTTGTCAGCATTCTTTTCTTTGGAAAAGCTAATGCCGCTGATAGATTGGTTGATTCTTTCATTGCGCACAGCAAACTTTTCCGCCTTTGCACCGACGTAAGCGGAGATAGCATTTGGCGAAGATGATGGCACCTTGCCTACAGCTTCGGACAAACCATTGCCAGCAAAAACGACTGGTGTGATATTAGTGCTATTAACGCGATAGAGCAATTTCTTCTTCTTTTTCGAGTTCATTTGCACAGTTTCTTCTTGGACACTGGTGATGTCTTTAATCCGCCCTCTATACAGGATTCCAGGATTTACTGGAACGCCGTATGCGGCTAGTTGAGCCAATGTATGCAGTAACTGTAAAATGCCATCACGCTCATTTCGATCGACTGAAACAGCTAGATGGTCACAAAATTTAGGCTGGTCTAAAATAGACGAAACTAGGTCCGTTAAAACTGCGTTTGGACCGCATTCCACAAAAACCTTCGCGCCATCAGCATACATGTTTTGAATTTCTTGAAGGAAATTAACTGGTGCAGAAATATGTTCGCCTGTGCCACAACTTGCTAAATTGCTCAACATCTCTGATTGGGAAATTGATCCAGCTGCACATAAAGCTACATATTCTCCGCAACCACGACCTGCCACCATATCCGGAATTACGTTTAAGGACTCTAGCAACCGAAGCATGGCTATATTAGCAGCGCCCATAGCAGGCAGAGCGATTCGGGTCTGGTTTAAGAACATCTCTTGTGTCGCACGCTCTGCTTCCGTGAAGGCAGGCGGTGGAAAAATATAGTTGGCCAGCGGCTTTTCCAGCTTAGATGCAAGAAGATCAGATGCACTTTCCAGAGACATTCGAACTTCAGGAAATGCAATGGTGGCCTCGCTAAGCATGTTAACTCTTTGAGAGCCCTCTCCGGGGAAAAGAAAGGCGACCTTAAAAGAGGGCTGGTGTGGGAAGTAGTAGACGCCGCGCAGATCTTTAATTTGGTTCTTAGTGCTGTCTTGTATGTCACTCTTTGCACGAATCAATTTTGTTTGCAAATCTTGGAGGCCCGTTGCCACTACTGTCAAACATGTTTTCGGCTTGCTCATCCAAGCTGATTTCTGTTTCAAATCCCGTGAAGGTAATTCCCACAGTTTCTGATTTCTAAGGTGCAACTTGTGAGCAAGATCTTTTAGTGCCGTATCATTATGGTTTTGTCTGGTCGCTGATTCCACTTGCTCGCTAAGCCAAGATATCGAATCAAAGAGATTGGCGCGAGATGTACCGTACGTGATGAATAACTCAGCAGTCCACGTTTGTGATGTTGACTCCTGCTCCTTCGGCAATGCCGGAACATATTCCTCCAAAATGGCATGGAAATTTGTCCCGCCGAAACCAAATGCACTTACACCTGCACGGCGTGGATGCTTTGACCCGCTTACTCCATCGACCATATTCAACCAGGGCCGTAATTCACTGTTTACGTAGAAAGGACTATTCGCGAAATCACATGTTGGATTGGGAGTGGTTACTCCCAAAGTTGGTGGTAATACTTTGTGGTGCAGCGCCTTTGCAACTTTGATCAAGGAAGCGAGTCCAGCCGCTGCTTTTGTGTGTCCTATCATCGTCTTAACTGAGCCAATTGCGCATGCGCTTGTGTTAGCTCCATCTGCTTGAAACACCTGCTTCAGTGCCTCGATTTCTGCCTTATCACCAGCCACGGTACCAGTACCATGCGCTTCGATCAGACTGACGGTTGAAGGGCATACTCCAGCAGCTTCAAAAGCTCGATTCAAAGCCAATACTTGCCCTGCTTTACTGGGCGCTGTAAGACTCAAGCCACGACCATCACTCGACCCAGCCACACTGCGAACAACTGCGTAGATCTTGTCTCCATCGCGCTCTGCATCACCCAATCGCTTCAGCACCAGCGTAGCAATTCCTTCACTGATTACTATGCCGTCTGCAGATGCATCGAAAGCCCGGCATCGTCCTGTTGAGGAAAGAGCGTGTGTCTTGCTAAAACTCAAGTAGTCGCCAGGCTGATTGTGTGTGTCAGTGGCACAAAGAAAGACGATATCACTATTGCGACTTCTCAGCTCCCCTAGGCTGACATACAAAGCCGCTAAAGAGGATGCGCACGCCGCGTCAATACAAAAATTCACGCCGCCTAAGTCAAATCGATTGGCTACTCTGCCAGCTGTCACATTACCTAGATAACCTGCAAAAGAGTCTTCGCTCCAATCTGGTAATCTGCTCTGCACCTCATCTTTGACGTCGTCGGGCAACTCGGAAAGCTTCCATCCAAGCATGGAGCGCAAGGAGTAGAGCGCACTAATTGGAGCTTGACCAGCGTTTGCCAAAATGACGGACGCATTTTGTTTTGGGAAAGAGCGATTTGTATAACCGGCATCTGCAACCGCGGCTCTGGTAACTTCCAATAGCAGTATTTGCATCGGATCAATCGACTTTAAAACGTTAGGAGGAATTCCGTAAATTGTGGGATCGAAGTCGATCTCCTGTAAAAAGCCGCCCCATCTAGAAATAATTTTGTCCGGAGCAAGCGGATCTGCGTCATAGAATTCTCTCCAATCCCAATGCCCAATTGGTATTTCTTCGATCGCATCAACTTTCTTGAGGATATTTTGCCAATACGTTTCCAGGTCATTTGCTTTTGGAAACAAGCACGACATCCCTACTATCGCTACAGAATCTGAAGCTATATCCGATTGCTGAGATGTTTCAACCATAAGTTTTAAAAACCATCATTAGCCTGAGAGTGAAACCCTATTTGTAACACCGGGGAGATAACAATTACTTGAGGAGCTTTCGTGCCTCTGTACTGGAATTATTTTTCTTCGATTTCAAGCGCTTAGTATAATAGCAATTGCGAAAGTCTGCAATTAATCTGCCTGAAGCTCTCATCACTTGAAAAAAAGTAACAAAAGAAGCTAGAATAAGGACAATTGCATAATTGCACAATTGCGCAATTGACTGAGTCTCAGCCTGAGCCTGTGTCTTCTAAATGAAATTAAGCTCGGACTGGAATGAAACTAAAAATCCGAGCTTTGGGAGATATCCGAGTGTATGAAAGCAAAGTTCTTGAGGTCTTGTTGAAGATGTCCTCAACGCTCCATTGGATTGAGCAAAATCAGCCTGCTGAACGGCTACAGCTACCGGTTGAACACGGAGACGCGATGAAACGATTGGAGAACATGGGCATAGTAACTCGACGAAGTCATCACCTTTTGTCGTTGCAAAAGCAACGTTTACAGAGACTTCTACGCAGGGAGCTGATGCTTTGCCCGCGACTAAAGGAGAGATGTTTGTCCGAATTTAGTGCTTTGTTCGAACCGACAACATTGTGATGTCAGCTGTACAAAAGGCTATGAGTCCAAATGACATACGATTTGAACTAGCTACGACCTGGATTACAGGTCTAGTTCGGCATTTAGCGGAGTCATCAAAATTGGGTGTCATCTCGATCGAGTGGAAGATGCAAGATAAGTTGTTCATTATGGAAATAGAGGGCAATGGTGGGAAGAAGGCATCAAAACTCTTTGAACCTTCAGAACTTGTCTCGTTTCCTTTGGAAGGTGCAAATCAACTAGCCTTTGAGGCGCAATTGACTCGATTAATACAATTTTTTAAAAAGAGATAAGTAATAACACAAGATCTCAAGGCAGATCTCGGTAGATTGCTGCACCGCATTTAGTGCGGAAGCACGAGCCAATCATCTTTCAAAGGAATAACTCCACCGGTAATCTTATCAAGATCGCCATCAAGATCAGCGGCTTGCCTGAGCCCCGGCAAAGTTCCATGAACGTAAGCTTCGTGCGCATCAATGCTAGTCCATAACGTCGTCACCATGTATCGTCCATCTTCTTGATCGACTTTGCTGAAGGCACCGGCAAGCATTCCCTCGACCTTACATAAGGCGGGAGTCCAAATCTTTTCTTGCATCTCAAAGAAGTGACTTTCTCTATCAGGCTTCACCAGGCAATCAGCAATTCTAAGCGCACCCGCTTCTTGCAGACTGTCACTCATCGAACCACGCATGCCTGGCATATCGTATCTGGGAGTTAGCAGTGAGACATCAATTGACTCGTAAGTTGTTAGTTGATCATTGTGGCGCACAATTTTGTCGTGCTGCTGCCGCATGAACTTTTGGTAGTGGCTTTCATCCTGCCATATTGCCAATATGCATGCTTCTTCTTTGGATTTTAAATTCCAGCCGCCAAACTGCCCGAGAAAACCGGGTACCTTTGATAACTGATTCCACTTACTTTGCGCAGCAGAAAATGGCACTTGCAGCTGTTCCGAAACGCGGCACATAATCCATTTTAAAAGCATGTTTTTCCGTACCGATGACCGGAGGGCAACAAGGGGTAAGTATATCGCCCTTATATTGGATTCTTTCCATATTTCCCTTGGCAGAGGTCGCCACGTTTCGAATCAGACCTCGTCGTTTACTTAAGAAGTCTGGGGATTCCACAAAAAATAGCAAGTTCCAGCTCAGTGCGTAACTCGGTTAGTGCTTGTTCGTTGAATTGTGCGCAGACTTGTTGGTGGTCAAAGACCCATCTGGCGCACCTCACGAATGAAGTCTTTCAGTCGTTTCGCACCGTATTTAGTGTCACTTTAACAGTATTGAGCAAGATGCCTTGCAGTTAGTCCATTTCCAAGTGGTACACTATTCGGTAAAGAATCCCCGCCTGTTGGCTTTTAAATCCCTGACCGGCAGACTTTTACGGTAATCTGTCTAGGTGCAGCGCAGTGAAGAAGGATATTCAATGAAAGAGAGTTTTATCGACAAGGCTAAAGCGGACCTGAAAGTTATTGGCAGGACCGCTAATTTCGCAACGCAATTCACAAAGTACAAACTTGAAATCCAAGCAAAGAAGCAAGAAAAAGAGCGTCTGTTAAAACAGATTGGGCAGAGCGTATACGACCTCTATAAGGCACACTCAACATTTAATGGTGAGGCTGTTCTTGAAGCGGTTGGAGGTGATTTCGAAACGTACAAACAGCTCGAAGACGATCTCGCGGCGATTGAAGAGCAGATTGTGCAGGCGAAGGCTGACTTGAAGGGAGCGCCCTCTGACACGGCAACCGAGCACGAAGATAAAGAATAGTCGCTTTCCCTCATCCGCACTATTTCAGTGTTCCTTCTTCACAAGCCATCCAAAGCAGAAATTCAAGACTTTCTTGTCCGGCAGCGCGTGCTGGATTTTACCTATGATTGCGTCGGCGTGACAGGATCAGTCGATGTTCCTGTGCCTTACCATCTGGATCACAATCGTCTGCAAATCGGCTCAGGACGCGAAGCGTTTGAGCGCGCCAAAGTCGCCATCAGAGCTTGGAAGATGTTCAATTTACCGTGGATTCAGTTATGTTGGGTGGATGCCCCAATTGAGTCTGGAACTGTGGTGACCGTGCTGGCGAAACATCTGGGATTTTTTTCGCTGAATGCGTGTCGCATCGTCTACCTTGTAACTGAAGAAAACGATCTGGGCATGAGTAGATTTGGATTCGCCTATGGCACGCTACCCGACCACGCAGAGTCTGGCGAAGAGCGCTTTACGGTGGAGTTTGACCATGAGACGCAAGTAGTAACATACGATCTCTATGCAGTGTCGAAACCACATCAGCTTTTGTCTCGACTCGGGTATCCCTACACTCGAAAAATGCAAAAAAGATTTGTTGCGGATTCGCTTAGGGCAATGTCGAAAGCTACTAGCCAGCTTTAATTGTGATCAGGTCAATCAGAGAGCCGTTCTAGAAGAGATCCTATTGTAGACGCACGTGGACACTTATTTCCCGTCGACAATTTTAAAATCCTTCGACCGCACTTTTTTAGAACTTCCTTCGGCATTGGTTCCATAGAGCTTGTCGACGCATGTGACTGGGCTTGTGCCACAGCTTGCGTGCTCCAATACATTCTTTTGAAGCACTTCTTCGCCATACAGAAAGTTTCCGTCTTCAGCATAGTGAATTAGCGATGGAATTGTGAAAACACTTCCATCTGTTGCTTCTTGCGTGCGGCTGTAATTGCCCAACTGCAAGGTTCGGCTATCCTGCTTTACGGTGTCCCATAAGCTGATTACCGTGTTGGATGTTCCAAAATCAACTCCGAGTCGACCTGGCATTTTTACCTCAATCTGTATTCGATTGCTTTGATTCGGCAGCCCGCCTCAGAACTTTTCTTTCAAAGCAGATGCCGCACAGTCGCACTATTGCGTCATCGTCTTGTTCAAATGTGTCCTCTAATGATAGCGGCTCATGCATCCTGGCGTCGTATCGGACGATGCTACCTATCCGGTTCTCCTATTTCGAGTCCATGATTCTGCAGGCTCTGGATAAGGCGATTTGAGATTGCTTGAATGTCTTTAGCATTCAGAGACTTACGTTGAACGTTCAGCATGTGATCTTGCGCCAGCAGTTGCGCAACCGACCGGACAACTCTTGAAACAGCATCCTAAATCTGGTGCGAACTTCCTTCTCCTTTTGTTCTTCCGCTTGCTTGTTGTTCAAATTCAGGTCATGCCGCGCAGCATTCAAAAGCGCTTTGTTCTCGTCTTGTTCCAATTTTATGAATTGCAATTCTCGTTCTAGATCCAGTAGGCGTTGCCGAGCCTGCTCCAATTCTTCTTGTAGTCCTGGATGATCAGATTCTTGAGATTTTGCGTGCTTATCTGCGGACACACTGAACTCTACTTGATTCGCCAACATGCCGATAATTTTCGACTTGTCTTCTATATAAGCCACTGTGGTCTGCGCTAAACCTCTATCCGATTAATTTATGGGTCCCAGCCGGTCATTGCCACTGCGGATAGTGCTCGTGTAATATGATCGCTGGATAAGGCAACAGGCGGTGACCATGACAACGTCGAAAACGCTAGAAAATCTGCGTTTTGAGATTAAACCGGTTCCCCGAGAGCGTATCGAGGATGCGGTCAATATCTGGGTGCTTAGTTTTGGCGACTTGAGACGTTCCTTCTGGCGTGATTATGCGGAGAATGAACTCGACTCTCTCTTGGGAGCGTTCGTCGGCGACGAACTTGGCGCAGTTGTTGGCGTGCATGATTTTGAGACAAGGTTTTTCGGCAAATGGATTCCTTGCGTAGGGATTGCTGCGGTTGCCAGCTCACCGACACGGCGCAGACAGGGATTCGTTAAGGCGCTTTTGACGGAATGCTTGAAAAGTGCCCACAGAAGGAAAATTCCGCTTTCCATGCTGGGCGCGGCAGAACCGGCGATATATGAGCAAATGGGCTGGGCAGTCTCAGATTGGCACTATTCGTTGGAACTTGACCTTGACCATTTAAGTAGACTTAGCAGTTTAGGAACTGCGGAGCGCTATGCAATTGTTGCCAATAATCGCCACGAAAAGGCGGCCGCGTTACGCGAACGCTGGCTCGCTGGTGGCAATCTCGGAATTCGGCGCGGCGAAAAAAGGTGGCAGCGTCTCGCCAGTGTCCTGGGACCCGATTTCGTCTGGCAATTGCTTCTCCATCACGACGGATACATGATCCTGGATCTGAGTAAGTCGAAACAGCGAGAGAAGCTCGTCATTGCAGAATGGGTCTATTTGACCGACGATGCATTCAAAGATGGCTTAGCTTTCTTTGCCAACATGCAAAACCAGTACGAGCGCGTAGAGTGGGTGGATTCAACGCCAGAGCACCTTTTGCAGTTAGGTCTCGTAAACGATTCGAACGTCGTGCGATTACACACAGGTCATTTGTCGCGTATTGTGCACCTCGAAGCATTTGAGAAAGCAATTAACACATCGCTAAGTACTGTGCCTATGCGCGATCCGATCGCCGTCACATGCCCGAACAATAAAGATGGATTAACGCCGGGACAAATTATCCAGCTTGCGACCGATTTCTGGACAGAACCTCCCAAAGATTGGCCGACACTAAATGTTCGTCGTGTTCCTCGTGCCTTCACAACGGAAAGATTCTGAACTTGCGAAAATAGTCCGATCTATCCGTGGCGCGGCTCCGATAATTCAAAATATGGTTGGTGCGGGCGCACTATCTGTGGTGCTACGTTCGTGCGCTCAATTAGGAATTCAATGCCTAATAGCCAGAATGACAATCATCAAAATCAGCATTATTATGAGGACCACGCCTCCAACAGCTTTAACAGACAACGCGCCCTCTTCGCCTTCTTCAGTTGGACTCGGGGCAAAACTGCTCTTTACTTTTCCGGCTGGCGTTTTCGTCGGCTCGATGACCCAATAACAATCACCACAGACAAGCCTTCCACTTCCAACATCTGTTGTCTCGCCCGAACATTTGGGACATTTAGTCGGATCCTGCGCTACCGGGGCAGCCTGAGAAATTATCGGCAGCGGTGCCTTCGGGTCTTTGGACAATACCGGCGCGGCCTGGGGGCGTTGTGGCGTAGGAACGTCCACCTTTCCTTTCTTTGGTGCCGGACCGAATTTGTCGAAAACCCAGTAACATTCGCCACATACGAGTTTGCTACCGATATCTTCTGTTGCCGCACCGCACTTGGGGCAAGGATTGTCACTCATATTTTCACACTAGACGCGAGGCGCGTAATTGTTGTCACAGGGTACAGCTGACGAAACTCTCATTAGATTAGCAGATAGTGGATGTTGTTTCTTTTGTTGGTCGGGGCAGACTCATCCGCGGCGAGGACAGTGCTTTGCTGGTCAGCTAAAATAGTATTTTCAGACCATAGGTAAAACTGGATGGCATCTCATAGCATTGATGGCAATTGGCGAGGTCATTACACCTACGCAAAAAATCCAGATGGTGGAAGTGGCTTTGATGCAAACTTTGTAACCAACGGCGAAGACGTGTCTGGCGACATAATGGACGATTTTTGGCCGGGAGCCGCCGTTTTGTCGGGAACCTTCTCCTTTCCATCTCTAAAATATACTAAGTCCTACATCGGTCAAAAGCTTGCTTCGGTGGAGTATCAAGGCACCATGAATGACGATGGTAAAACAATAAGCGGCGCATGGAGTCTTGTCGAAGGCGAAAAGGTTGTGAGAGGCGCATGGACAGCTTACCGTACAGATCAAGAGTCGAAGCTCGCCAAGGCAAAACTTGGCAAAGTAGTCGAAAAGGTGGACGAGGTTTATTGAGGATGCCCCTCAATCAGGCTTGTTAGGCTACTTCAGCTATGTTGGCAATGAGCCGTGCTTCCGACAGCGAGCTGTTCCAAGTTAGTTCTTTTCGTGCTTCCTTGACGGAAGTTCCTGTTCTTTGGCAATAATGAAATACCATAATTGATTGATCCATGCTTGCCGTTCCAGTGCGCACTAGATTCAAACAATGCACTGCAACTTTTAACGACTTTAAATCAATTGCTTCGCTGGCTAACAATGCGCGAGCGAGGTCGTCAGTGAAGGTGGGATAGCTTTCAAGAGCGGCACGTAAGTCTTTGTCTGTGATTTTGCGAGTTCTCTTGAGGAAGTCGATGATGTTCTTTTTGAACTCGCCGAGTTCTTCCAATACTTTTTCAACAGGAACTTGGTGCGAATGTGCTTGACGCAACAACTCCTGCGCTTGCGCGAAATTTAGTTTTCCGTTCAAGACCATACTCTGTAGTCGCAGTGCCGCCTTTAATACTAGTGGCGGAACCAGTCCACGTTCGAAGAGTACTTCTCCGATTGGTTTATTCGTCTCAATTCCTATTTCTGCAGCGCTCAGAACTTCAGTCTCGCTGAGAATGGATGCTTCGCATAACAGTTCGCCTACCTTCGGCATCGCCGTATTCAAGACGACGTTGGATTTTCCTAGCGCTTCTAAAACAGATGCATGTGATGACCAAACGATTTTAAAGGCTCGCACAGCCGCGGTCTGCGAAATGCATTTCCCTCTAACGAGCACCAAAAGATCAATTGCTGCTTTCAATTGTTTCGCACTCATGGTTTCAGTTAAAACTAAAAGGCGCCCCAAGGTTAGATTGCTTTGCTCAGATTGCGCTATGAGAGCGTTGATCGGGCCTTCCGACATGACATCGGATTCTATTAATAGATCGGCGAGCTTTCTTCTAGGGGTGTCATCAATCTTTTGTACGATGCTAAAGAAAGGCAAACATTCCGTGATCGCTTTTTTGAGCACCGGCACGGCCATTTCTTTGGTGATTTCGCCTTGCTTGACCATTTGGGAAGCTTGCAACAGTGAGGTCAGGTCGCCCTCTCCAAGGTGACCGCTCATTACCAGCGCCCGACCAAATGGAAGACTGTTTTTGTGCGCGAGTATGTGTGCTTGGACTAAAACTTCTCCGCTCACGAGTCCCGATGAACTAATCAGGTCGGAAGCAATGGAGCTAATTGTCGTATCCGGTCGCATATTCATAGCGACTCCTAAGTTCGGCAGGAGGGCTGATTCTCATGCATTTTTGTGAGATGCCGCGGCGAATTGATTCCGCAGCAAAGCGGACCAATCAATATCGGGGGACTGGATGTGCGATACCGCTGGCGGTGCATCGCATGCATCTAGTAAATTAGAATCCTTCGACGGGCGGTTACTTCCTCATCGATGACTATAATATGAAACCACGCTCACCTTTAGTCAATACGGGAAAATACGTAGTTCCACTTAGTAGAATCATTAAATGTTCAGGAACTCCCAAGTGATTGCTCACGGAGAGCTGCACTCTAACGGCTTCTTTGTTAATCTGGTCAGCTAATCGAATACTTTCAGAATTATGCGACATGATTAGGTTTATCCTCCAGGCTTGGATATACGGCACCTTGCGGCGCCAGTAGGGAAGATTTGGGAGTTGGGCGAGAATGAATATAAGCACATCTTGTGAAACTTCTATGGAGAAGTAAGCAGGTGGATTTCTACCTCTCCGAGGCTCGCAATCTTGGCTTATGGCAATTTTTGTCGGAAACAGACCTGACGACTCTCATGGTCAAGCCAAACTAATTGCCGTTGAAGCTTTGGATATTCAACTTGAAAGTTCAAACGCATCTTTTTGCGAGAATGCGGCTTAATTGAGAAGAGATATTCAGTGTTTTCAAAATCAATGTCGACTCCTGTACAGACGGGATTGCGGTTGCCGTTCCCGTCTTCCATGAACAAATCAATGGACTTAAGTTCGTGGTCGCTATCGTTGTGCACGACGACGTCCAAACGAAGGATGTGACCGTCAATGCCGTCTTTTAGCAGCTTGGAGCGCTCGACTTCGACATCTAAACCCTCCAGATTTTGCGATCCGCTTTTCGCCACGGGTTCAACGGCGGCGGGCATCAGCAAATCTGTATCGATCTGCATATTTAAATTATCGCCAGGCTCAAGCACCGCCTTCTTACCTTTATCCATTAGGGCGAATCCAGTCGCGACCAGCGCGCCGCCTGCTGCGCCTCCGGCGATGTTGTAGCCATGCATTGCGATCGTATTTTTCATGCCAAAGACTTGATAGGCAATCAAGGCACCGACGACAGCGCCTCCTGCAGCGTGAGCCGCCACTCGTCCCAGTTCTCGCGCTTTAGATTTCTTGGTCGACTGCACATAGTTGCTCGCGTCAGCCCTGAAGGCGAACCTTCGTCCATCAGGAGTCGTCAAATGATCGAACGATATGGATAGTGATCCATCGCGGTGCATACGTTTGGGCATTTCGATTTTGGAGACTTTTCCGTGGAACACCGTTCCTTCGGGAATGACTTTGTTGTCGTCGACGTACATGTCTTCGGTTGTCTTGGCGGTGATTTCTTGACCAAGTTCGGCTGGGTATAAGTTTCCGTCCAAATCTCGATCGAAAAGATGCATACCGGTCGTTGGCACTGAAGCCATCTTCAACTTGATCATGGTTCCCTGCGGAACTACATAATCAACAGATCCCTTCAGAAGCCTGGGCGCTGCAGCAGCACCGTTGGCGGTAATCGTGGGCTGAGCGGATTTTGGGGCGGTTGTTTGAGCATAAGCGCCGATCGAAGTCGACTGTGCCGTCGATATCACTATCGTCGCAAGCAATACCGCGCAAGATCTAATTGGCATTGATTGAATATGTCTAAGGTCCATGAGCGCCTTCTTTGGGACCCCAAGAGTATAAGTGATTCAGGACTTTAGATGTTCTCAATGAATTAAAATTTTGGTAGCGGCTATATCGCGGAACCTGTGCGGCTGATGGGACACAGATGAAGGCTGTTTCATTCGAAGTATCGCAAGATGCGTGCGCTTAGCTCATTCGAAATACGCAAGATATGTGGGCTCCATTTCGTTCGAAGCACGCAAGATTCGTGCGCTCTATTTCGTTCCGTCACCATATTCGGTGACCTATTTGGGTACGGGATTGTTTAAGGCGAAGTGAACGCTGCCACAGGATAACTTTGGTACAAGCGGGCAATTGTGGATTTATCGCGTCTAGATAGCACTGGCCAAACAGTTGCCGTATCCACTGTGAAAAACATTACGTCATGATTGTTTGTCGAATGTCCCTGCAGACCCAGAACGTGACCGACTTCGTGCAAGCATGCTTTCTTCATTTCGTCTTCACTCAATATGCCTTCTGCCAAAATTGGTCTTGTCAAAATTTTGAGAGTCGCGCGCTCAATGAGATTGCCTTTGACGATGATTTTGGCTGACCCTCGCTCACTTAAAGTGCCGTTCTCAGTGACTTCGCGCGGATCAGATGTCCACGTGCAGAAAATATCCGCGTGCTCTTTGTCCCCAACAATTTGATAGGTGATTCGACGTCCAGCTGCTTGCGACCAATCATCAAAAGAAGTGATCAATGCTTCTTTAAAAGACTGTTTGAACCCGGTAACTGACTTGCCGTCGTTTAAGTCACCGTTTTGAATGAAAATTCGGATGGGAAGCTTTTCTTTGGGCCAGCGGTAAGTGCCTTCAGCAGTGATACTCTCCAAATAATCTTCCGCTTTAGGATCTGAATTTGGTTTTTGATTGGCTGTTTTTAGCGCACTAATGATGTCCGTGATTTGTTGGCGCTGCTGTTCATCGACATTCTCCGACAAGTACGTTGTGTACCATTTAATCGCATCTGTGTTGGCGCCGATACTTTGATAACAACCGGCCAGATTCAACGTAGCCTCTGGCATATGCGGCGCCAGCTCTAGCGCCACTTTGAATTCAGCTAGGGCTTTTGGCATGTTCCCGGAGTTTTGATAAGCAAGTCCGAGGTTGCAATGAATGCCGGCTGATTTTGGTGCCAATGCTGCTGCTTGTTCCAGCAAATCGCGGGCTTGGTAAGCGCGATTTATTTTGAGAAGATGAACAGCCTGGGCGAAAAGCTCTTTGACTTTGGCACTGACGTGCTGGTCGTCCCGAATCTCGGGCGAGATGTTAGTACCCAGGCTCGCCTTGTTTTGACCCGGCAAGTCCTGTGTGGTTTCAGCCCGCAGTTGAGGGCACGAAAGGACCAGACCGGCGATAAAAAGGACGCTCACACCAACGTTTCTGATCATCTGCTTGTCGGTCCTTGCGTCTGATAACTGCAGTTTATACAACCAGTGGCTAGATAATCCCGCCAAAAAGCCTATACCGTGAAGTTTACCGTAAGGATTTGCTATCGTAGATTAGTGGGCATACTAACTCTGGCTGGAGCGGGCCCTGAATTTTACTGGCAAATTGAGCTGTAGGTAATGGTCGTCGAACAACATGAGGTAATTACAGAGCGACTCAGCCGCATGATGTCCCAGGAGAATGTAGTTGTTCTCAAGTATGGGCCGGATTTGCTTGGTGAGTTAACGGGCTTGGCCGCAGGCAAGCACTTATTTGACGCGGTTCTTATCGACGCCTCAGCCTGCGGCTATCTTTTTACAGCTGAACTCTTAATCGAAGCCGGGCGTTTGGCAAACGCGCTGCTTGAAGTGCAAGGCGCATTGGTTTTCCTGAAAAAGGACAAAGCAGTGGCCATCGTCAGGGACACGCTGATGGGTTCGCTAACATTTCATATTTTTGAAAATCACGCCGAATTGTTTGATTATTCTGCGCCCCTGGCTAAGCACGTTCAATCAACACTGGGTAAGTCTGGCGGATTAATCGAAGAAAGTACCGATTTGGCTCAACAAGTTTTGATGTCCACGGTGCCGGTATTGACCCATTTAGGCATTAAACTGAAAGCTGGAATGGACCAGCCACGCAGGCGGAACGCCGTTATTGCTGCGGTAGACAATTACACACCTTTGAGCACCATCAGTCATCGCATCAGCTCCCAAGGCAAGATGACGACAGAAGAGTTGATGGAAGAGCTGAAGGCGCTTGAACAGAGCCGTGCCATCTATCCGATTTTCAATAAAGTGCCATTCCTAGTAAATTGTTTTCGCAACCAAACTGCGTTTAGTTTGAAAGACCTGATGCTGGCATCACGTCTGGTTACTCAAGATCAGCTAGACGAGATGTTGTTCGAGTTGCAGAGCACTCCAATCAAAGAACGAGTCACCATCGGCCCATTGGCGGTCAAAAAGGGATTCATCAACACCCGACAGTTGGAAATTGCTCTTCAGGATCAAGCTTTTTATGGGCAATCCGGCGACTCTGATAAAGTGAAGTTGGTCAAGACTTCCGGCGAAGAGAGCCAGGTTCAGTCGCTCGTAGGGCACCTCGGCACAACCGACCCTTCGAATTTATTGCAGAATCTGGCCACTAATCGTGAAACCGGAGTGCTTTCGGTTGAATATAAGGACTTGCAGTTCCGCGCTCAATTCGAAGTTGGCAAATTGACACACGCCAAAGTCGGCAAAGTAGGTGGCAATTCTTCTGTGATCGAGTTCGCCTCGGCTTGGAAAGAAGGAATTTTTGTTTTTATCCAACGCACACCACCACCTGACTTGGCCAAAGAATCATGCAAAGTGACCAAACCGATTGACAAATTGTTGTTGGATGCCGCCTTAGCTAAAGACAACTCTGATGTGTTGTTAAAAAAATTGCCCAAAGGCATCAACTCTGTTCTTGAAAAGTTGCCTGACGAGAACGAGCTTCTTGAGACTGAATTGGAAGATCCACAGGAGAAGAAACCAGTTTCCAAAACTGAGATGCTTCGCGCCCAGCGAGTTTGGGCAGCCCTGGATGGCTTGACTTCGCTGTCGACAGCGATTCGCTACATGGGCGATATCACCACTTCTGAAATGACACGTGCTGTTGATCTTCTGTTGCACCATGAATTGGTGACAATACCAAAAGTCGATCTGTACGGACCTTTGGACAAGTTTCAGCAGCTTGTTATGGGAGTCGGCGAGAAAATTAGCGCTGAGAGAAGCTTCGCATTTCTTCGGTTGGCATTAAGAGATGGTATCGGCTATTCGGGCAGAGCAAGGATTTTCACGATGGGAGCTGGTGGTGAAGTTGGTGTCGATTTAGCCGCAGCCCGCTCGGCACAAACCTCGTTATCGGCGATCATTAAGGACATAGAGAACTGGCAAGTTAAGTACATCGAATATGTCAGTCAGGAATTGAATCGAGACGTCCTTCTAGCGCTGATTCGCGAGATCCACCAAGCTTCTTGACGATTGTTTTCGCCGTTTGTTTTTGCTGCGCGGACAGGTTAGAACCGTTAAAATTAGCTGAGATCCGCTGGGATATCAAGCTCTTCGGAAGTTAAGTGCAACGGGAGAATGTCATGTCTTTTATAAAAGACGCAAGTGCGCGAGTGTGGAAAAGTTTAGTCGCATCTAGCTTGTTGATTGTGCCGATATCCGTATATGCTGCCAATCTTCAAGGTTCGACAATAGCTCAGGCTAATGGGTTTTCGGCGCCAAACAACGTTGGCACGCTGGATTTTTACGGACCGGCAATGCTTGTTCGGCTTGCTGTCGCACAAAATCCAAAATGTCCACCGCAGATCCTGACCAAACTGGCCAGCGATCCGTCCGATGAAGTTCGCGAAGCAGTGGCTGCCAACATAAACACCCTCGACGCTGATAAGGACCGACTGGCGCGCGATAGCAATGACTTAGTCAGCGAAGCGGTCTTAACTAATCCGGCCGGGGTCGCTCCGACAACGCTGGCCTTTTTAGCCAATTCGCGACAACCAAAGATTATCGAGACGTTAGCCGCCAGCCCAAAAACTTCTCCTGAGATTCTATCTAAACTGGCGCAGGGACCCATTCAAACAGAATACTTGTTACTTTCTTTGGCGCGCAACCCACATTTGCCAGCCGAGCAAATAGTGAGATTGTCGAAAGTAGGAGACCGTTTGGTAAGAACGTTTCTGGCTCGCCAGTCAAAACTGACTCCGGCTGCTTTAGCGGTATTGGCTCAGGATGGTGATTTGGGCGTTCGCTCATTTGTGGCCCAAAACCCTAACACTCCTCCAGCGTCTTTAGAACTGCTTTCCAAAGACAACAACGAAGTGGTGCGCGAAGGAGTTGCTCTCAATCGTTCGACGCCATTGACTGCTCTTAAGCGTTTGGCTGTTGATCCCAGTTGGGAGGTGCGCTTGGAGGTCGCTCAGAGTCCTTTAACGACAAAGGAAGACTCTGCTTTGATAGACGAACTAGTGAATGATAAGCAGATGCGGGTTCGTTGGGCTTTAGGATCGAACAAGACACTATCGCCAAAGACAATAGAAACCTTGGCCAATGATTCTAATCAACGAGTTCGAGAGGCGATCGCGAGAAATCCGAGCACCGCGGCCGATGTCATCGCTAAACTCAACAAGACTAATACAATCGCGATCTCGCAAATTATTGCTGCGAGAATTAGTTTGGCACCGGAGGTCGTAGCTTTGTTATGTGCGGATGCATCGCCGCTCGTCAGGCACACCCTGGCAGGGAACTCAGCATTGCCTGAACAAGAAGCGAAGAAACTTGTTGTGGACAGTTCGCCTACGGTGCGTGCGGCTCTGGCTGCTAATTCTTTCAAGCGTGATACTACATCGTCCACTTGGCGCAATGATATTTACTCCAAGTTGGCCGGCGATCAAGATCAGAATGTTCGCCAAGCTTTGGCTACAAACCCTACCGTTAGTCCGGCTTTTCTATCGACAATGGTGGCGGATAGTTCAGCTTTCGTGCTTCGCGCTCTTGCATCCAACCCTTCGAGTTCTGAGCAGGTATTGTTAGCGTTGGCTGAAAGTCCTGATTCTGTTGTTCAGCAAAGACTGCTTAATCGTGGACAAAAACCGAGTGAAGCTGTGTTCACACAGTTGGCGCAAGCTAAGGATCCGGCTCTTAAGATGATGCTGGGTTCAACCACCAGAGCTAGTCACGGCGCTCTAGAAGCATTGGCAAAAGACCGAGATCCGAATGTAAGAGAGGCTGTTGCAGGCAATCCTTACGCAACTGAACCTGTTTTAGCGATTTTGGCCAGTGATGCAAGTGCAGATGTTAGAGCGGCAGTAGCCAGGAACAAAAACACGCCAATCGCATTGTTGACAAAGCTTTCCACCGATAATGAACTGGTCAGAACGTCTTTGGCAGGCAATCCAAATCTGCCACCAGAAAGTCTTCTTCAGCTCTCGAAAGATAAGCTGCCCGAAGTGCGGCGAGCGGTTGCCTCTAATCCGTTTGCACCAGCTGCGGTGCTGACCTCCTTGAGTGATGATAATGAAGTTTGGATAGCGGTGCCAAGTCGGCGCCAATTTAACTGAGGTTTCGATGAAGGAAGCTGTAATCATAGACGCTGTGCGCACGCCGATCGGACGTTATGCAGGGGCGCTCAAGGATATCCGTCCAGACGACCTGGCGGCCCTTTTAATTGCCGAACTTGTCAAACGAAATTCGCTCGACCCAAGCAAAGTCGAAGATGTGATTCTCGGTTGCGCAAACCAAGCTGGTGAGGATAACCGCAACGTGGCAAGAATGTCTGCGCTATTGGCCGGTTTGCCTATCACTGTGCCTGGAGCAACGGTGAACCGCCTATGCGGTTCTGGACTGATGGCCGTCAATGACGCCTGTCGGGCGATTCAAACAGGGAATGGTGAAGTGTATATCGCCGGCGGTGTTGAGTCGATGACTAGAGCACCATATGTGATGCTGAAGAACGATTCTGCATTTGCTAGAGGCGATCAGAAATTGGTTGATACAACCATCGGTTGGCGATTCGTCAATAAAAAGTTATCAGATTTGCACCATCCATATTCGATGGGAGAAACTGCGGAGAATGTGGCAGAACAATTCAAAGTATCTCGCGAGGAGCAAGATCAGTTCGCTTTTGAGAGTCAACATAAATACGCTGAGGCCGCCAAATCTGGGCGTTTTAAGGATGAAATAATTCCTGTGCCTTTGCCCCAAAAGAAGGGCAGCACCGAGACTGACTTTTTCTCGGTTGATGAACATGCAAGACCGGACACAAAAATCGAGGATTTAAAGAAGCTGAAACCTGCTTTTCGGGAGAATGGCACTGTTACTGCTGGCAACTCGTCAGGAATCAACGACGGCGCCAGTGCTTTGCTGATCATGTCTAGAGACATGGCTAATGAACTTGGACTTAAACCGATTGCCAAATTTGTCAGTTCTGCAGTAGCCGGTGTGGATCCATCGATCATGGGCACAGGTCCAATACCCGCCACACGCAAGGCTGTTGAGCGCGCCGGGCTGAAAATCTCAGACATCGATTTAATCGAACTGAATGAGGCATTTGCAGCCCAAGTCTTAGCCTGCGTCAATGAACTTGGACTAGACTCAAAAAAGCTCAATGTCAATGGCGGCGGCATCGCCCTCGGGCATCCTTTGGGAAGCAGTGGTTCTCGGATTCTCGGCACGCTTATCCATGAGATGAAAAGAAGGGGATCTGCCTACGGTCTGGCCACGATGTGCATCGGAGTAGGCCAGGGTATTGCTACGATTGTGGCGCTCGAATGAGTCTAGAAGCGACCAATCAACGGGTTCTTCACTTAGGAAACTCAGATGGCCAAAGAAAGCGGTCAATTTAAATTTCTGCAATTCTCAGACGTGCACTTGGATTCGCACTTGAGCCTTCTTAAGCTGCCCCTTTCTTCAAGTGAGCGTGGGCACCGCAGGCGCGAAATTCTGGAAGCATTCGTGCTCGCTTTAGACGTGGCTAAGCAGGAAGAAGTTGATGCCGTCCTGATTCCTGGCGACTTGTGGCATAACGAAAGCATAAGAGGCGTAACGCTGACTAAAATAATCGCAGCCTGCGCCGCATTAGGTGATGTGCCAGTTGTCATCGCCCCGGGTGATCGCGATTGTTACACGGGCGGATCATTCTACAACGACCACGTCTTGCAAGTGCATGGCTTGCCAACTTGGCCCGAGAATGTGCACGTCTTTAAAACTAGAGATTTTTCCACGTTCAAGCATCCTTGCCATCCCGAAGTGGCGTTTACAGGGCGCGCTTTAACGACTCCAGAACCGCAGTCCGAACGCCCCTTGGCTTGTTCGGTAAGACGAGATGATCGGCTGCCGATTAATATTTTGCTTCTATGCGGTTCGATTGATGGGTACACGGGAGTCGATAGGGCAAGTGAAATCGCCCCTTTCAGCCCTTTTACCGCCGAAGAATTGGAGGAGGCGCAGTTTACATATGCAGCACTGGGACACTATCACGACTACACCGAGGTGCTTTCGGGTAACGGTAATATACTTGGTGCTTACTCTGGATCACTGGCAGGCAGGGGCTTTGACGAGCTTGGACCGCGTTTTGCCTTACTGGGAACGATACATAATAGCGATTTTGGGGCTCGGCAATGTACCATTGAACCGTTAGAGCTGGATCGTCGGCGGATGATCATGGTTAGCACCGATATATCCGGTTTAACTGGTGAAGACATGATAGATGAGATCACAATGAACATTGAGGAGCAGGGCGGGCGAATTGAAAATGATCTCGTCTTCCTGCATCTTGAAGGAAATTACAGAATCGACAGCAATCCCAAAAATGTAATTGAAACACTGCAAGAGCACTACTACAACGTCGCGGTCCTGGATTACACGAGACCTGATTATCTCTCCGAGAGTTTTGATTATCGGACGACAGAAGCTAAGTTCGTTGATTCACTTTTGGCAATGAAGAAAAATGTAGAGAACGCTGGTGGCGCTTTTGATACCAACCTTGATAGTTCGAGTGTCATAGAAGATGCGCTCTATTACGGTTTAGATGCGCTCAGACAAAAGAGGGTAACTGTTCGCGATGTGGATTGAGCGGATTGATTTTGCCGGGTATGGAAATATCTCCGGTGAAAAAATTGAATTTAATGGCAACAAGCTCAATCTTGTTGTCGAAGCTAACGAGTACGGTAAATCGACGATTGCCAGTGCGGTTTGGGCGATTTTATATGATTTCCCGGATCATCAGGCAGGCGACAGACCCAGTGAGCGAGAGGCTCGTCGACCCAGCGCCGCCTCCAATATGCCATTTATCGCAAGCATCGACGTGACCAGCAATGGCACCAGACTAAAAGTGATCAGAGACTTTTCAGATGGCGCTGTCCAGGTTGTTGACCGCGACCAAGCGAACAAAGACGTGACCAGGCAATATCGTGGTCCTAGCGGAGAAGACGAAATCGGGCTCAGGCTCACAGGCATGACGCGAGAGATGTTTCGCAGCACATGCTTTGTCGGGCAGCGAGAATTAGATGAGCACGCCTTCAGTGGTGACAGCGATCTGACGTCGTTGTTCCAGGGTATCGCCGATACCTCCACACCTGCCACCAATGCCGGTACTGCTATCGAAGTTCTGGAAGACGCCTTGAATCACTTCCCTTACAAAGGTAAGAGAAGCAAAGTCGACGTCGTAGTGCGCGACTTAGAAGGGCAGTACTATGAGCTTTCCGACAAGATCAAGAAGCTAGAGAAAGACAAAGTTGAAGTCGGAGTGGATCTTCGAAGGCTAGGTCAAATTGCCGACGATATCACTGGTAATACCGAACAGGCTGGTGCTAATGAATACTTCGAACTCTGCTTGGAAGCTGCCGATACAGATAACAGGCTGATCCAAGGTCAAACGAGTCTTGCCAAAGTGTCCGAGCTTCGACAGGAAATGCAAAGTCTTGGAAAAATGGATGGATTTCCGTTGGAGTTAGTCAAGCGTGTAGAAGAATTGTGGACCAGACGGCAGTCGAGATTCTCCGATTACGACCGCTTCCTGCAGGAAATGGCACCTAAACTGCGGGAATACGAGTCTCATGAAAAACATTCCAACGATAAGTGGGATGGTCTAAAAGAATTTACAAGCGATGAGGCCCAAAAAGTTGGTGTTCTGGCAATCACTTTTCAAAATTTGCAACATGAATTAGCGGATCTGCAGCAAAGACGAGGTCTTGAATTCGAAAAGGTAGAAAATTTAGATATCGATCTTAATCAAGTGGAACACACTCGTCAGGCTCTCCTCTCCTTAGAAGAGAAGGACTACAATGACGCGCGTTCTTACATGGCTTTGATCGGCTCATTTAAGGAAGCGATTATTGAAGCCGAAGGAAAAATTGAACGTAATCGTGCACTAATCGTTGAAATAGAAGAACAGCGAAAAACGAAAAAGGTGATGTTCGTTTTGCCGGGTGGCTCGGTGCGCAAGAAAGACTTAGAGGCTGCTGAAGCTGACATCGAGAAAGAGACAAAACACATTGACGAGTTAAGCAATAAAATTGCAGGACTTGAAGGGCGCCTGGATGTTCTGGCTCGTAAGGCTGGCATGGGCAGCGGCGCGGAGTTGGTGCATCAATTCCAAGACTACTCGGCTAAGTCTGTCGACCTACAGGATCTTGATGGACTCGACCAGGCAATAAGCGCAAGAGAAACTACGATCTCTCAAATGCAGGCGGATCTTGGATCGTACTTCGAGAAGGCTGGTAGGCAAGCCTGGGATATTAACCCCGAGAGTGCTCTCGAATTGGCTGATCATATTAACAAGTCTATGGAAGAGCAACGCAACATTAACACCACATTTGGTGCTGTTAAGCAGAGTAAGCATCAACTGGAATTCCTTGCCAATGAAATCCAAGACATCGACAATTTGCTCAAAGAGATCTTTGTCAAAGCGCACATCGACGATTCAGAAAACATGGAAGATTTACACCAGCAATTCTTCTCGAAACTGGCATCGTTCCACAGATGGCAAGTCATGAGAACCGAATTGCACAAGATGGAGACAGACATGTCTTCTGGATTCACTCCAGATGAGCTGCCTCCGCAAATAGAACGCCTGGAAACCATCCGCATGGAGATCTTTGCCAGAATGCAGGAGCTGGTCGAACAATATCCAAGCATTGCAGAGATGGCTCCGCCGATGTCTAGCCCGCCTCGACGGATCAATCTTGGTGGCAACTATTCAAGCAAGATGTATCTCGATGATCTGCGCCGAGAGCGTGATGAGCTGACTGTGCGCGTCCGAACTGCCTCGATGAATCACGACCAGAACTATTTGACTTCGGTGGAAGAGCTTGAACAGATTTCGCGAGATCTAAATAACATTCGGCGAGCGAAGACTGCCCTCGAATTGGCGCGAGACACCTTGCAAAAGCTTTCCAGTGAAACTTATGTCGATTGGGCGACTAAGCTCAATGAGATCGCCAAAGAAATGATTATCAATATTGGACTCGATTTCGAAGATTTGCACTTTGACTCCGATTTGCGAATCACGGCGCGCAAGAAAGGCGAGGATCAGCAAATCAATTCGGCAAACATGATGACCCAGTTGTCTACGGGCACAAAGGAGCAGCTGCACTGGCTTGCCAGGATGGTGGTGTCGCGCTTTTTGTCAAAGGGCAATCCTTTGCCAATTGTTTTGGACGAGCCTTTTAGTGAAACTGATGATCAACGTTTTCTTCGAGTCATGCAATTTTTACTTGACGTTTTAGTCACTAAGCATCAGGTGATCATTTTTAGTTGCCACCAGCAACGACACCACTGGTTGATCAGTCAACTGAATCCGGAGCAAATGTCCAGGATCGATTTTGCTCGCCGAGCCGCGCTTCGCGGTTAGACTCTACTGCTCAATGCCCGCCAATTTCCGATCCTCGCGGACCTTAAAACCGGTAAGCGTTGACAAAGACTCCATGATTTCCCACGTGGTTTTTTCCATGTCATCACTTGGTTGAATAATTTTGCCGATGTGAGCAAAACCTTTCTCGCCCTTCAAGGCCGTGCCGATCAAACCGACTGGAAGAATTGGCACGTTGTTCGATTTTGCGAAATAGGCTGCACCGAGATGGGGCGGGCCGAGGACGCCTGGAGTCTTAGGTCTAGTTCCTTCAATGAACATGGTGACACACCATCCAGATTTGAATATATTCTTCACTGCTTTGATTGTGCGCTTCTCTGGCTTATCGCGATTAACGGAGATTGCAGAGTAGAACTCAATTAGCGCGGCAACTTTCGGATTGGTGAAAAGTTCTTCTTTGGCAATAAAACCCATTGGTCTATCGACAGCGATTACCAAAATAGGTGGGTCCCAATAGGAAAGATGATTTGCGACAACAAGCACAGGCTGGTCTTTGGGGACATTCTCACGACCTGTGACCTCAAGTCGGTTGCGCCAATAATAAAGTGGAAACAGCAGATAACGAGCCGTACCGATTTGCGTTACTCTGCGAATCGGGCTGAAATTTTTCGGTTTATAGTCAAGCGTAGTCAATGCATTAAGGCTTGGCGCCTACATTTGTGCGTGGTAGTGTGATTCGCACGACTGAATTGTCTTCTTGTTGACTAACAAAGAGATTTCCTTCTTTGTCTAATGCGAGGTAATACGGTTTTCTGAAACCGCTCGCAATCACGGTTGAGATGCCGGCGGGACTGATTCGAATTACTGTTCCGGCCAGATAATTGGCGACGTAAACATTTCCTGGTCCATCGACTATCAAACCGATTGGACCGCGCAAGTTAGCGCCGCTACAAAATTGAGAACGGCTGCCGTCGGCTGTAATTCGATCAATTGTGTTGTTCAAGAAATTGGCTATGTATAAGCTGCCGCCGGGTCCAAAGCTCAGCCCGGCGGGAGCTGAGAAGCCTGTCGCGATCACTCGGACGGACACGTTCGCTAGGACCGGAACTGGTCCTGTTGGGCTTGGTGGAGTGTTGAATTTAGGCAATTGCGGTTCGATTTGGATCGCAGGTGCGGCGTTTGCTATGGGTTGAGCAGGCGGTTGAGGCGTCTGAATGTTCGGAGCTGGATAGGACATGCTCGGCTCTGAGCCGGGAGGGGTGACTAGCTTGCCAGTAACTGATGGATCGATTTGCATCGGTTGAACCGGCGGAGCGGAAATGACTGGCGCACCTTGTCCCGAATCTATCATCTGGACTCGTTTTTGGGCTTCGGCGAAGTGCGCGTTGTTGGGCGCAATCGCGGCTAAATGCTGCCGCGCTTCTGAGCCCTGTCCCAGGTCTGTCAGGCAAACAGCAAGCTGGTAGTGAGCATCAGGATCCATTGGCTTCACTCTCAGCACTTCTTGGAAGCGCGGAATCGCTTCCTTGCAGCGTTTTTGGCTCTGATAGAGGACGCCGAGGTTGTACTGAGCGTCGGCTAAATCTGGGTCAATGTCGCACGCTCGCTTGAAAAAGATGATTGCGGACTCCGGACTACCTTGCTTGTAAGCCGTTAATCCCAAGTTGTAAAGACTGATTGCGTGCGGACTTTGGGCTGGAGAGCCTTGTGCAGCGACCGGCAGTGATGATGTGGAGCAAGCTAGAGCGATACCAAATGCCGCAGCCAGGGCTACTCTTTTAAGCTCATTCATCAATCCATTCTCCTGATATCGCGTCAATTTCGAACCTCTGTGTTCATCTATTTGAGACTGTTTCGGACCAGTTTTGGTGTACTGTGGGAAAAAACGTTGCATTCGGGTATATAAAACTATGCTAAGACTTAGTAGGTCAGTAAGGAAGCGGAATCAAATATGAGAACACTTGGACACATAATCACTTCAGCGGGCGTCAGTTTGGCTGGTTATTACAGATACCGCTCGCGCAATGCTGCGTTGGCTAGTTTCTTTGTCGGCTGGTTGATTGACCTCGATCATATCTTCGATTATGTTTCGGCGCACGGCTGGAAGCCTAACTGGGCGAAATTCAACGAGGCGAGTCACGAGAAATATAGCGGGAAGCTATATCTTCCATTACATTCGTATGAGCTAGTTGCTCTCTTTTTCTTGCTCTTCCGAGGACCGCAAAAACAGCCATATCGGATCGGAATCACAGCATCAATTTTGACCCATCTGTTGCTCGATCAGCGCTGTAATCCGAGCCGAAAACCATTAACTTATTTTCTAGCGCATCGCATTAAGAACCGCTTTAACGCATCAGAAATATTGCATCCGCACGTTCATTCGAACTGCTAACCGTCTATTCGGCGAGAGCATGTGTGCACCACGCGTGATGGCGCGATAGCTCCATCTTTGATTTGGCGATAAACCGAAAGCTGAGTTCAGCAATAAACTGCAAGCTGAATTTTTGATGTCCCAACAGCTAGGTTTTGCGATATCGAACAGCTAAATTTGCGATGTTCCAACAGCTAAATTTTGCGATGTTCCAACAGCTCGATTCCGCTCTATGCAATTGGGGTAAATAACTGTGAGACGCTCCCTCAGCTAGGTTCGAATGGACGAAATCCGGAAGGACAAAAAACGGTTAGTCAAAGGAAGGTCGGCTGACAGTTCGGCAGATACTGCCGCATCTCCTTCTTTTCACTTGGTAAATGGTCAAATTGTCGGTGAGCGGTACAAGGTAATTTCTTTAATCGGGAAGGGAGGCATGGGCTCTGTCTACTCAGTTGAACAGATCTTCTTGCATAAAGAGTTTGCTCTTAAAACCCTAAATCCTGGACACATGTCAGACATGGCTTGGCGTCGCTTTCAGAAAGAAGCGCAAGCCACTAGTGCTTTAGATCACCCTAGTCTGATCAAAGTGCATGACTTTGGAATGATTGATGACACGCAGCCATTTTTCGTAATGGATTTTTTTGACGGCGAAACTTTGGCGAATCGAATTGAGCGGTCTGGAGCTCTCCCGTTAGCGGATGCCTTGTCAATTTTTACGCATGTGTGTTTTGCTCTTGCGCATGCCCACAAGCAGGGTGTGATTCATAGAGACATCAAACCTAGCAACATCATGATTTCGCAAATCGACGACGTTGAATATCAGGTGCGTGTCGTGGATTTCGGGATTGCGAAATTGATCAACGCATCTGATCATGAAACCCTTGCGTTGACTCGCACTGGTGAGGTTTTTGGCACTCCGTATTATATGAGTCCAGAGCAGTGTCTCGGCGTTGGTATAGATCATCGCGCAGACATTTATTCGTTGGGTTGCGTTCTCTTTCATGCTCTTACCGGGATGCCGCCATTCATCGGTGATACAGCTCTCTCAATTATGATGCAACACCAAAGCACCATACCTGCAGCCTTGAAGGAAGCCAGTCTCGGCAAGGTTTTTCCAGAAGCGACCGATCGCGTAGTTCGAAAAATGCTGCAGAAAAAACCTGAGGATCGTTATCAAAGTTTGCTTGAAGTGGCAAGTGATCTCGAGCTGATCAAGTTGGGACAGCACGTACATAGTCAAAAGAATTCGACTTTGGCGAAAAAGCCCAGAAATAATTTACTACCGGGAATTGCTGCTCTCGTTGTGGTTTCCGGTTTGTCGTTTGTGGGTGGTCGCTTTTCAGCTTCGCAAAAAGTTGCGCCTTCAGAAGTTCCAGCATCATTTAAGGCAGCGGCCCCAGTTGCAGCAGTATTATCATCATCGCCGGGGGCATTATCACCGGGTTCATCGTCGCCGGGATCATCATCATCGGGATCATCTGGACCAACACCATCCCCTGAGCAAATCAACGAAGCGGCTAGACGTTCCTCCAAGTCATTTTCGGCGATATCAGGATATTACTCGACGTTTACCGATCCGAAAAGAAGAATTTTTCACTTTGATAACGATGACGAAAAATCACCCGGAATCTTGATTCTACCGAAATCTGTAGAGTGTCCAATTGCAGTAGATACGCCATATGGTAAGAAGGTCCATGCGAAAGGTGATGTGGAGATCAGTAACTTCCAGCCGTTTGCGATCCTTGTTGCCGAAAACGTTGAGACAGCGCCGCAATTGCTCACACGCTTTAGAGCGGATGAAGTTTCAGAATTATCTTTGAAAAATGCGGTGCTGCCTGACGGCACGTCTGACGCTGCATTAAGCAAATGTACAAACTTGAAATCAATAAATGCAGTCGTGATTACTAATAGCAAGTTCGTTACCGATAAGTCTTTGGGGTATCTAAATCAACTTCCAAATTTAACTGAACTCGGTGTTTCACACACTCGAGTTACAGGAAAGGGACTGACTCGGCTAACTAGACTTAAAGACTTAAGAGTGCTAGATGCGAACAGTCTAGTTCATGAGAGTGGTGGCGCCGTTCTGGAAGCGTTGGCAGGAAGCACTAAAATGCAGGATCTCAACTTACGGCGAGGAGGATTTGGCGATTCTAAAATGGAAGCGCTTGCTAGCCTGGTTAACCTGCGGCACCTTGATTTGAGCAGCACCGAGATCTCAGACAGAACCTTGAAGGAGCTGTCACAGTTGAAGCACTTAACCCAATTATCTCTCTATGATTGCCCCAATGTTACTGACAGTTCATTCGAAATACTGGCAAAGTTTCCCGCATTGAAGGCTTTGACGATTGGCTGCGGAAAACCTGGGAATAAGTTTCCGTACGGTTTTAGTCGCCTTGAAAAGCTGATAGGCGGTCGCTGCGTTCTGAATTTTACTCGCGTTCAAAATAGTGAGTCGCAGCTTTAGCTGAAGCACAACAGAATGCCAATTCGCTGAGGCGACAGGAGGCATCAATACTGGTGGCGGCTAAACATCCTCGCTTAGCAGTGATGGGCGTCAGCGCTGAGGAGGAGGAGATGGCTTTGCGAATAACTGGGAAGGCAAAGACGGCTTAAGGTCGACCTTGATTGAACTTTTACTGGCCGGTGGCAAAGCCGATTGAGCAAATAAATGGGGCGGCATTGAGAGCTGGTTATTTTTGTCTGCGGTCTTCAAACGCGCTCTCTCCTCATCCATTAGTTGTTGAATGATCTGGCCCATCTGAGGAGCAATCAATGTTGCCGTCAAATCCATTGATTCTTTCAACACTTCAGGCATCTGTTGGAGAGACTTTTGACCAGTAGGTGTTTTGTAGAAAGCGATGATGTCTCTCAGTTCGGATTCAGTAAAGTTCTTGTCGTAAACCTTGAGTGCGACTTCGTCCATGACTTTGCCCAGGTCAATCTTTTGCACAAACAACTCTCTTAGTCGTTCCGAAGAACGAGCGCTTCGTTCTTGCGCTTTTTCGATCATTTCCTTTTTCTGCGCGTCTGTCAAATTGGGGTCCGAATTAATGACTTGGGCAATCATCATTGGGTATTGACGTTGATGCGCCCCCATCATTTGGGCGACTACTAGATCCACTCTCTTGTCTGCTTCTGTGACCTTGAGCAACTCCATAATCGCAGCCTTCTTGGAAGCACTAATAGGTGCGGCAGCCTCCGTTTGTTCTTTGGCAGCAGGAGTAGGACTGTCCGCCTGCACAGCAGCGCAACAGGAGAGCGCCGCAATAGCTGCCACAACAATGATTTTCAAACGCACGAAGCATCCCTCCTAATTCAGACCTACATATCTAAAAGAGTAACCTGATGGAAACCCTGCTTACAAGTTTTCCGAGTTCGATGCTGTGCAGAAGTTGCTGTGCAGAATTTGTTTGGTTCAAAGCCTGCAAAATAGAATGCAAATTTTGCCTGCTTTGAGAACCAAAATTAAAACCTTGGCGTAGGAAGTATAGGGACTACTGCCAAAAGTCGATTCATATGTTAAGCAAAAAAGACGGATGTGACCGAAGCCATGAACCGCCACGTGGTGAGCCTTAGTGGAAAGTCGAAAGTCTGGAAACGCTGATGTAATATTGCGTTACTTAACACTGAAGCAAAAAGTTCAGGGGATAGGTCCCTACTCCAAAAACTTTTCGCAGAATCAACCCGACTTGCATCATGTCCGAGATAGAGAAAGACCGCAGCGCCAAGATCAGCATAGAGAAAGGGCGCAGCTTGCGCCGCGCCCTTTAATTTGTTGAACATCCGCTGAATTTATGCAGGAACGTTGAAGGAGCCTTCGCCGATCGGCGGATAGATATCCTCTTCTTCTTCCTCTTCTTCTGTCGGAATTGTATGTCCTTGGAAGCCGGTGCCTGCAGGAATCAAACGTCCGATGATGACGTTCTCCTTCAAGCCGCGCAACCAATCCTTCTTACCTTCAACAGCAGCTTCCGTCAGAATTCTTGTTGTTTCTTGGAATGATGCTGCGGAGATGAAGCTTTCCGTGTTCAAACTGGCTTTAGTGATACCAAGCAACACTGCTGTGTACGTGGCTTCTCTAATTCCTGCTTGTCGCGATTTCTCGATTTCGGCGTCCATGAAGTAGCGTTCGAGCAATTCGCCAGGCAACATGATTGTGTCGCCAGGCTCGTCAACGCGCACTTTGCGTGTCATCTGTCTGACAATCACTTCAATGTGTTTGTCGGCGATTTCCACGCCTTGTGAACGGTATACGGATTGAACTTCGTCAACCAGATATTTCTGAGAAGCTTCGATGCCCATCAATCTGACGATGTCGTGCGGGTTAGGCGGTCCATCGGTCAATGCCTTACCAGGTGTGATGGTTTCGCCTTCTTCGACGATCACATTCAACCCTTGAGGAATGATGATTTCTTCTTCGGAACCTTCACCGTAAACGATGTAGCAACGAGTGGTGTCATCTTCACGAACGATGCGAGCCTTACCGCCCTTCTCAGCGAGAATGGCGCATTCTTTAGGCTTTCTGGCTTCAAGAAGTTCTTCAACTCTCGGCAGACCTTGAACGATGTCCCCGGTTTTCTGACGCTCATAAACCAGTGTTGCGAGCAAGTCGCCTCTTTGTACAAGAGCACCATCTTCACTTTGCAGTTGTGTGTTTGATGAGATCAGATACGGTCTGCCCTTTCGGATAATCACATCTGTTCCGTCAACTCCCACTACTTGTCCTGAATGAATCGCTTGCGATGATTTCGAGATGTGGTCTTCGTTGCGCAGAAGGTCGCCTTCCTTGACAGTGATTGCCCCTTTCGCTTTGTGATGAAGTTGTTGTTCTTCTGTGATTAGAAGAATTCTTCGTTCGTCTGTTTTCGACAGTTGCACCCGGGCTAACGTTTTTGTCAGCACTTGTGTGGTGGCAACTGCAGACTTCTTGTCGATGATGTCACCGTGCTGCACTGATAACAGTGTGACGTTGAGATCGTGATCGCGACGAAGGAGAATGTTTTCTTGAACAACGATGTTCAATTCTTCTTCGCCGATTTCGACCGTGCCCTTCAACCCTTGCAATTGACCTTGCATTTGCAAAACCAATGAAGTTCTGGTGAGCTGAGCGCCTTGCAGGTGACGAACTTTTTCGCGATCTCTGAACAGTAACTGAGTTACCGATCTCAAACTAATTTTGTCGTCAGTAGCACGGTGCTTGAATTTCGTTTCTTTGGGTTCGATCCAATATTCTTCAATCGGGCGAACAAGAAGTTGAGATGATCCATCTTCTCTTTCGAGAATGTTGATGATCTTTCTGTCTTTGAACTTTTGACCTTCAAGAATTTCGGTTCCTGGTTCCACGATCTGACCTTCTGGAACTTTGACGTCGGCAGGATCTCCGATGTTGAGCAGTTCACCGGGACGAACAATAACTTCGTGAATGATGTCGTTGTCCGCTACGATTTCGACGATACCATCCATGTGGGCGAAAACGTCTTTGACGATTTCTTGACCAGCAGTAACAGTGTCGCCGGACTCGCTCATCTTCAAACTTATGTCTTTGGAGATGAAGTGAACTTCTTCAGGAACGAAGAGAATGCGTCCAGCTTTGGTGACTACGCGACGGTCATCGATTTCAACACCGTCGTAGATGATTTCTCCACCAGAATTGACCACGTTTGTACCGTCGTCAACGAGCTCGGCAATGATCTTGCCGTTTTCCACGATTTCATCATTGGCCACTTTGATCGTGAAGGCTTCTTTGCCCTTCGAAACTCTCCAGGTATTGCCTTGCTTAGCTGATTCAAGCTTGGCGTTACCGGCACCAACTGACGAGATGATGACGTTGATTTCCTTACCTTTGACGAGACGAGTGACTGATTTCTTGCCACTCTTAACGACTTCGGTTTCGATTTCAGGACCGAAACGCACTTCGCCACCATGCTCGGTGTTGATTTGGATTTCGGCCAGAACATCGTTAGGAACCACATCCTGTCCGTCTTTGACGACGACATGTGCGCCTGAAGGCAAGTTGTATACGTCACCTTCAAGTACCCAGATGATCCCGGCGCGGTTCGCTGTTCTGGAAATGTTTCCTTGGCGGTCGCGCTTTTCATCAGCTTGGAAGCCTGCGAACATGATACGTCCAGAGATATCAGCCGTGATGTCTTTGCTGGCGCGTTCGGTCAAGTTCTTCTTCGAACCTGGTGGATCGAATTCGGCGATAACCTGTCCGGCAGTTACCGTTGTTCCTGACTTAAGCAGAATCAAGGCGCCTGATGGAATTGGTTGGTTGTGTTCTTTCGAGCCTGCCGTAACCTTCAAGACACCGTCTTTAGTTGTTTGGTCAACTACGTCACCATATGCGGTTCTAACAGAACGGCTTGGAATTTTGTAGGTAACTTCACCGGCAGCAGGTGCTTTCAACTGAGCACGTGAACTTCCGCCTGCGACTGCGCCGCCAGTATGGAATGTTCTCATTGTCAGCTGTGTTCCCGGTTCACCGATTGATTGGGCGGCGATAATTCCGATCGCTTCACCAACATCCACGAGGTGATTGCTAGTTAGTGACCAGCCATAACACTTCTGACAAACGCCGTATTGGCTGTCACAAGTGAGTGGCGAACGCACTTTGACTCTCTTAAACTTCTTCTTCTCGAGCAATTGGGATAGATTTCTGTCGATCAAATCACCGGCACGGGCAACAACTTCGCCAGTGTCTTCGAGGAGAACATCTTCGGAGATTGAGCGTCCATAAACGCGCTCAGCCAGCCCCACCATGGCCTTGTCGCCTTCCATGATCGGTTGCATGAAGATGCCGCGTTGCGTTTTGCAATCCACATCGCGAACGATCACGTCTTGAGCAACGTCAACGAGACGTCTGGTCAGATATCCCGAGTCGGCTGTTTTGAGAGCTGTGTCTACCAGACCCTTTCTTGCACCATAACTGGAGATGATGTATTCAGTTACGTTCAAGCCTTCGCGGAAGTTTGCCTTAATCGGCAAGTCGATGATCTGACCTTGAGAGTCAGCCATCAGTCCCCGCATTCCGACTAACTGACGAACCTGGGAGATATTACCTCTGGCTCCAGAGAATGCCATCATGTATACCGGGTTCAGTCTGTCGAAGTTGTCGACCACTTCCTTGGTCAATTGGTCAGTCGTAGCAGACCATGTATCGATAACTTTGTTGTAGCGTTCTACTTCTGTGATTTCGCCACGTTCATAACGGCGTTGCGCTTCTTCGATTTCTTTCTCGGCTGCGGAGATCAAGCCTTTCTTGGCCTCCGGAACGTCCAGGTCATCGATTGAGATTGTCACACCAGCTTTGGTGGCATATTGAAAGCCCAAATCCTTAAGGGCATTTGCTAATTCCGCTGTGCGAGCCGTTCCGTATTCTTCGTAGATGTCTGATAGAAGATTGCCGAGCTTCTTCTTGTCCATCGTCGTGTTGATGAACTTTAAAGTATTTTTTTTATCTGTGGTGCTGACCATAGGTCCCTCTTCTTCGTCGTTCGGTTTGTTAGCGGATGAGTCGGATGGCGCAGCACAAGCCACGCCATCCGACTCGTTTAATTCACTGAGGCAATCGCTCCACGCACTACTTCATTGAAGATAATGCGACCAGGAGTTGTTTCTACCATTTGACCGTCTACGTCGCGTACACTGATTTTTGCGTGCAGATCGACAACGCCGGCATCATAAGCCGAGCGCGCGTCACTGAGGCTGACGAAACGCATTCCAGCACCGCGACATACTTTTGGATCATCAGAGCCTGGCTTTTCAATCGTCAGGTAGTAGATACCAAGCACCATGTCTTGGGTCGGAGTGACAGTCGGTCTGCCAGTAGCCGGCAACAAGATGTTGTTCGAAGCGAGCATGAGCATGTGAGCTTCTGCTTGTGCTTCTACGGAAAGCGGAACGTGAACAGCCATTTGGTCACCGTCAAAGTCGGCGTTGAACGCTGAACAGACGAGTGGATGCAATTGGATCGCGCGACCTTCAACAAGAACCGGCTCAAATGCTTGAATGCCGAGTCTGTGCAGTGTAGGAGCGCGGTTCAGCAGCACCGGGTGACCTTGAATAACTTCTTCGAGGATTTCCCAAACTACAGCTGAGCCTTTTTCAATTTGCTTCTTTGCTGATTTGATGTTTTGAACGATCTGACGCTCAATCAATTTGTTGATCACAAATGGCTTGAACAGCTCGAGAGCCATTTCACGTGGCAGACCGCATTGGTGCAATTTCAACGACGGACCGACGACGATGACGGAACGTCCCGAGTAGTCAACCCGCTTACCGAGTAGGTTTTGGCGGAATCGACCTTGCTTACCTTCAATGATGTTGGACAAGGATTTTAGTGGTCGATTGTTTGGACCAACCACTACTCTGCCGCGGCGACCGTTGTCGATCAGCGCATCAACAGCTTCTTGCAACATCCGCTTTTCGTTTCGGACGATGATTTCAGGAGCGCCCATTTCGAGCAATCTTGCTAGACGGTTGTTTCGGTTAATGACGCGACGATAGAGATCGTTCAAGTCAGAAGTGGCGAAACGTCCCCCATCCAACTGCACCATGGGGCGCAAGTCTGGTGGTGTGACTGGTAGATTGTCCAAGACAACCCAGGTTGGATCTGTGTGGGAGTTGATCAAAGCTTCAACCAATCTCAAGCGTTTGATGATTTTGGCGCGCTTTTGCTGCGAACCAGTAGCCATGCCTAAGTCTTCTCTCAATTGCTTGGAGAGATCTTTGAGACCTGGCAGGTCGAGCAAGCGACCGCGATCGTCTTTATTGTCTGGTCGTTCGTAAGCTGGCTTAGCCAACTCATGAAGCAATTGTTTGATTGCTTCAGCGCCGATGCCGACGTCAAATTGGAGACTTGGATCGTCCAAGCTGCGTTCATATTCTTCTTCAGAAAGGAGTTGATACTTGTGCAGTTCTGGAGCGTTGCCGGCATTGGTGACAATGTAAGCATTGAAATAAACAACCTGCTCTAGATCGCGCAGAGGCAGATCAAGAAGCAGACCGATGTAACTCGGAATACCCTTGAGGAACCAAATGTGCGTCACTGAAGAAGCAAGTTTGATGTGACCCATGCGGTGACGACGAACTTTCGAGTCAGTCACTTCAACGCCGCATCGTTCGCAAGTGATACCACGATGGCGCACTCGCTTGTACTTGCCGCAATAGCATTCCCAGTCTTTCGATGGTCCAAAAATGCGTTCGCAAAAGAGACCATCTTTTTCTGGTTTGAGCGTACGGTAGTTAATTGTTTCGGGCTTGGTTACTTCACCGTGCGACCAGCTAAGGATACGCTCAGGCGATGCAATCCCGATTTTGATGTAATCAAACCGATCAATACTTGTAGCCATATTAGCCTACAGACCTCCAGCAATTCAGGGCCAAAGCCCTACGACATAGTTGTCTTCTGAGTTTTAATTCGAACTTCGATTTAGACGTCATCAGCGGAATCGTCACCTTCATCATCATCAGCACCAAGGTCGACGTCATCAACTTCTACAGCACCGCCGACAGCTGCCGCGAAGACATCTTCGTCTGGCTCACTGACTGCCACTGCCGCTGATGGCACAACTGGTTGACGTGAAAGTTCAGCGAGTTCGGATTCGATACCGATTTCACCGAATGGACTGCGACGCAATCCACGTGGTCTCGCTTCTTCAACCTCGGTCATCAAGTCGACTTCCAGCTCTCCGCCTTCACGAGTTCGTTTGGCAACTGAAACGTCTAGACCAATAGATTGAAGTTCCCGTACGAGCACCTTGAACGATTCTGGAATGCCAGGTCGCTTTAGATTCTCGCCCTTTACGATTGATTCGTATGCCCTTGATCGGCCGTTCACATCGTCTGATTTGATCGTCAACATTTCTTGCAGAGAGTAGGCACCACCGAACGCTTCGAGCGCCCAGCATTCCATTTCTCCCAAGCGCTGACCGCCGAACTGAGCTTTACCGCCCAGTGGCTGCTGCGTGACCAAGCTGTATGGTCCAGTTGAACGAGCGTGAATTTTGTCGTCAACTAAGTGGACCAGCTTCATCATGTAGATCTTGCCGACAGTGACAGGGTTGTCGAAAGCGTCTCCGCTTCGTCCGTCGTAGAGTTTGATTTTTCCGTTGTTACCGACCCAGTCGAAGCCAGAGATTTTCTTGCCCTTCGCGATCTCGTCATGAACGAGATGTGATGAGGCTTCTTTGGCATACATTTCGTCGAAAGGAGGCACTTCGTAACGCTGATTGGTGAGCATCGCTGCCAGACCAAGCAATGTTTCGAATGTCTGACCAACGTTCATTCGGCTTGGTACGCCGAGTGGATTGAGAACGATGTCCACTGCTGTACCGTCTGGAAGGAAAGGCATATCTTCGGTCGGCAAAATGCGAGCGACGATACCTTTGTTTCCGTGACGTCCTGCTACTTTGTCGCCAACGCTGATTTTGCGTTTTTGAGCAATGTAGACACGCACAACTTTGTTTGCCACCGGCGGTAGTTCATCGCCTTTTTCACGGTCGAAGACTTTGACATCCACAACCCGGCCGCCTTCACCGTGGGGAACGCGCAGAGAGTTGTCTCTCACGTCACGTGCCTTTTCGCCGAAGATGGCGCGCAGCAATTTTTCTTCCGGCGGATGTTCAGATTCGCCCTTCGGTGTAATCTTGCCGACCAGAATGTCGTCAGGATAAACACGTGAACCGACTCTAACGATGCCGTTTTCATCAAGGTGACGCAGAGATTCTTCAGAGACGTTTGGAACTTCTCTTGTGATTTCTTCTGGTCCTAATTTTGTCGAACGAGCGTCAATTTCCAATTTTTCGATGTGGATTGAGGTCAACACTTCATCGAACACTAGACGTTGGCTGATCAAGATAGCGTCTTCAAAGTTGTAGCCTTCCCATGGCATGAAGGCCACGAGCAAGTTACGTCCTACGGCGAGTTCACCAGCATTGGTGGCAGCACCGTCGGCGATGATTTGGCCAGGTTTGACATTGTCGCCAACCTGAACGATCGGCTTTTGGTTCAAGCAAGTGTCTTGGTTGGAACGTTGGAATTTGGACAGTTTGTATTTCACCAATCTCTTGTCTTTCGTTCTTACGTGGATGGCAGCTGCCGTCACGTATTCAACTTTTCCTTCCAGATCCGAGACGATCACCATACCCGAGTCACGCGCTGATTGCTTCTCAATGCCGGTCGTGACAAGAGCGCGTTCAGTTCGAATTAGTGGAACTGATTGACGTTGCATGTTCGAACCCATCAAGGCTCTGTTTGCATCGTCGTGCTCAAGGAACGGAATTAGAGCCGTTCCGACTGAAACGATTTGAATCGGGCTGACGCCAACATAATCGACCTGGTCAGGCGGAGTTTCGATAAACTCAGCTTTGTAGCGCACCGGAACGAGCGGGTGAACGAAGTCACCGTTATCGTGAACTGGCACGTCACCTGGGGCAACTCTGTATTTGTCTTCTTCATCAGCGGTCAGGTAGTGAACTTGTTCAGTTAACTTGCCGCCTTCAACCTTTCTATAAGGAGTCTCAATGAAGCCATACTCATTAACACGAGCATGGGTAGCCAGTGATCCAATCAAACCTGCGTTCGGACCTTCCGGAGTCTCTACAGGGCAAATGCGACCGTAGTGACTTGGGTGAATGTCGCGAACCGCAAATCCGGCTCTTTCTCTCGACAAACCACCGGGTCCAAGTGCGGACAAACGACGTTTGTGGGTCAATTCTGCCAGCGGATTGGTTTGGTCCATAAATTGCGACAACTGCGATGATCCAAAGAACTCGCGGATGGCGGCAACCAATGGTTTTGTGTTCAGCAAGTTAGCAGGCGTGAGTGTATCGGCATCTTGCAATGTCATACGTTCACGAACGATTCTTTCCAAACGAGTCAGACCGATTCTGAATTGGTTTTGCAGCAACTCGCCGACTGAACGGATGCGTCTGTTGCCCAAATGGTCGATATCGTCAACGTGACCTTCGTCATAGTGCAAGCCGATTAAGTAATCAACTGCAGCGACGATGTCTTCACGTGTCAACGTTCTTTGTGCTTCGGAGACGCTCAAGCTGAGCTTCTTGTTCAACTTATAACGGCCGACCTTACCGAGGTCATAGCGTTTGTCGTCGAAGAAGCGGCTGTCGATGATGCTCTGTCCACCAGCCACAGACGGCGGATCGCCTGGTCTGAGTTTTCTGTAAACTTCAATCAAGGAATCTTCGCGAGACTTGGTGCTGTCTTTGTCGAGCGTCTTTTTGAGGAAGTCGCGGTGACGGAAAAGAGCTTCCATTTCCTGGTCAGAATAGCCAAGGGCGCGCAACAAGGTCGTCGCCGGCAACTTTCTGTTTTTGTCGATTTTGACGTAGATGACATCATTTACGTCTGTTTCGAACTTGAGCCATGCCCCTCTATTTGGAATGAGAGTGGCAGAAAATGTGCGCTTTCCGTTGGTGTCTACTTCGCGTTTGTAGTAGATGCCTGGGCTGCGCACGATTTGGCTGACGATGACTCGCTCGGCGCCATTGATGATGAACGTACCGCGGTCCGTCATCATCGGGATATCGCCGACGTAAATTTCTTGCTCTTTGATTTCACCGATTTCGCGGTTGACCAGACGCATTTGAATGCGCAACTTCTTGGTGAAGCTGGCGTCCATTGACCGAGCGTCTTCAGGCGTTTTCGGTTTGTTTGGTTCGGTATGATCTTCGAACGTGTAGTTCGGCAAGAAGTGCAACTCGAGCCTTCCTGTGTAGTCCTTGATCGGACTAAAGGCTCGTAACTCTTCTCCGAGTCCCTCATCAATGAACCATTTGAAGGAACTCTTTTGGATTTCGGCTAGGTCCGGTAGATCGGCGATGCGAGGGCTACCGACCCCGAAGGTTCGGACGCGCTCAGATAACTCTAAAGCCATCGATTACCTCTGGTAGATTGGCTGGATACTTCAGGCAGATGCGTAGCGCAAATGCAGGCACAAGTGTGCAAATATACGTAGCTCTTTATTGTATTGTCAATGCAAATGTAGAGAGACGTGACGGCGCATACGTGACAGGAATTTCGTTAAATTCTGTCTAATCTGCGCAGAAACGCCTAATTACCAGCTTATCTAATAACTTAAAAGCTTTTCAAAATAGTTCGTTATTTCTTAATGTGGCTTAGTTGTATGTAACACTGGCTCCAATCCTGATGTCAGCAGAAATTGTCGTCCAGATCAGACAACCTTGACGTTCTTGAAAGGCTCTAGAGATGGCTAAATTCTCCCTTTACTGGGAGCGCCGGCATCCTTGCCGGCATCGAATCCGACAGCGGAAAACGCCCTTTGCCGCTTTCAAAGCAGTAAATAGTGCTGAGCTTTCAGAGAGAAGCCTGTCGCCCATGACTTGAGCAATCTGAGCAAGCGCCCGGATATAATCGCTATCCAACGTGGGGATGGAGCATCGCTGGTGTGGTGTGCGGTCTTCAAAACCGTTGCGGGGCAGACAAGCGCTGTCCTGGGTGGGTTCGATTCCCACGCATCCCCGAGCTTTCAGCCTATTCAGCCGCCGTTTCCAGCACAAGCAAAAGTGCCGCACGACATTTAGCCAACCGACATTTAGCCAACCTTATATTCAGGAGCAACTCAGCGATGCAATTTAGAAAGAGCGTGGCCTCAGCATTTGCCGCATTAGTTTTGGCAAGCGCCTTCTTGCCGATCGAGGCCAAGTTGCCGATTTGGAGCAGCAAACTCAAAGTGCCTTATCGTTCTTGGATACCTATTCAAAAACCGAGAGAAGTTCTCTTGTGCGTTCATGGATTGGGCTTCAGCAGCGCGTCATATGGTGAATTTGGACGCGTCATGGCATCTCGAGGTTATGCGGTCTATGCCATAGACGTACGTGGATTCGGCGAGTGGATGAATCGCAGAGAAGATCGCGTCAACTTTGAAGGATGCTTGAGCGACATAGAAGCCGCACTGAAGACGCTTCGCGCCAACTATCCGGGCACCAAAATCGATTTGATTGGTGAATCCATGGGTGGCGCCATTGCGCTGGCTGCTGCCTCACGCAATCCACAATTGGTTGACGGAATTATTTCCTCCGTTCCGTCAAGCGACCGTTACGCCAAAATGAGTTCAACACTCATCGTCGGCGCCAAGTATTTAACGAACAAAGACAAGCCGATGAATATCGCTCCTGAAGTTATTGAACGAGCAACAGAAAACAAGGCTTTGCAAAAGAAGATGGAAGCCAATCCGACTAACCGAATGCAGCTTACGCCGAAAGAACTTAAACAGTTCAACGAATTTATGAAGGGCAACTACGATGCGGCCGCTTTAATTGAAAAGACACCGGTCTTGCTCATGGCAGGTTTCAAAGACAAGCTTGTCAAACCTGAGGGCACCATCGAATTGTTCAACTCAATTTCGACAACTGACAAGTTGCTATTGGTTGTTGGTGACGGTGAACATCTTCTCTTGGAAGAAAATCAACTAACCGAACAACTAACAGACTTAGTCATTACATGGCTAAACCACAAACAATAAGCGCGGGATTAAACCACTTCGTGCTGCTGTGAGAAATGGAGCGCGGCTATTCTAGCCGCCAATAAGCATACGAGGCTTCGTGTTATTCGGGGCGGAAGTGGACTTCCGCGCTCCATTTCTATTTCGCTTCGACGCGTTTATCGAGTTGCAACTTCTTGATGTCTGCGCTGATCTTATTTAGGGCGGCTTCTAGTTCACTGTTGTTTTCGGCAGTAAGCTTATCGCCGGGGTTTTTACTCTTGAAACCTTTTTTCTTGCGCGCAATGTCTGATAAGTCGCTGCGGAGTCGCTTCGCTTCTTTAACCGTCAATTCGTTTTGTTTTTGAGCAGCGTTGATTTCCTGCATCAGCTTCGCCTGACGCATCTCTACCGTCCACGTTACGGCTTTTGTCTTTGCATCCGCAGGCATTGACATCGCCCCACCAATGGTGGCAGCCACCAAAATAGACCTGACGATCAAATTTTTCTTTGAAAACATTATCTGCCTCGAATGTAGTGTGCGCTCTTGATATAGAGTAGCGCGGGTCGCGGCTTTGCGGGGTTGAATAGATCGGGAAGTGACAAAATTTATTCGTTGTCAAGCGACTCATTTTGTTTCTATCTTCGTTTTAGGGCTTTACTTCGGTACATGAATTTTCCATAATAAGGATAGTCAAAATGTCAAATGTCGATAACTAGAAAGTCGGTCCGATGTGAATTCCCAAAGAGGCGCTCTCGTTTGGCTAGATCAGTTTGCTGGCTATCTCGAGATGGAACGCAACTATTCGTCTAACACGATTCGCGCTTACGTAAACGACCTCAAGCAGCTGATTACAAATGAAGCTGAAACTGTAAAGGATGTTCTCGATTTTAGCCCTGAAGCTAAGGCTGAAGCAGCGATTCGGGAAGCGGCGCCCAATTATGTGGTTCCGGAAGAGAAAACCAGCTCCGCTTGGATGGAGGTAGATGGGCTTCGCGCCTACATCCGCCAGATCCAAGAGAGCTATAGCCGTCCCACTGTAGCCAGAAAAATTTCCGCTATTCGGAGTTTTTACCGTTACCTGCGTCGTGAACAGCTGATTGATGATGACCCGTCCAAACTGGTGCGTGGACCAAAACTCTCGCGTCGTTTGCCGGCTTGCCTCGATCGAGAAGAAGTGACTCGTTTGCTTCTCGCTCCGGATGATTCGTCGCTCGGTGTGCGGGATCGCGCATTGATGGAGGTTTTGTACGCCTCCGGTATGCGCGTCAGCGAGTTATGTGGTCTTCGAATTCAAGATTACAATTCTGCTGCCAAAGAGATGCGAGTAATAGGTAAGGGTTCGCGTGAGCGTGTGGTGCTGTTGAATGACAGTGCGCAGGCATGGCTCGAACGCTATCTGGCTGATCATTGGACGAAGCTGGCCGGTGGCAGACAACCACAGCCTGACAATCCGCTCTTTGTAAGCCGTCAGGCAACCAGACTGTCGTCGCGCTCAGTGCACCGAATTGTGCTGAAGTATGCCCGACTGGCTGGTATCGCCAAACCAATCACACCGCACACGTTGCGCCATACGTTTGCCACTCATCTCCTTGAAGGTGGTGCAGACCTGCGCGTTGTGCAGGATTTGTTGGGACACACAACGATCAGCACCACGCAAATCTATACTCACGTCAGTTTGGATAGGTTGCGCAGAATCTACATGACGAGCCATCCTCGCGCGTAGAACTCTTAAAGCCTGACAGGCGGTTCTCGTTCGCAGACGAGCATTGAAAAAAGGTAAGGTAGTCGTGTGGCCGGCGGTTTAATCCGTCGGCCACGTCTCATGTGTGCCGGGCAGGGCTGTGGCTTGGCTGATATAATGTGCCTCGTGGATAATTGCAATCTATGTCTCTTTGCGTTTGACTAGGACAGTCTTCGAAGCAATCCCTTTATTCGAAAACGCCCAAGGGGGCATGTTTGGCGACGCGAAGAACGAGCGTGAGACGAAAGAAGCCGAACCGAGCACTTGGTGCCGTCGGAAAGGTCGTGCGCTATAGCCTGATTGTCGCTTGTATTGTCGTTGCCGTCGGATTCGGTTACATCGGTGCCAAGATTTGGAAGCAGCTGCACGACTTACCGGACATCACCTTAGTTGAACGCTATGAACCGATTGAAGCGATACAGCTCTACGATCGCAACGACCACCTTATTTGTACTGTTGAAGGTGATGAAGACAGGCGTGTAGTACCGCTCAATCAGATTTCTTTGCAAATGCAGCAAGCAATGCTTGCCGCTGAAGATCACCACTTTTATGAGCACCACGGCGTAAACGTGCTCAGTATCGTTAGAGCAACCCTGGCCAACCTTCAAGCCGGACACGTCGTCGAGGGCGGTTCGACAATTACTCAGCAGTTAGTGAAGAACTTGTTTTTCACTGAAGCGCAAAGGACGATGGACCGCAAAGTCAAAGAAGCCTTTGTCGCTTACGAGCTTGAACACCGCTATCCGAAAGAAAAAATTCTGGAAATGTACCTGAACCAGGTTTATTTCGGAAATAACGCATATGGCATTGAACGCGCAGCCTCGCGGTATTTTAACAAAACCGCGGCCGAGTTAACCGTCGCCCAAGCTGCCTTCCTGGCCGGCTTGGTCAAGGCACCATCTGAGCTTGGCACGCTTGCAAACCGAAAAGCAGCAATTTCGCGCCAATATGAAATCCTCGAAAAGATGGTCGAATACGGTTACATCACGACAAACCAGGCGGCTAACGCCAAGAAACAAAAGTTGGTTTTCAAAAAGGGCGCCAATCCGCTCCAGAAGTATCCTTATTATGTGAGCCATGTACTCGAGCAATTGCGCGATCGTTTTAGTCAGGCTGAGATGCGCCGACAAGGTCTGCGCGTCTATTCAAATTTGGATCCTCAAGCTCAGGAAATTGCCGAAAAAACTTTGGCTGCAGATTTAGCCAAGGCGCCGAAAGGTGTTAGTCAAGCGGCTCTTGTTTCTGTTTCTGTTCAAGATGGTGCGGTGCTGGCGATGGTGGGCGGAGTCGGCGATTTCTGGAAGCACCAATTCAATCGCGCCACTAACCCGCATACTGCTGGTTCTTCATTCAAACCTTTCGTCTACTTAACCGCTCTGATTAAGGGTGTGTTGACGCCGGATAGCATCATCGAAGATACACCGCTTGTGATTCACCAGCCGTATGGTCTGCCTGATTATGCGCCGAAAAATTTCGATCACAAATTCTTGGGACGAATTCCCCTGAGAAAAGCTCTGGCTTTGTCTCGCAACGTTTGCTCCGTGAGAATCGCCCAGCTTGTCGGCATTGACAGTGTTGTGGAAACGGCTAGAGAAGCCGGTATTACGACAAAGTTGGAGCCCAATCTATCCTTGGCTTTGGGCAGTTCCGCTGTCACGCCGCTGGACATGGCCGGTGCCTATGCTACTTTCGCCCGCATGGGCGTGGCTATTAAACCTCAGGTCCTCAGGCGCATTGAGAATAATCGCGGACAGGTTATTGAAGTCTTCCAACCGAGTGTGGATAAAGTATTTCCAGTCGAGCCCGTGGCGCGCCTTGTCAGCATGATGCAAGATGTCGTTAAGTTCGGAACTGGCACTGGCGCTAAGTTGGATGATCGCCCTGTGGCCGGAAAAACAGGCACAGCTGACGCTGCTAAAGATATTTGGTTCGTTGGCTTCACACCGGATATGGTGACTGCGCTCTGGGGCGGCAACGATGAAAACTTGCCGATCAAGGGCAATCATGTCACCGGCGGTGATGTCATGGCCAAGATTTGGAAGCATTACAACCAAGCTTACTATGCAGTGCATCCGGCTCCTTCTGGTTCGTTCATACCACCATCGGCGCCTACCGAAGAAGAGCAGAAGCGCGAGCAGAAGAGCGCTGCGAAACTGAACCAGAAAGTGGTAAAGAGTGACACTGTAGTGGCACCGGTATCGCCTGTGGTGCCTGCTGGTAACGAAACGGTGCCAGCCGTGCAGACGCCGGTTGAGGTGAATAAAGTGGAAACAGCCCCTGCTCCTGGAGCCACCCCAGCGTCAGACGGTTTTAAGATTTCCGCGCCCGAAGAAAAAACTGCGGCGCCTGTGCCTGCACCAGATCGAACGCTCGGGGCTCCATCTTCCACTCCGACAGCACCTTCGACGCCATCCACGCCTCCAACTGTTGCTCCCACGCCGGTACCTTCCCCGGTGCCCGCTCCCGCGGCAGGGTAATCCAAATTTGGATTTCTATCGTCGTGGTTGTATTGACAGCCCTATTTTTAGAAACTCAAGGTAATCAAACTCGAGCATTTAATTTCATCGTTAATACTGATATGGACGATGTGGGCCCCAAGGTACCAATTGACAATAAATACTAATTGACAACCGGAAGGTCGGCACCATATCAAGCAGTGGTGTTGATGGACCGGGGGAGGCGTTTATCTAGGCTGTCTGCAGCCCAATAAGCACTCCATCGCGGTGCGCAAAGAGCGGTTTAAACCTTACAGCAAACAAATTGTATGCACCAGCAACAGTATCTAGGCGTGGACTTGGAGCGCCCGAACAACTAAACTCTACATGGCGAAATGAGGGGCGGAGCGAGCCCGTTTGCTATTAGGGAGAATTACTTTGCCTCTTGAATCCAAGTGGGTTGGTCTACTCGGTATCCTTTGTATTCTTGGTACCGCTTATGCGATGTCGAACAACCGCAAAGCGATCAATTATCGTCTAGTTGTTTCCGGGTTGCTTATTCAACTTGTAATGGCGATTTTCGTTCTCAAAGTGGAATTCGGACAAAACCTTTTTAGATCAATCGGAGACGCGATCACCGCCTTGCTGCATTTCTCGGATGCAGGAGCGGGCTTTGTTTTCGGACCGCTGGTCGAGAATCCCGATGAAATGGTTAAGCTCTTTGGCCCCAAAGCAGCCTTTATTTTTGCCTTTCGTGTTGTTCCAACAATCATTTTTGTTTCGAGCTTGGTCAGCATTTCTTATTACCTGGGACTGATGCAGCGTGTTGTTCAAGTAGTGGCGCGGGTAGTGGCATTCTTGATGGGCGCTAGTGGCTCTGAAGCGCTATCCAACGCAGCTAGTGTGTTTGTCGGGCAGGTTGAGGCGCAACTGCTGATTCGTCCTTACGTTGCCACCATGACCATGTCCGAACTGCTCGCTTCAATGACCGGATCTATGGCATGCGTCGCCGGCGGTGTTCTTGCTGTTTATATCGGTATTGGCATCAAGGCTTCTTATCTGTTGACCGCAAGCATCATGGCGGCGCCTGGTGGGCTGGTGATCGCTAAGATCGTTTGGCCAGAAACGGAACCTTCAATGACTAAGGGCAAAGTCCAAATTGAAGTCAAACGCACAAACGCTAATTTGATCGATGCCGCCGCGCATGGTGCCTCTGACGGACTGCGAATTGGACTGAATGTGGTGGCGATGCTGATTGCGTTTATGGCTTTGATCGCCATGGGAGACGGTGTGTTCGGCTTGCTTGGTGGTTTCTTACACCGCGCAGGCGTGCCTGATTTCCTTGGGTTGAGTCTTGAGCACCTTAAAATGATGGATTTGTTGGGCTTGTTGTTCTCACCGGTAGCATATGTAATGGGCGTGCCTTGGGCTGATGCTCACGTGGTCGGGCGACTGATGGGCGAGAAAATGGTGATCAACGAGTTTGTCGCATACACCGAGTTGTCTGCGATGTTGAAGGGACTTTCTGATGTGCACATTTCTCAGCATGCAGAAACAATCGCTACCTTTGCCTTGTGCGGCTTTGCGAACTTGAGTTCCATTGCCATTCAAGTCGGTGGAATCGGCGAAATTGCGCCGTCCAGGCGTGCCGATTTGGCCAGACTTGGTGTCAAAGCTTTGATATGCGGAACGATGGCTAGCTATTTGTCAGCGACGTTGGCAGGATTGTTGCTTTAGATAAGGTTGTTTGATTAGACAAGATTGAGGAAATTCAGGTGTCGGAATCTCAGGATACTATGCTTAGCGGTTATAGCAAACCGGACAAAAAATCTGTCTTGCCGCGTATTGCCAGTAAAGTGATTTGGACTTTAGTCAGTTTGCTTGGTGCCTTCTCGCTCGGTATGATTGCCTTTGCTCAAGGCGAGCATGTAAACGCTGTTTGGCTGGTCACAGCAGCAGTTTCAACGTTCTGCGTTGGCTATCGTTTCTACAGCAAATTTATTGCCGAGAAAGTTTTTGAACTTAGTGATTATGTAACTACTCCAGCGCAAAAAATAGATGACGGCAAGGATTTCGTGCCGACCCACAAGTGGGTGTTGTTCGGGCATCACTTTGCCGCCATCGCTGGTGCAGGACCTTTGGTGGGGCCGATCTTGGCGGCCCAGTTTGGCTTCTTGCCAGGCACTCTGTGGATTATCGTGGGTGTTGTTCTAGCCGGTGCGGTTCAAGATTTTGTCATTCTTTGCGCATCGATGCGCAGAAATGGGCAATCATTAGGAAAGATGGCGAAGGAAGAAATTAGTCCTCTCGCTGGTGTTGTTGCTTTGGTGGCAATCCTCTTAATCATGATGATACTGATGGCGGTGCTGGCCCTGGTGATCGTGAACGCCTTAAAATCCAGCCCCTGGGGCGCCTTTACACTATTAATGACGGTGCCGATTGCCATATTTGTCGGCATCTATATGAGATTTATCAGACCACATCGCGTTCTTGAAGGCTCGCTAATAGGAGTGGCGCTCACGATTGCCGCCGTGATTGCCGGAAAGTCGGTGGCTGCTGATCCGACCCTGGCACCACTCTTTACTTTGGATGGTGTTCAGTTATCTATTGCCATTATGATTTATGGATTCGTCGCTTCGGTTTTGCCTGTGTGGGTGCTTTTGGCGCCTCGAGATTATCTTTCTGCGTTTCTTAAAATAGGCATCATAGGTCTGCTCGCGGTGGGCATTTTGTTCTTGCGACCTGATCTGCAAATGCCTCGCCTGACAATTTTTACCAATGGACAGGGACCGCTTTTCTCCGGTTCCATTTTTCCGTTTTGCTTTATCACTATTGCTTGCGGAGCAATTTCCGGATTTCACGCGCTTGTTTCTTCCGGCACCACGCCCAAAATGATCTGGCGAGAAACGCACGCGCGCCCGATTGGCTATGCGGCAATGTTGTGCGAGGCGACAGTGGCCATCATGGCGGTGATATCGGCTTGCGTAATCACGCCAGGCGTTTACTTCGCGATCAACAGTCCCAAAGGAGTTGTCGGTGCAGATCCGGTCGCTGCTGTGGCTGCGATTAGTTCTTGGGGATATCCTGTCTCCGTTCTGGAAATGCAGAACTTGTCGACAGCAGTGGGCGAGACGACGCTTATGGGTCGAACCGGAGGGGGACCTACCCTCGCGGTTGGCATGGCGCACATTTTTGCAAATGCCGTGCACTCGACAGGACTAGGTAATCTTGATCTTTCCTTTTGGTATCACTTTGCGATTATGTTCGAGGCACTCTTCATCCTAACTTGTTTAGATGCAGGCACAAGAGTGGGACGATTTCTGTTGCAGGATTTTCTAGGTTTAGCCTGGAAGCGATTGGGCGAGACAAGTTGGTATCCCGCCATTATCTTGAGTTCGCTGCTGGTGGTTGGCGGCTGGGGCTATTTCCTGTACCAAGGTGTGATCGATCCTCTTGGCGGTATCAATAGTTTGTGGCCTTTATTCGGTATTTCTAATCAATTGCTAGCGGTGGTGGCACTTTGTGTTGGCACGACTGTGATTGTCCGTATGAACAAGAAGAAATACATGTGGGTAACGATTGCACCGCTTGCCTGGCTTTTGAGTGTCACCCTCACTGCCGGCTATTTGAAGATATTCAGTCCATTGCCTAAGTTAGGTTTCCTTGCCCACGCCTATATGTTGGAACAGAAGCTGGCCGGCAATTTGCTTCCTGCAGCCGAAATGAAGACTACACCTGTTCTCATTTTTAACGATTATCTTGACGCCGCCCTTGGTGCAACCTTCATCGCTTTGGTGCTAGTTATATTGTTCGAATCAATTCGGGTTTGGATTAACCCGAAATCCGTTCTGCCAAGGAAGGCACAGCCAGAAGAGAAACTCGTTTCAGCTGAAGGTTCAAGCGCACCACAGAGCCGCGATTTTGGAGGCTTCGACGGTCCGATGAAATGTTGCTGACATGAGTGATGAAGACTTTGAATTCGCCTTGAGAGCCGAGTTAGAACCTGCTGAACTTGTCGTCTGGCGAACTCAGCCAAATGTTGACGCAGTGCGCGGTTCGCTGCTTTCCTTTTCGGTTTTGTGGCTGTCAGGGCTGTTCATGTTGGGGGCAGGCGTAATGCGCACCGCCACTGATGACTCGAGAGTGTTGACGGGACTGATTGTACTTCTTATCATTGTTGCGTTTGCAGGCACTCTTGAGCTGATCTTCGTTCCGCGTCGAGCTGGTCGAACGATTTATGTGCTGACGGATAGGCGCGTGTTCTCGTTGTGTGTGACCCGAAGATATTTTAAACAGCAAGATCCGGACTATCATGAAAAGCAAGTTTTGCGAGTTAGCAAGAATTCGATAGGCTTCTTTTACCTCTCGAATCTTCCTTCGCAAATAATGTTCTGCATTCTTGCTTACGATGTCGCTATCGCGCTCGTTCGGTCGTTTGATGCATTCATCGCAATCGGCTTTGCAATGACCCTTCTCGGTTGGTTGCAACCTTGGTTGCAAGACATGCGTTTGCCGCTGCCGAAATTCAGAGACGCGCCTCGCACTTTTTATTCTATCGGCGATTTGTTCGTTTTTCTCGAGTCTTTTCGCCTGGAGGAAATTACTGAGTTTATTTATCGAAAGGGACGCGAGAACACCTTTAACGCTTTTGTGATCTCGAAATCATCTGGCTGTATTAGAATGAGAGCTATTCCCGACGCGAAACCACTTGAGCTGGCGTTGGCGCAGGTGCCCAAGTCATGATCTACACTTATTTCCGCCAACATAAAATTAGTTCAGGAGTCTTACGTGGTAGATGACTTAGCCAACACACTGCCGGATATCCCGAATCTCGTGCGCATTTGTAAAGCTATAGCGATGCTGGATGCGATACTCTGTCAAGAGTGGGAGATGAGATATTACTCTTTCAACTCTATGTGGAACAAGGATGATCCAAGCGAAATGATGGCTTCCATGCGTGACGGCTGTGGGGATCACTATTTCATTTGGTTTATGCGAGAGGGTGCTGCAATCAAAGGCTTTGCGCACGAGTCGGTGCTCAATCCCATCAACAATGATGGTGCCCCCTTTCCCGAAGTGCTCGCTGATTTCCCAAATGAACTGTCTTATTTTCTGCGCGAAGCAGCTTTTTCGATCGAAGACACGACATTTTGTTATTGGCGACGGCGTGGCGATCAAGCGTGGATATCGGGAAATATCTCATTTCCGGTCACAGCTGGTGCCGATCCTGATGGTTCGCGCAACATGCTTGGAATTTTAGACGGACGTCCGTCGACGTATGTAGATTACGCGCGTGACTACTTTGAACTCGAAATTGATGAGGCTGATGTGCACCATATCTATCAGTTAAAGCCATTAAATGCAGAATTGTTGCATCGACTGCAGAGTGACCGAAAGCTCGACGAATTCGCCGAAGAAATTCAGGAAATTGGCTACATCCGAGGCACATAGCAACGATGTGCACTAAGATTTTGCCGGCTTCCAGGAAGATGGGCCGGCAATGATGCCGGCGCTCCCCTTGGGTTAATCTAAATTCTGCCGAGCATACTGCGCAGTCCACCCGTTAGACCGCCGCCGCCGTATGAATTGCCGAACATTCCTCGGTTCCCGTAACTATTGCCGTAGCTATTGCCGAAACCGTTGTTTCCGTAACCGTTTCCCATCATCGAATTCTGGCCCATGAGCGAGTTCATCAAACCGCGTCTTTTGTGTTTGTGTTTATGGCGGCACATGCCGCCGTTGTTCATGCCCATGCCGCCGTTGTTCATGCCCATGCCCATAAACCCGTTATTGTTAGCGAAATTCATGCCGTTGTTTCCGAAGGCGCTGGCACCAAAAGGACTCACATTTGCAAACGGAGTAACTCCTCCGTTAGTGACGTTCGCAATTGGCATCATTCCGTGACTTGCTGCACCATTAAACTGTCCGCCATTACCAAATTGACTCATCATGCCGCTTTGGTTGCTGCCATAATTGTAATTGTGATGATTTCGGCTCAACGCTGCACTCGGCATTATCAAAGCCAATATTGCTGCTGCCGGTAAGAACGCCTTCCAATTCATGTTTTCCTTCCTTTGACACTGTCGCTCATTGGTTGTTTATCCAGGCGAGTTCCGCCCCATTCGAGGTGGTAAGTACATCTAACACCTGTTTGCGTGGATGTTGCGTGAAGTGCGCAACTTTTTAAACGAGCATTGGCACCCGACACCGAGCGACAGGGGTGGCGAACATTGGCACTTCTTTTATTTGGATAACTTATCTACGAGTCCTAGCTCAACTGATGTGGTTAGCGAATAGATTATCGAATAAACGAGCCGAAGCCGATAACACATGTCACCAAAACCTCGATCAGGATCGTAACAATCACTGAGAATATGGTACCGAGTGTCAGCAAAACTGGTCCGTAGTTTTCATCTCTTTCCTTGTAGCATGCACGGGCCACCAGTTCAGCCGGTGCCCCCAAGCTGTAAAAGACATTGGCAACGAAACCATAGATTAGCGCGCAGATGAGGGCTGGTGTACCCATTCCAAACGCTGCTAAAAGTAATAATGACGGCAAACCGGCAAGACCGACCGCGAAGTTGTACAGCGGTCTTCGCCATTCCCACCATAGCACCGTCGATAGTATCGATCGTTGACCTTCCGGAACTTCAATTATTTTTTGAACTAGCTTGGAACCACTCTTGGTGCGCGCTCCTTTTTCAAACGTTTGAATTAGAGCTTGTAATTGTTCGGGAGTAGATTGCTCGAGAACTCTGAAGAACTCATCGACGGGCAAGTCGCGCATGACCTTATCCGGGTCAGTGATGCCTTGGTCCATAGCATCTGCTTGGATTGAGGGTTGAACTGTTGCTGGACGAGCTTGCTGTAAAGGAGCGGCGTTCGCGTTGCCCAAAGACTCGCTTACTGGTTCTTGTGATCGATCCGCAGTAACAGCCGTGTCCGGATCAGTGACCACAAGCTTGATTTTGCTAGCGGTGGCGGTTTCTTCCATGTTGACTGAATATTCGTTCGTCATTATTCTTCCGCACGGGTTCTTTTTCTAGCATAACCGGTCGAGCGGGTATGTGCACGATGGAAACACCGGTCAAGAATAACGCCAAGTGAAATCGAGACCATGGCGGCACGAAATCGAGACCATGGCGGCACGAAATCGAGACGATGGCGACACGAAATCGAGACCATGACGAATTGGAGGTGAGACTAATAGGTAAGATCTTTGACTCGACGATGGGCAGCTTCCAAAACCTTGCCCGCTTTAGCTTCACCATCGCGGCGAATTTCAGCTTCTTCTTCTTGAGAGCATCCAGTATGTAGAGCTCCCTCATGGCTGACCCACCAGCGATTTGAGGCGGCGTTTGCCTCTTCAAGTTGCTGCTTAGTAGATTGTTTTATTCGGTCCGCTTCCACTTGCGCATCAGCCATAATGCGGGCTTTGCGTGACTCTAATTCCTTTGTATGGAAATCAACAACCGAAGTTGTAGAGATGGCAGTCTGTGCTGAATGGTCAGCAGCGCTTTGCGCAGAGGCTGACTGATTACCTCTATTTGAGGAACCTGAGTACATCTGCACTACTGGCGAAGCGTGTGAGGCTGGCGGATTTAAGTTGTTGGCCGTCAAGTATGAGATCGCTCTGACGCAATTTGCTTTGATGTCCGCTGGCGGATTTAACGCTAAGCAGCTGGCATAGGCTTTCTTCGCATTCACATGATCTTGAAGTTGCATGTAAGTATTCGCGAGTTGATACTGAGCCTTAAACGTTGGTTTCGATTTGAGGGCAGCTAAAAAATGTGCCTTTGCGATGCCAAAATTACCCACTGAATAGTTTGCGCATCCGCTGCTATACGAGTCGGCAGAAAAGGCGGCACTCGAAGTGAAATAAATCCCTATGAGAATTGGTAACCACTTAATTTGCGGGATTGTCTTATTGGGTTGTTTCATCTTCTTCCTTAGGCAGGTGCTGCTTGCGTTTCCCGGATGTCAACAGTAGATGATCAGCAACATCCATGCAAGATTCAAATATCGGCATTTTCCACTGAGCATGTCGAACATCTTTGCGGAACCAGCACCAGTGCACTGTATAGGTGTTGGAGTGGTGAATATCTATTTAATTTAATGTGGCTCTTGAACCGCTGATCCCCTGTGCCCTTGTCGTGGCAGTGAACCAGGGGATTTAGCTTGCACCGTATATGGTGCTACAGTCTGTGCTTAGCAACCACTTTCACCGAACATTTGTCTTGACTCGGAATTTTGTATAGTACGTGTTGTCGTTAACGCCCAAGAATTAGCATGGTGCGACAGGCTAACTTCCTTATATGTAAATCAGAGTGCCGCTTCCTCCGACCGGCCGCCCTTGCGTTGAGCAGTGCCATGAAAGAATCGATTTCATCTGCAACTCCCAGCACAAGTGATATCGATGGCAACACCGTATCTTGCAAATTGACCGCGCTGAAAATGCTCAAGAAAAATCTTGGTGTTGACAAATGATGCTACACCTGAAGGTACACAATCCGCTCGGCAGTTCGATGGTGTACGCCGTTCTGTTCTATATCGGTTTGCTTTGTCCAAGACGCTAATGCCTGCCCCATCGCCGCGGCTTTTCGATCAATCACTATTTCGCCTTCGTTGGTTCTCTTGATAATATTTCGCTGCTTTGCCTGAGTTGATTGTGTCCAAGTTTCTTCAGCATTTGATTTGGTGGAGTTGAACTTGCCAGCCTGACGAAATGATTTGCTAATCAAAGTGGTGACTATGCTTTCGTCTTCAGTTCTTACGCTTACTAATTGGGTCATTGTCAGCAGTCCATCAGCATCAAAGATGTAGGTGCTAATTCCTCCTTGCAGATCAACTGATACTTGCCGGAATCGAATATTTGGATGGTGTTCCTGTAGCTCATGAATCCTTCCATCTGCTGCAACCGCATTTGGCATGTAATCAATTTCGCCCGTGTTGATTGCAAGATCTTGTGAGGAATTCTGAGACATCTGAACGACATCTAGAAATGAAGCTGCGGAGGATTTAATATTAATGTGGTTAACCATCGCTTTCTCCTGATCGTAATTAGATTTTTGTTGCACGCGTCTTGCAAATTGATGGAAACAAACCAGAGTTCAGCCTAATTAAGCAATTGGTTCCGTGTTCGAATCACGGATGACCCAAATTTTTTAATGGCTGGGTAGCGAATGACAGCAGCGTCAATCGCTCTCGCTACCATCAGGCCAGTAGTAATGATTGGCACCGCCTTTATTTGGAGTAGGGCTCTTGGCACCGCCGTCATTTGGAGGGCTATCTGTCCAGTAGTAATGATTGGCGCCGCCGTCATTTGGCGTAGCGCCCTTGGCGCCGCCGTCATTTGGCGTAGCGCCCTTGGCGCCGCCGTCATTTGGCGGGCTATCAGACCAGTAGTAATGATTGACGCCGCCGTCATGCGCACTAGCGCTCTTGGCGCCGCTGGCATCTCCGATGGTGGAACTGTTTGCCGTTTTAAATGGTGACCCGAAGGATAATGATCCATCGTGTCCCACCGCAAGATGAGGGTCTTTCGTTGCCGGGTTTACTGCGTGATACTCCTCCATGTGCGCTGATGATACCAGCGATCGCCCTGCTGACCTTGATTCGGAACCTGTCTCTGGTGACTTTCCTTGTTCAAAAGACATACAAATATCCTCCAGCCTGTTGGCACTGGCAAAAGTGAGTACTTAGCGAAGTTAATCGGTTGAATCGGGCGACGTCGGAGCTGATACAAAGACAATAGACTTAAAAAGTCAGCCAATTGTGAGCAACTCGGCATTCAATTTATAGGTGAATCAAGATATGCGCAGAGCGTTCCGACCGGTTCGGCGAAAAACATCTACCTAGCAGGGTGCTGAAAAAACAGATTCGAGCGAAAACCGCTTAGCTTAGTTCTGCTATCCGCTGAATCACCATTACAAATGTGGTGGCATGCATTTTATTGCCATTTCTGGTTCAAGCAGCAGTATTTGGATAGATCTTTCCTACAATCCTACACTTCTTGAGCCAAGAGATTGCCGATGCGGACTAAGTTGTAGGCAGCCGTTGCATATTCAAACAGCCATTGCGCTTTGGATAATCCAACCAACCGCATTTTCCGAAATCCACCCACGGTTTTGAGCCAGCCAAACACCTGCTCTATGCGCTTCCGCTTCTTGACGCTTACTGCGTAGCCAGAGTGACGTGTGGTCCTTCCATCAATGGAGCTCTTTCTGTTGGTATCGTTTTGGCTGACATGCGGCGTCACGTTCAATTGCCTGAGTGCCCTGACAAATTTCTCTGTGTCGTATGCCTTGTCAGCTCCAACCGTAATACGATTCTCTCCGGCAAGACCATCAACTGTCGCTCGCTGCGGATGGTAAAGAGAATCTGCAGCATCAATGCGCGTAGCAATTGCTCCGGAGGAATCGAAGGGCGACCACTTTCTGAATACAATAGATCTAGATCATGCGAAAGTCCATCAAGAATGAGGTTTACTCTTGCTTTGATAGCCCGGAGTGGGTGCGTTTCAGGAATTCGATCTTCTACCGACAAATAGCTGAACATCTTTTGTTGTTTTAAATTCCGCCCACGCATTCGTTTATCCTCGACTGGCACCACATACGATACCATCTCCAAGCGGCTGTTGGCGGTAAAATATTTCTGATCGTTTAAAATTTCTTCGAAATATCCCCTATTCAAGTACCAGCGGGTGATTAGAGTTTTTCAGCACCCTGCTAAGCTACGAGTGTTCCGTGGTCATCTTTTAGGAAGTGAAGGTACTGTAGACGGAGTAACGTTAAAGTGCCATAAAGACTTATGCAACGCTGGTTTTAATCACAGGAGCTTAGCTGGCGTTACAAGAATCTTCTCACTGGTTACGATATCGGTGTGAAGATGCCCGAGAAGCTGAATCCCGGACCTTGGGTTAGCAAAGTCACCTGACGCTGTTCGTAATGATGCAGTTCACTGGCCGCATTGACTGGTCCGAAGTTTTCCTTCGAGCATCAACGAAGAATTCTGGAGAAAAAGCGAGTGTTTGATAACCGAAAAAAAGGTGAGTAGTGTAATCAAGCATTCGACTGCTTGCGGATTTCTAGTCCAGTTCTGGATTTGCAGGAATTCTGGTACTATTAAATGAGCTTGAGCGGTTCACTTTAGTGAAGCGATGGCGCCAATTCGATCCAGCGACAATTGATTATGGCCAAAATACTCCTAATTGAAGACGACGAAGAGCTAGCTGGGACTGTATCAAAGTGGCTAAAACTCGACCGACATTCTGTCGAGGTTGTTCATGATGGGAATGATGGTTTGGCTTTCGCTCTGGGTGCCAGCTACGAAATTTTAATCGTCGACGTGTCACTGCCTGGGCTAAACGGGTTTGAAATTTGTAGACAATTTCGCGAGAGCGGTAGCAAAGTGCCTGTGATTATGTTGACTGGCAAGACGGATATTGACGATAAGGAAACTGGTTTTGAATCTGGCGCCGATGACTATCTCACTAAACCGTTCAGCATTCGCGAGTTGATAGCAAGAATCAAGGCGCTTCTGCGCAGACCTAGAAATTTCGAGAACGATTATACAGTCGGTAATCTCACACTCAACACAACCCAGCGGCGAGTGCTGAAGAACGGTGATGCTATCACTTTACTGCCTATCGACCATGCGGTATTGGAATTTTTGATGAGGCACCCCAACGAAGCTTTTTCCGCAGAAACACTTATTTCCAGAGTTTGGCCGACAGACAAATATCCTTCCGCAGATGCGGTTCGTTCTTCGATCAAACGCATCCGCGCGGTTATCGATGACGAGGGACAACCGTCTCTGATTGAAACTATTAGCAAAGTAGGCTATAGAATAAATCGTCCCGACTAGTCGGTTGATTCATTTGAGTCGTTTGCTTGACGCGGAATTTCAAACCAAAACGAGCTTCCTTTGCCGAGTTCGCTCGTCACTCCCAATCGTCCCTTATGCGCCTCTATGATGCTTTTGCAGATGGCTAGTCCTAACCCGCTGCCTTGCTTCTCTGCCTTGTCGGTCGGGTTTACTTGTTGAAAGCGTTCGAAAATGCCCGCTTGCTGATCTTTAGGAATTCCCCGCCCCTCGTCGTTGACAGACAAACGTGTATACGTTTCAGTTTGTGCTTCACCGATCACTATTTTGGACCGGTTGCTTGAGAATTTTAATGCGTTGCCTAAAAGGTTGATGACAACTTGCACCAACCGATCTGCATCGCCGATCAGCTCGTAATTCGTGGAGGGAACTATTATCGTTACTTCCTTTGATTTGCTCAAATCGAGCACAGCTTCGACCGCCTTTGAAACGATTTCCTTCGTGCTTGTCACGTCCAGCTCAAGCGAGACGTGGCCTGCCTCCATCTTCTCAATTTCCAAAAGTTGATTGATCAACGAGAGCGAAAACTTTAAATTTCGGTGGGCTCGATCCATGTACATCCGAACCTGATCATCCAGCGTGAAGTGATCCGAGGTGACTAACTCAATCGCCGCGAGCACCGAATTTAGTGGCGTACGAAGGTCGTGACTAATCATTGATGCAAATTCTTGTTTCATGCGCTCTAGTTGTTTCCGTTCAGATATGTCGGACACGACGCAATAGAGGGAGTGCTGTTCATCTGACCATGTTGCGGACCATGCCGTCTCACTAGATCTGCCGTCTGCTCTGATGATTTGCGTTTCAAATCGGGCTTCAGTTTTGTTGTTAATTGCTGACAGCAACGTTGCTCTAACTTCCGCTTTATCTTGATCGGCAAGTAGTTCGAGAAGGCGCTTTCCGATCAAAAGATCTGCCGGAAAGCCCCATAGTTTGTTTGACGCGTCGTTAATATCTGTCAGGCGCATGTCTTTGTCGAGTGAGCAGATTATTTCGGATGCATTGTCTAGGATGGCACGTTCTTTCTGTCGCAGAACTGTAAGATCTTGGTACATCTGATGATAGATTTCATCAATCTGCGCCAGCTCGTCAACGCCGGGCACGTGATCTGCGGGCGGCTCTCCGGCTGCCATTGAGGTCGTATTTTTCATCAGCATCTTCAATCTTCTACTTGTGCTGACATTGAAGTATGCTGTTAAACAACCTGCCAGTAGAACGCTCGCCAGAAGAGAAAGTTGGATAACTTGTTTTAGCTGGCTATCGTATTTTTCAAAATATTCTTGATTCTCTTTTTGCACTGTGGTTTGGATGCCGGACAATTCGTCGACCATCGCAAACATTCTGTTGAAATCACGATTTGCCGCAGTGACAGCCTTAGCCGCCTGAAGTTTGTCTTCTTCTATATCAAATTGCTGTGATGCTGTGAATTCTTCGTCGAGGTGGTGCCCGATCCTTTCCAGTTCATTCCATTTTTCAGACTCTGATTTCTCGTTGGCTGACAGCGCCTTGAGGACCGAAATTTCATCCCGGGCCTTATTTGCCAGCACTTTTTCTTGCTTACTCATTTGCTCAGCCGTCATCAATCGCCGCAGCGCCATGGTGGTGGCGCGTCGAACAAAAACCGCCATCAGGCTGGTCAGGTGTGCGCCTAATTCGCGTGCGTGGGCAGACTTTGTGCGTGCATCCTGCACATTAGCAATGAGATTTAGCAGAACACCGACAAGCATCAATTCGAAGACAACTGGTATCGCTACCAGTACTAAGACCTTTTTAGTTAGGCTTAACGCCACTGAATCGCCGCCTCGAATGCGAAGAAATGCTAGCAAAACACTAGCATTTCTTCGCACGCGGGAGGTTGGTAATCAGTTAGAAGCCGAATATGCTGAACGGATCTGGAAGGCCAGGTGGTAAGGGCAATTTTGGAAGACCCGGCAGTTCTAGACTCGGGGGACTTGAGGGCGTCTGATCTGATGATGATCCACTATTGAATCCAGGAAGTCCTGGCAGCCCAGGGAGGCCTGGAAGCCCTGGCAGTCCAGGGAGTCCTGGAAGCCCAGGCAGCGAAGGAGTTTGGTCGCCGCCACTGGTGGATCCAGGAAGTCCTGGCAATCCAGGGAAGGATGGGAATCCAGGAAGTTGTATACCGGTCTGCGGATTTGTTCCGTCGGTTGGAACGGAGGATCCGTCAGTTGGAACGGAGGATCCGTCGGTTGGAACGGAGGATCCGTCGGTTGGAACGGAGGATCCGTTTGTTGGAACTGTGGAGCCGTTTGTTGGAACTGTGGAGCCGTCGGTTGGAACTGTGGAGCCGTCGGTTGGAGCACTGGTGCCGCCGCCCTGAATCATTTGATCGATCTCAGTGACAAGGCTCGAAAGAAGTGTTTGAAATTGCTGCATGTCTCCGCTAGCTAGAGCTTGAAGTGCTTGACCGAGCGTAGATTCTATTTGTTGTAGCGGGGTTTGGGGCTGTGAGGACTGAGGGGGACAGTCGCTGGATTGGCTGCAATCTGGAGAAGTTGAAGATGAAGAAGACGAGTCAGAAGGCTTGCTGCTGCTGCTGGATGAATCGCTTGAGGGCGAGTTACTANNTACTACTGCTAGAACTTGTTGAATCACTCGAAGGGGAGTTACTACTGCTCGAACTTGTTGAATCGCTTGAATGCGAGTCGCTATTACTGCTATTGCTTGATGAGTCGCTGCTAGATGAACTGCTTGTCTTGCTGTCGCTTGAAGAATTACTACTGCTATCGTTCGAACCTGACAAATCCTGCAAATTCTTATCGGCGTCCTGCAGCCATTCTTTAGCTCGATCAGGATTTCCTTGTTTGAATGCATCTTCAGCGCGATGAATTTCTGATCTTGCGTCGATCAATTCAACGGGAATTGAGGGATCATTGGCTGCGTCGGATCCGCCGTGGTGTCCGTCAGTCGGATGGTCGCTGCCATACAGTTGGGTCGTTGTGCCAAAATCTAAAGTGTTTCTGGATGACTGCTGAGAAGAAGAATCATTTGATCGACTGGGGTGCTCACGCAATAGTGATACTACGTTGAAGTCTGGTTTTGCGTTGGTAAGTTGTTCGTGATTCGTCGAGGTGGCGTCGGAGGTGGGACGCGGCGAAAAGGTAGAAGAAGTCATTAGAGCAGCTCCTTTTGGATTCGATTTTTAGTAAACGAGGTCCGAAGGACTTCGCTTTCAACTCTACGAAAAATTGTGTCGAAACAATGGCGAACTTAGATTGCCGGCTAATGCAGATTTTTCTCGTGGTGCTAAGCTAATGAAATTAATCAATATATGCGGAGCGATTTTGGAAACAGGAAATTCGAAAACAGCATCTGGTGGAAAACAGCTTACTTATCTGGCCCTGAGGTGTCTCGCGTTCTCGATTGTAGGCTTACTCGGCGTCGTGGCTATGCTTTATGCGGTAGCACCAGCGAATGCAGATAATGCCAAAACTGAATGGATCTTGCATCAAAAGCAAAGAGATAGTGGCAAACAAACTGTCTACATCACAGTCGATGCTCTTAGAATTGTGAATGACGAATCTGGTTATGAAGTGGTGGCTCGTGCTCCTTCGTGGGACGTGTTGATCTATCGACCGGACAACAAATTAGGGATGAAGACGACTGTTCTTGGATTCCGTAAGTTTTCGCCGTTTGGTCCTTTGCTTGTGCGCGGTGTTTCATCGTCGTTTGAAACCGAAGGACCAGACACCATAGCTGGTGTTAAGGCTCTCAAATTGAAAAAGTCGAGTGGAGCGGAACTTTGGCTGGCATCCGAAATTAAAGCGGCTCCGGAAATATCCGACATGCTGCAAAGTTACAATCGCTTTCCGGTTCCGGGTATACCATTGAAATACCGCAGTAGGACCGACTCTCCTGATAGGGCCGTACAGGCTAAAAGGCTTATAGTTGAGACTTTTGATTCGCAAAAAATTGCGCGTATAGACAAAGATTTTGCATATCCCAGTCCCAAGCGTTGGGTGAAAACGCAGTCAGAAATACTGTCATCCGCAGCAAAAACGAAGGAATTAAATTCGATCATGGAAGACTTGGGAGTTGGATCAAAGCTCGGAAAGTAGCTGTCTAATTGAAGCAAGGATCCAAGATGCGGTGGATGCGATGAGGGCTGAACAGAATCAATTCCCACAAGGCAGCGCTGTAACCATCTAAGACGGCCACACCAATCTTCTCATCCAATTGCCTGACGGTTTGCATAACATCTAACATCGAAACTGAACTTGCACCACGCTCGATGGCAGAAGCCGTGGCATGCAATCGAGCCAGAGCAAGTAACAGCGCAAGGTGATGGTACCCGGCAATTACACTCAATTGCGCAAAGCCACCACCGAAATACCATTTGCCGAAAATTCTTGAATAAATAAATCGTGTAAATAGATCATCAATTGCAGGATCTTGACTCCATGGAAATTCAGTTAGCGTTTCGAAGGAATAACTTTTGTTCGCGAGCTTGAACGCAGGCGGTTTTAGCATAAGTTCAGCGGCGAATTTGATACCATTGAAATGAACATCTTTGTTCTTTAATTTTGGATTGTTTGGAAAATATAGAGCAAATAATCCGGCCAGAAAAGCTTTGTCCATCTTATTCGGTGTAACCGCTGCGGATGCCTTTGGCGCTGGCAGATCTTTGAACAGCGCTTCCGAACCCGCGTATATTTTGTCTTTGATCGTCGCACCTTGAACAAATGCTTCCAACAATTTAATTTCGAGAGCGAGATATTCGTCCCAACTAATTGGTTTATCAGTTGCGAGTTTGACTTTATCCCAAATGATGCCACCTTCGTCATATACGGTTTCGTAAACGCGCAACTTCTCTTTGAGCGTGTCTAGCTGCTCGGTGAGTGGGATGCCAACGTTTCCTAAGACGGCGTTGCTTCTGAAGCTTACTGTTAAGTAGATGCCAGAAGGTGTTCGATTGAATGAATAAGGAAAGAGTCCGCAGATTAGTGGCTTGACTTCCTCGCCATACTTACCGTGGATGTGACATAACTTGTTAACTAGGAATGGGCAATGACCGTCGGAGGTCGACTTAATAGCGTGCGTGTAGTTGGTATTGGCGCTTTCTTTGGCGCTCAATTTTCTATACTGCTTGCTCCAATCAAATTGAGGCAAATCTTTGCTGAAGTCTATTGCCGAGACTCGATCATAGTCTTCTTCAGTCATGGGCACGGCAACGCCATAGCAGCATCTGCCGCAGCCGGAGCAGCTGTAGTTTATTCCTTCTGGAATATGAAGGGAGTTGCCTTCAACTTCGATGGTTTTGTGGGTCGACGAAAGGGTCATTATCTTGTCCGAAGTAAGTATCCGAATGATAACAGGTCGGACATTCTTCCGCATTAGTCTTCATCCGCTTAGAGACGGGCGCCAGTATGCTTTCTAGCGAGGATTTGGTTGTGATCGGAAACACGATCAAAACGAAGCGCGTCTGTTGTGTTTTTGGAAAAGAGATTGATACCGTATGCAGTGCCACATTCTCATCGCAGCATATTGTGTCTTTTTTGTTAAAGTTTTGATCGAAATCTGATCAGCTGAAAAGTTCGATATGCTGTCGGGTGTACGCCCTGGCACCCCAGGACGTACGTCCCACACGTGGGCGCATCATCCATGGATTAAGCACCGCAGGCGGTGTTTGTTCAGGCAAAAAATGCTTGACCAAACTGTTGTTATCGGTTAACTTGTAAATAGCAGGGTGGAGCAGTGGCTGTGCTCGTCGGTCTCATAAGCCGAAGATCGTGGGTTCGAATCCCATCCTTGCGACCATTTGCGGATTTGGCACATTGGTTGTGCTCCAGTCTTCCAAACTGGCTAAAAGAGTTCGATTCTCTTATTCCGCTCCATCTCGAAGGACTAGAAGACCGTGATTACCTCGTTACAGCATTCAGGCACAATTGGACGCCGCATCAATAGGCAGACGTCCATGGGCGTGCGCATGCAGACAGTAACGACCAACACCAAGGATCACGGACATGAAATTTCCAAACCTAGAAACAACGCAAATAAGACCGCCCGCGCCAACGCGTAACAACCTGGGAGCGCCGGCACCCTTGCCGGCATCTAACCTTCTGGGGATGCATGTTACCGAGGCTGGCGAGGGGGTCTTGCAAACTCCTTGTGGTGAGTTCGATTCTCACCGTCTCCATATTTTTCATGGCAAGCCGCTCTGCGGCAACTTCTAAGACACTCACTCTCAACAGGAACTACGATCATGATCCGCTCGTTACGAAATAGAACAGCAATCAAGCGCTTCTCCAATCGAGGCTCAGTCTCGCGCGTGCACTCTATCTCTGTAACCATCAACACCAAGGATCAAGATCATGTTTCAACAAACAAAACAAACACGAAAAGAAAAAGGACGACATTGTCCGCGGCTTGACGCCTACCAGTGGCTGCTTAAGGCGCGTGGCAATGTCCGAAATCATGCCTTCGTGCCTCAATTGGTACAGGAAGAATCTTGTAAATTCTTATTTGTCAGTTCGACTCTGACCGAAGGCTGTGGCCTCATAACTCAGTCGGTAGAGTACGCGCCTTTTAAGCGCCGTTGCGTTGGTTCAAGTCCAACTGAGGTCANNTTTTCGCCTTGTAGTTCAGTGGACAGAGCAGCTCGCTTCTAACGAGAAAGCCCTTGGTTCGAATCCAAGCAAGGCGCCCAATCCCCCATTAGCTCAGTGGACAGAGCACGATGTTACGAGCGTCGGTTGTCGCAAGTTCGAATCTTGCATGGGGGTCCAACTTCCGTTGGCGCAATTGGTAGCGCAAGTTCCTTACAAGAACGAGGTTGAACGTTCAAATCGTTCACGGAAGAAATATTGCACAGTAGCTCAATCGGTAGAGCGCCCCGCCGTTAACGGGATTGTTATAGGTTCGATTCCTATCTGTGCAGCCAATGTGGACGGTAAGCGAATTGGAAAGCGGCTTGTCTTGAAAACAGGTGCCCGAGAGGGTTGCAGGTTCGAGTCCATGCACCGTCCGCCATTTTTAAATCCACAAAAGTTGTTGGCTACGTCCAAGATACAAAAAGCAATTCCACAAATCACTTCCGAGAGGAAAACAAATAGTCCTGATCCGCACGAATAGCACAACGGTTGTGCAAGCGCATGATAAGCGCTCGGTTCTAGGTTCGAATCCTAGTTCGTGCAAATCTTTAAATAGAGGTTAGATGCTTGGCAGGTTTTTTGAGAGTTCCATTAACAGCTTGCGCAGGTCTGCCCAAGCAGCCAGCATGTTTCTTGGAACGTACAACTTATTTCAATAACTTAGTGAGTTTCAGGCCAGACCTTTGCTACGGGGTTCTGCGAGGTGTTTACTGCTGGTTTCCTTGTCGGATTAGAGTTTGACGTTTTTGGCAGCGTAGGCGGTTGTCCTTGGACATAATTTTGCGAGGGTACAATTTGGTAACAAACGACCTTTATATTCTAAGTATCCCGAACCAAGGATTTGCCCGAAGTGATCTGCACCAAGCAGTTCGGTGGTTCTGCGCGATGATTTTTTTGAGGACTTACCAAATGCATAATTCAGAACAAGTTCGCGAGTTTTTCAGAAAAATGGCTGATGGACTGGTGCTTAACTCCAACGGTCACAATTTACTAAATGGCTCAAAGGCTCTTCCTGCCGATCGTGTTAATCAAGAAACTCGAGTCAGCGAGCGCGTTCGGCAGTTCACCGATTTCGGCGTTGGTTTGCCACCCATGGCGCAAATGTAGGAAATCGCATACCAGTTCAATAGTCGCCGCAGTGACAATTCCAGAACTGTGAAGGACCTCTTTAGCACGTCTCTAATTCTCAATGGCAATTCGCAATTGACCTTGACGCGTAATATTCCGTCCCCGTTTTTTCCATTCGCTGGAACGTTTGGGCAGTTATATGCCACGCAGAACGCTGATCAAAGTGGTCCTTAGCTTTTGGTCTGAAAAATAATCGTTTCGATTTTCAACGACGTTTTTGTAATTGTTTGGTAATGTTCCGGCCATATCTTGAAATCAAGCCAGACGGGTAGTTGATACCACTGGTTGATGAATCCGATTTTCGAACCATGCCGGACGCGCGGGCTCCATCTCTCAATACCGCATTTACCCTTGAGCGGATGGCGCTCGGATCGCGCTCCGTTCCCCAATACGGATTTACTACGAGCAGATGGCTCTCCCATTTGCTCATCATTCAATCGCATCTTTACGGGCACCATAGCCGCGTATGGATTATTCAACACGGCTGCAACCACACCCACCGGAGGACTACACATGTCATTTGATCAATTCCACGAAGCCCCTCGTGCCCCTGAGAACAGGGCCGTCTTCACTGCCTACGACCCGCAAACTGCGCGAAGCACCACCATGCATGGTACCGGATATTCACTAGAGAATGCTAACTCAGAGCATGTGTCGAAGGGGTGGGTGACGAATCTAGCGTTAACCGACACATCGGGAACTGGACTGCTAAATCAGAAGAAAGCTTATGGCATTGGACAGGAGAACCGTGCCGTTGGACCCGACAATCGTGCCGAGGGATCCGAAACTGGAATACCTAAGAAGGGCGGCGTTGGACCCGACAATCGTGCCGAGGGATCAACTGGAATACCCAAGAAGGGCGGCATTGGACCCGACAATCGTGCCGATGGATCTGAAACTGGAATACCCAAGAAGGGCGGCGTTGGACCCGACAATCGTGCCGAGGGATCCGAAACTGGAATACCCAAGAAGGGCGGCGCTGGACCCGACAATCGTGCCGAAACCGAGACTGGAATGCCCAAGAATAAGGCTGGAGCGGACAATCGAGCCGTCGAAGGATCTGAGTCGGGATCCAAGAAGAGCTCTGGCTTCGGACCGCACAATCGAGCTGCCGCCGATTCCGAATTCGGGCACAAGGAGTCGAACATGGCGATGGCTAAACCATACATCACCATGGGAATACCGCTAGAACAGCTAAAGAAAGCCTGATCATTCATCAAACGGATGGAATATCAAACCAGAAGGTACTGCCTTGACCGGGTTCGCTTATGACACCAATAGTGCCACCATGTGCCTCCACCATGAGGCGAGCGATCGGCAGTCCCAGCCCAGTACTTTCGCGGTTTGTATCCGGACGCTTTGGCGCTTGCTCAAATGCTTGGAATACTGAATCTTGATACTCGCCGGCGACACCTGGACCTTGATCTGTGATCATGACGTGCACAAAAGATCCCGAGATATTTGCAGAAACGACTACTGTGCCTTTCTTGGGTGAAAAGTCCACGGCATTTGCGAGCAGATTTACGAGTACCTGCACTAATCTGTCGTGCTCGCCGAGCATTTTGAAATCCTCATTCGGCACTGTAATTGTAATAGACCGTTCCAGGCACAGAGGTTGAACAGCTCGAACTGCATCAGCGATTACGTCGAGAAGCGAACAAGCAGTTTTTTCAACAGACAAAGTACCCGATTGCATTTTTTCAAAGTCGAGCAAGTCATTGATCAAGGCGATCAGACGACCAAGATTTCTCTCGGCACCATCCAACTCGCTTTCTATGTCTGGATTTAGTGCGCCGGCTACTCCACTCTTCATCGTCTCGATCGATGCCATAACAGATGTTAATGGAGTGCGCAGATCGTGGCTGACCATCGCGACGAATTCTTCTTTTAAGCGCTCTAATTCTTTGCGCTGAGTTATATCGTGAATGACGGAAAGAGAGCTTTGTCCGGTTGTGACCAATAAGTCGACCATAAAGTATCGACAAATTGATTGTCTTTTCGGTGCATGCGACACTCAAAGAGGTGCCCCGAGTCGGTTTCAGCAGATTGGCCGATGTTCTGTGTCATCAGATTCGCATCATCGACTGCTGCAAAAGATACGGCGGTTTTGCCGATCAATTCTTGCGGAGCATAACCCAAGGTCTGTATGCTCGCCTCGTTAACCCGCAGAAAGAGCCCATCTCGGTCGATCGAACAAATGATATCCGCTGAATTTTCGACCAGAGCTTTTTCTCTTTCGCTGGCAACAGTGATCACTTCATCCACCTGATGTAAGACAGCATCCAACTCCGCTATCTCATCGCTCCCCTCCAGTGGAAGCTGCATGGTCTGGCGTTTAGACAATCTTTGACTGTTTTCCGCCACACGAGCGAGACGTTGTGCAACACTAGTTGAATACATCTTCGATAAAATGAAGGCAAGAGCGATGCTTGCTGCAATAGCAGCAGTCATCAAGATATTGATAAAAGATCGCCAAACCTGTTTTTGTTCGGGATTGCGACGGCGCGTTTCATTTTCTTGATCGACTACAGCTAAAATTGCAATGAGAAAAGCTTTCTCTTGCGGATAGCCGCTTTTCTCCATTTTTTGTCGATACGTATTTCTTTCAGCACCGGTCAACTGGTTCAAGATACGCCGGTTCTCGGACATTGGTCCAGATGCCAAATAGATTCTGTGAACGTTTTCAGTTTGAACTTTATCCTCTGCCGTTAATTTCGCGAGTTTATCGATTTCTTTTTTCACATCAGCGATGTCGCGCTCAGTCATCTCTTCGCCCATCATGCCGTTTGATGCCTGGTACATGATTGCCGACATGGCACCGTTGCCGACGTTGTTTTCTATAAGCTGCACTTGGGCAATCACGGTTTTGCTATGCGCTTCTCGTTGCGCATCTTGTTGCGCTTCAAAGAGCAAGACGAGCAAGCAGGCAACGAACAAGAGCTGACATAAGACGGGAAATGTGACCAGGAGAATGCCGCGAGTCCTCAGTCCCAAGTCGTTGATGCGGATCATGATTCCACCTCATCAAACTCGTCGAGGCGCAAGAAGAAGCGGCTGCCGCGCCCGGTATTGGACACGCCCGCCTGACCGTTGTGCGCTTCTGCGGTTGCCTTCACAAGCGCCAGTCCAAGCCCCGTACCTTTCATCCCCGTCGATGTTTTCGCGCGTGATTGTTTAAATTTCTCAAAAATTATCGACCTGTCACTTTCTGCAACTCCCGGTCCCTGGTCTGTTACAGCCAACTCGACGAATGGTGACTGCACTTCAATAGATAGAGTGACTGTTGAACCTGGCGGAGAAAACTTGATTGCATTAGATAGAAGATTTGTCATCGCCTGTATCAAACGCCTTTCGTTGCCATTGACGACGGCGTCGCCATGCGGTCCTTGGATAGATATGCCTGAGGCTGTGGCGAATGATTGCACTAACTCTTTTGCCGCCACACAAACATCATGAGCGCTGACGGCGGTCTTTTCGAGGGTGACGCCTGATTCCAGTTTCTCAATTTCAAGTAATTCATTGATCAGTGCAAGCAACAGTTTGATGTTTTCCAAAGCCCTCTTTACGATCACCAAAACCTTTTCTGAAAGGGGACCCCGCACACCTTCAAGAAGCAACTCAAATGAGCTTGATACCGAATTTAGTGGCGTGCGCAGATCGTGGCTGACCATCGCTAAGAACCGCTGCTTCATGCGCTCGATTGCTTTCCTGGCGCTGTCGTCGTGGGCGACGCAAGCATAGAATTTGTCTCGCTCAGACCATTTCATTGAAAGAAGCAAATCAAGAACGGAGCCGTCTCCCCGTGTCATTCTCGTTTCCAATTTGCTCTCACGATTTTGGTTACCTGATTCAGTGTCTGTTTCAATAAATTTCCGCAACTGAGCACCATCCGCTGCAGGCAGAAACGAATAGATCTGCGAACCAATCAAGTCAGTTGGATTGTATTGCCAGATTTTGGCGCAAGGCAAGCCAACATCTGTGAATCGTCCACGCTTGTCCAGACAAAAGATGACGTCAGCAGCCTGATTGAAGATCGCTGATTCTTTGCGTCGTGTCTCAAACAGCATGTCGGCAGAGTTGTGCAAAATCTGATCCAGCCTGGCAATTTCGTCTTTTCCATCCATGTGTTTTGGCAGTTCTTTGTTTAGTGGAAGCAACTTTGCGTGTGCGGTTATAGTGGCAATCCTTTCCACAAAATCTTTGCTAAACATAAGCGCCAAGCCAAGAGCGACCAGTATATTGACGAGCAATCCGACAATTATTGCGGCAGCCAGGCGCTCGAAAAGCTCCTTCTGTATCTCCGGTGCTTTTGCCTGTACGTTATTTTCAGTCTGGACGATTTCAGCAATTATCGGCTTTGATTCCAATAAAAGCGAAGTAATCTGATCGCGAAAATATCTAACTCGCTGCTCTTGAGACATGCTGGGATCGCGATAGATTTTGTTTGCCTTGATCGAGATCGCATCTGCTTTGTCCAGGAGTTCAAGGGCGCTCTGAATCTCACGCTTAATTTGCGGGCGCAGAATGGCAAGATCGCGATAACTTACGCGCGCCCTGTTTGTTTTGTCTGTGATGCGAACAAATTCCTCATCCAATTGCTGGTTCGTCAGTGAAGCTGATTGATCGCTGGCCAGCAGGGCAAAGTTGCGAACGAAACCCGCTTCCATGGCATGGATATCGAGCAAGATTTCCTTTCCTCGCTCCATGCGATCGGTCTCGAGATTCTGGTCGGCCACGAGCGCACCAAGGCTGAGCACAAAAATGAGCTCAAACAAGACGGGAATAGCTACCAGCAGGACTCCCTTATGGGCAATACTAAAGCTCTTGAGCACGACTATGCCTGACTATGGTGAGATCGAGCGCACCGCCTTTTATAGCACAGTACCTCGTGTTAAACTGGCCGAGCCTCCTAAGCGAGCTGCTTCTGACAAATGTCTAAAATTCTCCTGGTTGAAGATGACCTTGACCTCCTCAAAAGGGTAGGTGACTGGCTGGAGTTTGAAAAATATACGGTCGAGCGCTCCAGTCTTGGCTCTGACGCTCTTGAAAAATTGCTCTTTTATTCTTACGACCTGGTCATTTTGGATTGGATGTTGCCAGGAATTACCGGCATCGAAATTCTCAGCAAGTTTCGAGACAAGGGTGGCGTGACGCCAATCTTGATGTTGACGGGAAAAGACAAAATCGAAGAAATCGAAACAGGTTTAGACACAGGAGCAGATGACTATCTGACTAAGCCTTTCAATTTACGCGAGCTGTCAGCTCGAGTACGCACCCTGATCAGAAAGAAAAGTGGTGTTTACGGGCAGACATTGAAGGTCAAAGATATCGTGCTCGATGCCACTGCGCACAAGGTGACCAAAAACGGAGTCGAGATCAAGCTTCAGCCAAAAGAATTTGCTATTTTGGAATATCTGTTGCGACACCCGAATGATGTATTTAGCATTGAACTCTTGTTGCAGCGCATCTGGCCATCAGAGTCTGAATCTACAGCCGAAACAGTGCGTGTTTGCATCGCACGATTGAGAAATAAGATCGACAGTCCGGAGGACGATTCAATAATCCGCACGGTTACCAGAATCGGCTACCAGCTAAATCAGGGCTGACCTGCACCGTATCTGGTGTCGGTCAGCGCTCTAAGTATTCTATCGGAATCCAAAGGCAGCTCGTTAATGAATACAATCCTCTTGCTTGTAATAGCCTATTTCTCCGGTGCTTTGCCGATCGGGTATTGGCTGGTCAAATCCACGAATGGGATTGACTTGCTCAAGGTCGGTAGTGGTTCGACCGGCACCACCAATGTCTTACGAGCCGCGGGCAAGGGGGCAGCGGCTCTAGTGTTCTTGCTGGACAACCTCAAAGGGTTCGTACCTACTTGGCTTGCAGTCTACTTCGTTCACCATGGAATGTTGCCGGAAATAGGTAATTCGTCATGGATAGTTTGTCTGGTCGCAATTATATGCATCGTCGCTCACAGCAAATCCATATTCCTCAATTTCAAAGGGGGAAAGGGCGCAGCGACAGCATTAGGCACGACATTTGCAATGAATTATTTGGCTTCACTGACCTCGTTTTCTTTATTCATTTTGCTCGTTTATCTTTTTCGTTTTGTCTCTCTAGCTTCTCTGATAGCAGTCGGAACATCTGCATTGGTAATGTGGTTTTTTTCGAGAGAGCCAAGTTATGCAGGATTCTGTGCGTTCGCTGGACTGTTCGTGCTTTATAGCCATCGTGCCAACATAAAACGCTTAATCGCCGGAACCGAGCCGAAAATCGGACAACGGGTCGAGCCGACAACCCCCCCCGAGAAGGCAATCTGATCGCACTGGGGATATAATTGGTACAAATAGGAGTATTCAGTATGCATTTTTCAAAATTCTTAGTGGTACTCGGGCTGTTCATGGCGGCGGTTCAGCAAGCCCAAGCCGATATTGCACCTGATCCTAGACCTCCCGGGACCGATTCAGCAGTGCTTTTTGTAGTGGCGGGAGTGTGCTTATCGCTCGCCATTGTCTTCTTTGGTTTGTGGTTTGTAAATTTGAATAAGCAAAAACGGGCGCAAACCTTAGCATCCCAAGAAAGAAGCATGCAAGCCACCAATGATTTCGATCCGGTCTCACACCAAAGCAGATAGAACCGCGGAGTTTGCGGTCTGTTTTTTTGGACTCACATTTGCGGCGGCGACGCTGGCGATGTGTGCGCCTATTGCCTTTTCAATTGCCACAGTATTCCTCTTCGCCGGTCCGCACAATTGGGTTGAGGCTCGATACTTTCTATCTCGCTTGCCGACTCGATTTGGTAAGTTCAAACAATTCTTTGTCTGGTCGTTTGGCGGACTGGCAGCACTTATGGTTCTTTATACGACCCTGACTTATTTGTTGCACGCACGTTTAGTTGTTGGTGTCACAGGCAGTATCATGCAGGGAATCTGGAATTCCATGTTTGTATTGTGGGTGGTTCGGCTGATTGTGATTTCCGGAGCCTGGAAGCAGGGGCGTGATTGGGGATTGGCGTTGCCGTTGGGATTGGTGGCGGTCGCGTTTGCCTGGTATTCTCCTTCGTGGTTCGGAATGAGTCTGATATATTTGCATCCGTTGATCGGTTTTTGGATATTAGACCGTGAATTGAGTCGCAGCCGTCCTGAGTGGCGCCAAGCGTACCACTTGTGTTTGTTGTCCATTCCGTTCTTCTTATTGACGATTTGCTGGAGCCTGCATGACTCAGCCTCTATTCCAATTGCCGATAACTTAACGCTGCAAATTACCAAACATGCAGGGTCCTCAATTATTGCTGGTGCGTCGTCGTATATGCTGGTCGCTATTCACACTTTTCTTGAGATGATCCACTACGGAGTCTGGCTGATTGCCATTCCTTTCGTTAGCGCTGGTTGGCGAAATTGGCAACCAAATTCAATCCCTATCACGCATCGCTCATTGCACTGGAAGAAATTGGTGCCTGGAATTCTCGCGGCATCCAGCCTTTCTGTCGTTATTCTATGGGTCTGCTTTGCCTTAAATTATTCCGTCACCAGAGATGTATACTTCACACTAGCGATGGCCCACGTGCTAGCTGAGGTACCGTTCCTCTTGAAGACCCTCTCTTAAATGATTGACGCGAAAGCTCTTCTACTTTGGACCGCCATTGGATTTGTCTTGTCCGTGCTGATCGAAACTCCTGTTCTTGTATTTTGTCTGTCAGAGCGACATTCTCTGCGTGATAAATTATTTGCAGGGGTTTGGTTGACTGCGTGCTCATATCCAATAGTGGTGTGGGTAATACCAACTTTTATCAATCCCATTGCCCACAAGGTTGAATACTTAATTGTGGCGGAGACCTTTGCTCCCCTCGTCGAGTGCCTGCTCTTCTGGATCGCCTTCGGAAAGCGTGAGGAAATCGGTAAGCCCACTTTTTATCGCGATATGCTCGCGGTAATTTTGGCCAATTTAAGCTCTTTCGTTTTGGGCGAATTTTTGAACGCTTTAAAAATTCTCTAGCCAGATCGAGCTGATAAGGTTTTGAAAATTCTGTAGACAAAATCAAACTGGTCATGCCGTGGTCACGCGGATGGTTTAATTTCATCGTTGAGAACCGGATCGGTTTGCCCCTGAGTTCACTTACTAATCGCATTTGTCCCTAGCAAAAGCTAATTGAGTGTTGAAGCATCCAATCATTGCGTGCTGCAGCGCTTGAACGCCACTTTGGAGGATTTACCATGACGCACCCGCATCAGCCCGAAACTTTCAAACACCACGAAGGCGCGGCAGGGGCGCCTGCTTTATGTGGAGCGGTTGCTGATGCATATAGTCGAGACAACTCGTATGCCCATGTATTTCCAAACAGAGCTTGCAGCGACCGGAACAAAACCGATGAACAACTTAGCGCAGAGTTGCATTTTGGAGCGGTGCAAACGCCCGATCATGCCAAAGGTTTGCAGGACATTCACCGCGGGCTCGACGGCGTAAACAGCGCCAGTTCACATCTGCATGATGCAATGTACAGTGCGCGCCACGGTGACATCAACGGCGCCCTGCAAGGACTTAGAAGCACCTCTGGCGACCTTTACAGCGGTGGTGGCAAGGTGGACCGCGGAGCTGGTAATGTCGGCGACTTGCTTAAAGGTGATCCGACCGCCCAACGCTCATTGAACAAGGCGTTTGAGGAAGAAAGCAGCACTGGCTCCCATATTGAACAGGCAGCCGGTCGTCTGCGTAGAGGAGACATCAATGGGGCGCTCCGGTCGATGGGCAGAGGTGCTGACGAACTTTCCGAAGAACAGAAAGCATTGCATCACGGCTTGGCTCAGCTTACCCGAGATGATGCGACTACTGACCACGCGCAGGGATTGAAAGATATTCGAGCATCCATAACTGGTGGTGATGCCGCCACGGTGGACTTATCACATGCGATTCATAGCGCCCGTCATGGTGATTATAACGGCGCCATACAGCACTTGAGAAATTCCTCTAGTGACCTCAACAGTGCCGGAGCGAGGCTGGATTCCGGAGCTGCAAATGTAGGTGACTTGCTGCACACGGATAGGAATGCTCGAAACTCGATCAACAGGGGGTTTGATAAGGAGCAGGATGCGAGTTATCACATCAACAAAGCGGAACGACTGTTGCGTGATGGTGACGTCGATGGCGCTCTTGATTCCATGTATAAGGCGTTGCCGGAATTAGCGAGGAACAAAAGGCTTTGCGTCACGGATTAAGGAGCCTGAAGAACGACTATGCACCGGGTCTGGGAGACCAAGCCCCAGCGTCGGACTACCAGTTAAGCTCAGGCACAAGAGGTGATTACAATCGGTATCCAGCCAATTCGAATCAGTATGCCGTCAATTCGGCTGACAGAAACGACAACGGAATGATCAGAGGTGAAAACCCTCCGTCTGACAGTGGCAACACAGCTTGGAACCCCTATGAAGCGTCGACATTGCCAACGCGGCAGTATAATCCAAATGCAACTGTCGATGGCACCACTTCCCAGTATCCCGTCAATGGGGCTGACAGAAATGACAACGGAATGATCAGAGGTGAAAATCCTCCGTCTGACAGTGGCAACACAGCTTGGAACCCCTATGAAGCGTTGACATTGCCAACGCGGCAGTATAATCCAAATGCAACCACTGACGGTACCAGATCACCTGCTTCCGACCAGGGCAACACAGCTTGGGATCCATATGAAGCGTTGACATTGCCAATGCAGCAGTACAATCCAAATGCAACCATGGATGGCACCACTTCCCGGTATCCCGTCAATTCAGCTGACAGAAATGACAACGCCATGACCAAAGGTGAAAATCCTTCGTCTGACAATGGCAACACAGCTTGGAACCCCTATGAAGCGTTGACTTTGCCAACGCGACAGTATAATCCAAACGCCACCATGGATGGCACCACTTCCCAATATCCCGTCAATTCAGCTGACAGAAATGACAACGGAATGATCAGAGGTGAAAATCCTCCGTCTGACAGTGGCAACACAGCTTGGGATCCTTATGAATCGATGACAGTTCCTTCGGAACAGGATCGCTACGATCCAAATGCAACCTTACCTCCGACTAGATTTCCTGAAGAACAAGTGCGTGACGCAAAAAAGATCACACGTCTTATGAGCAAACAGTAGTTTGCTTAGAGGAGCGATTCTGCCTCTAGCGCCTTCTTGGCTTTCCAGCGCAGATATTCGTCGTTGCGACTTGGCTTGGCAGTGATCTCGTACACGTGCTTCGTCGGGCTTAGTGTGGGGTCAAGCGCAACCCGACGATCGAAGACAAAACATTCGCCGCGCCAATGGTCGCCGCCTACTTCTTCAAAGTATTTGAGGATGCCGCCGTCAAGTTGGAAAACATTGGTTACATCCATTTCGCGCAAGAAAAGTGCAGCCTTCTCGCAGCGAATGCCACCAGTGCAAAATGATACCACTGTCTTATTTTGCAGTTCCTCTTTGATATTATCTTCGGTATCATGGAAGGCTTGTGGGAACTGGCTAAACTTCTCAATTCCAAAATTGATCGATTCTTCGAAAGTGCCAATCTTCACTTCAAAATCATTTCGAGCATCGAGCAATATGACCTCTCGTCCGCTGTCGTCGTGCCCCTGGTCAAGCCACTTCTTCAATTTGCTTGGTTCGATTGCTGGCGCTCTTTCGTCCGACGGACCGATCCTCATTGGATGCTTCATCGTGATGATCTCACTCTTCATGCGAACCACTATTCGTTTGTGAGGCTGGCGCTCCGAGACGCTTTCCTTAATTACCAAATCAGCAAACCGCCCTTCGAACATTTCATCGTGACGTAGAAATTGTATGAATGCCTCGATTCCCTCGCGCTCGCCGGCGACGAAAAAATTTATACCTTCTGGCGAGAACAAAATACTTCCCATTACACCGAGTTGTTGGCATCGGCTTTTTACGGTCGGGCGCCAGGAGTCAGGGTCCGGGATGCTAATGAATTTGTATGCCGCTAGATTGATAATCTGCATGGTTTGATTCTGATTCCGAAAGCGTTCAGCTTATAGGTATTGACTGATTTTCCCGATGGTTTTCAATCATATCTGCCAAACTATCATATTTGCCGCTTTGAGTCTTACAAAATCTGCAAAGCTTCACTGTAATTGCTGATGCAGGGACTCCCTGACAGATAAGCTTCTAAAGCCCCTGCACCATCGCTTTGACCTCGTCCAGGTGTTTGAGTTGTACTTCTATAAGTTGAGCTGGACTGCGCCCTTCCCTTTGCAAGCGATGCTCATAGGCTCGATTCGCCAAGAGCGAGGCTGCTGTGGCGAGCACATTTAGCGCTGCCCCGGTGGTGCCTGCCACAGTGCCAGCATAAGTAAGAGACAGCTGTTTCTTTGGCTGCGTGTGAAAACGATAATATCCAGCTGTGTATAATATTCCTTGCGTCATTAATGTGCCACCGATCACGGGCGCAAGCAGGCTTTGCTCAAGTGCGACTTTCTCAAGACGTCGTGTTACTGCGGTTTCGCTGAAAAGCTGAGTTCTGAAGTTCTCATTTGCTTCCCTGTATAAGATTAGTCTTTCAGTTACCGGCAAAGACGGAATGAGTTCCTTGATTGCCACCGATTCTGAGAGCTGTTGCCTTAGGGCAGCCAGTTCCGCCAGGTCAGCGTCTTTATTTTGACCGAGCAGTCTTCCTAACTTTCGCTCATTCGCTTGTGTTGCTTTGTTCGCAAGATAGCGACTGAGCCACGGGGTGACTGCGCCTACACCGCCAGCGACAATGAAAAGAATGTCGCCAGTACCACTGAACTTAGGCTCCTTCACCGATCTGTAGGCATAGCCAGCGCCAGTGGCAACAAGAGCGTTTGTCACTACATTCAGCAGATAGAAAGAGTTAGTGAATACAGATTGTCCTCTGGCGTCAGAACTAAATTGTGAATACTCATTTAGTGAGGCGCGATTGAGGTGCCTGAGGATCTTGCCCTCCAGCACCGCTCTTGCATAAATTGGGTGTTCAGGGCGAGCGGCAATCAAAGCTTCGCGTTGCGCCAACAATGCGTTGATAGTCTTCAACTTAGCTTGAATAAATGAAGTTGCAGAGTGCTGGTCCAACCCTTTTCTGCGATTCTTCAGGCAGAGCCAGGCGTTTGAGCCTAGTTCTAAACCAGAGTCCGCACCTGCTACTGATGCGCCGATCATCGTCGCCATCAAGCCGCCCTGCAAAGGCTTAGTGTTGATTGAACGCGGATTCCTTATGCCTTTGGCATACTGATCGTCCCCGGCGCAATCAAAGGCAAGAACGGCGCCGGCTGCAGCTTCTTGCGCGACGAAAGAGCGCAGGGTTCTGAATTTAGGCTGTTTGTAGGTGTTGAGCCGATAATTGAGGTTGAAAGTTTCAAGTTCTATTCTGACCAGTAGAATCTGTTTGGTTAAAGTGGTGTATTTTTCGATGAACTCATCTCTTTTGTTATAGGCCGCATCTTCAATATCGGCTAGGCAACTTGTCGCATTCGCCCAGGGTAGAATCAAACATAAGAAGAGAATCGTTGCTAGTTTTTTGTGCATAGTTACTTGTCAGAGTTTTTAACGGCGCCCCAAGCAGGAGTTAGGATGCGACGTTCTTGCGAGCATGAGCCAGACGACTTACATAGGCGTATGAACTGTCCTCCAGGGCGATAAAACGCAGATGGGAGAACGATTCTGCCCCCAGCCTGGAAAGCACGTTGCCTGGATTCATTTCAACAAAAATGTCAGTTCCCAACTCTACAAGGACAGAGATTGAATCATACCAGCGCACTCCATGGGCTATGTTATTAGCCAGATCTTCAGCCACACTGCGAGCGGTCCGTAATGGGCGGGCCCTGACATTGCTCACGTAAGGAACAGTCGGGTTTTGCACGTTGACCTTTCTTAGAGTCTCTTGCAGTGTCTCAGCTACTGCCTGAAAAAGAGGGCAATGCGAAGGAACGGCTATATGAAGACGTTCCGCTTTACGAGCGCCGCATTTTAAAGCTGCTGCTGCGACCTTTTCTATACCTTGAAGTGCACCAGCAATGGTGATTTGTCTGGGTGCATTTATGTTGCTGACGAAAACAGGAGCGGATTGCTCATAGAAGCTGTTGACCAGTTCGGCTACCTTCTGTTCAGTCAGCCCGACGATGGCGGACATGCCGTAGCCTGAGGGAAAGCTGGTTTCCATCAGCTGAGCACGCTGTTTAACTACAGCGATACCGTCGGCGAACGTCAAAGAGTGGCAAACAACTGCTGCAGCGAAAGCGCCCACTGAGAGACCAGCCACCGCCGCTGGTAGCACCTGCTCCGCTTCCAGCGCTCTTGCTACGGCTACCCCAGCAATAAATAGAGATAGCTGAACGGCGACCGTAGATTCAAGGGCCGCCTCCGAATCTAGTTCACTAATATCACACTCAAGGATTTCGCTTGCCTGGCGAAAAGTAGACTCTGTAGCTGGATGGTGAGGCAAACGCTTAAGCATGCCTGGACTTTGCGATCCTTGCCCTGGAAAGAGAAAACAAATGCTCACACAGGCGTCTCCAACTCGGCGAGCAAGCTGTCGCCCAAACGCGGTGCATCTTCAATGCACCAAGGATCGACTGCCATGCGAGGCTTATCCAGACAGCGAAGCAGAAGAGGATGACCTTGACTGTCAGCGTATTCACCTAGCGAGAAAGCACATTCAGGTGTTTCCACTAGCACATCTATGCACGCTGCAATCTGTCGAACGGACAACAGCAAGGAGCGTGCATAGTCATGGTCAAAAGGAATTGGTGCGAAAAGTACAATATCGAGATCGCTCAAAGGAGTTGCCACCGGATATGCGGATGCCAACTCGAAGCCGACGCTACCGCCGGGTCCCCACTTGAGGTCTAAGCTGCACCACTTTTTTTCCAGCGCCAGTAAGTGGCGTAATGCTGGTATTGCCTCAAGCCGCTCAGGCTTGATTATTGTGCCGGCACGAAGCTCAAAAGGTGACACTATGGTCTTAACCCGATCGGGACTGACAATACCTGGCCAACGTTGGTTTCGGGATTCCCCACGCACACCAATTGCGATACCGTTTTCCGACGGGGGCTTGCGGCGCACTACTACATAGGGACATGCTGAAAGTGAGTCATAGACCCACGCCGGTGCGCCCTCAAGATCATCAATGCTCTCGGCAGATGCAAGCTCCAGCAAATCATGCGGTTTGGCAAATGCACGTGGGGGATTGCTTCTGCCCATGGTCGTAAGATTTCCGATTCCGCTACCTTTCCCTAACTTTCCAAAGTTCAATTTAGCTGGTCTGCGACCATTGAGCAAACATGGCTTCCCGGGTCTTCAGCGTGGCACTACGTGTGGTGGCAGCAGCAGCGGACAACCAGCGGCAGCTAAGGTCTTTTGGTCCCCGTCTCGCGTCAACTACAGCCGCTGAAATCCGCTCTTTAACCAACTCCAGATCCGCCGGCTGAGGTTTGTCGGCATCCTTGACCTTCAAAAGATCGTACAAAATGCCAAGTTTGGCATAATCTTTTATGTCATAGGACAAGGGCACAATTGTTTCGGCAAGTTTATCCAACTCTGCCACGGTACGCCTGGTAACACGTGCCGCGGCCTCTTTGTGCATGGCGTGAATTATCACGCCTGGGTCATCAAATGCCAATATGCGATTGGCTTGATAGCCATGTGTCAAGAACGCACCAGAGAGAGCTTGTCCGACAACCAGAGCGATTACCGGGTGTCCCAGCATGCGCGCTGATGCATAGGCGTCTGCTGCAACTGCTGCAGCCAGATAAATGGCTGCCGTTTCTTCACGCCGTCCGTACGCCTGACTTTTCACATCGACAATGGCGATGATTGGTCGGCGATCGCCCGACTTGTGGGAGTCGATCACTTCGCGCACATGCGTGGCTAGCGCATAGGCTTCTTCCAGTCCTACTTCGCCTGCTCGCGCCCGCGGAAAACGAGCACGAACATCGGGCACCACGCAAAGGAATCGCGCCTGTGCTTCCCCTAACGGCGCATCAGCAACCAAGACTGAATCAGGATCGCGCGCGTCCGTACTCTTCCCGGACTGCCCCGCCAAAGCGGCAAACCATAGACGACCGCGCGTCGACAAAATGCTATCTGTGCTCATTTGGTATTCTCCCGGTGCCAGGTTTCGCGAAGATCTTCAGGGTTCCACTGGTGTGCGGGATCTAGTGCGGCAATTCGTTTGCGGTAAAGATCAACTTGCGCACTCCGGTAAACAGGCGGCACGCCGGCTTTCAAAAGACTCCGAACAGCCTGCCTTATCTCGCCGACGTCATCTTTGACCAGAGCATCGGCAAGACCAGTTGAATAACGTTGCTCGCCACCATCAATCGCCCAGATAAGTGTGCGGTCTTTGGAATCGAATTCTTCTACACCGTGTTCTTGCTCGATTACTTCCGGACCATTCAAGCCTAATCGGCCCTCGACCGTCATGACCATATAACTCGACAGAGCGGCAACCAGCGACATGCCACCAAAACAGCCTACAGTGCCGGCACTGAGGCAGACAATCGGTGCAAGCTTGCGCAGCGACAGAAGTGATGCAATGATTTCAGCAACTGCTGCTAGTCCAAGGTTTGCCTCGGTCAGCCTCACACCGCCTGTTTCCAGCAAGAGCACGGCGTTGGTTTTAATGCCATTTTCGTTGTCTCGACTAGCAAGGTCAAGCGCGGCACATATCTTGGCTCCTGAGACTTCGCCGAGCGAGCCTCCCTGAAAGGCGGGCTCCATGGAAATAACGACAGTAGAGATGCCGTCAATTTTGCCCTTTATGACTATGCATCCGTCGTCAGCCTGGGGGGTGACGTTTTGAGGCAAGAGCCATGGTGACTCAATGCGATCAAAAGGTCCAAGCAACTCTCGCCAACTATCGGGGTCAAAAAAAGTGATAGCCCTTTCACGCCCGTTCAGCTCAATAAAGCTGTCACGGCGCTTCGGCATGTGAGTGGAAGGAAGGGTCTCGGTGCTCGTGGTCATTGCTCGCTTGTCTCCACTGCTTGTGCCAGACGCAATGACACCACTCCTGGTGTGGCTCCTGCATCATTGATTTCAATAGCGACGGCTCCATCATATTTCATGAAGAACCTATCCAACACCGCTTTCCACTGCTCTGAAAAACCGGGCACGCTGGTGCGAATGCGCACCTGAGCGACCGATGTATCGAGCGGTTCCAACAAAACTTCCAGATCTCCAGAGCCGACGACGCCAACATGAGCTCGCCCTTTAGCTTTGCTCTTGTCTTTGGCTGAAAATTTGAATTCGAGCGTTTCCATTCAATTTCTCCGTTCCATCAATGTTTTACCTATATACTCTGCGCTTACCCGCACTCTTTAGTTGTCGATAGAATCGAGACAATCCAGAGAATCCAGAAATAGGGTGGCTGCCAGTAAATCAGCGCTGCCGCCGGGCGATGCCCCCAGTTGAACCAAATCTCTATCCACCTGAAAGAGTCGAGCCATGCCCCGAGGATTGTCTGTGCCACCAAGGGCAATGACTTCTTGCGCCCCTGACTTGGCTGTTTCTAATGCCTGTAGACCGCCGCGATAGAGAAGACAGGTGTCATCGAGCCTGGACATGATAGCCAGCAGCGTGTCGAGTCTACAGGCAGTCTCTGTCGCTCCCGCGAGCCTTCGACTGCGCAAATGCGGCAAGCCAATTTTAATTACATGCGGGAATCCCGACTGCGCTTCGACCCTGGCTCCACCCACGCCGTAAGTTCGCTTGACGATCAGCCCATGGGTCTCCAAATTGGAGGCATGACGATCAGGCAAAGCCGCTATCTTTGCGGCAGTCTCAGCTATTTCCCAGGCATGCCCCTGCCCTTCTTGCATCGCTGCCGCCGCCACCAGAAGACCAAGGCACCAGATTGCGCCGCGATGCGAGTTGCTGCCACCAGTTGCCTGGTGCATCGCGGTCTCCGCTCGTCTACCGCATTGCGCCAGTTTTTCTCTTAAGCTCAAGCTCGGGCGCACACCTGAAGAGATACGGGCCATTTCTTGAAAAAATGGCTCCAGTACCAAAGCGGATTTGAGCATTGACTGTAATGTCAAATCGTTATGAGCACCAGAACCACGTTTATCCACTAGTGCGGGTTTAGGTGTCAACATAGCTTCGGTCACAAGAGCTGAGCTCGCCGCAGTGCCCAGTAATTGCCACCATGATGCAATCGGTAAGGCCGACGAAGCGCTGCTTACCGATTGATGCGATGAATAGGCATCAATACTGCCTATTACCATCACCAACTCCTGAACTGAGTGGGTGGCTGATACAGTCCGCCTGACCATTCAACGAGTTCCTCAATACTGCGGGCTGCAAGCAACGATCTTTTTGCATCCAATCGTCTGACACCAAGATCTTCGGGGTAGGCAACTATGCCACGCTCTCTCAAAAGAGCGACCTGCTTACTATCCGCGCGCATGCCAACGTCGGTGACCCCGGCAACAGCAGCAAGTGCCTGGCGCCTTTCCTCCAGAGACTGAGCCTTGTACAAATAAGCTATGCCTTCTTCCGTTACGACATGGCTGACATCATCACCGTAAATCATGATCGGCGCCAGGGGCATCTTCGCTTGCTTGCCTACTTCAACCGCGTCAAGGGTGTCTACAAATGTAGGCACTCCTCCTTTCTGGAAAGTCTCCACCATTTGCACCACTATTTTGCGCCCCCGAGTGACCGGTGAAGGATTCTCAATTAAATCGAGCCAGGCCTGACTGGAATGCCGTCTGCCATGTGGATCATGCCCCATATTTGGGGCGCCACCGAAGCCAGCCAATCGGCCCGTTACGACAGTGGAAGAATTGGCATCAGCATCCATTTGCAACGTCGAACCGATAAAAGCGTCGACAGCATACTGACCTGCCAATTGACAGAGGACGCGATTGGATCTGAGATTGCCATCTTTGCCGGTGAAGAAAATGTCGGGACGAGCGGCAACGTATTTTTCCATGCCGACTTCGCTGCCGAACGAATGGATGCTTTCTACCCAGCCTGATTCAATAGCTGGAATCATGGTCGGATGAGGATTGAGTGCCCAATACCGGCAGATCTTGCCTTTCAAGCCCAAAGATGCACCATAAGTGGGTAACAAGAGCTCGATGGCAGCGGTATCAAATCCGATACCATGATTTAAGGAAACGACCCCGTGTCGTTCATAAATACCGCGGATAACCATCATGGCCATTAAAATTTGCAGCTCAGTGATGTGCCTTGGATCGCGTGTAAATAACGGCTCGACTGCAAACGGCCGGTCTGCCTTGACGACGATGTCCACCCAGGAGCCAGGTATATCGACACGAGGCAGCTTGTCGACGATTTCATTGACTTGCGCAATCACAATGCCGTCATGGAAAGCTGCAGCCTCGACAATAACGGGCGTATCTTCGGTGTTTGGTCCAGTATAAAGATTACCATCAGCATCACCTTGTTCGGCGCAGACTAGAACCACATGCGGTGCCAGATCGACGAATAAGCGGGCGTACAATTCGACATATGTATGAATCGCGCCTATTTCCAACTGTCCGTCTTCGAGCAACTGAGCCACCCGCAAGCTCTGCGGACCGGCAAAGGCAAAATCTACTTTGCGAGCAATTCCTTCCTCAAACAAAGTTAGATGTTCCGGCCGACTAATGCTGGAGATGATCATATGGAGGTCATGCACGATTTTCGGATCGACACGAACCAAGGCCCGAGACAAGAAATCTGCCTGCTTCTGGTTGTCCCCTTCGATCACTACTCTGTCATTGGGCTGGACCAAGAACTGCAATGCATCCACGATGCGCTCGCCGGCCAGAATGTGATTTTTTAGCCATTTCTCTACAAGTTTAAGACGCCGTTGCTTTTCGGTGCGACGGGTCGCCCAGTTCACATTAGTAGGATTGGCAGACGGGTGAAATGCCAGCCCACTAGTTGATGATGGCATCGTTTAAGCCTATTCCGTTAGAGAGATGTAATAGCGCAAGGATATACTGGCAGAACACGGAATGCTTTAGATTAAGTCCACCTCATTTCTAATTGCGCGCATCAAAACCGATCTATTGACAACGGGGAGTGTTTTGGTACACTCTAGATGCCCATTTTAATATTTTTTCTGCTTACGAGTATTCTTCTCGTTCGTTTTCAGCAGCGATTCGAGTTTTTACTAAACCTCTGTGAGCGAGTCTATCTCCTAGATAGGCACGTCCTTCAATGGAGCTAACCAGAATGTCTTCTCACGACAACGCATCAGATAAAGCTTATGAACGCTCAGGAAATCCTCAGTCCAATCCGCACCTGTACGCCGACATCTATCAGGGATATGACGGGCATCCTGCTCTCTCCACTGCAAATAGAGCAACGTCTGGCGGTGGAGAAAATGCGCAGTATCTAGATTTCACCAATCCATATAATTCTTCGAATGGTTCTCAAAATGACTCCATATATGGTTCGCATAAGTTTGCTGAAGATCATCCTTGGCGGGAGACTGTGCTCGATGGGGCAAAGTCTCTCGACCAAGAGGTGAAAAAGGATGGCGGACATTTGGACGGTCAGTACCAGCCTTTGATGAAAGAAATAAATTCGGTTAGAGCCGAGGAAGAGCGAGATGCCGCTGGTAACGGCGGTCATATAACTGCCAAAGAGAAAGCGCAACTGTTATCCGAAGAAGGTGACATCAGAAAGGAAATTGGCCGCGATCATAAGAAAGGCGGACACCATCATGGGCACAAACCGGGTGATCCAACAAATCCGGGTGGACCAACTAATCCAGGAGACCCAACTAATCCCGGCACCAACCCCATTGAGCCTCCACCTCCTATTACCAATCCCGTTGAGCCGACTCCTCCGGGCACCACTCCTCCAATTACTGATGGCAAATTTCTTTTAGGAACCGCAGTGATTCCAGGTGACGTTGGTGCGTCAAACGAAAATCAAGCCATCAACAATTTCTCGAAAGACGTAGGTGTTCAGCAGCAAGAACAGATGTTCTACACCAATCAGAATGTACCTGGCCGTAGCTCGGTAGACGTTGCCGGCATGATCAAAGATGCGCAACAGGGAATCACACCGGTGCTGTCTTTGAGAACGCTGGACTATAAGAGCGTCACTAATGGAAGTGATGATGCTTATCTGAAGCAAGTCGCTGCCGATATGAAAGCAGTTCAAGCGGCTGGAAAAGCGGCAGGATATTCCGGTGATGTAATTCTCAGACCCAACTGGGAAATGGATGGCAGCGCCAGGCAAGCATATGGAACGCCCGCTGAATTCGTGTCGTCGTGGCAACACATGCATGACGTTATTTCCTCTCAAGGTGTGACTAATGTCAAATGGGCATTCACCCCTGATTCGCAATCATACGATTCGAAGGTGCCCGGTTGGTCCAGTCCAGTTAGCCAATACTATCCAGGTAACAACTATGTCGACTACATTGGCGCAGACGGCTATTCTGGATTAGGTGGTGCTGCGTATAAAACACCAGATCAAATCTTTAGCTCGGGTGTCGCTTTCGCGCAACAGCACGGCAAGCAGTTCTATATTGGGGAAACCGGTGTCGCCAATACTGGTATCGACCCTTCGACCGGCAAAGCATACAATGTCGAATACATGCAACAGATGGCTGCATATATCAAGGCTAATCCCGACATCGCAGGCATGTCTTGGTTCAGTGAAGGCAGCAACAACATTTTGAATAATCCAGCAGAGCAAGCCGCCTTCACTCAGATGGAAAAGGATCTTGGCGGCCAAAGCGCTTAAGCTCCGGTAGGAAGTATCATCAATGACAATCCTCGAGCCTTCTATTTCTGTACCATTGGTGACGCCTGAATCACGCTGGGCATCTCAATCGCACTTCATTTTCACTTAGTCAGTTGTTGTAGCTCCAGCGACACCGATTCTCCAGAGCCATTGGACTGCATCGTCTACAACAATTACTTTCCATTTTTCTGTTGAGAGATTGGAGTGACTTAACGTAGGGCGTGAGAAATTATCTGAAATAACGACTCGTTATTCGGATTTGCCTACCATGTGCCGACTAAGAAAGGGCGAGAGCCCGAAACTCTCGGGACGACAGGATTTGAACCTGCGACCTATTGCTCCCAAAGCATCAGGCGATGGCAGAATCGGCATTTCTGACGTTGACTAATTTATTGGAAATCATTGGAAAAGTGCCACGGGTAGTGTATTCTGTAATGGTGCTGAGTTAGAAGGTCTTGGCACTTACTGGTAATATTGCGTTGACTATGCGTTGACTAGGAGTTTCCAAAAGATGCCAACACTTGAGAAGTTCAACAAGACGCACATCGACAGATTCGTGCTGCCGCTGCAAGCCAGCATGAAGCCTGGCAGTCAGCAGTACTTCTGGCATCCAGGCGTGCGCGGACTGGGCTTGAAGTTGACGCCTAAGAAAGCTGTGTACGTAGTTCAAAGACGGGTCAAAGACGGACCAATGACTAGAGACCAAAAGAATAAACGTCTCGTGATAGGCGACTACAGAGGGATAACTGTCGAAGAGGCGGAGGCCAAGGCTAGTGCTCTTCGACAAGACATGCGCGAAGGAAAAGACCCGGTCGCGGAGAAGAAAGCTGTTGTAGCGGCTTCTAAAACATTGCAAGAAGTCCTTGACGAGTATCTCGAAAAATACAACTCAAAGCTGCGGCCAACGACCCAGAATATCTACAGAGGCGCGATACGCAGATGCTTTTCAGATTGGCAGGCTGTTGCTGTCACAAAGATTACTGAGAACATGGTGGCAGATAGGCACATCCGCATTTCGAACTCTAATGGACCGAGGGGAAAGGGAGAGGCACACGCCAACCAAGCTATGCGCGTTTTGCGTACTCTCTTCAACTTTGCGATGCTTGAGTACAAAGACGCAAAGGGGCAGCCCTTGGTCACGAGCAACCCCGTGTTAGGTCTGAAGGCAAGGCGGCTCTGGAATGAGAATAAGAAGCGCAAAGACTTCATTGCGGACGATGACCTCAGCGAGTGGTACACCGCAGTAATGCAGCTCGACAATGCCACCATCCGTGATTACATGCTCCTGTGTCTGTTCACTGGTCTGCGACGAGGCGAAGCTTCTAGGCTGACTTGGGACAACGTCAAGCTTCTGGGGCAAAAACCTATTCTGCGCATCCCAGCTGCTGACACAAAGACGAACAGTGAACATGTGCTCCCACTGTCAAGTTTCTTGGTCGCGCTTCTTGTCCGGCGCAACAAGGCTCGACAGAGCGCCAATGTGCTGAGTATCGATAAGACTCGACGCATTGATAACAATTACGTGTTTCCTGGTGAGAAGCCAGGTTCGTGCATCGTTGAACCTAAGCGTGCGATCGCCAAGGTAATCGAATTGACTAAGAAAGCACGGTTTCAGGCACTGGGTGACGAGGCAGAGGGCGTGGACTTTTCTATGCACGCATTGCGGCGCACATTCAGCAATGTGGCCGGACGTTTAGACATCGCTTATTACAAGCATAAAGCGCTGATGAACCACTCAGTTAAGTCTGACGTGACCGGTGCGAATTATCTTGAGTTGACCGTAGAAGACCTACGCGAGCCGATGGAAAAAATCTGTCAGCACATCTGCAAAGCAGCGAAAATAGAATCAGCTGAACCTTCGCAGGCTCAAGCCTAGTCAACGTGCGCGTATCGGGCGAAAGTCTCAATTCTTTCGTCAACATCTCACGCGTTCTGCGGCATGATTGGTGTCGTGACCGAAGAGAGGCACTAACTAGTTCGCTGAATTTGAGTGCTCTACTTCGACGCACAAATTCCACAAGGAAAATTGAATAAGTCTAATCCCGAAAAAATGCACTAGATTCGGTGGCAGCATTTATTCTTCGATTAGCCATAACACTTTACTGTGATCTGATTCGACTACTTCAATCGGGAAACTCGGGGTTTCGTACCACTCAAACAATTTGCTTAGCCTTTTACGATCCCCGTGACGTTCAAGGCTCATTGCATCAGACCTGATTTCAGCATGCCCGGTATCGTAAGGAAGCGGTTCCTTGCAGACTGCAAAACCAAGGGCTCGAATAGTCTTCGCTTGCGTCCAACCAACTCTTGACCCAATTCTACATTTTAAATAGGACAGAAGTTCAGGCGGAGATGTAATTGCCAACCTGGAAATAGAGCTTCCAGTCTCATTATCGCGCAGTTCAAAATTCGCACTGGTAACGCGAAATGGTATGGTCTTACCTTGATTCACGTCACCAGGCGGGACATGTTTCAAAATCCACTCTTCGTCGTCTACTTCAACGATGGTGCTCTCATTTATCACTTCTGGCTGCTCGGTTGGCGCCTCAGGCTGCGATTTTTGAGCAATCAAAGAATAGACGTAACGTATGCTTGAACCTAAGATCGATCCCAAACGCCAAATCAAATTCATCAGTTATTTCTTCATGGGCATTGCCAGTAGAATAAACATACGAAACGTGCAAAAGCCCTTCAAGCTGCACTTCTAGCTCAACAGAACCACGCTGCCATATGAACAGCACCCCACCATTGCGAGTCGGAGAGGTATACGGTTGGTCAATACTGTAGGCTGATCTGAGCGCTTTGAGCAGAGCGCAGGCGGACTTCAAAGAATCAACTTTTGGCTGAGCTGCGCCATAGCCGTCCCAGTTGAATGGCACACTTGTGAGCGGCTCGATAATGTTCTGAGCCCACATTGCTGGATTTTCAGTTGAAAAATTATCTTGTGGAACTCGATCATAGTCCACTGCAGGTAGTACTAGATCTTCGTCCGAAAGAATCCGACTTTTGAGTTCAATCATGGATCTCGCTCCCACCTTTCGTGCATCGTAGCGCTCGTTATGGCATCGAAGCCTTTGACAACATAATAATGCCCTAAGTTTAGCCATTCTAATACATCCACAAGATTATCACCACTTTCGGGGGCTCCTCTTGCCGTTATCCGAAGATCTATGATCGGCTGACTAGAATCCTTCAATACGACTGGAGTTATATCAATTCGCACACGTCCACTGATCTGCTCAACCCAATAACTCCAATGCGCAATAACTCTTTCAGGTTCGCTGGAGAACAGATTGAAACGCCCGATTGATGACAATGACGGAAAGCAACGGCTGCACATCTCGCCAATCGTCAATCCGGGATCTACTGGTATTCGATTTACATATGTGACTTCGCACTGGTTAGGAACCACTTCACCCAGCTTGTTCGCTTTTACAAATTCCAAGAACTTACTGAAGGTAACTTGAAACTCTTCTTTGTTCTTTTTGTAGGAAGGATAGTTTTCATCATTCAAACTTTTTCTTCGCCAGTTTTGAAGAAACCGATCAGGCTGGACTTGAATGAGTCGCTGCCCATCCTTTGACTCTTGGCTCAAGAACAAAACACGCGGTAATTCTTCAGCTTCTGAAATCCAGGCGCGGAAAAGCCCTTGTTTGTTGGTGTCATCTTTTTCTTCAACATCCTGCGGCAGACGATTGCGCTCTTCCACAATGGGAAACTCTTCGTTTGGACTTACTGCAAGCCAAAACAGCCCAAAATGAGTGATTCGCATTTTTGCAAGTGGTTTAAATTGGACTCCAAGCGCAGTCTCGATGACAGGCGGCTTTTTAAACTTCGGGGTATGGTCCAGATTTAGTCCCATTTGCATAGACAACACATTTACCAACGAAAACATCAACTGAGGCGTCCACACAGATGCTAGCACTTTCCTAACACTTTCTTGATGTCAGGTGTCCAGCTCTCAGCGTCCGCTCCGAAGGAGCCGCGCGAAGCGCTGGGGGATCGCCTAGGGGTTCCTCGCTATCGGCGCCATTCAAGCCGAAAGCATCAACATGCGCGTAGTCGTCGGGGCAGAAACCGACGAGAGTTGGCAGGTAATTTTGGACTACGTACAAAAGCTTTCAGTGGCCGCGTAGCAGCGCCTGGCTGTTCGCATAGGGGCGAAAGTCGAAAACAGGGTCACCCATCGAGCCGCGAACTCCGATTGGCTTGGACTGCAGGCGCCACCTTCTACCCGGACTGACGTTTCTGAAGAGCAGTGAGAATATCTGCGAGTCGATTGAGTGCCTGTCTTGTCGCGATAACGCCCGTCTCTGTCTAAGCAGGTCTTCGAGCAACGCCAGATCCGGGCTGCTGAAGCGGGTTACAGTCGCAATCGTAAATTTCTTTACGGTGCCACCTATGCGGTAGCTCGCTCGCAGAAGCAATTTGACGTGGCCTTGGTATTTGCAGCGGTGAATGTACATGCCTGCATTCTAGCGCCCATCCCCAGTGTAGGAAATCACTATTTTACTGGCGCCCACATCGGTTGTCATTAGTAGGGTAAGGTGGCTAAGTACCCCCCGTTTTGTATTCTTTCCTATGCGCGCGTGAAGGAAAAGATTACGAATAACAGGTACTTACCCTACTAATGACAACCGATGGAAGCCGCTAAACGCCGAGCTTGTCAGCGATAGCAGCCACAAATGGGAAGGAAAAGTTAGCCTACTAATGACAACTGATCCGTGTTAACTTAACACCGCCAGTGGTGCGCTGTATGTTGAGCGGCGGCGTTTTGGATATACCATTTCGATTCGGGAAAATTTTTCGAGGGCAAAGTTTATCGAACGCCAATGTATCGTTTCGCAATCCATCGTATATTGCAACTCGCGTGCCGTGTAAAGACATACGCGATAAATCCGCATTCGTTGCAAAGGTTGGCTGTGAGAGTATTTAGACGAGTCGGCTTACTGGTGTGTCTGTCTTTTCTTGCCTGCGTCGCAGCTTTCGCCACGAGCCACGACTTGCAGAAGACCCTCGACGATCTGGACAATGCGCCACCCCCGGACGTTCCGCTGCAAGTCGTAACGACTGCCAACATGACGGGCGGGATTGACGCGCTGGACAGTGCGCCGTCCCCTAGTGCAGACAAACTCCGGGCAGACGAACTCCTGATATGGAGCCGCAGCGGGGCGGGCCGTCGCGCGCTTCGGATAGCAGCAACACCCCCGCCTGATCACTTATGGCAGGCACAACGACTGGCGGCAAACGGCCAACACCAGCAGGCTGTTTCTGAATTTACTGAGTCCATAGCGATGATAAGTACCGGCCGAGACGGCAAGTCCGTCGAAGATTATATAGATGGACAGTTCCCTAATCGTTTGTGCCAGGACTATTATGGGCGCGCTTACGAGTATTCACAGCTTGGAATGCACGGCAAGGCCGTCGAAGATTATAGGGAAGGCACGCGCGTAGACCAGGAATCCACCGCGTTCACTCGTGCGTCCCCCGATGCAGCGCCTTACCTGTGGCAACCAGACTATATTGCAGCAAATCCCTTGCCGTCCTTGTTTAGGGTGCTGATTATTGCTGCCGCCGCGTTAGTAGTTCTCTTTTCCGTCATCAGTGTGGGTGCTGCGATTCGCAGTCGGCTATTTTTACAGATTCTGCTTTTGCCACTTCTTATTACAGGCGTTTTTTCCCCAGGCACCGACACTTGCACGCTATTGCACTTTGGCATTTCCGCAATAGCGGCATATTCAGCATTTCGATTCAGGAGTCTTGCATGTCCGAACTGGGTGTGGTTTTATGGCTTGATAGCTGCGTTCTACAACCCCTTTGTCCGTGTGCATTTGGACGAATCCGCATGGAGTAATGTCGATTTTGTTTGCGCCTTGATTCTTCTCGGTTCGTTTTTCCCCCTGGCTCGGCGCGTGCAAAAAACGAGAATAACGCAGCCACCGGCACCGGCGACCGCCCATAACTGCGAAGTAGCACCGGATTTGGTACCTGAACAGGCTAGCCGCCAAGCTTGAGCGATGACCTGAATACGGTGCGGGAGTTGCTGGGCCCCAGCGATTACAAAATGACAGTGCGACCACCCAAGCATAAGCAAGAAGCGGTTGATAAGCTAGTTCCCGCCATCGCAAAGTGAAAGTTCAGTTCTCGCGACATTTTTGTTTTCTCTAACCACGAACGCGGACCTTGCCATGCAATAGCAAGCTGCGATCATTCTGCGCCTGGCTGTTTGCTTCGTAATCCTCGAGTCCGGATTCACACAAGAGAAAGTAGTGGCGTTGATTCGCGCACCAGTCTAAGAACTGCTCGTTATCAGGACCAGTCAAGCCGAAGCTACCAGCGTGGGCGTAATCGTCGGGACAGCCGGCACCGGACCAGCTCGCCTCTTCATTGTCGAGATACGCGAACCAAGTCATCTCCGCATCGTGTATGCGTTGCTCACTCATCTCCGTCAGAATCAGACAGCGCTCTAAAAGGTTTGTCGCTGCTTGTCCAGTGAGCTGTTGTTTGGTTTTCTTACCCGCCATTAGTGCGTCTCCTTTCTCAATGCATATTTCCAATTGCCCGAATCTTCTTGAAACGATTCAATCAAGCCATGTTCAGCCATCTCACATAGCACCCGGGACATCTCCGCGCTGTTGATTTGAACCTGGCTGCCGATTTTTCTGTAGAAGTGGGTTTTGGTACTGCCACCGGCTCGAAGCACCGTCAGAATCTTCCCTTCTACAATGATTTGTTCTGCTCTTGATATTTTGATGTCAGCATTCTTGTGCTGCTTTTCTGGTGTCGTATGAGCATGGCGGGCAATCATCAGCGGTTCGGGTTTGGCTGTAATTGGCAAAGCAAGCAGTTCTTGGATCTTTTCGCTAACAGCTTCTGCTTCAATCCTAACCGCGCTCACATCCAAGCGCGCATAAACGAACGTTGAACGCACATCCTTGTGTCCAAGCATCTTGCCGATGGTGTATTGATTCGCACCGTTCATGGCCATGAACGAAGCAAGCGTCCTTCTCAGGTCATGAATCGTCAGCCCGGTTAATCCCGCTCGATCTAAAACGCGCGACCATGCTCGCTTTGGTTCCATCAGATGCCCCGAGTACCTGCCAGGGAACACCCATGCGGATTCGGCGTTGACAGCTTGACGGCGGCGTAGGACTGCGACGGCTGCCTCCACCAGCGGTATCACGAGCGTTTCCCTGTTCTTAGTCTTATGATGGGGAATTGTCAGGGTCTTAAGGTCAAAGTCAATCTCATCCCAGCGCATTGCCATGACGTTCGACTTACGAGCAGCCGTATGCAAGCACATCCAAAAGAAGTCACGCATAAGGGGCTTCTCGCACTGTAGCGAGGCGTTCAGCTTAACCAGCTCTGCCGGTCGTGCGAATCGGTCACGAGCCACTTGGGGCGGTCTGTCTACTCCTTTACAGGGATTCAATGCGATGGGAATCAGCTCTCGTTTGATTCCAAAATTTATGACGGCTTGCATAACATTGACCGCGCGGGCCGCACCTGAGGGGCTTTGTACTGCCAGCTCATCTACCCAGGCTTGGACATCTCGACGAGCGATGGTATGCACTTGAACGGACCCCCATCGCGGTCCATGCTTCTGAAACCAGTAATATGAGTTGCTTTTCTCTTGATCACTGCATCGTGCTTCCACATGCAGCTCGCGATATCGCGAATATATTTCACCAAAGCTCAGGCTTTTAGTCACCTTGCCCGCAGTGCTTAGTCGCTCTACGACCCTATCAGCGATGCCGCTGAGTAATGGCTCCCAATCCGCCTGGTCGAGTTGCATCGGGTGTGTTGCATCGTTTAGCACTTGCGCGCCTCCTTAACGTTGTCGAGGCAAACACTATCATTCTCGCGCTCTATCGCAAGTAAATTGTTTTAGCGTCGAAACCCACGCGGCATCCTGCTTTTAGCGATTCGCTCTTGTCGTATTCAGCCCGGTCTTGCCCGTATTTACATCCACAAATCTGCTAAAAGTTTACGCAAACGCAGATGGTGCAAGCCTCACGGGCGGGCATCATGTGAATTGTCTCAAGAATGAGCGCTAAATGTTTTAGTTTATATCAAGTCACTCCAGCTCTTCGCTGTCGTCGTGGGTACCGGCGGCGTAAGTGTGGCGAAGGCTCTATCCGCCTCAGATTCCGTGGGTTTCAGTTTGACACCAACCCAGTAGGTGTAACCGGACCTCACAATTTTTTTGAACTTCTCTTCCATGCGCTTTGGAAAGCTATCCCTGTGCAAAGGTTTGTCGATACCGTTTTTATCACAGTAAGTTTTGTAAGCGTGGACCATTAGCGATGCCTGAGTGCTAGTACTAGGGTCCACGTCGCACATGTTTTGAAGAAACGAACCTAATTCGTCTTGGTCGACCTTGTACCGCTCAGTCTCTGCCAGGACCTCAGGTGGAGTCCGCAAGCTACCCTCTAGCCAAGCTTGATGTCCGCGTACAATCCAGGCGAGGATACCCGCGCGCTCTTGTTGCAACTTTTCTGAGAGGCGGGGATCTTTCTTATCGTCCGCAATGCGCACCGTAAATGGTATCGCCACGATTCGACGCCAGACGGCAAAACCTTGGCTCTTTACCTTGGGTAAATGGTTGGTGACCATGAAGAGCGTGTGCGTTGGCATAAACGTCATCAGTCCCTGGTATAACGCTCTACACGTGACGGGGTCGCCGCCGGTTAGATGCTTGACCGTGGTTTCATTCAGCCAGTCATCTTCTGCTGTTTCTATCGTGGTGCAAAGCCTTTTCCCTCTCAAGTTTGCCATACCTTCGTTCGGCCCGTTCTTTTTCTGCGCCGTCAGCAAGGCATGGTCGGTTTCGTGCGCATATCCGCCTAGAGCGCCATGCACCGCGTTAAAGAAAGTTGACTTTCCATTCTGTCCATCGCCATGCGCGATATATAGCTTCTGGTCGGTTGCGCAACCACGTCCGCTAATCGCAGAACCAATCACACGTTGTACGAAATTTGCTACATTCTCGTTGGGAAAGATATCCTTGATGAACTTTTCCCAGTGTGGTGCTCCCGCTTCTGGATCGTAGTCAACATCACTGTATTTAGTGATGTGGTCTGTCGGGTCGTGTTTGCGCAGCTCGCCTGTGGTTAGGTCAAGTGTGCCGTTTTTTAAATTGAGTAGATGCAACTTCCGGTCAAACGTCTCCGCGGGCGCTGACAGATAGGGCTTGGCTGTCTCAAGCGCGCCTTTGATGAAGGGTGCTAGACCGCACTGATGAGCGAAACCTAGTTCTTTATCAGTGACCGCCTCTGCGTACATTTTCTTGGACATGTTTTGAATGTATCCCTGCGGACGGCGCTCGTTATCGGCTTCCCAGCATTTGCCACCCCAGACTAGCCAACTATTTAACGGGTTACACCAGCGTACATAGCGCCCATATTCCTGAACGAATCGAGCCGCTAAACCGAGATGGTTGTATTGTCCGGTTATCGGTACTTCTACTTTGGGAGGCTCCCCATCCCTTAACGCCGTGGTGTTGTTGGTCACCATATCCGGTGCAAACTTCGAGCTAACCAAAGCGCAACCGATCGATTCTTTCCCGTCCTTATAGCCATCCTCTACCTTATGCCATAGTTCAGTATCAGACCATGCTGGCTGGCAGCGAGGATTGTAGATGTCCCGCATGTGATTGAACACTGTTTCCAAAGGCAAGTTAAGATTTCTCGTCCCGCGGGCCGCCAGCGCGAAGGTGACATTGCTACCACCCTGCCCATCTACTGCGGACTTCCACGTTTGACAGTCTGCTATAAATTGCGGTTCGCCAGCTAACGACGGACTGGGCTGGTTGATGCGGTCTTCTTCGTCGCGCTCTTTCGGCGCCTCCAATGTCTCTAGAAATGCTTTTGGTAAGTTGATTACGCTTACGACCTTGACCGCCTGATACGTGCCGTCCGGCGTGACTGAGCCATGGGCCACGGCGTACCTGCGATGCGTACCGACACCGTTCTGAAACTCAACGCCAGGGTAGCCGCTTTGCTTCTGTTTGATCGGACGATCACCAGGGACCATGGTGTAAAAGTGGTAGCCGCCTCTTGGTGTTTTCACTGTGTAGGAATCAAAGAGTTGCGGACAAGTTACTTTTAGTTTCTCAAGTGATGCGGCGCCTTCGGGTTTGTATGCGTCCACATCAACTATCAGTTCGTCTGCTTGCAGGTTTATGCCTACGTCGCGAGTTGTCCTGGCTTGCCCTGACTGTACGTGCTGCCACTCTTTGCCTGCCGGCGTTTTGCCATTGGGAACCAACGGAAAGTAAGCGCTAAAAGGTTGGGCGCCCATTGCTGCGGGCTGTGTTATAGTTGTTGTCATCAAGATACGCCTTTCTTTGTTGTGTATTTAAAAGCAGTCTTTTGCCGGAGGCTGCTTTTGTGTTTGCTGTGTTACTAAACGAGCTCTGCTGGCAGTTCATAGTCCGCGCGGTCGTGGTCCATTTGCCAGTTGAACCCTGAGCCGAAATGATCCATTTGAAACTGCGTTACGGTTCTAAGTCCGGTTGACGTTGCCCCCTTAAAATCTCGCTCGAGGATCGAAAGGGCTACTGCATCTTGTGGATAAGCCAAAAGGTGGCAATGCAGCCAACGCTCCCAATCAACCATCCTTCCCATGCTGCCACCTACGAGGAGGTCAACAACCGCGGACTTCGTTGCGTCGTCTATCAGCTCGTATCGAGCTTGAATTGCTTGCACCAGATTAGGTGGCGCCTTGTGCCCCGGTATTATGTGTGCTCGCCGCTTTTCTACGAGCTGACGTGCTGTTAGTTCAATGATTTCAGCGGCAGCCTTAGCCATTCCATTCAATTTTTCGTAGTTACTCATCCCAACACCTCGCGTTACTTACCTCACCCTTTAGATGGTGCCGTAGGATGTTGTTATTAAGTCTGGCTAATAACAAGCGTTTTTACTTCTGGAAGTACCCGCGTTTGTTCGGTAAGAGCCCGCATGCCTCGAGCACTTTCACTAAACGCTCAATCTCCGCGGCTTTCCCATCGTCTACTAATTGGCTGAGCAGAAGGTCTAAACGATCGTATATGCCTTCTACGGGCATGGGAGCAAGGATGAGGTTAAGCACGGCAATCACTGGGTGATCTGAATCGAGAAGTATGTTGCCAATCTTCCCATCGTGAAAGTTTTCGCTTTCGTTATCGCGGATAAACTGTGCTACCAAATAAGCACCATAGTGCCATGAAAGCTGGTCTAGAAGCAGCTTTCCTCCCACGTCGGCATCAGCCTTAAGCCTCTGAAAAGCCAGATACCTTTTCTTCGGGTCGTTACGCATGTCCTGTAGATTTTTCAAAGCTCGCTTGGATTGTCTGACCATAGATGCAAACGAAGATTGGCTTATGCCTTGCCATTTGCCTTCGTCAAAAACATGCCGCGCCGCTTCCGCTTCGCGACAAAGGTAAACGCTCATCGCTCTTCGAATTTGAGCCCTAATGTAAATCATGCGCTCTGGCTGTTGCTTCTTGACCGCGGGGTCCAGCGCGCTCGCATCCATAGCGTATAACCTCTCGGCTAACAGCTCGTCAATTTTGTTCTCGGTAAGCGCTGAAAGAGTGGGCAGAATGCTAGACGCGTAAATCGGGGCGGTGCCCCACGTTTGCTCTTTTTCGTCTTTTAGATATGCTTCAAGCAACTGCCGCTTCGCTTGTGGGTGAAGCGAGTCAATGCCCGTATTTTTGCAAGCTTTGTCAAAAGCCTCGGGATTTATTTTGGGAACCACGCGTGTTTAACTCCGATATTGATTTGAGGCACCATTTACAGTGCCAGGCTGTGCGCATTACCAGTAGTTTATGGATTACGCTTTGGCGCGCTTACGGTGCTAGTCGCGAGCTTCTCTCGTGCAACGGCAAGCGCCGCCAAGTTACTGCTAGTATCGTACTCACAAGTGCTGCGGTGCTTTGGCTTATCGATATAAGACAGCACATCTTCAGCCGCGTACCAAACACGGCCGTTTTCATCTTTGCTAAACGGCACGCCTTTGCCCTGCCATCTATCTCGATCTTGGCTGTAAATACTTCTGCCGTATAATCGCTGAAATTGACGCGGGTTGATCCGCGCTACTTTCCCACTGCGTAAATCGTCGACTGTTACAAATCCAACCGCACTGCTGGCGGTGCCTGACTTTGACATTGCTAAAACGCTCGAATGAATAACACCAACTCATTTCTCTCAGCCTTTCGACATGCTCTTGTCTAATCCGGCTGTGCGTTTTTGCGGTACTCTCCGCTGCTATCGTGCTCGAAAGCACGTCGTCGGTTCTTGTCGGCTCAATGGGGACTGTTGTTATCGGAGACTCAACCCCATGCTCAGGGTTGTTTGAAGACTTTGACCTAGGTCTTCTGTCCGGCGGGCTCCAGGTGGTGTTTTTCCCGTTACCGCGGTCTGCGCGTTCGTACTGTTGTCGGAAGGCAGGCTGCATTAATTTAACTCGTGCATTACTGGCGTTTTTGCGCGACATGCCAGTGAGAACGCGATGGCTTTTATCAAGCCCGTGATTGGAAGTTTAATGCAATTGCCGGAAAAGACAATATCTCTGGGTGCAAACTTATAAACCGCGCGACCACATCTAGTGTGTTGATAGTGGGTCGATCTGACGTGCGGCACTAGATACAGTGCTTGACCTCAAGTATAAAATCATTCTTTGATAGTAAGAGTTATACGCTCACCGTATGCGGTATAACCGCATCACTTGTTAACTGTTCTGATTTTTTATGGTTTACGATTTTTTTCCAAAACGATTTTGCAAGAATGGCTTCTAGCCTTGTTAACAACCGTTTTTCAGAGGATTAATTCGTGGATCCATACGCAAGGCAAGGCAAGCCCGCCGCCCGTGGGGCTTGGTAGGGGGTGCCCGACACTCCTTATTTTGGCCAGCAGTGCGAGCCTTCCGCGTACGATTGAAGCGGATTGAGGTTGCACGGCGTGTACGCAGGGCAGCTGAGCGCTCCTGTAGCGCACGCATTGCAAGTGGGCAGAGTGATACTAACCCATCGACTCACGGCACTGCACGCGGGTAGAGAATTTGTTCAAGTCATCCGGTCAAAAGCGTTGATTCTTTTCTGGCGTTGACTATGCGTTGACTAATTATGGGCGAGAGCCCGAAACTCTCGGGACGACAGGATTTGAACCTGCGACCTATTGCTCCCAAAGCAAATAAAACTGTTATCTGTACCTCTCTTAATTTCACTCTATGTCTTGAAACCCTGAATTAATGGGCTATTATGATCCGATCGGGTCTTTCGTGGTTTATCATATTCTCTATACTTTGGTTACTCAGTGGTTACTTGGACCAAGTGGCTACCCCAAAAATGGATCGAGCACCAGTGCCGAAAATCAAGAAAAGTATTGTCGAAGCAAGTAAGCCGCCCGCAGACGGAACGCAGATCTTCCTATGGGACGATGAGTTGCGCGGATTCGGTGTCAGAGTGTCAGGCACGATTGCCAATCCTGTCCGTGCTTACATCGTGCAGGCGCGTGTTGGTAAGGCTGGTAAGCAACTTCGCACTACAATCGGCAGGCATGGTATTTACACACCTGAAACAGCAAGGGCTGAGGCGAAGAAAATACTTGGTCAGTTTGCGCAGGGAATAGATCCGAAACCTGGAAAGGACAAGGAAACCGCTGAAACGATCACGCTTGCCGAACTGCTCGACAAATACAAGAAGGCAAAGACGTTACGCCCAAGCACAATTTCTTTGTATGACGGCGCGTTGCGTCGGTGCTTTAACGATTGGGCGCAATTGCCAATCGTCGAAATTAGTAAAGACATGGTGGCAGAAAGGCATAAAGAAATCTCGAACCGCAATGGTCCTCGCGGAAAAGGTGAAGCTCATGCAAACCAAGCCATGCGGATTCTGCGGTCCTTATTCAATTACGCTGGCGTTTTATATGAGGATTCCAACGGCAATCCAGTTGTTAGCAATCCTGTCAGAAGGTTGTCTCAAGCCAAACTATGGAATAAAAATCGGAGGCGACAACGATTCATACCAGAGGCTAAGCTAAAGGACTGGTATCGCGCCGTAATTGCTCTCCCTGAAGACACTTCAAGAGATTTATTGCTCGTATGTTTATTTACTGGATTGCGGCGTAATGAAGCAGCCTCATTAAAGTGGAAGAACATCAATCTTGTTTTGAACGTCCTGCGCCTGGACGAGGAACAAACAAAGAATCATGAAACTCACCAGCTGCCACTGCCGCCTTACTTGGTGGCATTGTTTAAACGACGTAAGGCCGCCTACTCAGAAATGAGTGAGTTTGTGTTTCCGGGCATAGGCAAGTCTGGGCACATCGTGGAAGTCAAAAGAGTAATTAAGCAGGTTGAAAAAGACTCTGGCGTCGAATTTTCCACTCACGATCTCCGGCGCACATTTATTACACATGCAGAGAAGCTCGATATCGGCTATTACGCGTTGAAAAGATTGGTCAATCATAAGCTAACGGAAGATGTGACTAGTGGCTACATCGGTAATGATGTCGAACGGCTCCGAGTGCCTATGAATAAAATTGCCGATTACCTAATTAGGCAGTGCAAAATTAAAACGAATGATTTCGGAAACAGCTAAGGGTCGAAAGCTCCAGGCGCAATAATTTCCGGTGGCAGAACGACCGGTCGAAATGGTGGGGTAACCTTCTGGATTCTGGACTCGGTCGGAGGCAGGTTTGTAGGTTTCGCACTGAATTCGGTGGCACCCAGATTACCGACAAGCGTGACGCGACACTCCACCCAGTCCTCATTTACGCCTTTCGGGAAGCGCGTCAGCGTTTTTGGAAAGGAGAGAAAGAACATGCGAATGTGATTATTTAGCTCCCTATTCTCAATCAGAGGCTCCATTTTAATCGGAACCCGTAGGAGGGAGGTACCCGCAGTACGGCTAACCCAAAAAGAAATTTTGCATTTAAATTTTTGCGGCTCCGGAAATTTCAACATTTCAGCATCAACCGATTTCTTCGTTTGCTCAAGAAATCTGCTCGACAGCCATGTTTTCATCAGAGTCTCCCACTCGTTCCAATCGTTGGGTTGTTCGACGACTGGAGCCGGATCCATGTGGTAGCCCTTTAGTGCTCTCTGGCTGACGGGACTTTTTTGAAGGGTGCTATTTTCTGTTTGGTGGGTGGATTCAGCGGCGGCTGATTGGAACAGCAGCACGACCGCCATACCGAACAGCAAGTGGCAGACTAAGTTCTGAACTACTCCGCCTTTCATCGACGGGCTACTCACGCGGATGTTTGTGCACAACACATTCTTGAAAAAGAACAAGCTTCTTACCGCCGTTGTGAAGACTACTAGAGTCTTTCTTGGTGGTGGCAACACCGTTCGTTTTCCGCTAGAGCGTAAGCCACGCTCCGATTATAAGCTATGCTGTTAGAAGCGCATAACTTGAGGAACCATGAAAGTCCTGGTAACCGCTATATCTGTGCTTCTTTTCGCCAATTGCCCGGCATATAGTGCGGAGACCAATGGTGTTCGATACGATGCGCTGCCTGATCCTCCCGGCTCTCCACCTTACGTCTCTCCTGCTCCAAATTCCTCGCAAACCAGTGGCAGAGATCCTTTCGGATCTGGTAAGTTCGCACCAGTTGCAGATAAGACTAAAATGAACACCGTCCAGGCGACAACTCTTGCACCTGAGAGCGCGGAGGTGAAAGCAGCCTGGCAGCAGTGGCACGGTTGTATAGCGCAAGAAATACAAAGACGCTTTGTCTCTATGGCAAACACTGCCTTCAACAACTCTGGAGAGACCTCAGCCACCGTATCTTACACCGTCACACGAGACGGTCGAATCACTCAAGTTCACTTAATCCACAAAAGCCCAAACCCAGTGTTTAACGCAATCGCAATGACGGCAATTACGTCGCTAAATACCAATATGATTTTGAGATTTCCTGCCGGCTCGACTCAAACTGAAGTTGAGAAAATAGGATCTTTTTCTATTAACGGCAAGTCTGAATTTCCATCGGGACAAGTGGGGGATTTTGAGCCAGAGATGCTCCATTACCCACGCCCGACTATACTCCACGAGTAGAACAGAGAGAACCGCGTATTGGAATTTAGGACCGTCACATGCCAAAACGAAGACCGCCCAAAGCTGAAATCATTGAATATAAGCGACTCAAGGCTTCCTCTGGTGGCGGTGGTGGTGGTGGATCATTCGGCGGAGGCGGTGGTTTCTATCCAGGACAAAATCTTGTTTGCAAGATCGTAAAAGACGAACCTGGCGGCTACGCGGTAATTATTCCCGCTTATAATCTGCCTGCCTTCCTTCCTACTCAAGCTCTGTTATGCACGGGGGACGAGATTCTTGGGCAATTTGTTTGTGTCCATAATCACCGGATCCTGCTTTCTGCCAGATTCTCCAACAACGTCAGCAAACTTCTTGGCACACCCAATGTTCGTTGGGAACAGCATTTAGACACGAGAGATATTGCTATGACTTCAGAAAATAACATCAAGAACTTTGGTCGAGGCAGCGGCTTGCCTTCCGGCATTCCACCCGACGAAACAACTGATTCCTAATAAGTTAAGAGTGGGGAAGAACTGGAATCGATTCATGAAGTCAGTTTGTAAGCCGGCGGTCGTAGAATCCCTGAGTGAGTTTGTGAATGATTAATAGGCCCGCCGAAGCGCGATATGCATACGGAATGTTGAGACGCTGAAATGACGCTAGGAAATTAGAAAAACAATGCGGTCGTTCAAGTTTGGAACAAAAATTTCGTTGGCGGTAGTTGCTTTTGTTTGCGCAGTTCCTTCTGGTTTAGCTGATCCGATTTTCATGTCTGCCGGAGCAGATCGGGTTTCAGTTGCGTATCTTGTAGTCGGCAATCTTGTTGCAGCTTTGTTTGAGAGTTTCGCCATAGCAAAGGTGTTCAGAACACCGTTCAAGAGGACTTTGCTGTGGATGATTCTGGCCAACTACGTTTCAACTTTTGTCGGTTATGTTTCCATGGACTGTATGATAAGAATTGCGGGACCGCTCTTATTTCCAGACATTCCGTACAACTTGCCGTTTGTTTTTATCGTGTTGCTTGGTAGCTCGTTTGTTTTTGCGGTGCTTTACGAATGGCCGTTCTTAATTAAGTTGTTCAACCAGCGTAAAAGTGCCATCAAAACGGCGCTTCGCGCATCACTTCTGGCGCAAATTATCTCGTATTCGATACTGGTGCCGTGTTACTTGTACTCTGCTGATACAACGTGGTTTCAGCATATGCATCGAGACGCACTATTTATCAAGTCTGAACATGTTGTCGTTTACTACATTGACCCAAGCGGTTCCATCTGCAAACTTACTTTGCCACGGCTTACACCTGAAGTGGTATCTAGGGTGAATGCGATCAAAGGAAACCGCCTTTCAGTTAAGTACGACGGTGATCATTGGCAGCTGTGGCGTTACGGCGCTGATAATATTCCACATTTGATTCTAAATAACATCGGCGGTAGTACACGGCTTGTCCAGGGACCAGAAATTGTTGATGTCCAAGATGGTGTGCAAGTTGATTTCGTGAATGGCTTTAACGATCAGTTATTGAATCGTGTTGGAAAACACTATTGGGGCGATGTGATGGCACTTACTGTTGATATTCCGTTCATTGAGCCGTATATCTTTCCCGTCTTTTTGCTGCCTGACGAACAAGCGGTTTTGAGTTGGCATCCATGTTTTGGGCGATTGCTAATCCCGTTCGAAGATTGGCGTGACAGGCGCGATCCGAAAACCTCCCAATTGTTTCTGGTGGATTTGAAAACAAAGGAACTAGCGAGGATTGGGCGAAGCAACACTTTCGTGGTTGTCGCGGACAGAAAGGATTTCGGCAACGATTTGGAGTGGAATGGCATGGGCATCGGTCATGCAAGGTAATGAAAATGCGTCCTGAAATATCTCTTCTCGGAGTTATCGAATGGTGGCAAATAGTCGTCTACTTTGTCAGCGATGATTCATTTTTGTATTCTCCCAACATGGAACCAAATGCGGTGTATCAGGGAACTTCCGATCTGCCCTTGCGTTCATGCTTGGTAAACAGTCTAGTGCGCGCGTCGAGTCGGAGCCGCTCCGGAGTGGATTTCCTAAACAGTGTTGCTCTGATTGCTCAAGCCGTTTAACAGCTTCCGCTCTTCAACCAAAGAATAGAGATAACTCGCATGAATGATGAGCGAGGCCGCCTGATATGCGTCCATTCGCACATTTCGATGCCCGGTCGAATTACGGAAAATCTTCATCGCGCCAGCAAAAACGAATTTGAGACCTTCCTCTTCGTTAGGATCGGCGTTTTTGTCGACTAGCGGACCGGTGCCATTTTTGAATGCATCCATCATGAGCGCTGAGCCTATATTGTTTATGCCTGTTGCTTCTTTAACGGCAATTTCTAACTGCTTAAAAGCCTCATACACCGCGGCATCATATTTCCCTGTATGAAAAATCAAACCAGCTTCTTGGGCGATAACTGGGTGCAAAAAGTTTTTCGGCAAAATTTCCCGCTGAGCCAACATGGTCACATCGGACGGTGCCTTCAGTTGACTAGCGCGTCTGCTCAGCCTCATCCAGCCGTTATAACCATTATCAGGATCTGTAATGCTAAGACCTTCGCTGTACATCCAGCCGAAGGCTTCCATAATTGCTTCGATGAATTCATCTTTCTGAGGATGGTTCGCGTATTGGCTGGCAACTGCTAAACCGACGTTGTGCGGATGGAAGGCTTTGGACCCCTTCTTAAGAGCGTCTATAACATGTCCGGCAAGTTCTTCGGTGGGCATTTTTACAGCAATTGCTGGATCGATGTTTAGATTCATAAGCGCTTTATGAGATGGTTTGCATCAGTAGCTTACCGCATTTGCTCACCGCTGCAACAGCTCCGAGGTAGCTACATTCCGTCTAGCGGCGGACTCAAGCATTCACGAAACAAGGTGAACGTGGACGAGGCGCGGCAACGTAGCCGTGCGTCTCCGATGAGATCGTTTTGTTTTGGTTTTTAAGCGTGTTTGTTTAAGGTTTTGTCCGTCAAGTGATTGACAGTCCGTGAGCCTTGAGCTCGGACTGACTTGGTCAATGTTTGCCCAGTCGGTGGTAAAACTCTTTTTTACCGTTGCCGCCAAGTTACGCAGATCGATTTTCTGGATTTTCCGGAGGCACGTTTGTAGTGCAGGATAAAGAAAAAGAAGTCAAGTCTCGAAACGCTCGTATATTCTTGTTTATCGCCACCATCACTTTTTACGTGTCGCATTTAGGCGTTGCCACCACTTCTGATGCCACACTGCATTGCGTTTATAGAGACTATCGAACAGAAAACAAAACGCCTTCACTAAGTGGGTAAAAGTCAAGGATCTAGGGACATTGGGTCGGTTCTTTAACTGCAGAAACGTCAGAGCAAGTCAGAGCATCCCAAAGAAATTCGGAGAATTTGATGCACATATCACCAATTAAAAAAGATGGTGATGACTCAAGGGAGAAGTGATGCTCTTTTGAAAACGCGCACTCAATGCGTATTCTCCTGAATTTGCCGGTGAATCGCATTCAAATTGGCCGGCTCGAATACGCACCCATCACCATTACCAAGATTTGAGTTTCGTATAGGTTTTGAACTTCTGACGATCCTTTAGCTTCGAACGAAGCAGCGATTCTGGCACGCCGACTTTTTCCAGTAACAAGCTATTTAGTAGTGCTTCTAACGCAATGACAGCTAACGAAACTTCATTGTCCGTCATCACTTCCAGCTGGGCGGTGTCGTCGAAATGCGTGTAGGCATTTCTAGTATTGACGACCAAGCCTACGAATCGTTTATACTTCTTAGCAAAAAGCAATTGAAACTCTTCTGTAAATACGGCGAACAAAAGTTTGAGACGTGTGCGTTGACTGTATTCGTGTGCATGCGCAAGAGTATCCGCTAACTTCTTTCGGAATTCCTTATTAACATCAGCAGGAATCGCTTCTAGCATCGCTAATTTCACTTTTTCATATTCTTCCAATGGCAAGATTTGGCCACCGACAGCACATCGGTGGAATGCTTCAAGGAATTGTGCAAGTGTCACTAGATTTAGTTGGTGAAAAAAATTTGGATAGGATACGTAGGCGCCAAAGTGAGTAAACATCAGTCTTAAACGGTCGGGCAAATCGGCCCAGTTTTGAAGAACAGCTTTGAACAAATCCAGATCTAAATCTGATAAACAAATCCATGGTGGCTTTTCAGTTCGTTTTGGCAGCAGCCTGAAATCACGAAAGCGAGCTTGACCCAATTCCGGAGAAATAACATCTATATAGAGAATCTCAACGGGCTTCCCATGTAGCGCTGTCAGCAGCATACTGAAATGGCTAAAAAAAATGTGCCACCACTTTATACTTACTTGTGTGTTCACAGTTGTGGATATTACTCCAACAGATTCTTCAACGTGCAATTCCAAATGCACATCGGTCTCGTGCCACTTAATAATTGCTGAAAATGAGCATGGTCCAAGGCTTATTGCTAAATCTTCGATATAGCATTTCGCCGAAGAAAATGCCGCTTTTTCTTCCGATGCTATGTGTGCACCCACCAGCAGTCGATGAACATTGTAGATGGAGCGATGCGCGATTGGATTGATCGAACGTAAGACATTCTGAAATACAGTTATCTTTTCACCTTCACTCGTTGCCCCAAACAGGACGGGAACGTCCCAGGCGACGTCAAGCAACTTTCGGGGCTTGACAGTTTCATCAATTAACATGCTCTCGTCTTCTGAGAGCACTTCATTCCAAAACGCACCATTTAAATCTAACTGGAAAATCGTTTGGTTGTGAAATAACGCGCCTTCTATGGAACCTTGCGTCTCTGGAAGCCTCCACAGACCCGTACATTTATAGTCTTTGCTACAAATGCTATTGGTCATTTAACTCTTTGGGGATGGGGCGCAGAAGGCTCATAGCATAGGTCCAACTTTGTATCCACAAATCTTTTGGTAGATTGTTGTGATTTCGGCTTCGGTCATGCTGCTTACGCAATCGGCTACTAGCCGTATCTTCTCGCTTGTTGATTTGGCTTTTCGATATAACTCTTCGTAGAATGGCGGTAGAAGTCGGCATTCAGATGATGCTGCTGATGCCTCATACAATGTTTTGAACACCGCCTTTACGATCAGCTTTTGTCCATGTTGTGCTGTGGCTAAATCGGCGTTGTTAATCACATAGTGCCAAGTGAGCTGCTTGAGCATAGCAATTTCATCCTTTGCCTCTTTGCCGATTGTCACAAGGCTATTAGGATCAGACAAATTACCTATTCTAAAGGCTCCAACATACTCTGTGATGAGGGCCGTCATCATTTGCCAGAGAACACTTCTCTCTTCGCAAATGCCTGTGTAGCGTCCTTCAATCGCTGCGAAATTACGATAGCAGACGTGCTTGAATCGCTTTTCGAGTTCACTTCGCCTGTCCTTTAACTTCTCGTTTCCTTCACGATTGAACACTTCTTCAAAAAAGGAAGATAGAACTAAAGGTTTCTGCTCACCGAGCCGATCTAGTGGAATTTTGCCGGCACAAAAGAAATCTACAACGTCATGAACAGCGTAGGTGATATCATCTGCCCAGTCCATAACTTCTGCTTCCAGACTTTTGACCTTGCCACCAAACTGTTTGTCGAAGCTTGCTCTGACCCAGTCGAACTCATCCTTCTCTGACGAGTAGGCTCCCCATTTATTCGTCTTTTGTGGATTGCCATTGATTAGCCAAGGATACTTAAGAATGCCATTGAGACTCACTCTTGTAAGGTTGAGACTTGGAGCAATTGGTTTGTTGCCAGCGATACCAATGGGATCGCCAACGGCTAACTTTGTAACTATCCTGAAGGACTGCGCATTTCCTTCGTAGCCATCTTGTGGATCAATGTCTTTTATTTCATCGTCTAAAACATCTTCAGCGATATGTCCGAATGGTGGATGACCTAGGTCATGGGCTAGGCCAGCGCACTCAGCAGCGTCTATGTCCAATCCGCCTGCCGCTGCTACTTCCTTCGGTTGTTCACTTAGAAGTTTTTCCGCGATACGTCTTGAAAGCTGCGCTACTTTAAGCGAGTGCGTTAGTCTGTTGTGGAACACGTAGCCATGATCGGCCGAAATAACCTGAGTGACCTCGGCTAATCTTGCAAAACTTGTTGCATAGAGAAGCCGATCACGATCAACCTGAGTATCGTTCCTATGGACTTTTGTTGGTTCTTCTTCTAGACGCTCAATCCTGTGCGCTAAATCAGCGTCGGGCAGGGACGGCGGCTGGGGCGACACTGTCACTGATAAGCTTGACTCGGTTGTCTTCTGAAAACGATATTCGGCGCGTGGACATAAGCGGAAACAAAGCGGCTCGAACTTGAGCATCACGAAGTTCAGTGCGAGCCTGAACAACTTTGTTAACCAAGTCATCAGCCTCCAACTCTCCGTTCTCAGAGAGAATATGTAAGATCTCGTCTTGTAAACTGAGCATACTGTCCAACTTTCTAACTCGGATGGTGACTATACGATAGTAGTCTAGGTCAGGGCACCCTGTAAAGGGTGCAAACACGTATTGGTTGACGGTTTTGAACGATCAACGTTCCATGTGGTTAAAAAGTAATTATCGATCTGTGCCTGATACCAAACCTGATATCAAACACATATGCAACTTCCAAATCTGAATGGTTACTCAGTGGTTACTTGAAAAACACCGATCCCCGAAACTCTCGGGACGACAGGATTTGAACCTGCGACCTATTGCTCCCAAAGCAACCGCGCTACCAAGCTGCGCCACGTCCCGGCTTACAAATATAACATAGGAGTGGACTTAGGGGACAAACTGAGGGGCATCGTTTACAACATCAACCGTCTCTTTGTCCAGGTAGCCTGTCTTTCCGCTCGGCAATTGAACTTTATACTTGCCATTCTTCAGTCCTGTCAGGACGACAACCTGAGCGCCCTTAGTAGCGACGCCGATTGGATTGTGGTTTTCATCTCTGATGGTTCGGTTGCGATTAAGTGTGCCGGTCGTCAAGCCCTTCTGCATGGGCTCTGTAGTCTCCTTCTTAATCGGCGGAGTGCTCGCCTTGAAGTATGTCGAGGAAGCGGTCTTAATCGGCGCTGGGTTCTTTGTTGGAGTCGCCGTCTGCTGCTTGCTTGTTGCCATGCTTTCGGGTTTGCTGGTTGCAGGCACAGAGCTCGCAGTTGACGGCGATTTATTGTCGATCAAGGAGCTCATCACATAGCCTTCAGTGCCGCCGCTGCGCACCTTGTACCAGCCATCTTTCTTGCCAATTATCTCTAACCTTGCTCCTGGCTTGATGTGTGCGAGTGTGCGATAGCCATTGCTAGGTCCGCGTCTCAAATTTATGTTACTGTCTGCGGTCTTTTCAACAGATGGACTAATAACCTCGTCGACTGGATACTTAATCGCCTTAGCCTTGGTCTCCACGATTTCTACTTTCTTGGTCTCAGCAGCTGGTGGTGTTTGCTCGACGACCTTTGCCGGTTCTTTCGTTTCTTTGACTGGACTCTTTTGGGTCGTGTCATCTTTTGAAGTCTGGATAACTTTGGAACTTTTGCTGCTGCTTATGATTCTGTCTTCGATCGAAGCATCACTTTTGGCTTCTTTCTTGATAGTTGGTTTCTTCTCGACGATCGTCGCCTGATGATGATTGAATCCGGGGTCCATCGTGGCCACTTGCACCGGTGTCAAAGCTTGAGTAGGTGCCACCGTATCTGGAGACTTGACGATTGGAGCTGCGGCGATTGTTTCATCTGTCTTGCGGATACTGCTTGCCAGCACATGTGCGTTCACGCCCTCACCTGATTTTTGTAATTCAACTCGGAAGCTATTGCCGCCAGATCCGCTAAGCAAGCGGTTTACCGTTGGAGTACGGCGCTGTTTGGCGGAGGCTTCGGTTTGCCCGATCACAAAGTTCGGTGTATCCAACTTAATTTGTGATGTCTTGATGAATTGAATTGCTTTAGGAGAAAGAGAATCTGAAAATTTATCTGCATCAGCTGGTGACTGCATGCATCGTGCCACCATATATAGTGCGGCGAGGGCGCCTTTGCCGTTTGATTGCATGGAGGTGTAGCGTCCATCGCGCCAAGTTAGAATTTGTTTGACTCGCTCTTCCTCTCCACGACCAGTGTTGGGCTGCTGTGGTTTGAAAAGTCTTTGGGCAACTCCTACTGAAAATAGAGAAAGATCAGCAACGATGTCTCGGTGATTAGCAGCAAAACCTGCTGTTCCTTCGCCGACAATCGGTGGCAATGCTTTGGATGTTTCATCCTGAATGTCATCTGGCAAGAGCGCGAAGACTTTGATTTGTGGTCTATGTGCTCCCTGACCGGCTGAATGTCCAATCAGAACGAGCGATGCGCGAGCTTGATCATTGATTATTTGTGCACTGTCGAAAACTTCGAAATCTGGCAGAAGAAAAACTTTGGTTCCCGCTTGCGAATTCATAATTACGAAATCAGATGCCTGCAATATAGTGTCAACTTCAATCACCTTCAAGCCGCGCGGCAGCTCGAAAGAGTGCACCTCAAAGGCTGACGAAGCTAAAATCGCCTGCAACTTTTTGACTAGTTCAGGTGATGGATCTTTGCCGTTCGCAATCAAAAACTGTCGCAACGAGTTATCAAACTCTGCCTTCAGTTTCGTGGCGTGTTCAGGTGATTTCGGACCAGCTAAGACATTTTTCGCGACATGGGTAAGAGACTTGGACGGGTCGTTCAGACTTGGCACGACCGCCGAGGCAACGCCCCAAAACGTTAAAACGATTGCGACAATTCCAATACCCACCCAAACTGTCACAGGTACGGGCTTGCGCTTGAACTTATGCCCACAGGTGCCGCAACTTCTAGCTGCAACTGAGTTTCTTTCGGTACATTCTGGACACCGCATAGTATTGTGGTCTCTGTTTTGTCCGGGGCCACTACCACGACCGAATTCGTGATTCGGGCGGCTACTTACATCCCGATAGTAGTCTACTAGATATAATAACCTGCCATAAAGAATTGCTTATTTCTTCAGATTCTAAGGAGATTTTCCGTTGCAAACTGAGCTCACCGAAAAGCAGGCAAGAGAGGAACTGGTCGAGGTTTCTGGGCTTTGCTACTCGAGAGGATACATAAGCGGCACTGAAGGCAATTTCAGCATCAGACTGGCTGATAATCTCATTTTGACCACACCAGCGGGCACCTGCAAGGGGCGTTTGCGGTGCGAGGACCTGGTACTTACTGATATTAACGGCGTTTCACTTTCTGATGCCAAACCTTCGACCGAGCTGAAGATGCATTTGGTTGCGTATCATTGTCGTCCGGATGTGAAAGCTGTGGTTCACGCGCACCCAACTGTTGCAGTCGGATTCACCGTCGCTGGTGCCACACTTTCCCAATGCGTTTTGCCCGAAGTTGTTTGCACACTAGGTCACATACCAACAGCACCGTATGCGACACCAAGCACAGAAGAAATTCCTGATAGCATCCGCGCTTATGTGGAAAAATATGACGCTATCATGCTGGACCATCACGGCGCGCTTACGTTAGGCAAGAATATATTTGACGCCTATTACAAGTTGGAAACAGTTGAGCACTTCGCACAAACGATGCTGGTGGCTCATGTTCTGGGTGGTCCAAAGCCACTGTTTGCTTCTCAAGTTCAGAAGTTAATAGATGTCTGTAGCGTTTACGGACTAAGCAAACCGGCGAATGCGGATCAGCTTGTTACCGCTGGTTTCTGCCAACCTGACGCGGAGAATTAGCGTGCCGTCAGCGACCAAGGAAAGTGAAAAACTTCATCCTGAAGAAGCGATCACTTCTTTGCTTTTGATTAGACATGGACATACAGAAGCTACTGAAGCCGGTCTACTCTATACCGATCCCGAAGCAAGGCTGACTGAAAAGGGGGTTGACCAAGCTCAGGCTATTTCCAGATGGATACCGAAGCACAATCCGCAAGTTTTAATAGCGAATACCGCTAAGCGTGTTCAAGCTACCGCCGACATCATCTCCGAGGCGACCGGACTAATGCCGATTATTTGTCAGGGTTTCGATGAATGGCGTGTTGGTGAATGGGAGGGTCGAACTTATTTGGATATAAAAAAGCGTGAGCCTGATATTTACGCGGCCTGGTCGAAAGATCCGATCACTAATCGTCCACCAGGAGGAGAGTCGATCGAAGATCTTTGTGAACGCATTCGAGACAACTTACTCGCTTTGATAAAAACGCATGAAGGAAAGACGGTCGCGTTTGTTACTCACGCAGGCATCATCCGCGCCATCCTCGTCAATGCGCTGGGTATGTCTGTGCATAATTTTTGGCGTTTATCTGTGCCGACTGGATCTGTTTCCAGAGTGGATTTCAGTGCTAATTTTGCAACTGTTCACTTCGTGTCCTTGCGGCCGGATCTTTAATGAGCGAAAAGTGGGTCTCTAGGGACCAGGTGGCGACGGTGTCGCGCGCTGAATTTTTATCAACGAAACAAGTTTTGTGCGTTGGTCGGGCGTCAACAATCGTCTGATTTTCATATTCAGCTTTAATCGATCAATTGACATCGCTGCCTGCAAATCGTTTATTCGATTTTGTGTCGAAAGGATTTTCTTTTCGTCGAGGTCTGGTTGAAGAGAAAGCTGTCGCAAGTTCTTGATCAAGTCCAGGATTTCATGTGACCTGCCAATGTTAGTCTGCTCTAGTTGTGTGCCTAACTCTGTGATTTGTGCGTGTTGGCTAGGGTCAATTCCCGCTTGCACATAAATTGATAAAGGATCGGCACCACTTTCAGCGCGCACCAAATTTGGTGCTAGTGCGAATATGCACGCGAGGGCACTGGAAAGAAGTATTTTGGATACGTACATATTAAACAATCTCACTAAAATCTCGGCGGATAATAGCATGGCATGAAACAGATTGTTAGAGGAGAACGTTTATGGATGGTTCTGCGCGCTGCGTGAACTGGCAACATCGACACCGACTGGTCCATCAACTACACGCTTTAGATCCAGATCGAAAACAACCTTGTCGGAAACAAGCGGTGTAGGCAGTTCAGGAATTTCAAACTTTGTAACCATTCTCACTGCCTTGAGGGCACTCTCTCTGAAGAAAGTCTCAGCAACGGCGTCTCGCTTGATATCAGTGGCAGGCTGGAAGTCGATTAGTTGACACGAAATATCCCGGTCTTTTGTCACCACCATGCGCACTGTGGCAATTCCCGGTCCAACTTCCGCGTACTGCCACCGGCAATAAATGGCTCTTGCAACGCGCTTGTACCATTCGTCCCAAGAAATTTTTTCAAGCGCTTGTGCGCGCAATTGAGGCAATAGCAAACCCGTTGCCACCAGGGGTGATGTTCCAACTAGAACTTTTGCAAATTGCGGTTGAGGCAACACACCCTGTGATGCTATCAATGGTGGCGTACTTAGTCCAGAATGCCAAAGACCGCTCAGCGTTTCTTTTATGGCACCCGGTACAAGTCTAGAAAGTTCATAACCAGGTGTCCAAACGACGACGCCTTTATTTCTGGAGGTGACGCTGACTTCATAGCCAGGCGCCCAAGAAGTTACTCCTCTTTGCGTAACGCTTGTTGGATCATAAGGCAGAGTTTGTGAAGTGACGATGATCTTGTGAACTTCATATTGTGGTGCATAGGCAGCCACTCCTGGTCCAACTCTGGCGGTTATAGCAGACGCTGCTCCGGCGATCTGGCTGATGCTTGTCACGTCATAGCCCGGCACCCACGAGGTTACTCCTCGCTGAACAGACGATGAACTTGAGCTACTTGTTGGCGGCACAAATGCAGCGCTTCTACTCAAGGTTGCTGGGGTCACTTCATAGCCAGGGGCTACCCATGTTCTGCTGTTGCTGCGCGTCAGGGTATATGTCGAAATAGGAGGGATGGCTCCGCTCTGCGGCCGGTTATGCACTGAATTGATGGGCGTTCCTGCTTGAAATATTGGTGCTAGGGGACCCGCCATTCTGTTGCCTGAAATCTGAGTAACACCGCCAGGTAAAAGCGAGTTTACGAGACCCGGCGTCAATGGTTGTCCGTGATCTGTAGAGGGTTTGAGAAGTCTCAGAGATGATCGCAGTGCGGCATCATCCTTAATACCACCTTGCAATGTCGTGTGACGGATTCCCGTTGATAACGAATCCGACTTTGCGCTTCCGTTTAATGGAGTTTGCTTCGCGCCTGCCGACAAGCTGTCGACTTTTGCGCCGCCGTTTAGAAGGGGTTGATTCGCACCGCCCGACAAAGAATTGACCTTTGTTCCACCGTTTAGCAGAGTCTGGCTTGCTCCCGCGGACAAAGAATCCGTCTTGGTCCCACCCTGCAACTGAGCGAAGGCTGCAAGAGGCGATGACCCTATGCAAACCGACAGAGACAAGAATTGAATGGCGGAGCCGAGCAGGCGCCGTGGACGCACACTTACGTGAAACATTGATTCTTAAATTGGCTGCTAACTGGAGATTGATACTAATGTACCACCGGATTAGATGGCTTTAACATCTGGAAATGTCCAAAACTCCTGCCTGGCGACCAAATTCGACCAACTTGCGTCCTGACCGCCCGTAAGAAATCCTTCGTTATTGAATCCAGCGCTTTGGTGGGCAGAATCCCTCAGCTAAAATGTTGAGTGTTTCGCCAGCCGAGATCCCGCGCTTGCGCGTTATGTGAAGGCGAGGTTGCCGGGCGCTCCAGGGCGCTCCCAGCTAGCGTCGCCGCCATACGGTCGCAAGCGAAGAGATCAATTGATACTTTCTTTGGTGCTCTCGTATCAATAAAGGCATGTCGAATTTTTCCAGCAATTCGAAATCGTTCGACAATCGTTCAATCAGCTCTTCCTCAGATGTCTTCTCATCTTCTCTCCGTCCACCAAACCAGGATTCTCTTGGTGTAAATTTTTCCATCCACGTAAACGGTGTCGTGATAACAAGTAATCCTCCCCTTCGAACAATGCCTCGATCACCGCTCATGCGCGATAAGCAGGCGTTAGGGCTCGGCAACCGACACAATAAATTGGCTAAAAGGACTGCGTCAAAGCCAACAAACTCTGGCGGTAAGGCGCAGGCATCGGCTCTTCTAAAGTTGATTCGCTGTGAAAAAGTTTTGTCGACTGTGGCTTCGAGTGAAAGAACTTGCTCGCCCTCAGTTCTACAATCAAAGTTGATGATGCCATCGGTTTGAAGCCGTTTTGCTGCATCAATAAATGCCTGGCTCAAATCAACTGCAGTCACTTCTGCGAACATTTCTGCCAGCTTGAAGGACGCGCCGCCTACGGCACAACCTACATCGAGTGCGCGGTCTGGCTGGATGCCCAATTTTTTCGTCCACTTTTTAACCAGCTCGGCGCAACGCTGTGGGAACTCTGTCAAATCGCGACTGATGAAATGAAAAGGCATTTGAATTTCTGCTGGCGCAAAGTGCAAGGTTAGATATTCATTTAGAATGGACTCGGTTTCGTAAGGATTGATTTGGCTTTGTTGCTCACCAAGATGCACTACGCCACCATCACCGGTACTAGATACAATTCTAAATCCAGCATGTTGAAAGAAGTGCGCACGAAAGTGGAATCGAGCCCAAGCTGTCGCTTCGTCTCCACTACTGATGAACGAACCACCAAGTATCATCTGGTGTTTTCCATCAAAGCATGGCACGCTGAAATCGTCATAATATTTGTTTACGGCGAATCCATTCAGGGGATTAAACTGATCTTCGCACCATTGCCAAACGTTTCCAAACAAATCACCGGGAAGGTTTTCATCGTCTGAGTTTAGATCGGCTCCGACACGTCGCTCCGCGCCCCAAGTGAGATTGAGATTGAATCTACGATCGCTAAGAACGCCTGTTTTGGATTGGTACTGTATTTGGTGCGTCTTATCCAAGTGGTCTACCAGCTGTCGCAGTCGATGATGCTCTGCTTCAGTGATAAGTCTGTAAGCATTATCACTTCCGTCATTGTCAGCGCGCCATTTGCAGTAAGCTTCTGCTTCGTAAAAATTCGCTACGACTGGCCATGACCACTGCATCGGTATCAATTCGAAGCAAGTGCGCAGTCGATATTGATGGTATCCATTTGGTCCCTGTGGTTTCCAGAATGTGGGAAATTTGGTATTCCTGAACGAACGCCACTGCCAGCCTTCTTCACTCCAAAATTTTTGTTCGAGGTAGGCACCGCAGGAGACGAACGAATAGAACTCGCCATTGCTAATTAGATTCTTGGACACGGCAAATGCGCCAATTTGCCGCATTCTAGTACCATATTCGTTGTCCCAGCCATAAAGATGATTGTTCGCTGGCTTACCAATCTCCACTGCACCGGCTTCAACCTGCAAAAGATGATTGGAGGGGAAATCTTTTCCGGTTACCGGTGGAAACACAGCATTGTTTGACGGTGACATGTCCAAATCTGGCCAGGCGTCTGGCTTCCTAACGCATTCGAGCGGCAGCTCACGAATGAGAACAGAAGAGGTTTCTAAATGGATTCGCTCATGCTCAAATCCCATGAAAAGTGTCCATAGTGGACTGGTTTGCGTAATCGGTATGTGACCTTCGTTCAAACCCTCGTGCGATGCGATGATTCCCGAAACAACCTTATAGACTTGCTTGCGATATTCGTGTAATTCCTGCAATGGCGGCCAATCCATCGTGTTTTTCGACATGTCATCCCACGACATTTCGTCTACCCCTGTCTCAAAAACGCTTTCTAATTTTGGATTCACCGCGCGCGAAATCAATCCACCCAGTCTGAGTTTGTTGACGTACAGCACAGCTTGATGAATGTAGTAGAAAACCAGGGGATATCGCAGTCCGTGGTAAGGCACGACATAAAACACATCGTCCGATTTTAGCCCGGAGAACAGCACTTCAGTCAGTGTCCATGTATTGTCAAAGTAATCCTGCACCTGTTGTCTTGTGCAATTCGCTAAATCCGGCATACTCAGCGAGTGGATCTTGCCGTGGCCATCGACACCCGGACATAAGCCCGCGACGGGGCGCCTGCCCGTCCACCATCCCAGTGAGTTGGCCAATATATCATTGGCTCTGCCGGTCGCTTTTCCAGATGTTGTTACGGACGTCAGCTCTGACTTAGGATTGACCATCTCGTTGTGTCGCATATTATGGGTTACCTTTCAATCAAAATTAAGCTCTGCTGTCCTGATGTGACCTAAGACTGATCTTGCGGTGAGAAAGTGTCCATACCGTGAATGCGTGCAACTCTTTATTCACTTGTTTGCTGCGAGTGCTTTCAGTTTCAACTGTAGTTGTTTGACTTTGGCAGAAGTTTTCGGCAAGTTCTTCTTGTAGATAGTCAATGCCTTTTCGAAGTGCTGCTTAGCTGCCTTCTTATCATTGAGCGACGTTGAGTCGATTCCCACTCGCAGCTCTGCATCAGCGACTAACTCGCCGTCGGCGCCGTTTTGCGTCGTTAGTGCAACAATTGCTTCTTTGTGTAATGCAAGGGCGTCTTTATACTTTCCCAGTTCCCACTTCGTGTTGCCCAAAATCATTTCGACGCTACTGAGGTTTGGTCCCGAAGTCCCTTCTTGATGATCCTTACCTAACTTAAGCGCTTGCTCTAATTTTTTTTCAGCCTGGATGTAGTTTCGTTCCTCGTAGAACTTTTTACCAGCAGAAAAAATTTCCGCTTTATCCGCAGGCTTTGCGCATCCAGCGCAGCATGACATAACTATAAAAATAGAAATGAGAAGAAAAATTGTCTGTGGAACAGGCGCTCTTTGAGCCGATAAGCCTGCTCCTGTTTGAAGCATGTTCATGAATCCTCACAAGTATTCTTTACCCAATTGGGAATCGCTTTAAAAAGCCGCACGCCCTTGATAAATGCTATCTTTTGCCTTCTTCTCGTTGACGGTTAATTGGCACGGTGTCGAGCGAGCATCGACGTATCAACCAGCTGTCAAGTTGCAATGGGAGTTACATGCCAAACGATATGATCTTATATTCGTTTCCTGGTTCGCAAACTGCGCCTCTGTCTGAAATAGGTGGCAAGGCTTTATCGCTATTGCGTGGAAGTCAGGCAGGACTGCCTGTTCCTCCTGGTTTTGTGTTGCCTGTGCAGTTCTTCTCTATTTGGAACGAGGAACTCAAGTCAAGCATAGAATGGGCTGCTTTTATCGCCGCAAGCACAACCGACGAACTGCGCAAGACGTGCGAAGCTCTGAAGAACAGAGCAAAGCAACTGAAGCTTTCGGGTGCCCAGAAAAGTGTTCTGGACGAAGCGCTTAACGATTTTCCCGCTGATAGTTTGTTCGCTGTGCGGTCCTCTTCGCCGGAGGAGGATCTTGAGGGTTCGTCATTCGCGGGCGGCTACGAAACTATTCTTGGTGTAACTATTGGTACCATGGAAAGAGCTGTGATCACCGCTTTCGCCTCGTGTCTTGATGTGCGCGTAGTGGTGTATAAGAAAGAGCATGGCTTTGGTATCACTGATCCCAAAATCGCACTTGTCGTTATGCAACAAATTGCCAGCGAAATTTCCGGAGTTGGATTTTCGTTGAATCCGGTCACGAACGATTATGACGAGGCTGTGTTCAACGCCAACTGGGGGCTCGGTGAGACTGTTGTCGCAGGTCTGGTCACACCCGATGAATTTATTGTTGACAAAGTCTCGCTGAGTGTTAAACGCGAAGAGTTGGGCAGCAAAGAGTTTTCAATCTGGCTGACGCCGGAAGGTGGCACGCACGAGCGGGCAGCCTATCGCAGCAAAGACTCTACGCTGACACAGGAACAACTGACCTCGCTTACCCAGTTGGTCATGAAAGTCGAGGAACTGTACGGTCGCCCGATCGATATTGAATGGGCATTTGCTTCCGAGAAGTTGTATTTATTGCAAGCGCGTCCAATCACTACCTACGCTTTCCAATATTATGGTGTTGGCCGGCAAGGAAAAGTTCGTCAAATTTTTCCAAAATCTCGATCCCCTGGCGGCGGCAACTCTTGAACAGGTCGATGAGAAAGAATACTTGGGAAATCCGGATATCAAACACCTGCCACTGCAGATGGTGTGGCGTGCACCGGAGCTGGTAACCCACTTAGTTGGAGCAGAGCTGATGCCTGAGCATGCGCATCGTCAGGCCCAGCACGAAATCGAAATTTTCAAAAAGGATGCATTGGAAATAGCTAATGAAAATTTATCAGTCAAAGAAGTGGCCCAAAAACTAACAGGGCGGCAAGTCCCTGTCAATCTAGACAGGCGATGATCCTGACTGTGGTCAATCCCTTGTGTGAAGACAATCTCCGGGCATGAAGCGCATCTCAACATTCCGTCTGCTCTCGCGGCACTATCCCCACCCGGGGCTTAGCTAGAAACGGGAGGCGTTGGCGGCTAAAATAACTCGAGTTAGCGAATTGGGGTATCTCGTATGAAGCGAAGAAGCGCGCGTGGACAGAGTATGGTTGAGTATGCGCTCGGGCTTGGATGCGTGGCAGCTCTTTGCATGGTTGCACTTGGCTCTCTGGGGCACATGAATGGACACATGATTCATGAGATAGAAGAAGCGGTCAACTACGGCGGGCCAACGTCTGCGCACCCCGTAGACATGGTCAAGGTGCAAGCGACCCCTTGGAACATCAACTAGGACGATAAACTAGGATCTTAAAAACTAGTCTGCAGTTTTTGTTTTGCGAAAAGCTTTGACTAACAAACACTGATCGAATTTTTTGAAATATTGAAGAATCGCTACGAAGATTATTGATACGAACGGCACAGTTTGCATGACTGTTTCAAGAATGTGATGGGAACAGCAAGGTTGCATAGATGTTACACCAGCCTAGTGACAGCACTCTTTGTTTGACGCCTTGATGTCGACTTCGATCGAATCGACATCGTGCAAATAGAGCTCTGGTGCTCTACGAAACACTTGCATTAGTTCTTCTATTACACGTGCAGAATCTTGTTTTTGTATGGCGTCAACCACGCATGTTTCGAGATGCTGCTTGAGCATTACTTCTGAAGTCTTATCCAACGCCGCTTGGACCGCCTTTAGCTGATTGAGCACGTCCATGCAATATCGTTTTTCATCGACCATGCGGTAGACGGAATTTAAGTGCCCGATCGCTTTTGAAAGGCGTAGCTTTAGTTTTTCTTTGGAGTCATCGGTTATTGGCATTCCGAGAGTTTACGATAAACGAGTCTTAAATGCGTGCGCAAGCGCGTTTCAATTTACTCATATTGACTAAATTCGCTGCCGTACATTCATCTGTTCTTAAGCCATATGTCTAAACGTGTGCGGATGCGCGCTAGCTTTGTGAATTTGCTTCCCAACAACTGAGCCTTTCATGTTGTGAGGCATGAAACAGAGCACAAGAATCGCACAAACTTCCATCGCCACAATAGAAATCACTAGAGGACTGCGCATGCTAGTCTGCTCAAGAACGAGCTCACTGTCTAGTGAACGCGAACGAAGACTGCTAATTTGGTTTGCCGTGCCAAAATCGTATTTGTGAAACATAACTTTCACCTCCAATTCCAAACTAGCAAACGGTTGTGGAGAAAGTGTGAGTGTGCAGATCAGTCAATACCCAGATGCACAAATGGTGCCCAGGCGTGGATTGGTTGTCCGCTTCGAGCCGCAGCCCGCTGTGCTTCTCTTAAGGCATCCGCGATTTGCAGCTGCGTTCCGTCTGATGCAGGCACCAGATATTTATGGAATTCTTGCATCAGTTCTGCCGTTGACCGATCCGCTACTTCCCATAAACTCAGTACCAGATTTGGCATTCCCGCATACATCAAAGCGCGCGCCAGTCCCAGAATTTCACCACCCTCAGTGATCTTGTTGACCCCTGTTTGGCACGCTGAGAGCACCAACAATTTCCCGCAATCAGTTCGCAGAGCATTGCCCTGCAAAATCGCCGCAGCAGTTAAAATACTTCCATCAGCAAGCACCAATCCCGAGGCCAGCGGTTCTTCAGAGTTGAAGACAGCGTGTCCCGCGAAATGTACAACTGGATACTGACTGAAAAGTTCAGACAACGATTGTTTGACTTCATCGTTTCTCAGAAGCTTGGCTCCTGAAGCTTGAGCTCCGAAGATGTTTTGTGCCTCTTCCATTGTGTAGCTCAAGTCTTCTAAACCAGCTGCTGAACGCAGTCGGGAGCTGAAAACCAATCCCTCTTTTCTGGTCGCTGAGTAATCGCTGATCGCCGACACCAAATATTTGTTGGCGTCAACGCCGACGTTTCGATTCGCCTTGGCCAAAACTGGAATCAAACTCGTGGTCGGCAGATAGCTGATCGAGAATCTTTCACAGATGAATGCTTTGCCATCATGCAGTGCTGAAAACGGCAGATGATACAAGCTTGAATGCGGAACAATTAAAAGGCGATCGATATTCTCAGGAAGATCTGATATCACCGGTGCCACCAGTTTGTTGTACAAGCGTTTGCACAAACTGGCGGGAACTTCCCAGCCCTCGGTTGCGGACATCTCCAGGAAGCTGGCTAAATCAGCGGCGAATGATTCACGGTCTTCATCGCTGGCGATGATGTTGATATTTGGTTCGTCTTTGCCATACCAAATGCCGGCCGAGACAATGTACTGGTCAGTCCAATAGAACTCGAGTATGGCGGTGTTTCGATTCAATGAGTGTTGCTCAGGCTCATTCACTTTTGGCGTCGTCCACAGTGACTTGATTTCTTCGAAATTTAGAGTGCTGGCAGCGACAAGTCCAGCATAGTTTGGATGTCTTCGGCGCAATTGATTGACGACATCACGCCACTCGGAATAAATTTTTTGCGAATCCTCTGGTGCTAGAGTCGCGCCTCTTGAGCCACTTTCGCTTGCCGGCGGTCCTTGCCAGAACAATCTTTCGAAGTGGGCAATTTGACTGCGCAGGTCCGATTCACGTCTGATCAAGCGAGCGAGTGATTGATCTGCGCTTTCAGTTAGTTCCGAAATATCGATCGGGGAATTGCTGAGCAAATCTAACAAGGCGCGGGATTTGGCTCTGCCAACGTATTCCAATGCCTCGACGCGCTTGCCCATCGATAGACAAACACTGACCATATCTCGATAGAGTTCCTGTCCACGGTTAGCAAAGCTCGTTTTCAAATCATCCGCTTTGATCGACGAACGCTGTTCATCAAACAAATTAATTGCCTTTTCGAAACATTCGAAGGCGGGCTGTAACTGTTCACGCGCCTCATAAACTTTGCCTATGTTGGAGAGGTAAATACGCTCTCCTTGCCTATCGTCGATATCTTCGCTAATTTGCAGAGCTTGCTCGTAATATTCAAGCGCGGTTTCCACCTCGCCTTTAGTCATAAAGCAATCGCCAAGACTGTCTAAATGAGCCGCTTCAGATTGCTGATCGCCAAACTCACGGGCAAATTCAACTGCCTTGGCGCAGCAATCAACGGCCTTGTCGACGTTGTCTAACTTCAACCAGGTCGTGCCGATATTACCCAGCCAAATCCCCAGCCTTCGACCGTCTCCAGAGGACTCAGAAAAATTCAAAGCATCCTGATAACACATGATCGCGTCTTGAAAGCGCTTCAATTCAAAAAATGCATTGCCTTGACTGCCTCTGCAAATCGCCTGGGTGCGCGTGTCTTGATTTGCTTCCGCTTCGTTGTAAGCGATTGCATAGTATTTTACGGCGTCTTCAAATAGCCCGAGTTCAGCCATAGCGAGCCCAAGACTGCCCAGCCATGTGGAGCGATTCGGTGTTTCCTTGCGCGCTTCAAGCGCATGGCGAAACCATTCCGATGCTTGCTCAGCCCAGCCCCGCTCGAGATATAAGCGACCCAAGTTTCCAAAAGAAATTTCCATACCGACGACATCTTCTGATGTGTAAGCAGCTTCTAGAGCCTGAAGGAAGTGTTGAATAGCCTCGTCGCAATGTCCCCGATCGCGTTCGTACTCGCCCAACAACAGGCTTGCGTGTGCCTCGATTTGGGTCAAGCCGTTATCTCGCGCGATTTGAGCAGATTGCATGAAGTCAGAGCGCGCCTCCTCCAACAAACCGCTGGCTTGCTTGGCGACTCCTAGATAGCTGACGAAAACTGCGTAGGCGGCGGGATCTTTGATCGTATGCGCCAGCTCAACGGCCCCGGCGTAAGACTTCAAAGCCAGCTCAAAATCGCCAGCTTGTAAGGCATCCCAGCCTTCTTTGCCTTGACGTTCCATTGAGGCACGCTTCTTATTATTTGCTAGGGATTTATTCCCCATACGAAACCTCTGAGCACGCGATGTCGTTCTCACAGTTTAAGCTCAATACGTTTATTGCGACCATGTTTTCCCAATCAGCCCGGAAACGTTTGTTCCTTTGCTGACTGTATTTATCCGGGGATGAGGGTTTTTCGACAAAATGAAAACACGCCGTTTAAACGACGTGTGGCTTCAAACTCGAAATGGAGCGCGGAACTCCAGTCCCGCCTCGATCCGCGTTATGGGCGACACTCTAAGTGTTTACTGATTATTGAGCCAGGGGCGGCTGAAGAGTATATGCAGGATATGTCGCGATGCGCAGCGCTTGTGGTTGAGGTCGGGCTGCCTGCATCATCTGCGTGTGACCGGGCGCGCTGTGCTTGTGACTTGGACGCGGCGCGAAATGGTTGTAATTGGCTGGTTGCGGGGCGGCGAATCCGCGCGACTGCATGTGGGTTTGGAACCCGCCTGGTGGAAGATTGTGCGCTGTTTGAGGACCATGCCATGAGCCGAAATAGGCTGGTGGCGCCGTCACTTGATTCTTGACGCGACTGCGAATTAGAGATTTTAATTGATCTTGTGGCAGCAGGCTCAGTGGGAATGGCGCTGGACCTGCTCCTTGTTGTTGTTGCGATGATTCCGTTTGTGGTGGGCGAATGATGTCGTTGCCTGTGTTTGACGGCACTGGCACTGGAGGAGCGGCGATTTCGTCTGCGCTTGGATAACCGAGATCGGCCATGCGTTCTTCAGATGGAATCGCTGCTGGCGCTTGTGCTAGCAGTGCACCACCTTGGCGGATCATGCGCTCGCCCTGACGCGGTTGCCCGAGCCAATCATTGCTCTGCGTATTGGCTGCGACTTGAGGTTGAAATTGCATCGGTCTGCTGACCGTTCTTCTTGCCTGACGATTGACTCTAACTTGTCCAGGCACAGCGAGAACTTGGTTTGCCATCACACGAGGCGACGAGTAGCGAGCAAGAGAGGCGGCATCATAAGTAGATATGGAGCGATCATAGGTGCGCGGCATTTCAGGCATTGGTTGAGCGCCAAACTCACTGATTTGACCAGAAAGATTCGCTTGTTGTGGGGCAGCCATGCGAGGCGTCTGGGAAAGCAATTCAAGCTCTAAGTCGCGCTTGCTAGGCAACTTCCTGCCCGGTACAAACGGGCGAAGCTTGACGCCGTAAGCTGTTTTGAGAGTCTGGTCGGGCTGTGCGCGTAATGCAGACAAAATGATTTTGCTGCGCTGCGCTTTGGCCGGCGCTTGGGTACTTGAAAGACTGGCTTTGAGAAAGTCGACGGTTCCGTTATCTTCCGCCTGTGCCGCACTTTGAGCGGCTAGGGGGAGACTTAAACTTACTAGGATTGCCGAGAATTTCATTTATAAAAGGTATCCGTCGGTGGGTGCGACATCGATTTATTTGCCGAATTTGCCGGGTGCTTTCGGATTATGCCGAGCAGCTTGCTGCATAGGCTATCCTCGGATTCGATGACTAAAGTCTATTTGAGCGACCATAGACTGTCACTGGGAGAAGTACGCATTAGACCGCCCGAAAAGCCTGATGGGCCCTAAAGGGTGGGGGAATTCCCCCACTGGCAACTGGTGGTTGTTATCAGTCCCAAACGAGTCGATAGCCGACGCCGCGAACCGTGAGAATGTGTTTTGGCTGACTTGGATTTTCTTCTAACTTTTCGCGCAGATATCTAATGTGGACATCCACCGTTCTACTCTCGCCCAGGAAGTCTGAACCCCAGACTTGTGCGAAGAGCTGATCTCTCGTGAACACCCGGTTTGGATGCTTGGCCATAGCGGCGAGCAGCTCGAATTCCTTAAACGTGAGATCGATTTGTTGAGTGCCAACCATGACCGTGCGGCTGTCCATGTCGATCGCCAAATTGCCCAGCCGAATACCCTTGGGCTGAGACGGGGCCACTACTGGACTTTCACGCAAGTGGGCTTTGACTCGGGCGACTAGTTCGCGGATGCGAACCGGTTTCGAGATATAGTCGTTGGCACCGAGTTCCAAACCGACAACTGTATCGATTTCGGAAGTTCGGGCTGTGAGCATGAGAATTGGAGTCTTCCTGTCATTTGCCCGCACACGTCGACAGACCTCATATCCATCGAGCCCTGGCATCATTAGGTCAAGGATAATTAGGTCAGGCTTTTCGGACTCGATTAACTGCATGGCTTTGTGCCCATCGTGGGCCAGCAAAGTCGTGAACCCTTCCTGATTCAGGACATACTGAATCGAATTCGCGATTTCGACTTCATCATCAACTATAAGCAACTTTTTCATTTTCACTGTGCTGCGATCTTGACGCACCCTTCATAGTATCATCGACATTATGTAGCGGCTGAGTTAAGAGTCTGAGTTAAGAGATAGCGTTGGCATTCCCCTTCCGTGACAGTTTAATGCAAAGCTGCAGAACTCCGGCTTCATGGCAACGGTCAGTTTTTAGAATTGCCGTCATGCTTGGCATTCTTTTCTTCACAAATTATGTGCTCAGTTTGGACGCTGTGGCGGCAAAGAAGGCGCCTGTCAATACTGAGTATGACTTGCTGAGCAGGGTTAATTTTCCGCCGTATCCTCCGAACATGCGTTACCCAGTGCGGGTTGGCATTGGCAACCGCAAAGGCTCGACGCGGATTGCAGTGTGGGCTCCAGGGGCAGTGTTTGTCGATTTCAAGCCGATTTTTCTTTTGCAACCGGGGTTGGTATATCAGATAGCCAATGGGCGTATCACTGAATATGCTACTGGGCGCAGCTGCGCTTTGCCTGTCGATAAGCGAACGCGGATTGCCTCTCGGGATTATCAGGTTTGGTGTGACAGCAAGTGGTGGCGTGGGTCGCTGGAAATAATCCATTTCCAAAATTCATTAACCGTGATCAATTTGCTTGATTTGGAGAATTATTTGATGGGCGTTGTGCCCTCTGAAATGCCCTCAAGCTGGCATCTGGAAGCTTTGAAAGCACAGGCTGTGGCGGCGCGCAGCTACGCCACGGCGCACCTGGGCGCCGGATCCAAGTGGTTTAAGAGCGAAGGATATGACGTAGTTCCTGATGTTCGAGATCAAGCTTATAAGGGACGCGCAGCTGAAGCTCGTAGCACCGACAGGGCGATTGCCGAAACCCAAGGCATAATCTTGAAAGATTCGGGCAAAGTGAAACCCGGATTCTACAGAGCATGGGTGGGCGATTTCTACGAGAATCTTAATATCCGCACGAAAGCCGTGCCGACCGTCACGTTGGAGAAATTGACCGGTGTTCATCAAATCGTCGGCGTCACTGTAAAGCAGTGGGACGCTAATGCCAATGCTCACAGCATTCAGGTGTTGGGCGCCAAGAACTCTAAGGAGGTTTACGGAATCGAGTTGGCTAAGCGATTGGGATTCACCACCGCTGGTATCATCGACGTCAGGGAGTCTGGACCGAATTGGGTGTTCACTTATCGTGGACCGGGGAACGGATCCCGCGGTCTGAGCCAACATGGCGCCGACATGCTTGCGGGCCGTGGCTGGAATTTCGAACAGATACTTAGGCAGTATTATCAAGATCCCGACGGAAGGTTGCGCCTGGATTATATGGACGGATACAAAGCTGCTTCAGCGTTCAGACCGCGCCCGATGCCAATTAAGGAAACTCCGACCGAACCTACCCCATCTGAAACAGAGTAAAAATGTCAGAAGAACACCATATCAAGACCGATTTCATGGACAGACAAGCCCGTGAAAGTGCGACTCCATTTATGCAAAAGTTTCCAGTGCGAGTGATGATGGTATTGCTTGCGGTTGGTATCTTATATGGTGGCTACAATCTCGTCATGTATTGCATGAATCTGGAGAAGAACCAGGCGATAAATAACGTTGGTGTCACACTGCAGGAGCCTGATTTGCAAGACGGAGTAGCCCGTGTTGACGTCACTATCTCTAATTTAAACGCTGTTCCCGTGGATCACATTCAATTCAAATATACTATTAATGGACCGGATGGAAACGCGGCTGCGACGGGTTTGGTAGCCATTCCTGAACTGATACCAACGGGTGCGTCAAGAACTTTTCGGCACGTCAAGCTGGGACCTTTGCAAGGCGAGGCGGCTCGCATGAAGGCTGAACTCGTAGACCTCAAGGTTGGACCGAAGTCGACTCTGCCAGCCGGTTTAGACAGTCGCTTCACAGAAATTTTGACCCTGAAGCCTGCTGAATCCATTCCCGCGTTCACAGAATTCGTTGGTCAGGCTCCAAACTTTGCTCCCGGTTTTATCGGGCTCGGTCGTGCTTATCTCGCCGACGGTAATGACAGCAAAGCGCGCGATGCTTTTGAAAAGGCCGTCAAGCTGGATCCCAAAAGTGCTGATGCCCATTACGCATTGGGCTTAGCTTTGCTCGGCAAAAACGCTCGTGCCACGGCCGAGAAAGAAATTGGTATCGCCTATGATCTGGCGCCAAACGATCCTGACATTCAGAAGACAATCTCAGAAAACCGTAAGTAGATTGCTCTGAAAATTGTGGCGGGCAGCGCACCGCAAACCTTTACGAGTCGACGTCGACCCGTTATTTTTTCTTGGGGCGTGTTTGTTTGTTGATTGATTCGCTCAGTCCCTCGAACAGCTCTAACACATCGTCAGAATTTTTATCTTTAGTTACTTCGGCGACTGTTTGAACACGCTTGTATCCTGTTGGTGCTTGAAATTCTGCAAGAGAAATCTCTGCGCTACGGCACGATGTCGTGCGTAGCATTTGTTGTGTCTCCTTACTTACGTTTTTGTATTTGAAATCTAAAGGCAGTCCCTTCTGCGGCAAGCCGTAAAATCGCGCAATTGTTTCGCAAATTGCAGAGGGAAATTGATCGCTGACTACATAAGTTGCGCTAGTAACCGCGCCTCTGTCAGAAAGTCCTGTTTTCCAGCCGTCATATGCTTTCTTTGCCAACCAGTCAGGCGTTTCATAGTTGCAAATTTTCAGACCATTCAAGAGGTCGCGGTTTTTAAGTTTCAGTGGAATTTCCGAGTAGACTACGCCAGAAGCGGTGGCTATGGATGTGCTGAACGAATTGACAAAATTTTTCGCTTTACACTCATACATTTTCTTAGATCGAGTGTTGAAAAGTTTGACGTCAAAATCAGGTGCGATTGTAAGAATCATCACGGATGTTTTTTTAGTCGTCAGCCTCATCGCTATTGGCGATACATAGATGGTTTGATCACCAATTAGGGTCGAACTTTGATTCAAGATCCAACCGTGCTGCAATGAATGACTATCTATAGGCTTGGCAAACACGGGTGCGCAGCCAGAAGTGACCGCGATGTTCGCTGCCGTGGCCAACACGAATTTTACGGAAAACTTGCGCACCACACTTATGTCCAACTAAGCACGGAAGCCCGTCATCGTCACAGTGAAATCTTGCACCGTCGTTTTTGGTGAACCATCGTGATGTGCATACAGCTGCTGAATTTTGCGTGTAAGTGATTGCACCGTGTTTGTGTGCTTACCATAGGAATTTTCGTAGATTGAAAGCACACGTGTATAGAACGGCTCACCTTCGTCTTTTCGATTCATCTGGGTGTACAAGTCGCCCAATTTCAATAGGCAACTAGCGACGCTCAGTCCATCCGGTCCATGGATAGTTTCAAGAATCGTTAGTTGACGCGTTAGAACAAATGCGGCTAGATCTAGACGATTCTGAGCTTGATAGACCGTCGCGAGATCCTGTAAGGTGCTGCTTACTTCGACGCCGTAGGCGCCGAAATTGATTTCTTCGATGGTCAGAGCGCGCAGGTAAATATTTTCCGCGGCTGGATAAGCATTCTGCCGAACATAGCATTCGGCAAGGCGTTTAAGTGTGAATGAAATGACCAGATCATCGCTTTTCAGAGCATCTTCTTGCAAAGCGAGCAGATATCTGTATATGGATTCGGCCTTTTCTGGCGCGTCGCAATTTTCGTAAATGCTGGCCAACTGATCGATTGTTCTTACTAATAAGCTGTCGTTGGGTGCTAAATTCCTAGCCCGGAATTCTACCAATCTACGCACCAATGGCTCGGCTTGCGGATACTTACCGCGGTTGCAATAAAACCATGCTAGCTCTTCTAGGCTGCGTTCCAGGCTGCCGTCAACGGCGCCCAAAGACTGCTCACTAACTTCCAGAGCTTGGATGAAAAGTCTTTCGGCTTCTTCGCAGCGTCCTTGTTCTAGATACTGCAAGGCAAGTTTAGAAATACTTGTGCTTTCGCTTTGAACTTCAGCTTTGTAAAAGTTGTCTTGTTCCCACTGGGTAATGGGTCCTGATGGTTGGAAGGCCATCTTGTCCATCTGTGCTTGCGTGGATGCCGGGATCTTAGTGCGATAAGTCACCTCGCCATCAGCCGAAGAAGTTTTCTTCTTGGTCAGGCTCGAGATCGTGTTAGTCATTACTATGCCCTTATACGACAGCCAGCGGGACGCGGCTGAGGTCGCGTTCCAGATCTATTGCTTGGACGTTTATATTGGAGTAAAAACTAACTTGTGGCAAGTGGTGATCTTCCCACCCGTGCCGTGAATGCCTTATCCCGTCAGGATCGTGAAGTGGCAATTTCGTTGTAATAAAACAAAATTACCTAATCGTAAGGTTTCAACTTGTTCTGATAACGCTCCAATCCGATATGCAGTACCTACGATGAGGGATGCCGGTCCGTTTGTATGTGCGAATAAAGTGGCAAGTGAAAGGACCGGCCAGCATGTATTGTGCCCTCGGTTTCTTCAAAGATTTACTGGTTCGATGCCGGGGCAATGCTACACATTGTTCGAAAATCCAACACTTTTCGCAACGACCTTGGGCTGTGAGTTGAGTTGGTTGTGCGGTACTAGATGTGGTGCTCATCGCTAAATCAAATTCTGATGCTCGAACCGGCCTTCTCTTCTGCTTGCGTTCCAGGTACCGAGCACGGCATGAATAGCAAAATGTGTAGAAATCAGACATAATTAGCTTGGACAATAGAGTCGAGATCGGTAACAAAACGGATGAGTGATCCAAGTCGTAATTTCGCCAATGGCTCAGAGGCGAACGTTTCCGGCGTAGTGCAATTGTTCGTTATTATGTTCACCTTCGCTTCCTTATTCATCATGGCACACATTGCGTGGCGTATTACAATCCTTCGTCTCCGAGACAAGCCTGCCTGATCAAGGAGAGGACTTTTTTGCCCTATATATTTGTGCTTGTTGGTTTGTTTCCATTAGGTTTTGCATTTTGGGCTTTGATTGACTTGTGGAAGATAAAAAATCGACGCTCAGATCTCCTAGCCGATCGTCTGAATTGAAACGGTGTTTAGCTGAATTTTTTTATAACGCGTCATGTCTGAAATTTTGATTGTCACTAAATCGTCACGCAGCTGCAAATACTATCAAGACTTACCCGACCCGAAAAGACTTGATCATGGCGCGTCCGCGCCCGCCCCAGCTCCTTGGAGCACATGGGGTCACCCCCGATGTTTACTAATTTAAAACCATGACAAAACTCGAGCAAACTAACGATGCAGCACGTCCGCGCGAAAATGATGGACTGAATTTTCAACGCGCGATCAGTAAAGACGATTGGGAACAGCATAGTAGTAACAGAACGAAACAGCCCGGCTCGGACTTACCAAGTACGCTCACGTTCGACGATACTATATATGGTGTCCATGCGAACCCGGCTTTAAACAAAACCGCGGCCGACCTGCGACACGATGTCTCCATTCTTGAACATTCACGAAAAGGAGGCGAGCAATATAACGAGGCCCTGACTGAATTACATGCTGATGAAGCTCAGCTGAAGAAAGATGTGTTCTCGCTAAAGGACAAGTCTTCGGATTTTCAAAGTTTTTCAGGAGTGATGAATCAATACCACGATGAGCTCAAGAGTGTTGCAACAGAACTCTGGCACATGGGCCTTAAATCCGAGGCATCGCAAACAACGGCATACTACCCGTTAAGCCACTATGAACATGAGTTCAAAGAACGCGCCAAGCATGGCGATGGTGGCTCATCTGGTGGCAGCGGCGGTGATAATCCGACGCCCAAGCCTCCAACTGTACCACCCGGCGGCGACACTGGCGGTACTAAGCCACCAACTGGTGCGACTGCTTTCACTGGCTTAGATAATGCGAACAACGAGAAACCCAATATTAAGCCCGGAGAGATCGGTGGTAGCGGCGGGATAACATCAATCAGTGCCGACCAGAATGGGAATGACTCGCTGAATTTCAGCATGTCAGGCGCCGCATGGGGCGATGGTCTCTGGCTTACGAGCGTTAAAAATCCCGTCACAGCGCAAAACAAAGACTTCAAAGTGCAGCTCGATACAACCTTTTCTATGACCGCTTCTCAGCTTGCGAACAACCATGAAATAGAAAAAGACATAGCTGGACCTTGGGGAATCGCGGGAACTGAAATCAACACGAAAACAGGTCAGGTTGATTTCTGGAATGCTGCAGGATCAAAATGGGTAAATGTTGGTTCCCTTGGTCCCTTAGAAGCGAACAAGAAGTACGATCTTCAATTAAACGTCACTTCAATGGGCAATCCCGACTCCGGAACTTTTTCATACGATAATTACTCTTTGAATGGTCAGAAACTGAATGCTTCGCAAAACACTTTCCATGACAAGAACCTCGGATGGGCGCCTGGTCTCTACATCCAAACACAGTTGGATTTGCCAGGAAAACCGACGGGAGCAGCCGGAATGACAGAAAGTAATCAAACTTTTTACGTGAGCTAGTTACGGTAATCGATCCATAGTCACGCATCGAGGCGGGACTGGATCAAGGCGCGACTGGAGTCCCGCGCACCATTTCGATGGTTGTGAAATGGAGCGCGACTGTCCACAGTCGCGATGCTATTATTTGGATTTGTCAAATTCGCTGATCTGGCGTAGCAGTCGTTTTCTGATTTCGTTCAAGCCGGAAGTCTCGTCTTTGAGTGCCTGTGCCACTTTTGATATGGCGACTTTGTCATATATCGGTTGACCTTTCTCGTCTAAAGTCGACGGATTGGTGAGGGCATTTAGGCGAGCATATTGCGCGTCTACTTGCTGGAGATTATCCTGCAAGATTTCTACGGATACACGAATGCTGGTGTCCATAGACGCGGCGCCGCTTATTCCGTTTACTTCAGTGGTCAAAATCTTCAACAATTGAGTGATTTGATTTAGGTCGTAGTCTATCCATTTCTTACGTGCTGGCAAGGGCTTCAGAGCGCCCGGAAACGGTGGTGGGATAACATGTGCCAAGCCTGGTTGACCTTCCATCCACGGGTCCATAATCACATTGTCCAGGGCGTCCGCATTGTAGACTCGGTTGCATTCCGCCTGCAGATTATTTGCTGCGGCGTAGACTTTCTTCAAAGTGTCACCTAAATCACGCAGCGAATTTTCAATCAATTTTGGATCTACATTCGTGGTTACAGCTTGGTTGACTGTTGCAATGGACGGATGAGCGGCAGCAGGACCGACTTCATGAATGGATGGAGGAGCGGCAGCAGGAGCGACTCCTTGAATGCACGGAGGAGCAACCGAACTGTTAGAAGCAATGACTGATCTCGGGTCCAGTATGCTCATGCAGATACCTAACGCGATAATATACGGTTTCCGAAACATCAATTGCCTCCAGTTGTGCTTTGGTCTTGAACGATCTCGAATTGTTCTGTCCAGGTGGGTGGAATCAGGAAACCGTATTCCATTTTGCGATCCCAGTGCTCGGGTTTAATTGGTCCGCCGGAAAGCTCATAATATGTATACATCGCCCCCCTATATACGTTGAAGCTTCTTCCTGTCTGGAAGATTATGTAGAGCATGCCTGGATGTCCTAAGCCGATGGTGGCACCGGTGGTGACGCTCCCACGCGCTGCATCTTCATTGACTGCGCCTGTATCCAGAAATATTGTAGATGACGTGGGTGGTGAGAATTTTTCAAGAGCGACATCTATGTTCGCCAACAAAGCAAGATCTGAACCAACCGGAGCGAGACCGTTCACCTCTCTTTTGGCAATGCTTTCGAGGCGCTCCAATAGTAGGATTAAGTCCTGAATCCTCTTCTCATATTTCGGCTGGGGATAACCCTCAGATGTAAGTTGAGCTGAGAGTCGCTGAATTTCATTCCGCATTGAGCGGAATACTTCGGGACAAGGCTCAACATAGTGAAGGGTCGGTCGAGAATTCACGGCTGGCACGGGATTTGTTGTTGTCTTCGCATTTACTGATAGTTGAGGATTAGCAGGAGGTAACGAATCATGGGCAGGGATTGGAGTGTGTTCTGAAATGTTGTCTCGCTCAACTTCCTCAGGCGCGCAGGCCACCTGATTGTCGAGCCACGCAGCGAAGCCACTTTCAAGTTTTCTTGTCATCCAATTGTTTGTTTTCAGTACAGGCTGAATCGTTTCGGCAGGCATCTTAAAATAGGAAGCGAGAATTTGCCAGACGATATCTGAGCTGGCTTGCTTCTTTAGTGCTTGCACCAGCAATGGTACCGTCGTGACAAGCGTAGGATCGAGTTTCCACACACTTTCGCCAAGAACATTTGTCGCTTGGGTCAGTCCATGCGCATGTAGATCGAGCAAAGCAAGAGGAGGGGCAGGAATGTCGCTTCCTTCTTTGGCGAATTGGTGCCCGCGTTCTCTAAGCCATGGAGTTTCAGGTGATTCAATGATCGGAAACAAACGGAATGACGCTTGGGTTGCACGTTCAGTGTGGCTGTTTTCTAAGTCGAAAATAGAGGTGGCAGAAATCTGCAGTGGACGCTGCCGCCGCACCGATAGAAGCAATTTTGTTCTATAAAATGGTTCTGCCAAACCTTGCAATGACATTTTTAAATCACCGTTTGTTGCTTTAAATACTTCTTTGTAATCGCTCGGTATCAACGTTTTTATTTCGGTTGAAGCTGGCGTTCCAAACTGGCTCAAAGCTTGATTGACATGCTGCCACACTTGCATGCCGGGTTGGCTTCCAACTACGCTTTTATCGAGGGCTCGAAACAGCAAAGCTGATCGTCTGAATGAATCGCCACTGTGATCGGTTTTTGCATTTTCAGAAAGAGCAAAACTGATGCGAGAAAGCCACTGTTTTGCCCGGAAAAAGTTTTGAAGTTTCGCGGACTTGTCGTACCAACCGGAAGGCCTGTAAATAGAAAAATCTTCGTCTTCGTTGAATATGGCGGAACGTTTGGTTTGATTCGAACGAATATTTCCCAATTCCTTTGTCGCCATAGTTGTGGCATTTGCCAGCGCCGGAACCGGAAGAGTCGGGTCTAGCAATCTCACTCCTACACTTAGGAAGGCTAGGTTTTTCTCTAAGTCTTCGCGAACCTCTGCATCGTCAGCTTGCTTGTAATCCGCCGCGGTCGTTTTCATCATCGCCGCCAACAAAGCGAGAAGTTCCGGGGCTACGTGCTCCTCTATGCTTTTAGCCAACATGCCATTGCGAATCGAAAGAAAGGAATGCATCAGCGCATCGACTGTAACGAAATTACTTTTCCCTTTGATTCTATTGGCTCGATACAGTTCGGACATGGTGGCGTATTTGGTGTTGTCAACGACGACAAAAAGATTGGCACCAAGCGTGGTTGTGGTCTTGGGCAGTAGACCACCAACCTTCAAACCCTCCAAATCTACTGGATTTGGATATAAATACGGAATTTCTGTTTTTGGAAACAGGTCCTCCAAATTCACCTCTTTTTTGTGAAACGGAACTGGTTGTTTTTCGCGCGTCGGCACACGCACCGGATACGAATCCGCCGCAAAAGGCTGAGCGATGGCCGCAGTCGGTGCGCCGACTGTCAATGCCGCTATCCACGCTATGCCACGCTTTCGTGACATTAAGAGGGAATGTGCGACGCCGGTAGCAGTGAGACGAACTTCGCCATATGGATGCCGTCGATGTTTGTCAGCTCGCTTACCAGCTCCGGTTTGATCGGATCATCCAGCGTCATCACCATAACAGCATGTTCGCGCACACCTTTGCGTCCGACGCTCATCGTTGATATGTTCACATCGAATTTGCCCAACGCACCTGCAACTTTAGCAACCATGCCAGGTTGATCTCTGTGCGCTGTGAAGAGCATGTAGCGAGCCGGCGTTAAGTTGATTGGATGGTCGTTTATGTGCGTGATGATTGGTTCATCGTGCGGTAGAACTGTGCCGGATAGAGATGACACGCCCTTATCCGTAGAGATCATGATCGAAAGTTCTTCACGGAATTGACCAGATTGTTCGCCCTTACTTTCGCGCACATGAATGCCGTTATTCTTTGCAATCAATTCAGCATTTACGTAAGTGACACTTTCCATTCGACGTAACAGCATGCCACGCAAGGCTGCTACTGCCAACGGTTTTGTGTCCTTAGCGGCAAGACCGCCGTAGGCAATAATTTCAATTTCTTTGACGGTGCCTTCGCTCAACTCGCCGGCAATTGCTCCCATAGCTTCGGCAAGCCAGACATACTTGCCCAAACTCTTGAGGATTTCGGGACGCATGAATGGCAGATTGACTGGGCTGCGAGCTAGACCGGTCGTCAAATAATCTCTCATCTGCTCGGCCAAGTCGATGGCTACGTTGAATTGTGCTTCAACCGTCGACGCACCAAGATGGGGAGTGAGAACAACTTTGTCGCCAAGCGCTAACAAAGGTGAATCAGTTGGAGGCTCGTTTTCAAAGACATCCAGAGCTGCCCCTGCCACTCGTCCTTCAGTAATTGCTTTAGCGAGAGCTGCTTCATCAATGATGCCACCACGTGAGCAATTGATGATGCGCACACCTGGCTTCACCCTCTGCAGCACAGCACCGCTAATCATACCGGTGGTTTCGCGTGTTTTTGGCGTGTGGATCGTGATGAAATCAGCGCGCTTCCATATTTCTTCGAGCGAAACGCTTTGGATATTCAATTGAGCGGCACGTTCAGGGCTGAAAAACGGATCGAATACGATCACTTTCATGCCCATTGCCTGGCAAGCTTGAGCAACTCGTCCGCCGACTTTGCCCAGTCCGATCACGCCCAATGTTTTGTTGAATAACTCACAGCCGATGTATTTATTGCGTTCCCACTTCCCGGACTTTAAGGATAGGTCCGCCGCTGGAACCATTCTGGCCAGCGACATCATTAACGCAACAGTATGTTCGGCGGCGCTGGCTGTGTTGCCTTCAGGCGAGTTGATCACGAGTATGCCGGCTTCAGTAGCAGCGATAATGTCGATGTTATCGACGCCAACTCCCGCTCTGCCGACCACTTTCAAACGCGTGCCACGCTTGAGCACTTCAGCAGTGACCTTGGTGCGACTGCGAACTAGCAAGGCGTCGTATTCGCCGATCTGCTCGAGCAGCTGCTGGGGCGTGATCTGTGGGTCATAGCTGACCGTCAACGCTTGTTCAAGCAACTCGATGCCTTCTGGACTAATTTCGTCTGCCACCATTACCTTGAGCATTTTTGTTCCTTTACTTGCGCTGCTTACTTCGCTCAGCATGTTTTCTGTTTTAGTCACGGCATCCTCATTCGTTTGTCAGAATTAGTTTGTGTTCTTGTTGTTTGTCTAGTTGAGCGTTGGAAAATGCTACCGAGTGTGGTTTCATCTCCAACCATGATTTCAATTGATCTGATCGATAGGACGACAACAGATGTCCTGCTTCGCCTAGCGGCATTGATTCATAGAAGTGGTCTTGATCCGCCATATCGATCAATAGGCGCACTGTCGGTCCCGAATCGCATTTAAAGAGCCAGGGCTCCGTTTGGAAATCCACATTGCAGGCGTTGACTGTATCTGCATCTCCACCGACGCCGACAGGTGCTATTTCAAGCAGGCTGCCGAAAGTTGAATTTAAAAACGATGAGGTATCGAGAAACCTCGAACTAAAGTTGATCTTGTGAAAATTCTGCCACTGCCATTTTGAGTGGTCTTCGGTTTTCGCAGCGACTCTGAGATTCTTCAACGAGGCACCAAATGTGGTAAGAATGAAAGTTTCGTAGGTGCGCTCCTCGGGTGGCAGCCACTCTTTCGGTTTCTGAGTCAGCACTTGCTCCACGAACACAGACCAGCGAGGGTAACGCTTCATATACTCGAGGGTCATCTCGGTGCCTAGTTTTGGTTCCAATATCCGCCTGGCGAAGGTAATGATGAATGATTCATAGATACTTGCCGGAGTGGACTCAGGCGTCATCTGACCGTTCCAATGGTCGATTGTATCGATGGCGGAAAGTTGATACTTGTCGATGATCTCGGTGCGATTGGCTGCCTGACTGACTTCCTTTCTAACGAGCGGGGCTAAATGTGCCAGTTGATCGCTCTGCAGGTCTGCCATCTCTGGCAATCCAACTTTTTGACCACTTTTCTTCAATGATTCGAGCGCGCCTTCAACCCGCATGGCTCTGAAAGGATTATTGAAATTGTAGGCGCTGAACAAGCTTGGCGAGTCTGCAACAACATAGTTTGCAGCTGGTTTAAAACTGCTCGGTAGAGTTTGAAATGCCGCCCGTCCCTTCCAATCAGAAGCAGCTTGCCAGCCGGGCATCAATTGCGCGCCGCTGTTAGGCGCGCGAATCGGGATGTTTCCGGCACACTGATAACCAATATTTCCTTGCTTGTCTACAAAGAGAAAGGTTTGCGACGACCCGGTGTAATGCGATAAGGCGGCGCTAAACTCTTGCCAATTTTTTGCCTGATTGAGTTGCCAGAGTGAATCAAACACGGGTGTGCCAGGATCAGCACCGGACCAGGCTAAGGCCACCCCAGATGCTTCGCTTTTGGAGAGAATTGGTCCGTGCTTCGTCATCAGGATTTTGTGCACCAGAGGAGTGCCGAAGCGAACAGGAATTTCTTCTTTCAACTCGATCACATTTTCCCAACCAGTAGGGGAATGGTATTTGCCGGGAAATTGCGGCGCAAACTGTTCGAGAAATAAATCTTGTGTGTCTGCTTTGAGAGCAACACTGCTCCATCCGATATTGGCATTGCGTCCGATCAAAATGCCGGGTACACCAGGAATGGTGGCGCCAGCCAAATGCATTTCGCCCGATGCCAACGAACAAATGAACCATTGATCAGGTGATGTGAAGGCCGAGTGCTTATCGGAGGCAAGCAAGGCGCCTTTTGTATCAGAAAACGGGGCTGCAACAACCCAGGCGTTACTGCCCCACGTCGATCGTGGTGCAGCAGGAAAGTCGCTCAGTTGCTTGATTGCGTATTGGCAATCAACGTGCTGACTGATTAAGTTTTTCTGTAGGGTTTGATTGAACAGAGTGCCTGCTAACTTGTCTCCGATCTTATCCAAAGTTCGCTGTCTCAAGTCATCCAGGCGCCATGATTCTTCCAATGTGTATTGGTTGTACTTCAAAATTGCCAGCGAATCTGTTGGATTCCATCGTCCTGGATCGCTGCCCAATAACATGAACTCGAGACTAACTTTTCCTTGGTTAGCACCAAGATAGGCATTGACACCGTCACAATACGCTTGCACATCGGCGCGAACACGTTTGGAAGTTTTCTTCCACTCGTCTCTAGCGATTCGATTGAATCCGATCGTTCGATTCAATTTGTCTTCAGGCAATGATGATGAACCCAGCATGCCGGCCAGTTCGCCCAGCGCGGTTCGTCGCAAAATGTCCATCTGAAACATTCTTTGCGACGCGGTGATGTAACCCTGTGTGAAATAAATGTCGTGGCTTGACGAAGCTTCGATGTAAGGAATCCCCCGTTCATCAAATTTGACCATCGCTGAACGCGAAAGTTGAGGTGTTGCGACGACGCCATCCATGACAGGCAACGATCGCTGCGCAAGCCACCAACCAAGCGTTGGTACCCCTAACAGAGCCAGCAAAAGAACGAGCGCGAATATTCTGAACACGAATTCCACATTGGGTTAAGCAGCTTATCGCTGCCCAACAAATTATATGCTGCAATGGTGATCTGCTTTTATTCCAACAAGCGCTTGATGAAATTCGTTACTGTCGTAAAGCAACAATCCAGTCTTGTGTAAATCTCATCGGCTTGTTCCCAAGAGGATTGCTTCGCGGCTCGCTCTAGCTCCAGGCTGAGCTTTTCAAGGTCTTCAATGGTCATGACGGCGCTCAGACCTTTCAATTGGTGTGCTTCGGTGGCTAAATCTTTATCATTGTGTTGACCGAGGTGATGCTTTATTGACTTGAGCAGTTTTTCACTCTCGCCCATGAAGGAATGCAAAAGTTCGGGCATGCCTTGCTCGCCATATAGAGAGTTGAGTTTGACAACATCAAGCGGTGCATCGGGATCAAATGTCTCTGGGTCGAAGTTGATCGTAGCCGGTGCGGGTGGTCCGCCCTGTCCAAGCCATCGCTCGAGCACCGAGATAAGTTGGAGTTTGCCAACAGGCTTGCTCAAATAATCGTCCATGCCTGCTGCGATGCAGTGTTCTCGGTCGCCTCTCATCGCACTTGCGGTCATTGCGATGATTGGGATATGCTTGCCGGTGATTTTTTCAAGATTTCGAATTACACGAGTGGCCTCAAAACCGTCCATCTCTGGCATTTGACAATCCATTAAAATCAAGGAATAGTCTCCTGCTTTTACAGCCGCTACTGCTTCTAAGCCGGAGCTGACTGGGTAAGCTGTGATGCCCATTTTTTTCAGCTGTCGAACGCCTAGCTCCTGCATGACGGGATTGTCTTCGGCAAGCAAAATGGGCCGCTCATCTTTGTATCCGCCGGCAAGTGCGTTAAGTAGGAAGGTGGGCAGAGGTGAGGTGCCGAACGATGGATTGGTTGATACTTCAGTTTCCAATTTGGAGGACGTGTGTGTGCCACCACAGAGAGAGCGAATCGTTTCGACTAGCTGCGCCTGCCTGATCGGTTTAGTCAGACAGTTGGCAATGCCCATCGCAAGAGCCTTGTTAACGTTGTCTCTTTCATCGAATGAGGTCAGGAAAATAATCCTGGCTGTCGAGAGAGTCGGTGATTCAAGAATCTCTTTTGCTAGCTCGAATCCATCGATTGTTTCATTGCCCAAATTTACGATGATCACGTTAAACGGCTGTGCGTCAAGGAAAGATTGATTCAAGAGCTCCAAGGCCGTTGCACTTGATTGGGCAAAGGATGTTTTGATCAAAGCGGAGGCTAAGTAATTTTCCAGAATTACTCGCGATGCTGGTGCTTGATCGATGACCAGCACTTTAGCGTCGTTCAAGTTACCGCTCTCGTGCTTCGACTGTTGCTTGTGCAAGAAAGGCAGCGTAAACCAGAAGGTTGAACCTTCGCCTTCGGCACTGCGCACTCCTATTTCTCCGCCCATCAATTCAACGAGACGCTTACAAATTGATAGCCCGAGACCTGTGCCACCATATCTGCGCGTCGTAGAACCATCTGCCTGAACGAATGGTTGGAACAGCAGGCGACGACCTTCTTCCGAGACTCCAATGCCCGTATCACTCACCTCTAGCTGCAGTAATGTTCTACTTTCATCACGAGCAACCTGCATGGCCCGCAGCACCACCTCTCCCTTTTCCGTAAACTTTATGGCATTGCTGGTTAAGTTCAAAAGTATTTGTCGCAAGCGAACCGGGTCACCTGACAGAACATCCGGAATGGCCGGATCGATTTCGGTGATTAATTCAAGGCCCTTGCGACGAGCCGTCGACGAGAGGAGTTCGGCACAACTTTCCAGAATGGAATTGATACTGAATTCTATCGATTCCAATTCGATTTTGCCCGCTTCAATCTTTGAGAAATCCAGAATGTCATTGATGATAGTCAATAGTGATTCTGCGGATTCCCGTACAATTTTCGCGAATTGTTTTTGTTCGTCTGTCAAAGCCGTGTCGAGTAGTAATTCTGACATGCCGATGACAGCACTAATCGGTGTACGAACTTCGTGGCTGATGTTGGCGACAAATTCGGACTTCAGTTTGGATGCTTGTAAAGCTTGATCGTAAGCTACTTCAAGCTTATGTGTAAGTAGTTCCAGCTCGCGATTTACAGCGGCTAAGATTCCGACTCTTTGGGCCAAATCCTGATTCAAATGTTTGATTTTGTCTTGAGCACTCTTCAAATCCGAAATATCCATCATCATGCCGTTCCAGAGTATGTCTCCATTTTCTAGCAATTCTGGAGTTGATGATGCTTGCACCCAACGCGTCTTTCCCGAGCGCGTGACGATGCGCCCTTCAAATTTGAAGATAGTCATCTCTGTTACTGATTCGCTAATCGCCTGTGCCATCAGCTCACGATCGTCAGGGTGAATGATCGTGCCGAATATCAGATTAGGGTCTTGTCTCAATTCTTCTGTCTCATACTCCAACATAGTGCGACAACTTTCGCTGATGTACGGGAAGGATTGAGAACCGTCAGTATGAATAACGAATTGGTAGATCAGCCCCGGCATATGTTTAGCGAGTGTCTCGAGTCTAGCCTCGGTTTCCTTAAGCGAAATTTCAGCTTGCGATCGGGCGTTGCTTAGCTCGTCATGGGCTAGCATTTTGTCAGTAACATCGGTGGCAAATACGATTACGCCAATAATTGTTCCGTCTGGTTCGCGACACGGAATTTTATCGGTCTGTACCCATTTCTTGTCACCATTGGCGGTGAGCATTTGTTCGATGATGCTGACTTTAGGGAGCCCGGAATTGATTACCGCTAAATCGTCTTCATAGTAGCTATCAGCTTCGTCTGGATAAATTTCATAACAGGACCTGCCGATAATTTGGTCAGCCGTTTTTCCGATTGATTCGGCCGCCGCTTTGTTTGCATGAAGAATGCGATTTTCGCGATCTTTGTACCAAACCATCGCCGGTACAGAATCCAAAATCAGTTGAGTTTCTTCGCGTTGCTGAATAATATTCGAGGCATCCAAAGAAATGCCGAACATTATCGGCGACTGCCCATTTTCTCCGACGATGTTGACAATCTCCCGGAACCAGGCATATGTGCCGTCCTTTTTTCTTCGTCGCAGAACTGTATCGTAGAAAGTGATTCCCTTTTGGAACTCTTGGGTCAGTCGTTCCGCGTCATCTTTGTGCAATAGGTCGAACCAAATCCCCTTTGTCTGCAGGCATTCCTCCACCGAATAGCCCAACAACCTTTTGACGACGCTGTTTATTTGCATCAAGGCATGGCTGTTCGTGTCCATTTGCCAAACAATTCCGCCCAGAGAGTTGAAGAATTCTCTGGTGGGATCATTGGAATGTTCAGTTTCTGTGGATGACATGTGGATTTTATCCCGGGTGCATATACAGATGATAGATCAGGTTGCGCTTAAGGAAGTCAGTTCCCTTTCTTGACGAGGACACCTTATACTCTAGGCTAATTCCGAAATTAACGATTGTTATAAGCGCGATATCTTCTCGCTCATTATCCCTCAGCATTTATTTGAGCTGATGCGAATTTCCCGGCAACTCATTTTTATTATTTGCGCGTATTTCCTGATCAGGTTGCCGTGGCTCTTTTTTGTGCCCATGGTTGAAGCACCTGATGAGTTCTCGCATTATTGGGTTTTCCGCTTTATGGCTGAGCATATGCGTTTACCTTCTGCAGTTGAGGTTGCTGCCGGTGGCCCATCAGCTGTCTACGGTTCCCTTCCCCAAATGGGATACCTGCCGCATGTTCTTGTCTGCAAAATTCTTCCCCTTGGTGATCTTTCTTTGATCGGGCGCTTCGGCAGTCTCTTCACGGGTTTGGTTGCCGTGATCGCGGCCTATTTTCTTGGCATGGAAATCTTCGCCTCTTCTCTTTGTGCTTTAGCACTGCCTGTGATGATGCTTTTTCATCCGCAATTAGTTTTTGTCAACTCTTACTCGAATTCAGACACTACGACTTGCGCATTAACAACCATCCTCATGTATCTATGTGCGAGAGTTTTAAAAACTGGTGTTACCGGGCGTACTGCGCTTTTGATTGGATTTCTCCTCGGTTGGACGGCTCTCACTAAATATTCCGGTGTGGCCATTTTTCCTGCCACTATCCTTGCCCTGGTATTAGCATTCTACATCCACAGGGTGGCGCCGTTGAAATGTCTCAGCTATCTATTCATTGGCGGCGGAATGTTTTTGTCTACTTGCGGTTGGTGGTTTGTTCACTCCATGGAAGAGTTTCACGGCGATATTTTGGGGACTCGAACAATGAGAGAAACTTGGGCCAGGACGTATAATAAACCGCTCGAGTTCCACATGTCGGTTTCGCGGGTGATCAAGGATCCCGTCTGGTGGGGAACGGTTCACGATAGCTATTGGGGATTGTTCGGCTACGTGAACAAGTTTCTCTGGCAACCTCTCTACTATGTGTATCTCGGATTCTTAATTATTGCCATCGCCTGTGGTGCACGCGACTTGATTTCCTGCCTGGCAAAATCAAAGTTGAAAGTGAACCTGGACGATTTGACCACCGATCGCCTTCGAATCGTTCAACCAGCCATTTGGTTGACCCTCGCGGCTTGCTGTTTTACTAACTTGGCGGCCATGATTGTTGGATCTTCAATGAACCTTGGCGGGGCTCAAGGTAGATACCTTTTCCCTTCAGAGGCTGCATTAATGGCTCTGTTGATTGCTGGCGTTTTCAAAATGAGTAAGAAATACGGTCACTACGGGGTCATTGCCTTGAGCGTGTTCAATGCTGTCGTTTGCCTGTGGTCATTCATTATGCTGTGGAATACACCGGGCTATGGATTTACAACCAAGCTCTACTGACTGAATCAAGCCGTAACAACCCAGACATTCAGCAAGGCGCTAAAGAGATTGCTCAGGAGCTATTGTTCAAAACGTTTATATGAATGAGAAGCAAAGTCAAGGTTGGGACGTTAAAGTTTCAGACAAGAACAATGACACGGCATTCTTGAAATGACCTTGATCGATCCCAATACAGGCTTCAGTATCTTTGGTACGGACTGGCTTAAGGATAGAAAGGTTATTAATCGAGTCGACGACAGTGTAAAGGGGCTCACTGATCACGCAGAATCGTCTGCGGACAACAGCAAAATCGACCCGGACCTGAGGAGTAGTATGTTGAAAATATGATACGCTTTTGTGTAGGCTATTGTACTACGAAGATGGTGTCGCCTTGGAAATATTGGAGCGGATCGGAGCTATTGTCGCCAATCGACGTGCTGAGCTATGCATCGGGCAGCAGGTACTAGCGGATCGATCTGGGCTACATCGCACGTACATCAGTGACATTGAACACGGTCGGCGTAACATCACAATCGGCACTCTAAACAAATTGGCTTCAGTCTTGGAACTCTCAGTGTCCGATTTGATGAGATCTGCAGAGTCGCCAGTGATCGACCATGTGGTTCCTCCAGCCACAGTAAAGTTTAAGCAAAGCGTGCCATTGAGGAATGACGCAGATTCCGAAATTGCCAGAATTTTTCAAATGACGCAGATTTCATAATGCTAGATGCCGGCAAGGATGCCGGCGCTCCCAGCATTAATAGACGTGTTGCAATTGCGAGCGACCGTCGACTTTTGATACCGCAATCTGATTGGGAAACATTTCTTTGATGTCTGCCATGTGAGTAATGACGAGAATGCGCGCAAAATCGGTTTGAATGGCTCGGATTGCCTTGACCAGACGTTCACGACTAATTTCGTCTTGAGAACCAAAACCTTCGTCAATAATTAGCGTTTCCAGCCTGGCGCCTGAACGCCTTGCCAGAAGCCTGGACAACGCCACACGAACTGCGAAGTTGACCTTGAATGCTTCCCCGCCGCTAAACAACTCGTAGTTGCGAGTGCCAACTTCATCGGCAATTACTAGTTCTAATGTTTCAGTAATGCCACCGGATTTGGTTTTATGCTGAGTGATCAAACCAACGTGCATTTTGTTTTCTGTTAGGCGAGATAGGATGCGATTCGATTCTGTTTCTATTTCAGGTATCGCATTTTCTATAATTACCGCTTGAATGCCTTTTTTGCCAAAGGCTTCAGCGAGGAAAACATAGTCATCCACTTCTTTTCTGCAGTCATCAAGCTGTTTCTTCTGGGTCGTTAGCTCGGAGAGATCCCTACTCAGCCGTTCCAGCGTTGACTCTAACACTGCTACTTTCTTGCCTAAATCTTCGCGCTCTAATCTATTGGAATCGAGTTCTGCTGCTTTGTTGTCGAGCTCCAGTTTGAGGACAGGCGCTTTCCCGATTTGTTCTTTCAATCTAAGAAGTTCATGCTCCAGGGAAGCAATGAGGATTTGTTTGCTTTCGAGCATTTCTCGACATGACCTTTCGGACAACTCTAGTGCCGGCCGGTCGTTTAAGGCGCGTTGAAGGTCGCGGAAAAGGTCACTGCTTGGAAGTAATTCGGAGATTTGCTGTTTCAATACCTCGTGTGCATTTCTGTCATAGGAAAGTGCACTCAATTTCTCCTGCAAGACCTTGAGCTGTTCACGTATGTCATCGCCATAACTTTCGCTGGAAATTTGGTTCGATAAGTCATTCACTTTCTGTTCGATGGTTGGCAAATCTGTCTGAAGCCGCTGCAAGTCGGACTTATCGCGCTGCAGCTGTTGAAAGCGTGATTCGATTTGTCGTTGCATACGCAATTGACTTTGCAAGTTGGAATAAACCAGAGGATCGAAGTCAAGTTTATGTATCTCTGCTTTTATAGAAATCAAACTTTCTTTCTCAAGTTGTGCGTAGTCTAATTGCTCTAGTCGAACGCGGATTTGGTTGATTTCGCTTTGCAGCTGCAAGATTTGGTTTTCAGCTCGTTCCACTGAACCGAGCTTTTCATTATATTGACCGATTTGCACGTCAAGTCTTTTGCGCCCGTCCAATGTCTTGCGCAGCTCGATGTACTGCTTGCGTAATGTTGTTCTTTCTGCCTCGAACCGCATGCATTGATCTTTAAGGTCGGAAATTTGAGCATCCATCGCTTCATTTTGTAGTAAATAGCGAGTCACCACTGCTGCTCTATCCACTATCGGAGCCGAACAGAGGGGACATATGCTCGAGTCCGCATGAACGTGCAATTCGTCCACTTTCTCAAGATTATCTTTTTGACTGCGCTTTAAAAGTTCGATTGAGTGTTCAGCAGCTTCGAGATCCGATTTGACTTGTAATCCTCTTTCTTGAACAAGATCGAATTCTGTCTCGAGTTTATCGAGATTGCTTGTTTCTTCTTCTAGTGAAACCTTCTGGTTAGTGAGCGTATCTTTGCTTAACAGGAGCTTCTGGAGTTCAAGCACCGAGTGCTCCTTTTGTCCCAAGTCGGCTTCCAAGCGAATCCGAAATTCAGCGATCACAGACTGCAATTCGTTAACTCGCGCACTCAGTTTCGTAAACGTCTCTTGGCACTTCGCCATCTCTGCTTCTTGTTTAACCAAATCTTTGTAGTGACTATAAGACGTTTCGATTTTGTCTGCGTCATGTAAATCAACGGCCAGTTTAGCGAGTTTTTTCTGTGTTTCGGCTAGTGTTGCTTGGCCTCCGCCAAGCTCATATTCCAGTCTGCTTCGGATTTTAGCCAACTGCGTTTGCAGATCCAATTTTTGGGCGGTCAGGTCTTGCATCGCTAGAGCCCGCTGGTCAAGCTCCTCAGCTTCCAATTTCAGCTTGCCAAAGCGAATTGCTGCGTCTTCAATTTCTGGAGACTGTTTTAACAGCGTGTCGATTTCGGCGAGTCTGCGTTCGAGGTCAAGTTTCTGGTCTGCTAACTTTTCGATATCGGCATGCAAGTTTGCCAGCTGAGTGGTGCTCGATTCGAAGCGCTGCTCAGCAAGGGTGATCTGCTGCCAATCCTTCGATAATTGCTCAACAGCGCTTGCGGAATTTTGTGTGCGCTCATGGCATTGTTCGAATTTCAAACGCAGTTCTACAATAGAGACGTTCGCTTCATTGAATCGAGTCTCTGTGTCGTTTTGAGCGCTGAGCGAGTTCTCGAGATATTCCGCTTTTGCTTTTAGCTGTCGCGCTTTCTCTTTCGCTTTTTCTTGCAGTTTGTCGAAATAGGAAAGTCCCAAAATCTCTGAGAGCACTTGCTTTCGTTCTGATGGCAGTCGAGTTGTAAATTCGTCCGCCTTTCCCTGCCTCAGGTAGGCACTGTTCACGAATGTGTCAAAGTCCATGCGCAGAAGTTCGCAGATCGTTTTTTGCGTTTCACGCATGCTGCTGGAGGTCAGTGTGCGCCATGAACCGTCGCCGCTGTCAGGTTGCAGTTCTTGTTGACTGGAGCCCGTGGCGCCAACGGACGCCAAAACCTGTGATTCGGTGCTAAAAACTTGAAGCTCTAAAGTACCTTTGCTCGTTCCCTTCGTGCCACTCTTAGAACTTCCTTTCTGGCGAGAGCGTCGAACTCTGTAGCGTTGCCCTTCGTGAGAGAAGATGGTGTCAACCCACATTTCCTTTTCGTTTAGTCGAATCATTTCGTCAGAAGACGCACGCGCACATTCCCAGAGCGACCAGGTCAATGCATCGAGCAATGCGGATTTACCGGCACCATTTTGGCCGGAAAGACAAGCAACGTCCACGCCTGACAGATCGAGTGTCGCATCGGCGTAACTCATGAAATTATGCAGCGTAAGACTATTGAGAATCACGTCATTAACGATTCTAACGGAGATATGTCATTACGAGTCATGCCCATTTTCTCATCATTGTTCTACTCGTTACTCTATTGTCATGGTTGGATTGTTGTTTGGATCAAGAGTTTTCTGCCCTGGTTTGGATTGCTGAATCTCTGATAGATAGTGGCTTTAGCCATAGGTTAATGGACTTGCATTTGCTTGATTGATTTCGGATTATATTTAATTCTGCTGATTGTTTTGGTATCACATCGATAGCTAATTTATATCGATCGTGGTGTGTATATGGTTCTGCCCTATTTTTTCAGGCTAAGGCATATTGAGCTCTCGTCTCAATCTAAGTGGATATTCTTTCAACGCGATAGATTCTGATTTGACTTGCTCTATCAGGGCACTAGTGATTGGAACACCTCCTGGAATTGACGACGCTTTTCTTAGGACAAAGTCTCCGGTATATACAAATAGGCACTATCTGCTCCTGCGCCACCATAGTTCCTGAACTTTCGTTCGGTCCTGATCTCTAATACGTAAAACGGAGCAAAAAAGTTCGTTGTGCCATAATCCGACAATAGAGAAGTTGTTTGGCACAATCCGGGCAGCCTATGCATGCGAGGAGTCTTTAATAAATCAGACTGCCTCCAAGCTACTCGACATGTTCGCAATCTCTGAGGCACATTCAGGTCAAGGGACGAGTTCGTGGACGCTGTCAACCGACAATTAACCTCTCCAGTGGGCGATAAGTTCGCTCGTTCTTATATCGTCTACGCTTGTTTTTTTATCTCCGGCTTCGCTGCTTTGATCTTCCAGCTTAGTTGGCAGCGCCTCTTGCTGCGTATCTTGGGTTCGACACTGCCCGCGGTGTCCATCGTCTTAAGCGTTTTCATGGCTGGTTTGGCACTAGGGTGCTTCGTTTGTGGCAAGAATGTCAGAAGGATTCGCAATCCCCTTATTTGGTACGCTCTGATGGAGCTGATCGTTGGCGCTTCCGGTGTGCTGTCGCTGTGGCTTTTAGGCAGCCATCCCAACTCTGCCCTCTTCTCCAGTTGTCTACTTTTGGTGCCCACAACAGCTATGGGTGCCACTTTTTCGCTGGTCGGTATGTTTCTGCACGAGACCCGGCCTGGTGCCAGAAATCAAGGAACTGCTTATTTTGCCAATCTTGCCGGTGCGGCTTCTGGAGTCGTTTGCGCTGGATTTTTGTTAATGCCAAACTTTGGGCTTTCAGCAACTATTGTTACTGCCGCGTTCTTGAGCTTCTCAGTTTCTGGAGTGCTAGGTCTTGTCTTCAGAACGCAAAATTTGCCGGCATCTATCCAAACCCCTAAAGCTTTCTCCATTGATCAGAGGCGCTTGATTGGACTAATAAGCATCGTCGTTCTTGTCAATGGCGCCGCCGGAATGGTTTTGGAAGTAGTCTGGTCTCGCCTGTTTTCACTTTTAGTGGGTAGTTCGACTTACTCCGTAGCCTCGGTGCTTTCGATCAGTATTATTGGACTGGCTGTTGGCACAGCGATCTTTCAGAAAATTGGCACGCAATTGAACAATCACAAAATCATTTTGGCGATTTTGTGCGGCTCTATTGCTGCTTCCTTATACCTTGACCTGTGGCTGATTCAGTTGATGCCGTGGTTATTCAATCTCAATCACGAAATTCTCGCTAAATCAAATTCGTACTTTGCTTATTTACTCGAGCGGATTTCTGTAATATCGCTGGTGGTGCTAGTGCCAGCAGTCCTTTGCGGTGGCGTTTTTCCGATTTCTCTCCATGCTGTATCGAATGCTGAGCTTAAACAGAATGCTCTTGGCTCTCTTTACATTTTCAGCGCGATAGGCTCGGTGCTGGGTGCACTATCGGCCGGATTTTTGTTTATCCCCCTTCTTGGCAGAGTATTCACTAGTGGAATGGAGAGCACCATCTGCCTGCTTATTATTATTGAAGTCGCGCTGAGCATGCTTATTATTTACACGTCATCCTTAAAACGAGTGCTGATCTCAATTCCACTGGTCTTCATTTTAGCTCTTTTGATCAGGCCGGCCTGGAATAAATCCCTGATATCTAGCGGGATTCCTTTCCTTTCCTTGCCGACTAAAGCGTCCAACACGAAAGAGATTTTCGATCGCGTTCTCAGTGATTCTGCAAACAACAAGTTGTTGTTTTATCGCGAAGGTTTGAACACTACTGTTACTGTCAATTCAAATGACGCTCAAAATATTGTCTACCTTAAAAATGACGGCAAAGTTGAAGCGGCATTGCCGTTAAACCCGCATCACAACGCTGATACAAGCGATCTGGCTACACACTTTATGCTTGGTAAAATCCCCGCATTGATTTATCCGGCAAGTACAAAAAAGGTCTTTGTAGTTGGCTTCGGTAGCGGTGCAACCAGTGGTGGTGTGTTGGATGCCTCTACTGTAGAAAAGTTGTGGATTGCAGAAGTTGAACCAACAATATTTGAAGTGCAGCATTTCTTTGAACCGTCGAACGGATCTCCATTGCGCAAAGATTGGCTCCAGAGCGGAAGAGTAACGCCATTTTGCGGAGACGCACGAGTAGCTTTGAACTTCAGCAATGAAAAGTTTGATGCCATAGTATCTCAACCTGCTGAGCCGTGGGTAAGTGGATCTGCAGACCTATATACATTGCAATTTTGGCAACTAGCAAAATCGAAGTTGAATGCGAGAGGATGCTTTTGTCAGTGGATTCAGCTATATGCAATTGATCCGGAGTATCTTTCTGTACTCTGTCGAACTTTTCAAAACGTGTTTCCAAACAGCTACGTAATACATTATCCACGTGCCGGTGAGATCATTTTGCTTGGCACAATTGAGCCGCTTGATACAAGGGAGCTGAGCAGACTGCCTAGCTTGGTAGCCACGCCTGATTCTTTGCGCAAGGCTTGCCTGCAGCTAGGCACAAAGTACGGCGACTTCCGGCTCAATACTGACGACAATATGCTCACTGAATATTCTTTACCGCAACACTTGTATTTGAGCGAAAGTTTGATCGATGAAAATTTACAAGCAATTAGTGATCGCTAGTAAAGGAAGGAAGAGGTCGTATAAATAAAAGGCACGGTTAGGCTGATTCATCAGTAGATAGCTGTGCGGACAGGACTTATTGTATGCTAGGAACATGGACAAAAAAAAGCGTCAGAAAGAAGTTGCAGCGCTGATTGTGTTTGGTGTACTCGGATCAGTTGCACTGTCGTCAGTTGTTAGTTTTCAGTCTATTCGCGGCGGCGTAGCGCAACGCTTTTACGACTGGGGTATTAAGTACAAAGCAATGGGGTGGCCAAAAGGGTCTCGGAGTGCCTTTGATTTGGTCGACTTCATTGCGCATGAGACTCCACTGGCAGAGAAAGCTAGACGTTACAGGGACACCAAGTTGCCGCGCTACGATGTTTCGCCCGAGGCCGTTCAATTGAACATTTACGGATACCGATTGGTTCATGTGGACAAAAATTATGATCAGGCAGAGAAGGTTTTTCTTGAATGCATAAGACTCTATCCACATTTTGAGTGGCCGTACTCCAATTTGAGCGGGGTTTATCAGGAGCAAAAGCGATACGCAGATGCCGAAAAATTTGGGCTTGGAGCGATTAACATCAATCCCTCTTATGTAAATGCCCTTGTGGGCTTAGCCTACACTAAGCACATGCAAGGAGACTTTCCTGCGTCGCGAGAATATATCAATCGAGCGTTGGAAAATGATCCTACAGATCAATCAGCGATTGATTACCGTGCATGGTTAAATCAAGAGCAACATGCAGCAACTCAGAATACTTCTAAATAGTCTTATACGTGATTGTTGCTGTAAGTGGGACAGGTTATTTATGTCTTCGAGTCGGATTGCTACCGGCGTGTGTTTCCGGCAGTTTCTTCGTCGTGCCGTTGTTCAATGATTGCAAAGTTTTTTGAGCGCGATGGCTTACATACGCGTTTTCATCATCAACGAGCTGTTTAAGCATCTCGGCCGGTAGCAGAGGATTTTCTGCCAAGGCATAGCGGACGTCGACGTTAGCATCTTTGAGCAACCTTTGGAGCACTTCATTTGGCGTGTCTGGGTGCTCGCTTACGGCGATTCGTATCTCCACGTGTTCATCGTCTGCCAATGAACGAAGTAAATCGTGGGTCGAGTTCGGGTGCTCAGCCACACGCAGCCTAATCAGATGATGCTCGTGTTTGGCGTGACTTCTCAGTTCTTCTATAGCGGTTTCCGGGTGCCCAATTGCAATATATGCGCGCGATTTGGAAGGCATCTCTGTAAATTCACTTTTACTAAACGTAAGACCGAGTCGTTCTGAAACGCCCGTATATACATCAAAGACCACATTAGCCTAGTTGTCAAGAGCGCGCGTTTGGATAATTGTGGCGGAAACCTCATAAATTATATGGGGTTTGTCCTACGGTCAACCATCGCCAGAATGGGTATTTTGCAGTTTACAATGATAGATTTGAGTCACATTAAAAGTAGACATGATGTTGCAATAGATCCCGGAAATCAGTGCGGTACCTTAGATGACATATCGACTTCTTCTTATCGAAGACAGCCCAACTCAGTTGTTGACAATCAAACGAACGCTGGAGGGTGAAGGCTATACCATCTTAGAGGCTCGCAACGGAGCAGAAGGATTGGCCAGAGCCTACAACGAGCTGCCGGATTTGATTATCTCAGACGTTGTGATGTCAGGCATCAACGGCTACCAGCTCTGTAGGCTGGTGAAAAATGATCCTGATCTTGCATTGACTCCAGTCATTCTTTTGACAAAGCTGGATGGTTCTGTTGACCGTTTTTGGGGGCTCAAGTCAGGCGCTGAGAGATACATTCCTAAAGAGCCTGGATTTCCAAATTTGATAAAGGCCGTCAGAGAAATTTTAGGAGAAGCTCAAATCCAACCTCGCTTGCGAATCTTGAGTGACGCCAGCAAAAGTCCAACCTCAGAAGAAATAAACAACCGTCTCAATCAGCTGCTTGAGCGACTTCTGTTTGAAGCGACGATCGTTGATGAGGTTCGTCGAATCGGCGAAGATATTTTAGACTTAGAAGTGATTACCGAGAAACTTTTTGCGTTGCTTGCTTCGATCATCACGTACCAATCCTGTGCATTAGTGGTCAACCAAGGGCGATTCTCCAGTTTGATGCTGGATCTTTCCAAAGACAGCCAAGAGCAGTCGGTTAAATCATATGTTTCGAAGGTTGCCTTGCAACTTGGTCTGCCACCACTGCGCGAAGAAGCGCCGAGAAGTACGAACTTCCCTGAAAACGCGCTTACACAGCCGATAGACATGACTGGACTGCGGCTTGGACTATTGATTGTATTGCCATATCCGCATCAAGCTTATAAACCGGGAGACCAAAAGGTTGTTCGCTTAATCGCGGAGCAGCTGTCTATAGTGCTGCGGTTGTATCAGTCACACGCACAGAGGGAAGGGGCGCCAGTTCCCACTTCTTAGCTCACTTGCGTTTTTTCTTCTTATCTTTGTCTTTCGCATCTGGCTTTTTGAATTTGCCGAAACTCTTCTTGAAGAACCCTTCCTGCTCTTCTGGCGGATGCTCAGACTCTTCATCGGACTTGTCTGTGGTCTCGTCATCTTCATCTTTTTCTTGCGAGCCAGAACCAGTGTCAATTGGTTCAGGCTCGAAGATATCCGTTGATTTCAACAAGTCTTGCAAGTAGTCTTCCTCGTTTATTACTTCTTGATTCGCACTTGGGGTGGTGCCGAGATTGGCTTTGCCTAGTGTCACACTCGGTGCTACAGAAGTCGGCGGATGAATTGAAATTGGCTGAGTTTCTTTAGATGAGTGAGCTAGTGGTTCGTCGTCATCGTACTCGTTGTCGTCTAAGCTCTCTTCATCGGCGTGGGCAGCTTCAGTGGGATTTGCTGGAATTGTTTCTCCAGACTCCGCTTTCGGCTGTTCCCAATCCAACTGATCCTTCCAGCTAGGTACCGCACTTGCAAGATTGATCGAATTTTGTGGCTCTTCTTGTTGTTGTTGCTGGAGCAATCCTTCCGAGGCATTATTTTCAACAACATCTTCTGGTGCTTGAGCTACTTCGTGATCTGAGGCAGCTGCAGTAGCCTCTTGAGGCTGTTCCCAGTCCAATTGATCTTTCCAACTCGGTGCAGCGTTATTGCTTATTTTTATCGAATCTTTCTCAGTCGAATCTGGCGTAACTTCGGAGTTCACATTTCCGAGCAGCTCCGCGAGACTTTGTTTCTCTGGATTTCTGTCGACTAAAGACGCGTCGTTATCTACAGGAAGGGGCTTGCTCCAATCAAGTTGATCTTTCCATGTTGGTACCGCGGATGATGCAGATAGGTTTGAGGGAGCTTGCTCCTGCTGTCGAGGCTTAACTGCTACTTCTTTTATTGTGGGTGTACTCGATGATTCAGGCACAGTGCTCTTTCCAGTCAGTTTGGCGAGTTCCGCGGCTGTAATATATCCATGATCGATCAAAGTGTCCGCAATGTTTGCTCCTCGTGATTGAGAAAGCTCCATCGCAACTTGGAATTGGGCGACAGTGATCTTGCCATCACGCAAAAGATTTTGCCCTAACAAAACGGAGTCTAAATCTCGTTCTTGAATGAATCCTTGACGCACCAGAAAAGTGCCAAATTGCATTTCCGGCATTGCCTTGTGCATGTCACATGCAATCTCTAGTTCTGCCATCTCGAGAAGTCCAGCGCACTGCAACAGCTCGCCGATCCGCAATGGAGTTCTTTGCCCCAAACGACCCTGCGGTCCGTCCTCAGGAGCATGTGGCAGTTGACCATCGGGTGATCCCCGCAGACCCATGTCTCTGAAATCGTAATCAGTGCGAGTGACCGGATCGCAGAGGATGTCTCTAGCAACCCAATTGCGTCGAAGCTCTTTGAGCAGTTCGTCTCTCTCGGGTCTGACTGAACCACGGAGTTTGAGTAGGATTTTTCGGATCTTGCGCAAGAAGTTTTTGTGGATTTCTTCAAACGGAGACATCTGCGACACACCCAGAAGCGCATATAAGTCTGGCGGCTTTGGCACCGCAGGTGGTATCGGTTCTTCCTCTGTAGTCGTATCCAGGTCCGGATTTGCCGCCGGTGGGGCATAACCTGGGAGCGCCGGCAACCTGCCGGCATCTACACCTTGAGTTGTGACGGCGTCGGTGAGTACAATCGGTGCGTTGTGCATGGGCACATCTAGGGACATGCCAGCGCCAGGAATCCGGTCTGCTGGAGGTTCGAATGTTTGAGCAGCGGCTTGATCTTCCTGATACTCGGTCGCTTCATCTTCACTGAGATGCAAGACAGAATTGGGATTGATGATCGGTAATTCTGCGGTTATATCCTGCGGGTGCGGCTCGTCAAACACAGAATCCGAGTCACTGTTTACAAATTCAGCTTCGATGAAGCCACTATTGGTGGGGGCATTCAAGGCGTCATCTTTGGACGCGTGGGTTTGCGACTCGGACTCTAGGCTGAAGTCGATGGATGGGCGATTTGACTCGGACTGCAAGCTGAAGTCAATCGAAGGGTGGTTCGATTCGGATTCCAGACTGAAATCAATCATTGGTTTGTTTGATTCAGACTGCAGTGAGAAGTCGATTGCAGGCATGTTTCGAGGGGATGACTGTGACGCATATTTCGCTGCGTAGTCAGATCCTTGTGGACTCTTCTGCACTTCAGATTGTGTGGTTTCCTCGATTTGAGGCAAGTCTTGAGTGGAGTGTTGGTGCTCATGGGGAGTGGCCGGATGCACTTCCGCTGGTGCTTGACCTTGAGCGGAGCTTTCTTCCGCAACCGCGGCACCAACTTGTTCTAGTTCAAATTGAGCTGACGCTGCTGCATGCAAAACCGGTTGATCTGAGGTAACAGTCTCTGATTCGAAACGATTGATGGCAGGCCCAGCCGCGTCTGTTTGAGCCGAATCTGTTTGATCTGCCGCAGCCTGATCTGACGCTGCATATTCCGATTCGGGATGGTGCGCTACAGGCTGATCCGCCGCTGTATATTCAGGCTCCGTATGCTGGATTGCAGACTGATCCGA
>PLXC01000153.1 GCA_003151275.1 Candidatus Melainabacteria bacterium
TGCATGCTATGCCTAGCTTTTTTGAAACTACTGGCTTGTCGTCACTCGAGGCCGCCCTGTCTGGATGCAATGTTGTTGCGGGTAATAGAGGCTATGCCCGGGAATATTTCGGCGAAGATATATGGTGGTGCGATCCATACAACACGGAAAGTATTAGAGGCGCTGTCATACAGGCCTTCAATGCTCCGTTCAGATCAAATTTGCGGGATCATATATTGCGCAACTATACGTGGGAGCATACTGCTCAACAGACTCTCCAAGCTTATGAACAGCTTTTGGAAGGAAGGTTTGATGTTGGCATGAAGGCTCAAGCCCACTCCAGCCTAATCCCCCGATAAAGATCCAGGCAAGGCATGCCAAGTCAATTAAACCAAGCCCCAGTTAGGGATAAAGAAGAGTCTAGAAATGAGACGGTGGCTTCGACACATTCGTCCGGTATTAAGGCGGCCAATGGAGCAATCGCTCTTTTCATTCGACAAGTTTTCACAAAACTAACTGGCTTAGTCTCGACGATCGTACTGGCTAGGTTACTCACTCCTAAAGAATTCGGTGTTTATGCCGTAATAACTTTTTGGATTATGTGTTTGAAGAATATAGGCGATGCTGGATTGACTGCTTCGTTCATTCGCCAACCGACTCCCCCAACACGGCAACAGGAAGTCGCTATATTCACGGCACAGCAAATACTGGTTGGGGTTCCATTTTTGTTGGCCGCGATGTTTAGCAATTTGTTTAATCACTGGTGGAAAGTGGATGCGCAAATCTGTTCCATGCTTCAAGTCGCCTTTCTGACTGGATTCATATCTCTATATCGAAACTTACCGCATATGCTTTTAGAGAGAAATCTTTGCTTTGGAGTTTTGGCCAAAATCGAATTTGCCGAAGCGCTGTCATATCAAATTTGCGCAGTAGCATTTGCATTCATGGGAAAAGGTGCGTGGAGTTTTATTTGGGCTGGACTAATCAGTCAATCCATAGGTACCATCTTATGTAACCTCGCTCAGCCTTGGCGCATTGCATTTGGTTGGAAAATCAGTTGGCCCGAGTTGAAAGAAAGATTGTCTTACGGTTTTGCGTTTCAAGGAACAATGTTGATCCAGAGTTTCAAAGAGAGCATAAACCCGATGTTCGTCGGTTTCTTGCTGGGTACTACCGCCGTAGGTTTTATCGGTTTTGCAACGACTCTGGCCTCGTATCCACTCGGGCTAACGCTCGTGTTTGGTCGAATCTACTTTCGGCTTTTTTCCACGGTGCAACTCGACAAAGAAAAGTTGCAGGAAACTTTCAGCACGGTGATGCGTTGGAATAACGTATGGTTGTTTGGTCTGACATCACTTTTGATACCACTCGCAAAACTAGCAATGTTTTCTGCGTTTGGCGTTAAATGGTTGCCGGCGCTCCCGATCGTGTATTTCCTTGCAGCCAGCAATCTGATGCTTGGTGTGAGCATTCCAGTAGTATGCCTGTTTAATGCGCTCGGCAGAGCCGACCGGGTCTTTAAATTTGTTAGTTTCCTGATATTGGTAAATTGGATCATTTGCGTGCCACTGATTTACGCGTTTGGCATTGTTGGGTATGGCATAGGAACCGCGAGCAGTCACGTGCTGTACTTCCTATTTTTCAGGCAGTCGAAACAGCTTTGCTCTTTTAGTATGCTACGTACTTCTGCTCCAACTATAGCGGCAGCGATCGTGAACTCGCTGTTGTTGCTCTTGCTTAGTGACCTACCGTATGCAAAGACTGCTGTAGGACTGTGCGTCATCGCTGCCTTTGGCTTGGTTAGCTATATGTGCTTGAGCAATTTATTTTGGGGCGGTCGTCTCTTCCGTGACTTCCTGACGGTCTGCAATCAGAACCGCGCCAAGGCTGTCGAATAGCGGCTAAGCAAAGGCTGCTCAGCTGCTATCCGAGTTGAGTTGCTCCTGACAGACAGAAGTCAGAATGCACAATATCGAAACGGCAGAGGCGGTGTCACACCTCAGTCACGAGCGCTCGCACACTTATCACCGAAACTCGCTAAGGTCAGGCATCGCCTTTCCAATAAATCCATGCATCGTTCATAAGCCCTCTCTGCCTTAATTAGGCATTCATCTGATATGCGGAGCTTACTTGTTGGAGCTTCTCTAACAATGGTGCCAGCGCGGATTTTCGGACCGCCATCCCCACCCCAAAGACCAGTCGCAGTGTGCTTTTGATAATCTTCTCGGAGCGGAATGTCCAAGTTGAGCCATCGCTCAAGCGCTGAAAAAGTGGACTCTGTTTGATTCAGGAGTTGATTGTGCGTGAGGAAGAAAGTGTGATTTTTTTCCGTAATACCTTCAGCCAAAATTTCTAAATGCGAAAGGCGCTCTACATAATAAGTGAGTGCTGCTTCGTCGGTAGTCGCATCATACTGTCCCGCAACGCTATTGTTCAGTGCACGAAGACTCTGCAAAGTTTCCTCAGGATCTCGAATAAGAAAGAGGGAGAAAACCTGCGGTGATTCAAGAATTGTCGGCTTCTGCATCAGGTGGTTGTGTAGCACTTTATCGAGTACATATCTCTCATTTAGCCGCCATCGCCTAAAGAATCTTGTAACGTGGGCAGTAAGATCGTCTAGATCCTCTGCCCGTTCATACGAACGAAAGGTTTCACCGTATCCGATTATCTCAGGATTCGTATTGAGAAGGTGAGCCATAAGCGTAGATCCCGATCGCATATGCCCGAGAACAAACAAATAGTTAATTGGTGGTCTGCCAGCTTTCAGCATTGTAGAGAAGCCTGATATAAACGGCTGCTTGATAGCCCTTGGCACACTCATAAGGACCCTGCTTTCAATGGCACATAGATTAATTTCATTAGACATTTTGTTGGCCAAATTGAATCGCTTTAATATATGAGAAGGAAGAATAATGTTCGACTGTCCAAAATCGCCATTTGCTGTTGTCAGGCTGGCCGGTTCTCTATCGCAAACTTGCGAGTCAGATTTTCCGGCAAGAAGATCTTTGTACGCATCATAAGTCTGCTGGGCAGTATGTTCCCATGTGTATTGGCGCAAAATTCTTTCTCTCAGCTCTGTCCTGAAAGGAGCCTTATAGGCTGCTATTATCGCCTGTCTGATGGTGTCAATTTGAGAGGGGTCGCACCACCAAACCTGATCTCCAAAATATTCCCGGGCATAGCCTCTATTACCCGCAACAACATTGCAGCCAGACAAAGTTGCTTCCAGCGAAACCAGGCCAGTCGTCTCAAAAAAGCTAGGCATAGCATGCA
>PLXC01000056.1 GCA_003151275.1 Candidatus Melainabacteria bacterium
CATTGAAAAAACTTGAATTCGTAAACGTCAGCTCCACACGTTTGACGAACGATGGTATCAAGTTCATTGCTAATTGCAGCGGATTAAAGGGCCTTCGAGCATTCAACGATCCTATCGATGATGGCTGCATTGATGATTTGAAAAAGCTAAAGTATCTTAACTACCTCGACCTGGCGGGTACACAGATCACCATTCGTGGTATCAGACGCCTCAAAGGACTGCCTCTAACAAGACTGGTTCTTCCAATGAGCGCTGGTACAGTGCATGATCCTGAACTTTCTAAACTCTTCCCGGGTATTTTTATTCAACACGCTGGTCCGAAGCGGGTTTCCAAAGACGACCTAGAATTGTTCGCACCCGTGCATTGATGCGTCACGAGCGTGTCACGAGAGTGTGGCATTATAAATTCCTCGACCGTGACCCCGGCGAATCCCGTATCTAAGAGTTGCTTCGGCAACTTGGTCTTCGAGGTGTTAAAAATTATGGCTGGCGATCAAATCACTGCACAAACAGACAAAGCTTGCCCTGCTCCAACTTTCTGGGAGCATGTCGGACAAACACTTCATCTCACGGATAAGTCTTGCAATCAAGCCGTCGAAGCGATGAAGTCGCAACCCAATTCCAACGCCGAAAAGCAAGTACCGAATTTGTTGATTGAGGGAGTCGAAGCGGCGAAGCGTCAGGGACACAGTGGCACCATAAATAAGCAAGAAGCTGAAATGCTGAAAGAGATATAACAGCCATTAATAGAATATGGGCTGCAGGCATTTGGAGGCGCTATGGATCTACGGCGAAACCTGCTGCTGATATTTATAGGCGCAGCCACATGCTGCCCCGGCTATGCAGCCGATCAAGAGTTCACAACGTTTTGGGCAGGATTTAAAGAAGCAATTCGAAAGAATGACAAAAACGCAATCGCGGATATGACCAAGTTGCCATTTGTTTTCAACAACAAACAACTTAAGCGTGCCGAGTTTATCGCACAGGCAAATGTTATTTTTCCGGCTGAAACAAGGAAGTACATTTTACGTGCGGAAGAACCAGCTGGTTATAAAAATTGTTATGGCATCTCTTGCGGAGTGGATGTTTACCTCTTCACAAAGGAAAATGGCAAATACAAATTTACTGAAATAGGCCCAGAATCAGAGTGACTTAGGACGGACCTAATTGATTTTCACACAGAATGACTATGCCTAGCGTAGATTCTTAAACAGTCCAACGCCCAGGCCAACAGCACCGCCGATGGCGGCACCCTGGAAAGCACGACTTCCGCCTCTGCCTCCTGCCCATCCAACACCTAGACCGGCTGTCGTGCCAGTAGCAACGTCTCTCATGATTGGATGACGTTTAAGTGTGCGGCTCGATCTGATCAGACCGACACCGGCCCCGGTGCCTGCACCGATTGCGGCACCGCGCACGACACCATGACCAGTTAAGCCGCCCACTAGCGCACCGCCGGCAGCGCCCACTCCTCCGCCGATTGCTGCTGCTTTGACTTTAGGATGTCTTTGCCAATAGGTTCCCTGTTGCACGTGATTACGTACACGCACTCTTGTGGCAGTAGCGTTGTAGTAAGCATCCGCTTGCAAAGCCGTGGAAACTTGGAGCGCGCACACGAGTGATAGTACCGTCCCGACGCCTTTCGCATTTCTGTTCAACATCATCTTCACCTCAGCCGATCGCTGCGCTAGTGTATGGCATTCCTTCTACGTAGCTCGACAGAAGGAGTTAATATATCGCCAGACGACCAAACTATCCCAACAGTTCCCCGAGAAGGTCATGGAGTGGGGCTATATGCTTCCAGTATCTCTTTGCAATAGGCTTGCACATTCTCATAGATGCTGTGTAGCTGCATGTATAAGGTCGGCGACAAATCCCAATTTTCAGCGAGCGCAGCCTGTTCGATCTCTTTACAAAGCGCAGACATATCTGTCGAACCCATGGAACCGCACGATCCTTTAAGCTCGTGGGCTGAGGACTTTAGCTTCGCCGAGTCTTTCGCGGTGATGGCGTCATAAATGCGAGCCAGGAGAGTATCCGTAGAAGAAGTGAACACGCCGATAAGTTCAATGGCACCATCTTCTCCGCAAGTGTCGCGTAAAGACTCGAAGTTCAGTAAACCAGTTTCTGGTTGGCGGGCATTGCCACCATTGATAATATCAGTCTTAACCGAGGTGATTGGCTGAACACCGCGCCAGGCAGCGCTATCTGTCTTAAACCAACGCACCAATACCTCTTTCAATTTGGCTGCGGTGACTGGTTTGCTAACATAGTCATCCATACCAGAAGCGATACATTTTTCACGATCACCTTGCATCGCGTGAGCGGTCATTGCAATGATCGGAATGTGCCGGCCAGTTAATGCCTCGGCCCTTCGAATGGCACCGGTAGCTTCAAACCCATCCATTTCAGGCATTTGGCAGTCCATAAGAATAAGAGAATAGGGAGTGTGATTGAGCACTTCCACAGCTTCGAGTCCATTGCCGACTACGTGTGCAGAAAATCCCAATTCCTTCAGAAGCATCAAGGCAACTTTCTGATTGACGGGGTTATCCTCTGCGACAAGGACCATGCCAGTCTTTTGGAAGACGGACATCTCGGCTGTGGTATTCAATCTAGGCGGCATGTACGTTGAAGCAGTTGCTTTGGATGCGTCGGTTGAAGCATTCAAAACGAGAGCAATGCAGTCAAGCAGCCTGGATTGTTTGAGCGGTTTAATCAGGTATGCCGAGAAGCCGGCTTCGAGCGCGCCTTCACCAAGCCTGCCTTTGTCTTCGGAAGTACACAAAATCAATTTGGTTTTACTCAAAACAGGATCAGCTTGTAGCGCGCGCAAAAATTCCATGCCGGCCATGTCCGGCATCACCAATTCAACGATCGCCAAGTCAAAGGGATCACCAGCTTCAGAGGCAATCCTAAGCGCATTCATAGCCGCATCCAGTGATGGCACAGCCTGGCATCGCATGCCCCAACTCGATGTATAGTCCTGAATTATTTTGGCGGTGCCCTCTAACGCATCAACAATCAAAACTTTTGTATGTTCCAGATCAAACTTGTCGAGGTCAATTGGTTGCTCAGGCTCAACGTGGGAACGATCGAGCGGAACAGAGAACCAGAACGTCGATCCCTTGCCTTCCGTACTACGGACGCCAATTCTGCCGCCAAGCAATTCGACTAACAACTTTGCGATCGACAAGCCAAGACCGGTGCCACCATATCGACGCGTAATTGATCCGTCCGCTTGAGTGAATGGTTGAAACAGCCGATATACTGCTTCTTGCGGCATGCCAATGCCTGTGTCCTGTACAGAGAAGCGAACCCGGCAACGCTTTTCGTCAATCACGTCCAGCGTCGCTTGTACCACAACTTCACCGCCTTCGGTGAACTTAATGGCATTGGACAACAGATTTAAAAGAATCTGGCGCAGACGTCCTGGGTCACCGCGTAGCGAAGCTGGCACATCAGGCGCTACGTACGTCATCAAAGAAAGCTTCTTCTGCCTGGCTTGATCAGCAATAAGTTCTGCTGTGCCCTCAACAACATGCAACAGTTCAAAGTCAACGATTTCCAGCTCCAACTTACCGGCTTCGATCTTAGAAAAATCGAGGATGTCATTGATGATATCCAAAAGCGACTTTGCGGAATCCTGAATGATATTGGCAATTTCCACCTGCTCATCATTCAAGCGCGTTCGCATCAACATGTCACTCATACTGATCACACCGTTAATAGGTGTTCTGATTTCATGGCTCATGTTGGCAAGAAATACGGACTTAAATCGAGACGCTTCCAGCGCTTGGTCACGAGCTTGTTCCAGCTTAGACGCAAGTGACTTCAACTCTCGGTTTGCATTAGCCAGCTCGATAACACGTTTTTCCAGAGCTTCGTTAAGGCGCTCGATTTGCTCTTGTGCACGCTTACGCTGCTGCACACTGCGCAACAGAGAGCGCACACGAGTGACCAGTTCAGCGGGATGAAAAGGCTTGAAGAGATACTCGTCTGCGCCTGCTTCCCACCCCAGGAGCATTGCTTCGCGCTGCGTCAATGGAGTGAGCAGAACAACGGGAATAACCGAGGTCTCAGATCTGGATTTCACCTCACGGCACAAACTCAATCCATCTCTTTTAGGCAACATCACTGCTGCCAATATCAAGTCCGGATGCCATTCCTCAACAAGCGCAAGCGCCTGCTCACCGTCGCCTGCAAGCTTCGTCATGCACATATCGTTGAGCAGTCCCTGGATATAAGACGCTAGTTCAGCGTTGTTCTCTGCGATCAGCACACGTGGCAATTGTCTGTTCGCTTCACGCTTTGTCTGGTAGGGTGCCAGCGTGACCGCCTGAACTGAAGATACTTCCACCTTCGGAAGCAACGTTTGCGGCAGAGCAGTCAGGGGTGCCAAAACATCAACCGTGAACAAACTTCCTTGCCCTGTGCCGCTCCGCACAGACACGGTACCGGCAAGCAAATCGGCATACTTCTTAACGAGAGCGAGACCAAGACCAACACCTTCCATGTGACGAGAAGAGACTTCGTTTAACTGTTTGAATTCCTGAAATAAAGACTTCAGTGTTTCGTCAGGAATGCCGACACCAGTATCTGATACCGACAGTATCAATCTCTCATTCTCATGACTTAGTGAGACCTTGACCTGTCCTCCGGACATGGTGAACTTCACCGCATTTGATATCAGGTTGGAAACGATACGTTCATATAAGTATCGATCGATGTTGACTAAAAGATTTGCAGATTGAGGGTCATAGGTCAGGCTGATGTTTCTCGACGCGATTATGGATTGAAAGTCAGATACTACAGCGCCAGTTAAAACAGCTACGTCAACGGGTTGCCTGCTCACTTGAACTGAGCCTGACTCGGCATTCGAAAAATCAAGCAGCCCTGATACCATTTGCAGCAATCGCACTGAGTTGTTGTGAATTGTTCTCAGAAGAGCATTTTGGTCGTCGGTAAGGGAACCGTGGTTGCCCATGAGCAATGATTCAAGGGGAGCGAGGATAAGCGTTAGCGGAGTACGCAGTTCGGTCGATACATTGGCGAGCAACGTGGTTCTGCGATCGGATGGGTTTTGCTTTGCTTTCTTGTCTTCTCCACCAAGAAAGCCCGCCTTAAGTTCTTTTGTACTCTCCGTCTTAGATGGCAGTTTATCAATCGATTTACTATTTTCACCAAAGAAGCCAGAACCGCTCTTAGAACCGTTTTTAGACGGAGAGCTTAGCCCTCGCAAAATCTTAAGCGAACTCTTGATAAACCTGCGCATTCGCAACCACCGTTCGTAGGTAGGTATGGTTGAAAGCCGACGCTTTAATACGGACTAGTAACCATTTTCATTATGCCTGAACAAATCTCGATTCGACTCTAAGTAAGGGGATAAATAAACACTCAAACTTATGAATAATTACTTTCACCCAAAAACTGGATCGCTCTCAACTACACCCATTATCACCACATTCGGTACCGCGCAGACGAGAATTCCATCTCGTATCTCAGACTATTATACTACGCCAAAATTCAAGCCACCTGAAATCGAGCCCTTCAAGAGCGCCAACTGAGTATCGATACAAGAATGACCAGCTTCCCTAAAAAGGCAACCAAAGCCGGCAAAATGTAGATGTTAACGAGGGCTACAGTGTGGACAGACGTTGAAACAAGCTCGGTCGAGGCTGACTAGCAGATTGTTCTGCTTTTAACGCTTTAGTCTCTAACTTCGCCACTCGCTTTTGCAGTTTATCTTGCGTCGCAGCCGGCACCCCAGGCGCTAACTCCAGGTAGGCTTTGTACTGAGCAATAGTCTCTCTGATCGTCTTACTAGTCTGCTCGGGCAACTTTTCTATGGTCTGGGCCAGAAACAGATGGGTATCTGCAACCCGCGGATCCTGATAAGCAGACAATTTGTATTTGTCTATGGCGCTGGCGAGTTGACGTCTGCGAGAAAGATCATTAGCCAAATTCAAATTCTGCTTAGCTTCCTCGCGAGCTTTAAAGATGAGATCCATACCTCTGTTTGCGTGTTCCGCCTGTCCCACAAAACCTGAGGCGCGCTTGTACGCTAATTCAGCAGACGGCAAATCCTTGATGATTAATGCCAGGTCTCCGATAGCAAACAACTGCGCTGGATTGCTAGTCGAATTTATCGCCTTGATCATCTGGTCTGCTGCTTCGTTGTATTTTCCCTGTGCCATGAGAGTCTCAGCAAACGACGGGCGCTCAGCATCAGTTTGAGGTAGTGGCAGCTTCGAAATACCGAGGGGCTGACCAGACAGAGCACGAAGTTTGGCTTCCACCAATCTGAGTTGAACGTTTGTTGGATTCAACTTAATCGCTCTTTGAATTAAAATATTTGCTTGTCCATAATCATTTGAAGCGAAATATGCACCGGATGATTCTTTCTGTGCCTTTAAGTAAAGCGCCCTGGTCAGACCTTCGACAGGCGCAGCTGTACTGGGAGCAGCAGCGGCTGCCAGTTCGAAATTTTTGATCGCATCATCAAATTTATCAATGCGCAAACTGTCGTTTGCAATTCGGGCGAGCAACTCAGGTTCATTTGGCATAACTTCCAAACCGGAATGTAATTCAGCGATTGCCATTTCCATATCACCTCTAGATTCGGCAACACCGGCTATGCTCAAGTAGGGGGCGGCATTTTCAGGCTTGATCCGAATCGCCTCCTTGAATTCTTTGACCGCCGCGACGGTATTTCCCTGGGCCTCATACACTTTGCCTAGCAATTGATGGACAGGCGAGCTATTTGGATTCTGATAAAGTGAAATGTTCAACTCAGCGACAGCAGCCTCAAGTCGAATCTGTTTGAAAGCCACCTGAGCCATACCAAAATGTGCTGTCGAATTGCCAGAATTAATAGAGATAGCTTTCTTAAGACTCTCAGTTGCTTCGCTCAGTTTGTTCTGCAGCACCTGAACCAGACCAAGTTGAGCATAAGCATTTGAATAATGGGGATCTAGTTTGATCGCACCGAGAAACGCTTGAGCAGCTCGTTCAGTCCGACCTTCTTCCTTGTAAACACGACCGAGCAAATAGTGTGCTTCTACAACACGCGGATCAGCGTCCAGCGCTAGATTGCACTCTCGACCGGCGTCCTTTAGGAGAGCAGCACGGCTTTTGATCACTGTGTTGTTCGACGATTGTAGTCTGTTGAGCATCACCATCGCCTTACCGCAATGAGCGACGGGGTTGTTCGGATCTAGGACCAGGAGCTTATCGAATTGCTCGTCAGCCGCGTCAAGCTTGAACTGGCGTCCCAGCGCCATTCCCAACCCAGCAAGGGCATCAGGATCCTTGGAATTTGTGTTCAAAACTGCTTTGTATATGTCAGCTGCTTCTGAATATTTGCCGTCCACCATTAAATCAGCGGCCGTCATCAGTTCTTTCCGAACCGACGCGCGCAATTCTGCAGTCGATGCCGGAGCAGTCTCTGCCGGAAGGGCATCAGCAGAGGTAGAGGCAGGAGCAGGAGCAGGAGCAGGCCCCGGCGCAGGCGTCGATGCGGTCGCCGCGCTTGAATCTTGCGCAAACACGGCAAGTGGCGAAGTTATCAAGCACGCGGTCGAAACTGCAAGAACCAGCCCGAAGAAGCAGGGAACATGGCGAAGTCCTATGCTAAGGGCTCCAAGAACAGGCGAGTGGCTGGCCATTTGAGCCGAGTGCCGCGCCGGCCTGGGCTGGGCGCGTTGGCTATCCTCGGACGACGCGGAACGTGTGGGGATCATGTTGCCTCTTTCCGACAGTAACAATAGTAATGGTAGTCGGATCGACGCTGCTGTTGAGTCGAAGTTCCTAAACGCACATTACGCTTCTTAAAGGATCAAGCACTGGTACCGATTTAGCCGATTTAGATTAACTCAAATAGTGGTTAGCGTCTAACAAGCTGACATCAATAACGGCAAATTCTGTCTACATTCATTTGTGAATCGAATACACAAATTGCGCACAAACACTGCATAAGATAATGATTCGACCTTTGTTGAGACGGTCAACGCCCGGTAGTACAGAAGTCGACAGACAATTTATTGGCACCAAGCCTCTATTTTCGGATTCCTAAGTAACCCATCAAACGGCCAGGTAAAAAGTAATGGAAAAATCTTGCACAGTTGATAAGGATTTGACATGCCGCGACTGTCGATCCACATTTGTGTTCTCCGGGGCGGAACAGGATTTTTTCAAAGAGAAGGGCCTTAGTAACGAACCGAAGAGATGTCCAAATTGCCGACTACTTTCCCGCAGTCAACGCCCGGGGAGCGTCGTGCAACAAACCGCAGAAGTTCCGTGCAGCAGCTGTGAACGTCTAACACGTGTGCCGTTTTTGCCCAACGGTCACAAACCAGTTTTGTGCAACACATGTTTTTATTCCAAGAAAGAGAATATGCCTGTCCCCGCCAGCGAAGACCATGTAATGTCAGCCTCGCGCTAGAACAAAATTTTAACTGTGATGTGAACGGCGGTGTGCGATCACCGCCGTTTTTATTGTCTAATGTAATATGCTTTCGACTGGCACCGCTGTGCCTCTTTTTCGTCTGGATCAGGAACCGCAGGAGAATCCAATGCTGCCGATCGCGAAAGACTATGAGCCTATGGAAGCGACATTGACCAATGATATTCCGCGAGGTGAAGGCTGGCAGTATGAGCCGAAATGGGATGGCTTTCGTTGCATCGCGTTCAAAGATGGAGAGGACATTCAACTTCAATCGAAAAGCGGACGTGGATTAGGAAGGTATTTCCCCGAAGTTCTTCAAGCGCTTTCAATACTGAAAGCCAACCACTTTGTAATCGATTCAGAAATCGTAATTCCTGCTGGAGACGGGTTCTCCTTCGACGACTTATTACAGAGAATACATCCAGCCGCTAGCCGAATTAAAAAGCTAGCCCATGAAACTCCCGCTGTCATGATTGTGTTCGACATGTTGGCAAATACCAGCAGCGAATCGTTAGTGCTCGAGCCTCTAAGCCAGAGGCGAGAAGAGCTCGAGGAATTCGGACGCAAATATCTCGAGGGCAACTCACAGATAATCCTTTCACCTGCCACCACTGATGCCAACGTCACAGATGATTGGCTGAAGAAGATGGGAAATCGCCTTGACGGCATTGTTGCAAAGCGCCTCGATCTGCCTTATCAGTCAGGAAATCGCAAGGGTATGAATAAGGTAAAAAAACTTCGCAGCGTTGACTGCGTAGTTGGCGGTTTTCGTTATGGAAGCGGCGGCAAGAAGTCCATCGGATCGCTGCTTCTGGGTCTGCACGATGAAAAAGGACTTTTAAATCATGTCGGTTTCTGCTCCTCTTTCACGGACAAAGAGCGTGTGGAATTGGTTGAAAAGCTAGAGCCCTTGATTGAAAAGCCTGGTTTCACAGGCGACGCACCAGGTGGTCCGAGTCGTTGGAGCACGGAGAGAAGCACCGAGTGGGAACCGCTGTCAAATGTTCTAGTGGCAGAGGTGACATATGATCACTTCACTAACGGCAGGTTCAGACATGGCACCCGTTTCGTGCGCTGGAGACCGGACAAGGAGCCAAGGCAGTGCACATACGACCAAGTGCACGGCTACGTCGCTCCAGTTGTTTGACTTAAGGAACCAGCAATTACTTTTCACGTCCATTTGAAAAATAACTGGATTGTCTAAATGCTCAACGAATACAACCGCAAACGCGACTTCAAGAAAACACCCGAGCCTAGTGGCAAAGATCTCGCCAGGCTTAATGGATCGCTAAAATTCGTGATTCAAAAACATGCCGCCCGCCGTCTTCATTATGACTTCCGTCTGGAAATCGACGGAGTGTTGGTATCATGGGCAGTACCGAAGGGTCCGGCTCTCGATCCCAAAGAAAAGCGCCTGGCCGTGCAGACTGAAGATCATCCCATGGATTATGGTGGATTTGAAGGCGTCATACCGAAAGGTGAGTATGGTGGCGGCGAAGTAATCGTTTGGGATAGTGGCACATACACACCAGATGAAGATGGCAAATTATCCTGGGGCGATCGCCTGGAAGCTCAAAAGCGGATGAGAGAAGGCTTTAAGAAGGGAAAGATCTCTATCTTTTTGGAAGGAAACAAACTTAAAGGTTCATGGACGCTTGTCAAACTAAAAAAGACCGATAAAGAGTGGCTTCTGATTAAGCACAGCGATCCGTTTGCGCGCACCGACAAAGATCCGACCGATGAAGACCAATCGGTGCTCTCCGGGCGGACTCTAGCGGACATAAAAGCAGGTAAGCCAGCTAAAAAAGTGAACTCAGCTAAGAAGCTCGAGGTGGGAAAGCCTAAGCCTTTTCCCACTTCTATCAAACCAATGTTTGCCAGCTTGGCTGATGCACCATTCACAAAAGAAGGTTGGGTTTTCGAGCCAAAAATGGATGGCATCCGCGCTATAGCCTACATCCGCAACGGCACCGCAACTCTGAAATCAAGAAATAATCTGGACCTGACAGGGCAATACCCCACTCTTGTTTCAAGCTTGCAAAAGTACAAGGGAAATTTGGTGCTGGACGGGGAGATCATTGCTCTTAACGAAAAAGGCCGACCGTCATTTCAACATCTTCAGCAACGCCTGGGATTAACTAAGGGCGCGGATATTCAAAATGCGGAGACAAAAACACCGATATTTTATTACGTCTTCGATATAGTTCACTGTAATGGGCGTAGTTTGGAGGAAGAGCCGCTGACGGCACGGCGAGAAGTCCTCGTCGAGCACATAACGCCATCGCAAAACATTCGTATCATCGAACAATTTCAAAATGATGGAGAATCTGCCTACGAAGCATGTGTAGCAAATGAGTTGGAAGGCGTAGTGGGCAAGCGTGAGGACAGCTTGTACGAGATGGGGCGACGTTCAAAGAGTTGGTTGAAAATCAAGTCCACTATGAGCGCGGAGTTTTTGATCTGCGGCTATACCGAGGGAACCGGTGCGCGCAATCACACCTTCGGCTCCCTGCTCTTAGGAATGCACGATGCCCAGGGCAAGCTGGTCTACGTCGGCGGAGTAGGCACCGGATTCGACGATAAGAAGTTAAAAATCCTGATGAAGCTGATGAAACCACTAATCGCAGCTAAGTGTCCGTTTGCCAAAAAACCGCCGGGGAAATTAAATCCAACCTGGGTAAAATCAGAATTGATTGCTGAAATAAAATTCGCAGAATGGACACAAGACAAAATTCTTCGCGCACCAGTTTTCCTGCGATTACGCGAAGATATAAATGCCGAAGAAGTTAAGCCCACGCCGATTGTAGAGACCAAGGATCTAAAAGCGGTTAAACCGAAGGCAACCAAATCAACCTTTAAGGCAGCGAGCACCAACCAGGAGGATTCCATGACTGCAGATATTCTCGAGCAGTTGAACACCGATAAGGAAAAACTCGAACTCGAAGTTGAAGGCAATAGAATTCCCTTTTCCAATTTGAATAAGGTCTTCTGGCCCGGCACTGCCAACATGGAACCGGTCACAAAGCGCGATTACGCCATCTATCTTGCCAAAGTAGCTCCGTACTTGTTGCCACATTTGAGAGACCGACTAATCACCATGGTCAGATTTCCAAACGGCATTGCCCAAGGACGGTTTTACCAGAAGCACTGGGAGCAAAAGTTGCCACCATTTGTAGAGACAATCAGACACTTCACTGAACATGCAGGACACGATCAAAATTTTCTGGTTTGCAACAATATTTCGACATTGCTCTGGTTAGCACAGATAGCTGATTTGGAGCTGCACACTTCTCATACTCGCAATAATCCAGAACCCGAAGGCTCGACCCTTTCGCGTAACTATATCGGCAACGTCAAGAATCTCGAGGAATCTCTGCTCAATTATCCCGACTATGTTGTCTTCGACCTCGATCCATATTCATACAGCGGAAAAGAAAAAAAGGGTGAAGAACCAGAGCTTCACGAAAAGGGCTTCAAACAAGCTTGCGACCTTGCTTTTTGGTTGAAAGAACTGCTCGATAGCTTGAAGATCGAATCATTTATCAAAACATCCGGCAGAACTGGATTACACATCTACATTCCGATCATAAGAACGATCGACTACGATACCGTGCGCACTCTCTCAGAAATCATCGGCAGACAGATTCTCAAAGACCATCCTGAAGATGTGACAATGGATTGGGCGATCGTGAAACGCACCGGCAAAGTCTTTCTCGATCATAATATGAATGCCAGAAGCAAAACTCTAGGCTCGATCTATTCACCACGGGTAGCACCAGAGGCAACCATTTCAACCCCTATTGAATGGAACGAGCTGCGCAGCATTTATCCGCATGATTTCACAATGCGTTCAGTGCCTAAGCGCCTGAAAGAGAAAGGTGATTTATGGGCAGATATCCTAAATCACAAAAACGATTTGGAAAAGCTTCTGATTAACACTGACAAATCACCGGCAGTCATTGCTCCAAAAATCGCTGCAAAACAGAGAAAGAAAAAATCCGCAAGCTAGCTGGCGTCATCCACGATTTAGCGCCTCTTGCTCCCTTTTCTGAGCTTCGGTTGATTCCTGCAGGAGGGTCTTCTCTGCTGGCTTTGCTTTGTTGACAGGGCGAGCGATCGAGTCGTCATCTTTGCTTAACTTTGCGGCCGTAGCAAAGTCATCGATTGCTTTTTGATGCTCTCCTACTGCGGAGAGAGCTAGACCTCTTCGATAAAAGATCCATGCCGGTGGATCCTTTTCGATCAGTACCCTATTGAAATCGGTCAGTGCTTCCTGATTCCTTCCAAGGCGAGACAACACACAGCCCCTGTAAGCTTTGGCGGTAGAATCATTTTCGTCCAAAGAGATGCCGGCGTTCAAATCCGCGAGGGCTTCCGCATTCTTTTGCAGGTCAAAATTACAATAGCCGCGCGAAATATATACCGACGAGTCTCTCTCGTCATTGCGATGTGAACGTTTTTCTTTCTCAATTAACGATATCGCTTGATTGTACGAATCTAGAGCCGCTGGATTTCTGTTGTCATATGAATTCCCGAGTCCATCCAGAGCAGTTATCAAAGTGGTTTTATCGTCAGTCGACAAATTTTTCGCCAGTTCCACGATCTTCTTGTGGCATGCAATTGCCCCGTTGACATTACCTTCTTGCTCAAGACATCTAGCAAGCCAACGCCGAGCCATGATAGGAAATGATTTCGGGACGCCGTGATTTAGCGGCTCCTGAATAGATTTCTCGAAATACTGTTCAGCAGTTTTCCATTTCCGAAAGTGGTACTCGAATTTTCCGGCTCTCAGCATGACGATTCTCGTCAACTGTGAACCGGATCCTAGAAGTTCTGACAGCTCATCGACGGCATCTGCAAATGACCGATGTCCAACCGTATAGTTCTTGTCTCTCTGAGCCTTTTCCCCATCAAAAACTTTGAATTCTGCAGACAACAATCGTTTTTGCTTATCATTATCAAAGGCAGCCTGCAAAATTTCTTGAGATAAAGCAATCGTTAATGGCGAGTCTTGATCGGGCTTCTGGATCGATTCTGCAGTTCTTACAAAGAGAACGCAAAGCAACCCAAAAATTATCGCGAAAAGACTCGCACCCAAGATGACATAACGCTCCGGTGATTTCCAGTCAGTGCCAAATATTTTTGAAAACAAGCGTCAATCTACCTGCTGGTGTTCTCACTAGCATACCAGCGCGCTCAATTATCGCACCAACGAGCAAATGTTTCGTCGTTATTTTATTCAGCTTCGAAGCAATGGATAGCAATCACCGTGACGTTGTCTGGTGCGCCGTTATCGATTGCTGACCTGAGAAGATTTTCGCATGCCACCACTGGATCTTCCATTCGTCCGTTAACAGCAATCTCCTCGTCGTCCAATTCATACGACAATCCATCCGTGCACAGCAAGATAGTATCCTTTGGTTTCAACTGGAAGTCTTGCTGTTCAATATCTACGGTCTCAACATGACCGATTGCGCGAAGGAGCAATTTTTTACCACAGCTGGTGTGCCGAACCTGCTCAGCCGTTATTTTTCCCGCTTTGATCATTTCATTCAACAATGTATGATCGGACGTCAACAATTCTGCGCGCTCAGCGCGAATGCGGTATGCCCGTGAATCACCGACGTGGCTGATTGCTATTCTGCCATCTGAAAATGGTATAGCCAATACAACAGTGCTACCGCTAGGGTGACTATGGTCCAGATTGGCTTGCAAAACGCATTTATTGGCGCGGGATATGGCTTCTACCATCCAATTTTTGACCTCGTCCATGTCTGAGTTTGGTTGTCCTTCGCGCCATAAGCCTTCGATCGCTGCCATTGTCATTGCGGAGGCCTGCTCACCGCGTCCAGAACCGCCCATGCCATCTCCTACAGCAAACACTCGTTTGTCCGGACTGATGAAAAAACTATCTTCGTTTGTTTTCCGTACGGAGCCACAATCAGTTACGCCAGCAACACTCCATCTCAACATCGACATTCTCCTCAATCGTGTTTGCGATTCGCCAGTTCTCATTAAATCAGAAACGAGCAAATCTTCAGGTCTTACCTAACAACTTATATCGATTGGACTGCGACTTGACCCAAGTTCCGACAGTTGTATAAGTGTATCTCTGCGCAACGTATTCGGAGCGCATGCAGGCAGGCCAGCCCAGATGCCACTTCTAATGGTGCGGTGATTAAATCCCCGACTTGCACTATCCGACCAGGCGAACTCCCCAAATAAAGAACTGCGGGTGTTGTCCGGCAAAGCCAACAAAGAAATACAGAGCAATTGCAACACCCAGCAATGACCATGCCCAACCCACACCTTTCCATGGAATTTCATAGTATTTTTCAAGCAGGTAGATGGTAAAGAATGTGCCACCAATACCCAATAGAGAGCCGATCTTAAAGGTCGAACCTAAGTAAAGGGCTGCAAGACCGGAAGCAATAGTAATTGCTTGCATCATGAAATAACGAGAAAAGCCCTTTCGCTCAGTTTCTTTGCCCTTTGGATTGTATGCTTTGGTGCAGCAGTACCATTTGCTGCTTATCACAAGCAAGCCCAAGTAATAGACGAACGCGCCCATAAATACGCAGCCTGTGTCGAAGAGTCTGATGCATTCAGGCAGAGAGCTGGAGAGGATGTTTGTTGCTACGTAAGGTGTAAGAATGAGCAAGGATGCCAGCGTCGACTTTGGCACCTGTTTCTCCTTTTCCCATCCAATAGCTATGCATCCGGGACGGGTAATGAAGGAGAACCCGAGAAATGATTGCAAGGCCATAACAGCAATGAACGCGACGAAGTGCGGAATGCCTGAATTTGGAAATGCTTGGTGAAAGCAAATTGCGATCCCGCACCAAGCAATTGCGCACAATCCAGATAGGACGGTGGGAAAGCTGACAGCTCCTGGTCCGGCATACACGCGGTCCGAATCAGAATAATTGACAGATGGTTTCCGAAGCTTCCAATGCAACGAATAACTCAGGAAGATGCATCCAGCAAATGCAAGCGCTGACGGAACAACCAGCCACAGCGACTGGATTTCGACAGACCAGAAGGCGAACGGTGGCACAAAATAGGCCCAAACAAGAAGACCCATTGTGACAAAATAAGCTAAACACTCATAAAAACCTTTTGGCAGTGACTTCAAAAAATCACGTAAATAATAGCCAATTAGACCAGTGACTGCTAGCAATAATGCAATGCCGGCCAGAACGATGACACTGTTGAGGAACAGTCCAAAGCCTGCAGCTCTCTGTCCACCGGATGCCACTTCGTAGATCTCCTCAGGTGTGACCGAGTGTCCGACAATCTGTGCTGCTGTTTCGCAATAGAAAGTGTTTGCCGTGTCCGCCTCTTTCTGCGTGATCAGTTTGCGTTCGGCCAATTCTCGTATCACGGACAACTTAGTTTGTGCTTGTCCTATTGAAACAAGCTGTTCTTGATTCATTTGGTCTGTTGCCTGGGCCGAGAGTGGCAGGAAAAGAACCAGCAGAACAGCGACCAGGAATTGATTCACTCCGAAACGCATAAGAATCCTCCAACCATCTAAGCTCAATGTTCTCTGATTTTAGGCATTCGTCCGGCATCGTGAGCCTAGAACAAGACAGTTTAAAGAGTGTTCGCTAGAGAAACTGGTTAGTGGCCTCAGTGCCGATTGGTCAAGGAGGATACAATGGCAGTCTCACCAATATCTCAAAGGGGACGAGACGGCGGTTTAAAAACGAGATACGCCCCCAATGCAGAACATATAAATGCCAATGAAATTGCCTGCGGAGTTTGCCACGTGGACTCTGGAACGGATGAAATGGTAATCGCTAAAGCATTGTGTGAAGCATGAAACAACATGGAAGGAAATATTGAACCGGTGCGATAAACCATCAGGGTCAGAATGATACCCAGTGTGGCTGTTGGTAAGAGACGATAGCCGCTCAAATGGAAAAACCCGAAAAGAATTCCGACTAGAAAACAACAGTAAACTGAAGTGAATTTGCGGCGCAACAATCCAAAGATTGCACCTCTAAAAAGCACTTCTTCACACACCCCGGGCATAACTGCCATGGCAAACAGAATCATAGCTAAAGGCTGATCTTTGGGCACCATGTAATCCATCATTGTCTTGGCGTAAGAATCCGACATGGGTAAAAAGCTGCTTTGCAAACTAGCAATTCCTGCCGTCAAAAGTACCGAACCTGGCGCCATTAATGGTGCACCAAGGAGGGCCGTCCAGCGAGGCATCCTAAGACTAAAAACTTCCTTAAACGGCAACCTAAGCCAACCCACAAGAGCAACGGACGGCAACATGATCACAAGAAACTGAGTGGCGATCATGCCATACACTTTGTCCAGCACTTGGGCAATTTGACCCACGTAAAACATGGCGATAAAAGTGCAAGTGTAGAGCACCGCCACAACTCGATCGAAATCCTTTCGTCGGGTTGGCGAAATTTGAATTTTGAAAAGTATCTCTTCTTTGCTCAGCAGGTCAATCGCAATTCGACTAACATAAATTCCGTAGCCAATTGAACTAACAAAAGTGGTCAGCACAGCCGCCCACTTAAATTCTCCGCGCAAAATATCCGCCATGCAGACGCACACGTTGGCGATCGGCACGACGTATATGGCTGCAGGCAAATGCTTAACGGGAAGAATCGAAACCGCGGATAACAACATCGCCACGATTAAATACGGAACGCTATAACCTTGCCCTTGCTGAAAGTTGCGGGAATATGCCGATAAACAAACAGCGATGGCACCAAATAAAAGAACCATTGGTAAAGCTAAAGGCACAATTAATAGGACATTGAGCGGAGACAACGAGAATGGAAACGAGCCGGATCCGTCTTCTACTTTGCTTAAGCTGCTGCTTAGCATCAAGATCACACTGATCACCAATAAGGCTGTCGTGACGAAGCCAATTAAAAAGACGACAAGAAACTTACCATAAATTATGCTCTCTCTCTTCACTGAGGATACTAACAACACGGCTAAAGTAGCTCGTTCACGTTCACCTGTAATCAGGTCAAGCGCCGGGAAAAGAGTAGCTATGAGAATCAACAATACGAGAGTAATCGGCATGGTTAAACTCAACCAGGCACCAGAACGTTGGGCAGCGTTCTCGAGGTTTACAGAGGAAAAATGCAGCGTCTTGCACCACGGACCCTCGATACCAGCAGCGGCCAAACGCTGCTCTGATAGCCGCAGACGAGCATCGATCAAGAGTCGATTGACGCGTGCAAACGAACCACTGCTATCCTTCAACTCGTCAACTTGCACAATTATTTGCGGCGGCGCTATTGAGGGATCGTAAGCACCGCTGACGTCGCGTGGCACGGTAATTACGACATCTGCTTTTCCTTCCTTCAACAAGTCCACAGGTGCACTTTTTCCGCGATCGACAATTGTTATCAATGGATCCTTTGCCAAAGCGTGATAAAACCATGTCGCACCAGGGCCGGTGACCACAACTTTCGTAGCCACTGTTTCGCTCTTGGCTCGACGTTCAGCCATTATCTTTGAGACGACGATTAGGCTGGCGGGATATAGGATAAGTGGCAGCAAGACTCCCACGCAAAGCGTGCGCCAGTCGCGAATTGTCTCCTTCAGTTCCTTGAGGAACACTATCCGTATTTCAGAGAAATTCACTGCCTGCTTCCTGCACGATCGCTAAAAAAATGTCTTCCAGGTAATGCTTACCGGTCTTCTCTCGCAGCTCCTCAAGAGTGCCAAGAGCAAAAATCTTGCCCTTGTACACAATGGCAATTCGGTCGCACAATTTCTCAGCTTCACTCATTATGTGCGTTGATAAGAGAACGCACTTGCCACTAATTTTGCACGACTGAATAAACTGGTGCATCGATTGAATCGCCAAAACGTCCAGACCGCTCGTCGGTTCATCCAGCACGATAACCGGCGGATCGTGCACAACGGCCCGGGCAATCGAGACCTTTTGCTTCATTCCAGTAGAGAGCTTTTCACAGCGAGTATCAGCGAATGAGTCAATCGTGAGCATCTTAATCACTTGATCGACTCGAGTACTAATCTGAGCTTGAGGATATTTGCTCAGCTGAGCAAAATAAACTAGAATCTCCCTTGGTGTCAGCCGTTCGTAAAGACCAGTGTCAGCCGAGAGAAATCCCAAACTCTTGCGAACGTCTTCAGGGGCTAGCTGTGAGTCGAATCCCTCCACGCTAATTTTGCCTGAGTCAGGCGTGAGAATAGTGCCAATCATGCGCAGTGTTGTTGTTTTGCCCGCGCCATTGGGACCCAAAAGACCAAGAATCTCACCATGCTTGCAAGAGAAACTAACATCGTCTACAGCAGCGAAATCGCCGCGTTTGGGATCATAAAAGTGCTTTGTCAGGTGACTAACTTCAATACTCATATTGGTCTTCCCACGCTGGGACCTTTTCGCCGCTTACCACGCACTTCACTTTCAAAAATCAGCCGCACCAAATTCAGTATCAGCACTACCAGCACAAGTGGCTCAACAATTGCGATTAGCGAAGGCAGTAGCGGAGGATTCTCGAATTTTCGCATGATTAAAAGGTTAGCGATTGGAATAAACGAAGTCTGCAAATTGAACTGTATTCCCGGTATTAAGGCGATCGCAGGCAGTGCCATCAAGAGTAACATCGGCAGGCTGACAAGCGTTTGGGCCGACTTGACAGTTTTGGCGCATCCCGCAACGCATAAATAGACAGCAGAGAGCAATGCTCCGGTGCTGCAAAAGAACACCGCTATCAAGATCAGCTCGGGCAAGGTGGGAAGCTGCACATAAGGCTTAATGCGTTGGACAAAAATGATTCCAGAGCCGACGTAATAAGAAGCGCTATTGATGGAAAGATGTTGCAAGTCATCGAGCACCTTGGTGATGTTGACGACGTGCCCTAACGAGATGGAGGTAATAGCAACAGCAAACATTGCCAGGCACAATAAATTAAAAGCAGCACCACCCACGCATATAATTGTCACAGCCATGAACTTCGCAATCACAATTTTCATTCGGTTTATCGGCAGCAACAGAGTCGTATGGAAAGTTTTCTTTTCGTGTTCTTCCGTCATCATGCAAACGCTGGCTGGCCCGCCGATAATGGTCATCATCAAAATCGTGAACAGAACAAGCAAGGCAATCATTTTATCGAACATTTGTTTAAGATGACTGTCCGTTGTTCCAGAGCTTCGAAGCTTCTTTAGACCTTCTTTTTGTACATCAAACACAGAAAGAATATCTGCTGAAATGCCTTTAGCCTTGAGCTCTTTTGTAAGGGCCTTAAGACGCGCTTCGCGAATTTCCTTCTCGAGCTCTTCAGCGACTGTACCTAGATAACTAGAAGCTTCGTGAGCGACTATCGATATCTGCGAAGTTATCGGATCGACATTGAGAACGGCAACAGCTCTACCTTTCAGTGACGACAAATTTGCCTGATCTACTGAGGAGGTGTGAATTTGATTATGCGATTCGTCTGATTTAGATTTAGATGGTGACACTTCAGTTGCATCATCAATGACGATGAAGTGATTTTTGCGGCGCAGTCCCGAGGCGATTGCCAGCGCCAGCGGTGACTTACCAGAAACATAAACAACCTCACGATTCTTCTCCTGCATGCTGGAGTACCAGATCGACGCCTCATTGACAAAGACAGCCATGAGTGGATACAACAAAAGAGGAAAAAGAAACGCGTAAATTAGAACATCCGGATCGCGCCAGCAACAGGTCAGCTCTTTCCTGAGGACCAACCAAAAAGTTCTCATATCAGACCGCACGCCAACCCTCACAAAACGGACTAATCAGCAAATCGACACTATCTATCTGTCGTCTTCCATTAGACACGTTGTGAAGCGTATCTTGCATAATCGCCGAGGGAACCGCTTGGCTCTGTCGGTGAGGCTCCGGCTCTGAGCAGGAGCGTGCCTGCGGCAAGAGCGCCTAAACTCGCGAAGCCGAGCCTCAGAGCGAGGCGTCTGGTGATAGTTTCGTCTTCGGGATCATAGTTGTTCATATGTGTCTTGTGCCGTCGATTGAAACCGCAAACCAGATTCCTTACACAGATGTACCACAAACAAACACCATTAAAATGGCGGGGCAGAAATGAGATGCGGGTCAAATTGATTTATGTCCGCGAAATTGATTTATGTCAGCGAAATTTACTTCTTTCGAATATTATACGGTAGGGATCAACAGCGCACCATATCTGGTAACGAATGGTCAATTGCGCGTTCTATAGTCAAAATTTCTAATCGCATCGGCCAATCCCCGAGCTAATCCAACTTGTTGCAAATGATCAAAAGAAACAGTCTGCACTATATCAAAACGCGCTCCTCTAGCCACAAGATTGTTGTCCAGCTCTTGGAGATATTCTTGACCTTGGAGATCTCTTGAACCGATTTGAAAGAACACGACAGTTAGCTCGCGAGGATCTTGTATTTGATTGCTGGCATGAATTAAAACATCAATCACCATTTGCATCTCCTCTCGTGGATGCGGCACACCGTCTGTAATCACTGCTATGAGGCGCGGTCTGCGGTTTGTTTGGCGGTGCACTAAAAAATCATTCAATCGATCGGCGAGGGGTTCTGCCAGGCGAGTATTCAAAGCAAGATTAGTGCGAGCGAAAAGTGTGGTCAGCTGTTGGGGATTCTGATGCTCATAGACGTCGAAAAACCGATTGAACGAAGTAAGTGTTATTCCTTGAGGTGCAAAAGGAGCCAGCTCCCGAGCAAGCGCCACGGACTGCGCACCACACCAATTCCAACGTGACATAAATCCGGGACAGTCAGGCTTGCGCATGGACATCGATGCATCGACGATCAATTCAACGTCGTATCTGGACAGAAATCTCGCTGTTTCAGAAACATTCACTAGGGGCATCGGCTGTTCTTGATTTGTTTTGACAAAGGCTGCCAAATTTTGTGCGTTCAGGGCAAAAGGGATTGTGGCAGGAGTAGACGTGTCTGGACGTGGCAATCTCAAGGATAGTGTCGGAGGATTTCCTGACGACTCTAGCGAAAGTTTTATGGTCTTAGACTGACCAGCCTTCTCGATGGTTAGGGAAATGACATCACCTTGGCGTTCAACGTTGGTGACATGATCTCCAGCTTGCAAGCCCGCTTGAAACGCGGGTGAGCCATCTTGCACACCGGTTACTTCGGATGTACCGTCTCTCGCGGAACTCGTTTTAAATCCCAATTCGTGCTTAACGTCGCCGGTCAGTATTTCAGAGACGCCGACCTGTCCGTAGAGCAGTTTGCCGGCGCCAGTGCCAGTATTGGCTCCAGTGCCAGTATTGGACCCAGTGCCAGTATTGGATCCATAGCCGGTACTAGACCCAGAGCCAGTACTAGAGCCATAGACATTACTACCGCTATCCAAAGCAGCCGGTTCCGAAGATTGAGCCTGTGCTGACAACATGCAGTCGGCTGTGAAGAGACCCAGCAGGATAACTAAGGGCAACCACAACAATAGAACCTGGACGGAAGACTGCATCGCCAAAATCGCTGAAGACGAAAATGGAAACCGACAGGGCGCCTGCTCCACCAGGCGGATCTTCTTGCTAAACAACTCGAGATTCAAATTGTCTCCCGTTAAGCTCTTAACGCTCCTATCTCCATTAACGGCGAAAGTCAGCAAAAAGTTCAATTCGGAAGGTTAAAACTAATCCGCTACAACCAAATCTCTTTCCATCATTTCGACGACCCCTGATGGCAGGTGCCATCCAACTCGATCGTTTTGTGAAAGGAATTTATCTCGGCCTAACCTTTTCAGCTCAGCAAAGGCATCAAGGGTAAGCATCGTGTGCCTTGCAGCAGGCGGCAGATTCTTATCGACACGCCAAAACCCTTTCGGGTTGAGTTGCAGAGTCTCACGTTGGCGCTGCGGTGTGCCTGAGTGTGGAAGGTCGCAATGGCGGAGGATGTAACTTAAATCGTTGACTTCGAGCCCGTACAAATCCGCAATCAACGCGTCCAAAATGCAACGCAATCGGAGCCTCTCGACACCGGTCACTTGGGATTCATGCGACGTAGCCTTCAAACTTGGCAGAAGTTGAGGCGCAAACTGTTTGTTATTTAGACTTAGTTTAACGGTGATCTCCAGCAATTCTGGCACATCCAACAACAAGTCAGGGAGCGGCACATGGCATTCCTGCAAAATAAAGTAGTTTAGGTTATTGCCGACGAGGCGCAGGCGCAAAACAAAGTCGAAAACAAAACTGTTCAAACACGCTGCAAATAACAGTGCAATCTTGGGATCCGAACCAGAGAATGTTGGCACTGAATTGCCGCATGGATAGTTGCCCAAACACGCAGCGATCATGGAACGCATGTTGGTCGCTGAACCGACGCCAAGAAATCCAACCTTCAAACCTGCGAATTCAGGTGAGTAGTCCCGTGCACGGAGCAAATACTGAGGCATGATACGGTGGTCCGGAACCGGCAACCACAGGGCTCTCCGACCCTTACCGTGAACCCAACCTTTTTGCGCTATATCAAACTGCCCAAGCATTCTCCCTTCATAAAGAGGAAGCGCGACATCTGTTACATCCTCGTTTGAGATGATCGATGCACCATCAGCGGAGCGCACAAAACTGCCGGCATGAACCTCCTCAGCAGTCTTACTCCAATTACCGCGAAGCCAATTACCGTGCTCATCTGCGCGGAATCCGTCCGACTCCGCTTCGTCGCGAAGCATAAATTTATGCGAATCATTTGTCATATCGAACTCACGCTTGAACTTAAGTTCGAAACGCTCAACGAAATTATCCAATCTGATCGAAGATATCGCGATTTTTTCAAGCAGCAGCAAATCCTTACTGCTTCTCGCCTCAGGCACGGACAACCATTTGGGGCTAAACTGGCGCAGCTTTTGCATTGAGTACGTGACCGAATCAGACGACTTAGCCTCGGCAACATTTCGAGCATCGAAAACAGCTTCTAAATTTGAAGTGACACCATTCTTGGCAAAGGTGATGACGCAAAATTTAAAGGATCGATGAATTTCGAAAAGCCCCTCCGCATTGTGAAAGGCATACAAAAATTTCCAATCACTTTGCTGAAGAAGAGCGGTCCGGAGATCGACTGAGCCTTTGTCCGAATAAATACCGGATGGCACTATAAGCGAAACTACTCCACCATCTTTGGCGATCAGAAAAGCCAATTCGACGAACAGCTTGTAGGCATTTATGTCTGAAGATCCTTGCAAATCAAACAGGCCACTCTTCGAAACCCAGGTGCTGAATAACTTATAGTCAGTCTGATATTTGAGCCATTCCATTTCCGTCCTGGCATCGCGGCGCAGCTCGTTTTGTTTTCCCAACGCATCCTGTTTTCCCAGGGACCAATATTGATCGTGTTTCTGTTGAAAGAATTCTCGTGAATTTGGTTTATGTATTTCCCACGGAGGGTTTCCTAAGACGGCATCAAAGCCGGGGTTATGCCGATTAAAGATCTCAGGAAATTGCAAATGCCAGTGAAAATATTTGAACAAATTTTGGTCGTCATCTTTAGCGCCAAAGAATTTATTGCACCAATTATCTGCGTCCAACAACGATCCACGACGGAATCCAGTTTTAGGCTGACAACCGACAAGCGAATTACCGCATTTAAATCTCGTCAACAAGAATGAATAAAATTCTGGCGAAAAATCTCGACATTGCAAAACGATTGACAGACGAGCGATTTCAACGGCCCCTTCGTCTAGATCCACTCCATACAAACAGTTTTGCGCGATCTTGCACCGCGCCCATACTAAATCTGGTGCACACGCCTGTCCATCCTGTTCGCACGACTCTGAATCCGACGCACACGCCTGTCCATCTTGAGCGCTCGTCTCTAGATTCATTTTGATACTTTCAAGAAGTCTGTGCGCAAGATAATCCAAAGTGGCGCTCAAGAATATCCCAGTGCCCATGGCGGGATCGATAACTTTAAGATCCAGAATTCGCGCAGCTGTTTTTAACGAACCATCTTTCTCATGCACCAATTCGTGCCACGCTTTCTCAACCGTGAATCGAGCTAAGTCGACCGGCGTGTAAAAATTCCCCAGGCATTTTTTGCCCTTATCCAAAGTAACAAGCTTGCAAGCGGAAGACACATCCGCTTTGACTGTGAACTGCAACAGATACTCGTAGACCAGTCCAGGCCAGTCGACGAGGTCATCCTCAGCAACAGTACAATCGGTGTTGCGCTTAGGAAGCTGAGCATGCTTCGCGTTTGGAGAAAGCTCGGGGCGGATTGAAAATCCGCGCTCCATTTTCGAAACGTTCCTAGTGTTGGAAGTTCGCCGATCATCGAGCGAGATCGCTTTGATTGCTTGGGCAAAAATCCGAGGTAGCGCCTCTCGGCAGGGGCAATCATCCGCTTGGGATTTACTGCAACTTTGATCAACAATTTCTTGTGCAATCTGCAGCGCGGTGCCCTTCAGTTCCTGAAGCACCACTCCTGCCGTATATCGATCCGATCCCTTACTCTGCCGCATGGCGACATTGTATTCGCTGTGAAGTGCAAACGAGCAGAAAAAATTCTTTTAGGTTTTCGCGAAATCTTGTCTTGGTCGATACTAGGCTGGCTTGCCCCAATACCAGCCTTGACCAAATTCGATGCCGATTTCCAACAACAGGTCTAACTCGTCTCGACGCTCAATTCCTTCTGCGATCAATTCCGCACCGAGGGCGTTCACAACTTTGACGAGACGTTTTAGCAGGCGCGCTTTGGCAGGCTCGTCGGCAATGCCGGAAACGTACTTACGATCGATTTTGACGATATCAGGTTCCAAAATGATCAAACTCTCAAGCGATGAGCGCCCGAACCCGACGTCGTCTATGGCGACAAGAATTCCATTTTCTTTCAAAGCTGCGACATGATCTCTAAGGTAGGCTGGATCACCAATGAATTGCTGTTCGCTAATTTCAATACAGAAGCTGCCCGGTTTACGGTTGGGCGGAAACAAAGTCAACAAGCGATCGATCGGTGTGTCGATAATCGTCGAAGGAAATAAATTGACATGGAATTGCGTGTTTTGATCAAACTTCGGATCAAGGCAGGCGTTTAGACAAGTCTTCAAGCACCGCAGATCCACAATGGTAAGCAAGTTGTATTCACAGCTAACGCGAAACAAATCGTCGGGCATCTCAAACGCGCCAGCTGGACCACGGCTTAGAATCTCATGACCGAAAATAGACTCGTCATCCAACTTGAACAAAGGCATGGATACAGCTCTAAAGCAATCACCTTTGCGCAACTTTTCAGTCAACTCTGACAACGCTTCCTTGTCAGCGCTCTCTACATTTTGTTTGTGCTTCTCTCCTGAAGAAACTCGGTTTTTGCCAAGCAGCTTACTTTCCCGAACAGCAAGTCTGGCTAGCGACAGCACTTCCTCAATCGAACAAAATTCATAGGGAAGCGCTAAAACTCCCAAACTAGCGGTCACTCGTATTGTTTCTGAAGCCAGCCTGAGTGGACTATCAGCTACTGAAAGACGAATTTTTTCGGCAACCAACATACCCTCAGCCAACCTGGTATCGGGCAAGAGCAGCAAGAATTCGTCGCCGCCTATACGAGCAATGTGGTCAGTCGGTCTAACGGTATCTCTCAGGCGACCTGAAATTTCTTTCAACACAACATCGCCAACAGCGTGACCAAGTGAGGCATTGATGCGATCAAAATCATCGCAATCGATCATCACTGCTACAACATTCCAACCTTGGCGTTGAGCTCTGTTGAACTCACTTTGCAATGCACGTTCCAGTCCACTCCGATTCAAAACTTCAGTCAGCGCATCGATGTTGGCAAGCGTCTCCAGCCTGCTAGTTGCCGCCTCAAGCCTAAAGGTTGCGTCCTTCAACGCTTCTTCGGTGCGCTTTAGCTCAACAGCATGCCGCATCGATTGCACCAGAGCGCGGTGGTCGATTCCAGCTTTCATCAAATAATCGTGAGCGCCGTTACGCACGGCTTCAACTGCTACCTTTTCTTCTTCCGAATTACTCAAAACGAGAACGGGGACCCTACCGGCCCGTTCTTTGACGCGCAAGAATGCGTCCAATCCATTTTCAGTCGAGAGCGAAAGTAGGACTAGGTCAACGCCTCCTTCACCCAAGCGTGTTAGACCTTTGCTGAGACGGTCGGTAAATTCCATCGCGAAATTGGCACCGGCTGCCTCCCGAAGAACCTCTCGGAGCGAGCTTGCTTCTCGAGGATTTTCTTCAATGAGCAGAACTTTCGTTTTTTCCAATTCCATCTGTGTCAAACCAATTGATTCCATTGTTTATTTTTAGCCTAGAAATGCCGTTTATAACAGGAGTGATCGTTAGCAATAGTTGCCAAGTAAGGACTGGGTCCGAAATAACCCTTCCAATTTCTTGCCATTCCCTGAAACTGGAGAGTCATATCGCGTTTCCTTTCTAATTGTTCCCAACATGTGTTCGGTTTACTAGTCGAATTCATCAGTACCTGTAACATGGTCTCAATTATGAATGGCTCCCAAGAGCAAAAAGCGCCACCTTCCGGTGGATCAAATTTATGGAAACAGCTGCTGGCGCTAGGTTTTGCGGGGTTGTTCCTATGGCTATCCTTTAAGGATGCCAATTTTGCAGAAATTTGGGAATACGCAAAAAAAACCAAGCCTGAATTTCTATTCTGGGTTTTCGCTACCGCCGTTATCAGCCACTTGCTGCGAGCCTGGCGCTGGATTTTCCTGCTCAAACCTCTGACCGATAAAAAAATCAGCCTCTGGAATTCGTTTTGCGCAGTGATCTTCGGTTATGCGGTAAACATCGTCGTTCCGCGCGGAGGCGAAGTGGTCAGGCTAATTTCCATCAGCAAGAGCGAAAAACTGCCATGGATGGGCGTTTTACCGACGATGTTCATAGATCGCCTACTTGATATAGCGATCCTTGGCGGCTTGCTGGGCATGACTTTGACGCTCCTACCAAAGCAAATCTTGGAAAAAGCGCCAATGCTAATTCCTGGTGGCATCGCCATCACCGTATGCAGTATTGCCGCACTGTTTGTCCTACCACAGATGTCAAAATTGATTCGCTGGCTTGCAGAAGTCCCGTTTGTGAAACAGAAACTGTCGCCCAAGACGGCGGAAACGTTCGAGAGTCTGGCCACGCAATTTGGAGTGGGCACGAAATCCTTGATGGATCCCTCAACCTATCCCGCTATCGCCGGACTGACGGTCATAATTTGGCTATTTTACTGGCTGAACTTCTATTGCATGGTTTGGGCGTTTGGACTCGAATCGCGTGTCTCGCCGTTGCAGTGCCTTGTCGTCTTCACTATCGGATCTTTTGGTGTTTTAATCCCAACTCCCGGAAATGTCGGCAGCTTTCACTACTTAGTTAGTCAGGCGCTTCAATTTACATGCGGACTGGATGCTAGCCAGTCTTTGGCATACGCCACGGTGCTGCACTTCTTTTGCTCCATTTTGGCTATTTGCGTTACTGCTGCAGCTTGTTGGATTTGGCAGCAGACTCACCCACCTAAATCGGTTCCAGCAGAGTAAGAGCTAGCGCCGGACGGACCAAGTTACCTCTACCGGCAGGAAGCTGCAGCGGACGAAGCAAGCCTAACGCGGCAGGAAGCTTTGGCGGACCGACCTAGCTCCGCCAAGATTCCGATAGTGAGCTAAAGTATTGATGGACGCTGTCTCTATCTGTTACTAAGGCACAACCATTGCCTGGAATTGGCGAAACCCTAAAAGAAATCGAGCGCCCTAAAAGAGCGCTTGTATTGTCGGGTGGTGGCGCACGCGGAGCCTATGAAATTGGCGTTCTAAAAGCCTTGTGTGAACAGGGTGTTAATTACGATCTAGTCTTTGGCACCAGCATCGGTGGCATTAATGCCGCCTTTTTCGCTCAAGGTAAAATAGGGCGTGTGGAAGAACTGTGGCGAACGCTCAAGGCAACCGACGTGTTTCGTTTCCCCAATATCGAACAAATCAGAAATATTATTAGGGGAAGCAGGTGGGGGTTGTTTGACACCAGCCCATTGGAAGAGCTTCTCTATCGCGAAATGGATCTCGACCTCTTTAAGGCAAGCACCACCAAAGTTGGTTTTTTAACAACAGATTTGTGCACGCTCGAGACGAGGCTGATAACGACGGATGACATAACAACAATCAAGGAGTTGGTCGACACACTGATGGCGTCCTCGGCCTTGCCGATTTTGTTTCCGGCGCGCAGCCTCTCTGGAGAAGGTTTTTGGATTGATGGCGGACTGGTGCGCAACACGCCGATCCAAACGGCAATTAACATGGGAGCCAAAGAAATTCACATCGTTTTGTTGGAAGCGGAAACGGATGGCGCTTGTCCGAGCAACATCCTGCAGGTGCTTACACGTTGTGCGGATATTCTCTTGTACGCATCTGCTCGCGATGGTATCAGACTTGTGAACGAATACAACAAGTTAGTGCAATCGGGGCAGTTCGATGGTGCAGAAGCCGACGTTTATCCCTTGATTATCAAAGTCTTTCAACCAAGCGATAGAGTCAACACTACGGTGCTCGATATAGATCCCATGCGCTCTGTGCGCTTAATTGAGATGGGATACTTCGAAGCGATGTCGTTGCTTACTCTTGTCTGATTTTACTACGCGCGCTTCAATTTCCTTCCTGGTAGATTTCTGTGTCTGTCCGATGGCAAACTAATTTTTGAGGGATCATTTACCTTATGGACGGAAGCCGAAGCCTGGTTGAACGTCCCAAATCATTTTTGCGCAGAACCTCCAGCGATGCCTCAACATAATTTTGATTTTGATTCATGATTCTCTTATTTACGGGACCGAGGCACAATTATCTCATTCTTTCCCGAAGTCGCCAGATATCCGTTTTAAATCTTCCGCATATCCAACAATGATACGGTGATACCAGATACAGTGACACGAGTGTCCAGATAAAACACTGGTAACGGAACCAAACGCGCTAACTGTGGTATTCTTATGGCTCATCTCAAGCAACTCTGGGGAGATTTAAGCGTGTCTGAAAATAGTTTTGAACAAGTCGCATTTGGTGGCGTTGAATTCGCTGAAAATCCTGAGCCTCGTTGTCCGTGCTTACTGCTGCTTGACACATCCAGCTCGATGACTGGAAAAGCGATTGAGCAGCTCAATGAAGCATTAAAGGCTTTCCGCGACGACCTTAATCAGGACAGTCTGGCTGCGAAAAGAGTCGAAGTAGGAATCATCACTTTCGGTCCAGTCCGCGTTCATACCCCTTTCACCGCTGTCAAAGACTTCGATCCGCTAGCGCTGAAAGCAGATGGCGTAACACCTATGGGCTTAGCAATCGAACGCGGCATTGAGATGGTCAAGGAAAGAAAAGATGAGTACAGAAAGAATGGAGTTGCATATTACAGACCATGGATATTCCTCATAACTGACGGCTCGCCAAGTGACAGTTGGGGCAACGCCGCCAACCTCATTCGCATGGGCGAAGACAAAAAGGAATTCATGTTCTACGCAGCCGGAGTTGAAAGCGCAGATATGGAAACACTAACCAAGATGGTTGTGCGAACTCCGTTAAAACTAAAGGGACTCGCGTTCAAAGAACTCTTCACCTGGCTGTCGACTTCGTTGAGTTCCGTTTCCCGTTCGAATCCTGGCGAAGCCGTTCCGTTGGTTAATCCCGCTGCACCTGCTGGTTGGGCCGTAGCGCATTAGGAAATGAATGAATAGCTGGACCTGGGCAGCTGCATCTTGTAGAGGCACCTCTCACGTTAGAACGAACGTCCGGAGACAGGATGCGTTCAGCTGTTCATATGGCACCAACGACGGAAAGACACTTATTGCAGTGGTCTCCGATGGTGCCGGAAGTGCGCGTATGGGAGGCGAAGGTGCATCCCTCATTTGCCGAACGCTAATAACGCAGGCCAGGCAATTCGATTTCGCCCAGCCAGAACTTCCTGCAGATGAGGATATTTGGTCCTGGATTTTTCTCGCTCGCGATCGGATAAGAATGGCTGCCGAAACACGCCGTCTAAGACCGCGTGATTTTGCAGCCACGTTGATCATGCTGATTTCTTCCGGCGACAATACTTTGGTGGCGCACATTGGTGATGGAAGTGCGGTGTTGAAGTGTGGAAACACAAATGAATGGAAAGCGCTTAGCTGGCCGCGGCAGGGCGAATATGCATCCTCAACTTATTTCATCACGGATTATCCGACGCCCAAACTCAATATAGCCAGATCTGATTGTCCGGTAAGCGCCCTTGCCGTATTTTCTGATGGTGTTGAACGTCTCGCCCTGGATATGGCTGCTCAAAAACCGCATAAACCATTTTTCGATGGAATAATTCGAGCCGTTGCTTCGACACCAATTGAGGGTTTCGACCAAAACCTTTCTCAGCAATTAGGCAAGTATCTTGACAGCGATGCAGTCAATGCTCGCACTGACGACGATAAAACGCTGATCTTGGCGGTGCACCGATCATGACACCACCATCATTAGTTGTAGAAGGCGTCAACATACAGCTTGGCAAGCGCATCGGAAGAGGTGGCGAAGGCGAAGTTTTCGCTTTGGAGAATGACGTCGATCGGGCGCTGAAAGTCTACACAGCATCGGCGTCGGACAGTCATCAGCGTGAAGCGAAGATTGCGGCAATCATCAATCGCAAAATTGCGCAGCAATCGAGTCTGGTGGCATTCCCACTGGCAATTGCGCGTCACAGTGACGGTCGCTTTGCCGGGTTCGTAATGAAGCGAGTGACAGGACACAAGCCGCTTTTTGAACTCTACTCGCCGGGCGCAAGAAAAAAGCATTTCCCAAAAGCAGATTTCCGATTCCTAATCAGAACGGCAGCCAACATCAGCAGAGCGGTGGCATCCGTTCACAAGACTGGATGCGTAATTGGCGATATCAATCACTCAGGATTCTTAATTTCTGACGAAGCGCGCGTTGCACTTATTGACGCGGACAGTTTTCAATTCATCGACGGACCGCAGAAATTTCTTTGTCGCGTTGGAGTTCCGGAATATACGCCACCAGAGTTACAAGGCAAGAAGCTGGGCGGCATAGTTCGCACTGCAAATCATGATGCTTTCGGTCTTGCAGTCGTAATCTTCCAACTCTTGTTCATGGGGCGACATCCGTTTGTTGGTGCATTCGAAAAAGGCGATATGCCGATTGAGCGAGCCATCTTCGAGCATCGTTTTGCTTACTCGAAGAAACGCAATGTCGGCATGACCAGACCTCCGGGAGCCGCATCACTAGCGGATTTCCCTTACGAAGTGGCGGAAGCGTTCGAACAGGCATTTAGCCCGCACTTGGACAAACCACGTCCATCGGCAGAAATCTGGATTCAAATTCTTGAACAGCTTGAACGTTCTGTAACTCAATGCGACAAAGATAATTTGCACTATTATCCGGCTGCCGCATCTGAGTGCCCCTGGTGCCGAATGGAACAGCAACTAGGAATGTTGTTGTTCTTGCCGCAAGTTCTCAATTTGAGCTTACCTTTTGATGACCCTGGTTCTGCCTTCTTCAATTTGTCCACGGCTTGGGCTGCAATTGAGAAAGTGCAGTTGCCGAACCCGATGAGTTTGCAGCCGGTTTTATCGCTGGTTGAATGCAGCCCCAGTGAAGAAGCGAAGAGAATAAAAGCTCCGGAAAACAAATCGCGCAAGATTGGTATTGCCATTTTGATCTTGGCTGGAATTGCTCTGATCTGCTGCTTCAAATTCTGGTACGTGTGGGTTGCATTGGCTTGCTTCGGTGGCAAAAAATACCTTTTTAAAATGGACGCAGAGAAAGCATTCCGTGAAAAATATTTCCGCGCAAGAGACCAATTCGAGAAAGCGGTGCAAGATTGGCGCACCAGATGTGGTATCGCTCAAGTCGCCGCAGTCAAATCGTCGCTAACTGAAGCCAGGGTTCAATACCAACATCTCGAACGAGAAAAACAACTGCGTGTGGCGCTTTATCACTCCAATCACAGAGCTCGACACGCGAACCAGTTACAAAGTTTTTTGGAAAGTCATGAAATCCGAAAAGCTAAAATTCGACACATTGGTCTGGCAAGACAAACTGCTCTGGCCTCATACGGTATAGAAACCGCGCTAGATATCACGGAAGCGAAAGTACTTGCGGTGCCAGGGTTCGGGATCAAAAACACTATTCCACTTCTCGAGTGGAGAAAAAGTCTAGAAGACGCTTTCGTCTACGACGGCAAACCAAACGACATGGACGCGCAGGAAGTGCAAAAGATTCAGTTCGAAGTGGATTTAAAAGGCAGCGAACTGCGCAAGAAATTGGCTGCTGGAGCGATTGACCTTGCACATGCAGCGCATATTGTGAGCACAAGAGCAAAGAAAGAGGATCCAATTGTTACGCGCGCTTATTTACAATATCAGCGTGAGAAGGAAGATCTTGCATTTCTCGGTTTATCCGTTTCTGGTAGATCACGTGCGAGAAAAATGAAGTGGCCAATTACTAATGCACGGAAACGTTCTGGCTCGCGCGCATCGCTCGCGCAAGCTTCTGGTATTCAACCTTCAGCCAGGCAAGCTTCGAGCACGCAGCCTTCGAGCAAGTCAGCTCGCACAGCAGTTTTGAGCAAGTCACCTCCGGTCACACAGGCTTCCGCGATTTACTGTCCACGTTGTGGAAGCGGCATGGTAAAGAGAATTACACGACGTGGGACGCCAGCCGAGAAAGTGTTTTATGGATGTTCGACATATCCGTCTTGCAAAGGCGCTAGAGCGATTTAACAATGTTTGTGCGTTGACGGGTCGACATTTGTTTCGTAGGCCGGGGACTTTAAGGCTCTCAGCTCCTGTACGGAATCGGACAACCTAGCTCCTTCGGGTCGGCCGGATTCATAGTCGGCGCACTTGGAGGCATTCTGGTTGTTGTTTTTTTATTGCTTCAAAACGACGAAAGTTGCCCGTTTGTCACTGGTATCACTTTACATCCATCGATCACGCTCGTATTATTGATCATAATTCCTGACTAAAATCTGGTTCTCTCCGAAGCTGGCGAATTAGCGTATCCGGCATGGCACATCCCCAGAGCAAGACAAGTCGACATCGCGATAGCCGCGGCCAGGCCGTGACAGGCTTGATGATATTTGTGGGACTGTTTGTAATCGGATCGCTAGGTCTATTCGCTTTTGAGATGAGCCGCTACGCCCTGGCTCACAATCAGTTGAGGAATTGTGTTGATGCAGCTGCTCTTTCTGGAGCTGCTACCTTAGTGATGAGCAACGATCCCGCGCAGACTCTAATAGCGCAAAAATCAGCCATCAAAGTGGCTATGAAGTTGTTTAAGCAAAACTCCATTTTAGGTGAATCGCTGACAGCGGCAAGCCAGGCGGCTCGGCTTCCTCTCAAGCCCGGTCCTCATCAATCAGCGTTATTCTTTGAATTTCTTATTCCTGCCACCGCTACCACGCCGGCTCAACCGGCTCCAATGGGAAATCCGGACGCAAAAATCATTCGAGTCACCGGGTCGTACGGGGTAGTGCCTGTGTTTGGCGGATTTTTGCCCATTGGCAGCGTTCCTGTGTGGAGCAGTTCAATCTCATCTATTCCCATGATCGATGTAGTCGACTGCTTTGATGTCGGTGGTTCAATGGACGATCAAACAAACGTGACGTTTATCAAACGGGTTTGGGTACCGACGCTGCCAGGTCCGGGATATGTCGACTATCAGCCTGTTCTAGCTCCGTCTGGCGCGGTGGCGGAAGGAACGATTGCCAAAATTTTGAATGAGCCTCCCAGAGGAGTGAATCTTAACGGGCTGGAGCCACAAGGGCTGGAAAATGCCAACACAGCGCCCATGCCGCTCAAGTTCAGCGAGCTGGCACCTGCAGCTACCGTGGGGCTGAGAGGATTGACCGATGCCGGTTCGCCGCCCGGAAACTACCCGCCACCGTTTGGAGTATCGCCCACGCCTTCCGTAGGAGGCCAGGACGTATTCACCGACGTGGTCGTCAACCTCGATGGCAACGCTCATTTTGGCGGATGTTCGGTCGGCGGTTGGAATTTTCCTAATGTCGCTGTTCTAGTTGAGGCGGCTCGTGGGAATCTGGAGAGCCCTGCGGTTTTCGCCGCAGCCGGGCTTTTAGGCAATAACAAGTTCGCTGGAATCGTGCCCAGACCTGGTTACAAAGTTTTTGGCTACGAATGCTATGCCCAACAATCACTAACACCTTTGAACACCGCCCGCAATGCGGCTCTCAATTTCAGCTTCGACCTTTTGCATACGAATACGTGCCAGCTCGGCGAAGTCAGCTTTAACGATCAAGTTGGTTTCCCAGGACCACTCTCAACCTTTACTGCGCCCAATGTTTCCGCCGCGTACAGTCAAGCCAGAAGCGGCACGTTCTTGCTTCCCAACCAGTGGGAAGAACCGATCAACGATCAATTGTTTGCTATATACAAAGCGCTCTGCAGCGAATACACAAGCCCAGCAGCAAGAAATTGGGGCGCAACCAATAATGCCGGTTTAGCCATATCGGCCGCGGTCGGTTGGTTGACGAATCCAAAATTTCACAGACCAAATGCAGATAGAGCGATCGTGCTTTTTACCAACAGCGCACCATCGGTTAGTGAAATGCCTAATACCAGGGCTGCGGCCAAGCGGGCCCACGATCTGGGCATTCCTGTCTATGTTGTTGGTCTGGCTCAAAATGCCGGCATTAGGGCTATTCAACTAGACGCATTTACAGATG
>PLXC01000118.1 GCA_003151275.1 Candidatus Melainabacteria bacterium
CCTTTAGGGCGGAGAGGACGTCAACATCATTGCAATAGGCGTCGTAATGGCGATTGCTATGTCCGCTCAAACAATTCATCTGTCCGCCTCGGCGATGTCATCCAGCGCCATTCAGACACTATATGAAGATTGGTCTGACGCAAAAAGGGACAGAACAATGCCGGTGAAGATCTATCTACCTAAAGTCATGGATCACCCGCTTCCTGTCGTTGTGTTTTCGCATGGATTGGGAGGATCTCGCGAGGCCGCGATCTACTTGGGAAACTACTGGGCGGAGCACGGCTACATTGGTGTATTCATTCAGCATCCCGGCAGCGACGAATCATTTTGGAAACCTAACGCCGTCGCTGGTGTGACGACCAGACAATCCCTGCTACCTGAATTCAAAAAGACTGTGGCGAATCCCGTGCATGCCGTCAATCGTGCTCAGGACGTGCATTTTATAATCGACAAATTGACTGAACTGAATAAAACTCATAACGTTCTTGCCGGCAAAATGGATCTAAACGAAATAGCGATCGCTGGTCACTCATTCGGATCTTGGACGGCACTGACAGCGAGTGGACAAAGCCTGCTCTCACCAGGAGGGAGAGATATGTCCAGCCCTGACCCTAGAATTAAAGCCGCCATATATTTAAGTCCAACAGCACCTCGAAAGGGCCAAGATCCTGACGTCGTCTATGGCAGTATCAAAATCCCAGGTCTGCACTTCACAGGCACAGAAGATAATTCGCCGATCAACGATACAAGCGCTAGCGAGCGAAGATCAGCCTATGATCACATCAGCAAGAGTGATCAATATCTGGTAATTCTCAATGGAGCTGACCATATGGTCTTCAACGGAGGACGTCGAGCTGTTCCACGAGATGCCGATCAAAAGCACCACGAAATTGTGGAAGAAACCACAACAAAATTCCTGGGTGCATACATCAAGGAAGATCCAACTGCGCTTCAGTGGCTACGTGGTGCCTGTGCGAAAAACGAATTAGCTGGCAACGGCACTTACGAATTCAAAATCGCGCAAGCCAGGTCTCAGTAGCATGGCGTACGCACCAGGCATTCCATGCTCTAGATTATTTTTGCGCACTTAATGCAGGTGCAACATTCTGTGCCAAGGGAATCTGAGCGATTTCCTTCTGCCTCGAACCATTCGACATCTGCTCAGTAACCAATTTTTTGAGTTCGTTGCGCAGAGACGTTGCAATCGCTTCACTGTCGCCTTGCTCCATTTTGTTTTCCAAAAGAGAGGCTAATTTGTCAGGAGTAACTAGTGACAAAAGCTCTTCATCGAATTTTGCTATCTCTTGCATGAGCCGCTTTTTCTTTTTGACTTTGTTGCGCAGCGGGTTGCCTTGGTTTGAGTCTTTCACAAGCGTCAATGGTGTTAGAATACGCCTCGCTACAAGATTTTGCGTGGCTTGCATCGTATCCGACTTAGTGGGCAACATTCCTGCGCCACCGTTTTCCATAATCTGCGAAAAATCAAAATGAGCTCGCTGATCTTTATCAGACTGCTTTTGTTTTTCGCTAGTGTCATCTAACGGCGGCTTAATAATAAGCACCTTCTGTAATGGAAATTCGCGGGGCAATCGCTAGCTAGTCTATAAAAGTAATTTTGGTTTGTAAGTGGGGAAAATACGAAGCCTTACAATCTCATCCGAAAAAACTCATCTTGCCCGCGGCAAGGTCAGTAATTGTGACTTGCAGACCGCATTGCAAGCAATGGGTTCTGCCTGCGGCACTTTTCCAGTCGTGCGGCTTACACAATAAATTCACTTGCTCTTAGTTTTCAATGCGCGCTTAAGAAACTGCATTGTGTGCTCATTACTAGTAAAGCCATCTTCTACACTTGGCGGATCGTCTTCTCTTAACGCAACAAGTGCGGGCAATGCTGTAATGCCAAATTTCTCTTTGAGCATCGTAGCTTCGTTGGTGTTAATGGCATCTTTGCCATGTTTCCATTCCACAATTGAAGGCACGAAATTCTCGTTTATAAAGGAGCTGCTCTCTTCATCATCGAACAAGCGTAGCCGCATCTTGTCAGATAAGTTGCCACAATCCTCGACAAAGGCAATAAGCCTAGGTCCTTTTGAGGAATCCGTGGACTTAGAAATCGGCTTCCATTCTATCTTCCCCTGACTTGGTGGCAATCGGTGCCAAACACCACATTGGAACAGGTAATCTCTAATATCATTTGGTCCACCGTATCCGGAATGCGCCGGTATTCGATTATGCATCATGTCGAGCATCTCGTCTGAAAAATCGCGAGGAAAACTGTGTGGCATTTCCTGGTTGCCTTCAACATTGTATGGCCAGGGCAATCCAGCTAACAAAAACTGATGTTCGATTTTGTTTCCGGTTGAAAAAATATCCTTCGTTTTGCCATCTAGCAAATTAGTAGGAACAACCACCATAGTCGGGAAAGCATGAACGTCGCATTGTCTTTGCAGCTTTTCAATCTCAGGCGGATTCTTACCTTTCTCTTGTACCTGATCGATTACCAGCACTGGAATGTAGTGACTGTTTATAGAGTCCGCAATGTCTTTATGAGTAAAGGCAACGCTTTCCATTTTCTTGCACGGCCCGCACCATTCGGCCGAGAAAACATACAACACGGGCTTGTGAGCCTTACCTGAATCATTGGCTGCGTCGGCAAGAGAACGCCATTTAATCGAGTTAGCGATGGACGGTGGATGCAATTCGTCCCAAATGCCGGTGCCAAAGGCCAACAACGTAAACGCCAGCGCAGTCCAATACAACCACTTAGGATCAGCTTTGGTTGAGGTCATGTCAGTCCGCGCCATACGGCAACTCCCTGCGGTTCAAGCTGAATATCGCAAGTGATAAAAACAGTGTTATTACTGCCAGATACGACGCGATTGCATGCAGCGATATGAAGGCACCAGACAGCAAAGGCGAAAGGTCTACAAAAGGTTGAAGAATTTGATCAAGAATAGTTTGGCATTGCTGTGCGAAGGGCACCATTATGCTGACAGCAACACGCGCCAGTCCATCAGGAACGGAGTTGCTCTTGATCTGCGACAGCATTGAACAAATCACACCAAGTATTGACAGCAACAGATAGAGTCCGAGATCTTTGATGCCTGAAACAAGGGCAGACAGTAAAATCATAACGGCCGCAAAGCCAAAACAAACAAGTATTCTCTCTGTGCCGTTAATCGCCACATCAGTGAAACTGACTGCCGCTGGTGTGCGATTCAGTGCCACAGCTAGTTCGCACAGGAGTTGCACAATCGCAGCAATTGAAGATGCCGAAGAGACAGCAAACCACTTGCTGAACACGTATTTAGTAATTGTGACAGGACGCGACAGAACAAGTGACAGCGTGCCATCATTTAATTGACTGCCAATAGCCCCGGATCCGCATATTAAGACGAAGAAGGTAACGCGCAATGGGTCGGAAATCAATTGGTCAGAGAAATAGTGTTGCACGCAGAGCTGTACAGTACTAGCTATGATTGGCATGAATATAACGACGAGGAGTATCCACATGCGCAACTTATTGGCGTTGCATCTTCTCAAAGTATTTTTGAAAATTGCCCAGTTCAAATTTACAATTCCTTTTGAGAGATGTCTTGCTCGCTGGAGAGGAAATACTTTTCCAGACGATTATCTTGCGATGACGCATGAATAATTGGATAACCGCGCAAGACCATTTCCTTTATCGTGGCAGCTATTACTTCTGTGTTCTGCACACTAAAGACAGCGAACTCAGGTTGATGATCCAATAATGTCGCTCCCTGATTTTCGCACATGGCTCTTAGCTCGACATCTTGAGGCTGATTCTCAAAGTTATTCCATCGAACAAGAAAGCGAGTCACATCATGATCGCTCTCTTGCATAACCTCGAGTGCTTCTACCTGTCCTGATTTGATAAATGCGACTCGATCACACAATTTTTCAACTTGATCGAGCTGATGCGAATTAAGGACTATTGTCACACCCTTCTTCTTCAGATCTCTCAGGAGACTACGCAGAAGCAAGACGCCACCAGGATCGACACCAGATGCAGGTTCATCAAGAAGCAGATACTTGGGATTGCCAATCAACGCTTGGGCGAATCCCAATCGCTGCAGCATTCCTCGCGAATAGCGTTTGATCGGAAGAGTCCACGATGATGGATCCAGAGCCACTAATGCGAGCAGGTCATCACAAGCACGCGGGCGTTCAGTGGCGGGCTGTTCAGCAAGCTCGTGATGATATTGCATGAATTCGCGGCCAGACATCCAATTGTCGAAATTGAGTCTCTCGGGAAGGTAACCAATAATCCGCCTGACTTGCAAGGCGTCAGGTGGCATGCCGTCTATCGTAATCGAGCCCGTATCAATTTTCAGAAACGACAAGAGACATCCAAACAACGTCGTCTTGCCCGCACCGTTTGGACCAACTATGCCAAATGCTTCACCAGGATTGATCTGCAGCGTCAATCCATTCAAAGCTTTTACCTTGCCGCCTTTGTAAGTTTTGGTCAGCTGGTCAATAAAAATGCCAACCGGTTTGTCCGAAGTATCGATTATGCTTTGCTCTGACAAAGTGCGACCAGTTCAGTATTTACCTGTCTTCTCAGATTCTTACCCATTTAGCGTCAGTATGAACGAGAATGAGGAAGTTGAGGTGATGACAGGGCATAAATCACTCAAATCTAAAGATCTGCTGCCGAATCGAATTATGAGCGCTAGCATCGATAAGCGAAATGTTGCCACTATATGTAGTGCTAAACCAATCTCCCAGACGTGTACCTATCGACAATGAGACAGTCCCCACACCTAAAACCAAAACAGCAAACGCATGTAAAGTTGTCCATTCTGTTCGCATTGAGCGCTCTGTCAATCGTTTATGCTTTGCCGTGCTATGTCAGCGCGGCCGCGACTCCCGGTGTTCACCAAGAAGCGATTCGCAAACATAAGCGGTTGTACCAAGTGGACGTGCATTATCCGGAAGTTGAGGGGATTCCGCACGCATCTGCTATAAATACCAAAATCGTGAAGCTGATGAAAGCTAAGATAGCGGAGTTTCTCACTACTGGACGAAGTGAGACAGTGCAGAGCTCTTTCACTGGCAGATACAAAGTATCCATCACTACTCCAGAAATCATCAGCATCCGTTTTCAGTTTGAAAATCAGTGTCCCCCGGGTGGAAGACCGTTGGTAACGGTTTTGCCATTGAACTACTGTCCCAGACGTTCGGAAACTATTACTCTTGAAAGTATCTTTCGGAAGTCGGTTGCATACTCTGACTTAATATCCGTACTTTCGTTAAGCGAATTGATACACCACGGCGAATTCTGGGACACAGAAGCTGCGACGACTCCAAACATTCAGGACTTCACATTATCAAAGACGGGTATAGATATTCACTTTGGATCGGAAGAAGTAGTGAATGCGTGCACACTGCCTGAGCACACTGTGCATATGCCCTACTCCGCTGTGCGTGATCTCTTATCACCATCTTCGCCAGTCTACGCGATTGCTTTACAGAGCCACCTTCGAAACGACTTGCCCAAATTTACGCGAAGGAACCTTCAAAATAAGCTTGGCGCACTTGCCATAGCGGCGTATTCACGCACAATAAATAAGACTCAGGATAATGCGGAGGTGTACCGAAAGAGGGGCAATTGGTATAAGAAATTGGGACAGAATGCCCTAGCAGAAACTGATTTTAAACGAGCAGCAAAGTTGGAAGACCAACAGAAAACTGCAACAGCAAATTCAGAAGGCACCAGTTCTGAAGCACCTATAGATCGACAGCCTGCACAACGTATAATTTCTCCAAAGGCACAGGTGAGCAACCAACCGAAGCCTGTATCTTAACCACAGCCAATTGCGCTGTTCCTGATCAGTGCATTGATGGTAACCGCAATGTTCATCACCATCAGAACAATCAGGCGAAAGTGATCCGTTGAAATTCGGATGACAATGCACTACTTTCCAGCGAACATAATTTCTGAAATTACTATGTCGTGTTATGCGGCATAGAGTGCTATTGTTCTCAAGTTGTTATCGGTGAACGATGAAATATATTTCCGTACTTCTGATTATGGTCGGACTCGGCTTCGGACTGATGCCGAGCGCGTTTGCCGCCGCAGCGCAAATGAGCAAAGATTATGTGCTTGGTCCAGGCGATGTGTTATCCATAAAAGATTGATGGTTCCGAAACAAAGTCACCAGTTCTGCCGGATGGAACTGCAGTGATTAATTGCGCAGGAGTATTTGACGCAGCTGGTTTAACAGTTGATGAACTCAGTAAATTGGTAAATGAGTCAGCCAAGAAGTGGTCTGTTAATCCACACATCGTAATTGCACTCGACCGATCAAGGCCGACGCAAGTTTATTTGCTCGGTGAGGTTACCCATCCTGGACTGTACTCCACAACGAAGTCTACCGAAGAATCCCAGAAAGCTGACTCATCGATTAGCAAGTCGCTGACCATTTCTGCAGTTCTTGAGATGGGCGGAGGATTGAAAGTCGACGCAGATATTAGACACATACATGTCACGAGACTTCACCCTAAGCAAGTTATTGATCTAGACCTTTGGAAACTCATGTTGGACGGCGACAAGAAAGAGGACTTGGTTCTCATGCCAGGCGATGTTGTTTATGTGCCGAAAAAAGGCACCGAATATAGAACCAATGATTTCGGCAAAGTCACCACCTACAAAAACAAAGTGCGTGTGATAGGCGCAGTAAAACATCCTGGACTATTTCCAATCAAGGACGAAGGGGAAGATATTGGGTCAGTTATCAGATCCGCTGGTGGGTTCAATGAGTCGACAACAAGTATTTCCATCATTGTTGCTAGCACAAATGAAAATGGGTCGGTAAACACTCGGTCCATCGCGCTGCAGCATGGAAAATTAACTTCCGAGGAGTTGGTGAAGCCAGGAGACGTGGTCGTAATAAAAACGCGACACAATATAGACAAACATGTGCTACCAGCTTTGTACGGCAATAAATGGTTCTATCCCAATGCACCGGTCGGAGATTTCTGGCCCGTTGGAAGTTTTGGCCCGGTTGGCGATTTCGGTCCTAAACTTCAAAAATAGCGAAAGCAGTGTGTCAAGGACACGCATGGAGCTTTATAATTTAGCGGCTTTCATGGGGGAAATTACGCTAACGGTGCGTAAAAAAGCCATAGAACCGGGCTGAATACAAGAGTATTTTAATGATACCCCCCTTCGCCCACCTCGCAAAATATAGGTCCAAAATGACTGCCACCGAGAAATCGAGCAAGAAAGGCCTCGTCATACTGTTTGTAGGAATGATGATCGGAATAGGTGTTGGTATCGCTGCATGTGTAACAGCGATGGCTCACTTCTCATCACCGTCTGCCACAACCGTAGCATCACAAGTGCCACACTCCGCGCCGCATCCTCTTCCAAGTCTGCTACCGGCCCCCGCTCAAACCGCCTCCTTAGATACGTCCAACGCTGGTGCGATAAGCACTCCATCGACCTACATTCCTGCGCCTCAACCTCAAGTACCACAAGAGGCATATCAGCAGATACCTGCAGTTGTTCCGACAACTGCTCCCACAATTATTTCCCAGCAATACTCGCAAGACGGATCTGTTTTTCTGCCCGCATCCACAACAGTGATAGACACTTCCCCAATCGTGATTACTGCAGGAAGTGTAAATCCTAATTGGACAATGGGTAAAAACGGACTGATTCAAAATCCGTGCGTTGACCCACCGTCAGCACACGGAAGAGCGACAGGTCAGTATTAGATTACCTTATTTCACTTCCAGCGAAGTTAGAAACTTGTTCGCGCCATCTTTGTCTGGCTTAGATTTCTTGCTTGAAAAATTCAATTCGTAGAGCGCATCTTTGACCCAATAAACTCTACCGAGTTCAAGTGTTCCATCCTTGTCTTTGATTTCGTACGCTTTTCCAGGCGCACCACCTAAGTCGATATCGGTTTTCTGAACAACCATGCCCTGGTTTTGCCTTGAGGCTGAATCAACCGCATCATCAATATTCTTTTTCGGATCATCGAACCACTTTTTCAAAGTCTCAGGAGTGTAAGTGGTGCAAGCTGCCCTGTACGTTTCTTTGTTGTTTGCGTCATTGACTCGTTTGCCTTCCTCGCCGCATCTCGCCCAGCGCTGAGTCGTTTTGATGTCGGCGGTATTCTTAAAGACGCCGTAAGCGTCTGGATTATTTGCGGCATCTTTGCCAAATTGTTTCTCCAGTGCTGCTTTGCCTGGCTCTGCCTCATTTGGCATCATCACAGACCAAGTGCTTTGTGGGAGCGCAACACGTTGCCAACCAAATCCATAGGGCGGAGTGTCACCTGGAGCAGGCTCAACACCTACTTCATAATAGACACCATCCTTGATACCAATCGGAATAGTCGTTGACATAGAATTATCTTTGGCCACCGCACTCAGTTTGAGCAAGTGCGTTGGTTTCAAGTTGGCTTTATAAAACAGTCCGTCCGGACCCATGTTGGCCTTGTCCATATCCGGCTTCGGGGGAAGAATCTCGAACTTGGTGAACTTATTACCTTCGCTCATAGTACCTTCGGTGATACCATCGATCATTTCCTGCATGTCGGATTTCCCTTTCACCGGATACCGAAGTTTGCGCAATCCGGGCAGATCTTTTGCGTTGAAAGTCTTCATGTACAACTCGGCAAATTGCTCAGGAGTTGAGCGACCATCATCCGCGAAAGCCGCCATATTTAGCGATGCTGCGACGATTAGTGAGATTACAGTTCTGAGCCAATTCTTTTTCGATTGTTCGGGCGACATGTTCACTCCTTGTTGTATGCACTAGCTTACACTGCTCAAAAGTAAATTTTAGGCGGATGATCAATTAGCCGGTATGCCGAACGACCTGGACGAAATAGGAAAGCAATATTAGGAAAGAGATATTCGAAACCGGTACTCATTAGCGTTGATAAACCTCAAGCGGCAAATCATCCGGATCGCTAAAGAAGAAAAACTTTTTGCCAGTGATCTCATCCACTCTTATTTCTTCAGCCTCGATGCCTTTTTGCTCGAGCTGGTCGCGAACGATTTCCACGTCATCAACTTGAAAAGCGAGATGGCGCAGCCCGCAAGCTTCCGGTCGCGAGACCCTTGATGGGGGCGCGGGGAAAGAAAACAGTTCGATCTGAGAATTGCTCCCCACCTTCAGATCTAACTTGAACGAACCTCGCTCAACTCGATTGGTCTCTTGGATGATCGGAAATCCGAGGATTTCCGTGTAAAAGCGTTTGGACCGCTCGTAGTTCGAACAGATGATCGCAACATGATGAATTTCGCTATTACCGAGCATAAAAACCAACTTAACCACTATCTAAGGATGCGACCAATTTCCAACGACGCCGAATGAAATGCTCGGATTGCCTAATGGGTCTGGCAGTGTATCTCATGACAACCCGGATTCTAAGTTCTGAATAAATCAGTAATATTTCTTGAAGTAAAGAAGCTCAGATGTATCATTGCATGTCTATTAGGTGCACTTCCCCAAAAGGCTTGCGAATCTATGATAAACACACTGTCACCAAATCCGGTTGTCAAAGTAAACGCGAGCTATTCAGTTCGACACATCAAGTTGGCAAGGTGGGTGATGGAGGCAGCGTCACTCTGTAAGCCTGAAGAGATTCAATGGTGCGATGGGTCGCAAGAGGAATACGACACCTTATGCTCTGAAATGACGAAAAGCGGGATGCTGATTCGTTTAAACCCAGAATTACGGCCAAATAGTTTTCTCGCTCGTACACACAGCTCCGACGTTGCACCGGCTGATGATCACACCTTCATCTGTTCGCAGACGAAGGATGATGCCGGTCCTACCAATAATTGGAAAGAGCCAAGTGAAGCGAAAACAGTAATGAATAAATTGTTTGGCGGCTGCATGCGCGGACGCACAATGTACGTAGTGCCGTTCAGCATGGGGCCACTTGGCTCATCAATTTCGCAAATTGGCGTGCAGATTACAGACTCGCCTTACGTTGTAGCGAGCATGCGCCTTTTAAGTCGCATGGGCAAAAAGGTTGTAGACGCTCTCGGACTGAGCGGCGAATTCGTTCATTGTTTGCACAGTGTCGGCAAACCGCTTGCAGAGGGCGAAGTTGACGTTGCGTGGCCGTGCAACCCAGACAAAAAATACATTTGCCATTTTCCTGAAACTCGTGAAATCTGGTCTTACGGATCTGGATATGGTGCCAATGCATTGTTAGGCAAGAAAAGTCTAGCTTTGAGAATTGCCTCTACAATGGCTCGCGATGAAGGATGGCTAGCCGAACATATGTTGATTCTTGGTCTTCAATCCCCAGAAGGTGTGAAGAAGTACATCGCGGCAGCTTTTCCGGGTGCATGCGGAAAAACCAGTTTTGCTATGCTCGTGCCACCAGCTGATCTGAACGGATGGAAAGTCACCACAGTTGGTGACGACATTGCCTGGATTAAACCTGCAGAAGACGGTAAGCTTTATGCCATTAATCCAGAGGCTGGCTACTTTGGCATCGTTTCAGGAATTTCCGAAACGACAAATCCAAATGCCATGCGCACCTTGCGAGAGAATTGCATATTCACAAATGTCGCCCTCACTGAAGACGGAGATGTCTGGTGGGAAGGGTTGACGGACAAACCGCCGGCCCAGCTGACTGACTGGCAAGGTGATTCATGGACTGCCTATTGCGGTAGACCAGCAGCACAACAAAACGCGCGATTCACTGTTCCTGCGGCGAACTGCCCTTCGCTCGATTCACGATGGAACGATCCGAAAGGCGTTCCGATTAGCGCATTTGTATTCGGGAACAGACGTGCTACAGCCGTTCCGCTCGTTACGGAGTCTTTTAACTGGGACTATGGCGTTTACCTGGCCTCCACTGTCGGTTCCGAAACAACCGGCGCGCTCGGGTCGGTCGGCGAGGTCCGCCGGGATCCAATGGCCATGCTCTCTTATTGTGGTTACAACATGGGAGACCACTTTAGCCACTGGTTGCAGATGGGACGCGAAGTAAAAACGCCTCCGCCAATATTTTCTGTTAACTGGTTCCGCATAGACGAAAACGGCAAAGTAATTTGGCCAGGCTTCAGTGAAAACTTCCGCGTCTTAAAGTGGATATTCGAGCGAACCCAAAGAAAAGCTGGAGCTATTCAGTCAGAACTTGGTTGGATGCCGAGCTACGAAGACATCGATTGGACAGGATGCGAAACCGTCACGAAGAAAAAGTTCAACGTTCTGATGACAGTGGACAAAAAAGTATGGCTCAAAGAACTTGAGTCGCACCAAAGCTTGTTCGATACTTTTGGCACCAAAATTCCAAAGCAATTCGCCTTGCTTCGAGAACTGCTCCAGTTGGGATTTAAGAGATAAGCGTTATTTTTTCTGACGCGCCGCTCTCTTCAATTTAACTAACGCGTCATCTGGATCCAATTCAAACGCCTTTTCAACGTGGGCTGCAGCGCTGACTTGATCATTTTCGAGTTCAGCGATGTCAGCGAGTCGCATCCAAGCATTAACATAATCGGGATTAATCGCCAGAGCATCTTCTACCAATTTTTTAGCTTTTGCTGGATTTTTTTCCTGGACATAAATTGCTGCGAGATTCGAATATGGCCATTCAAAATGCGGATACTGAGAAATCAAATCTTCAAAACTTTCTTTCGCTTGATCCAAATTTCCTGAAGCCATGTAATTGAATGCTTGGATGTTCCGTTCGACTGCTTGGTTCGGTACCTTATTGCGGGGCAATTTAGTATTCATATAACGTTTGGCTTTGACACCAAATTCTCCCGTTAGATCAAGCGCAATCGCCCGATTCAACGCATCACGAGATTGCTCAGTCCAGCCGACATCCTTATACTTTACACCTAGCGTATAATATTGTTTTGCACTTAAATTCTCCGGTACTACATATGGTGGCGCAGGCTGCGGAAAAGATTTTAGTAGCAACATAATCGGAAACAACAACATTCCAACCGAGCCGCCCATCAGATAACCTAGAAAACTGGCAATGTCCGATTTATATTTGGGCAGATCAGTTTTAGTACGCTTGTCCTTTCCTACTATCCAAAGCATGAAAAACAATGGTGGAAGAACAACAATGTCGACGCCGAGAATGAAGATAAGCAAGGCAATCGGTGAAAGTGCGCTCGCTATTGAGATAAATAATCCGCTCGCCACAATATCTAGCAGGTTCACAGCGTGAAATGCCTGTGGCACGAATGCTGACAAGATTGCCGTAAAAGACACACCGATAAAGAGTCTAAAAAGGATCAGGACATATAACGGCGCAGGTAAAAAGACGCGCTGAAGAACGAGCACCAAGTTCGAATTAGATTTAGGTGGAGACTGGCTGACCAAATCGGCTGGATTTGACTTAGAGGCTGCGGAATCTTTCGTTAACTGCTTGGTTAAACTAGTTCCAATTAATTGGCCAGCAGCGGTGAAGCCGGTCAACATCGCCTGTTCGAAACCACAATAAACAATCGCAAAGATCGTGACACTGACGAGTGTTCGCTGAATGAACACACCAGGCAAGTAGGGAAATCCGTATTGAACCGCTAGCGCAACCACGACAATGACTGTGCCATGCGAAACAAGGGCAAAAAGAGCGTCTGGAATTTTACTCACTGTATTTTAGCTAACCACGTGTCGCGCAACTTTATATACCCGCTGATATCATCATGTTCCGGTATTTTTCAACTGTACGATGTTTTTATCAAGGCTAAGCAGACAAATACCGTTAAGTGATTGCCAACCGCACTATATTCGGTGACTAAAAAAAAGTCTACAATTTGAAGCGCGATTGACCTGTTCCTACATTAAGGTTTAAGTTAAAGCATTTCTTGGCACTTATATGATTATGAAAAGAGTTTGACCATACCACCATCCCAATCTCCAAAGCCCAAAGAGACTGCTCTCATCGATAAAGCAACAAAGGATCGCTCTGTGTTTAACACGCCGAAAAAACACATTCACGCGGTATCTTCAGCACGCCATGCGCCTCTTGCAACAACTCCTGCGATTCACTCAACGACAGTTCGTTCGAGCAACGCGGCTAAATCCAATCCGTGGGATGCACTGCAAGGAATGAGAGCCGGCAAATAAGATTCCCTGGAGATGGCAATTGGTTAGCGGACTACCTAACAAATCACCATTGTTGTTCACGATCTTATTTGCGACCGTGCTACCTTGCGCGATCATTTGGTACGGGCTGTACGTGTTAAAAAGCACGATAGTAACTCTTGGTCTGTATCACGCTGTCGTCCTGGTACCCGGAATCATCTGGGGCTTTTCGCTGTGGCGCAAAGACGTGTCGATGCCAACCCTGAAACAATGGTTGATGCTGCTTGTCACGTCTTTTCTGTTCAATGGTGCGGCGGTGTTGCTGTACGAGCAGGTCGGCTATATTTTTTTAGACAACGACCACGTAATGAAACTAATTAACGAACTAGGTTTTACCAGACAGCATCTTATTCCACTGGGGTTATATTTCATTTTCATAAATTCGGCGCTGGAGGAGTTGTTTTGGCGTGGTGTGATTTTGAACGAAATGGATAGAGTGAAAACTCCCTTCAAACACTGCGGAATTGTTAGTTCATCGCTGATGTATGGGGCATTTCATTATCTTATTCTTCGCCTAGTTGTTTATCCGGGATGGGCAGAAATTGGCTTTCTTCTATTGGCCTTTTATGGTGCTTTCCTAGCGAGCATCTATAGAAAAACTGGATCGATCGTCATGGCAAGTCTCGTCCACGGACTCTGGACCGATTTAACAGCGATCATTCTTGTCGTGGTTTTGCTTCAACATTATCCCTAAAGCTTGTTTGGCGAGCCCATTGTCCAAACTAATAGGCAAGAGAATCCGGGTCTCTGTTTTTTTCTAACGGGGAAAAGAAGACCCCACGGGCTAAGTTTTCTGGGTTTGAAGGTATCCCCAGCCGTCCGAAAAGATCCGAATGGATCAACATTTACCAATCCCCGAAACAGCCACAGGCTGGCAAAATTCCCGAACTAGTAATTGATTGCATAAAAATCGTCCAGATTGGGCATAGATAAACAAAAGTCAGCGAGGAACTATTCATGCTCAGCGATCTATCCAAAGACCAAGAGCTTGTACCCGGAGAGAAAGCGGACGATTTAATCGAGTTGCTGAAAGCCGGCATGTACGAAGAATTCCTGGAACTCTACCGCCGCTCTGCTACGGGCGTTAAAGACGGAGCCGTAGTCCTTGCGGAAATGATAAACGAGCGCATGCGCCGTGACTTTCCTAACTGCGAAACCACTCTGGTCGTTTCCCAACAAATGAAAGACAAACATTTGGTCTTCATTCAAGACGGCTCGAGATTTTTTGGTGACAGCTGGACCGTAACGCGAAACATGTTCGTCGTCTAACATCTATTCAAAATGCGCGAGTCAGCGGCGCCACGAATTTATTGGTGCGAATTTTTCGTCGGGTTTATCGATCCCGATCTTTCTTCCGAAGTTATTGGTGCGCAATTATTCCGCACTGCGGTCCCGATATATAGGTGCGGATTTATTTGATACGTACAGAACCACGCTCCGTTGCGCTTAAGTGAAATAACCGCACGGCGTTATCGTGCACGATCCATCTGTTTGCCCGCGTGAAATTCAAGTTGCGTTTGCAGGATGTTGAATTTGACTTCGCTCCCATGCGTGTTTAATATTAGCCAAGAGGAATCCACATGCAGCAGTGTAACGAGGAAGAGGCCTACTCTTCGGCAATCGCTTCTGAAGCATCGCCAGACGTCAAGCCACTAGATAAAAAAGCGCCTGTAAAGGTGCTGCTGGCGTACATATTATGTGCTTCGATTTGGGGCACAACTTGGTATGGAATCCGAGTTTGCATCGGACCTGGCGGCTTTCCCACTTATCCTGCTGCTGCGTTGCGTTTCACGCTCTCCGCTTTGGTATTGGCGATGCTCTGGCTTTTCATGGCCAGAAAAATCAAGAAGCCAACATCTTTCGAATTGAAGTGGATTCTATTTGCAGGCGGAATAAGCGGCATCGGCTACGGCTTGTTGTATTCGGCAGAAGAGCAAATATCCGGCGGATTAGCCGCAGTGCTTTCTGCGACCGGTCCGTTGATAGCAGCAATGATTGCAATGGCGACTAGAACAGAAGCGACATCCAAAATCAAAATCATGGGATCAATCTTCGCGATTGCAGGAGTAGCGATGGTTTTTCATGACCGCTTACAAGTGTCACTTGCTCAAGCTTCAGCTGTAGGAATAGTGACCATCGTCTGCGTCCTCAACGCTTCTTCTAATGTGGTGATGAAAAAGTATGCGCATGACGTTGCAGCTGTCGCGTGCAACAGTATCTTTTTTGCTGCCGCATCAATCACTTTGTGGATCGCGTCAGTATTAAGCGGCAAATATATGATCACCACGTGGAACCTGACTCCAACTCTAGCGCTCCTCTACTTGACGATTTTCGGAACGCTAATTGCGTTTGCTTCTTTCTTTTATTTGCTCAAACACGTTCGTCTGTCTACAGCCATGACCTTGGCATTTGTAACTCCAATTATTGCGCTGGGTGTCGACGCTGTATTCGAGAAAAACACCGTGCTTACTTTGGAAAGCTATATCGGCATAGCAATCGTTCTAGTAAGCGTAGCAATTAGCATTCTCATAAAAGAGCGCGTCACGGGTTAAAGTTCATCGCTCAATTTATCTGCAGCTGAGCGATCGCGTTTCGCTTCTTCAATTTTGCCGCTCTTGTCATACATTTTGGAGCGCATATTGAGCAGTTGAACTTTGTCTCCCCGAACTCTCATGATGTTGCTGACCGCATCTCTAGCGCCTAATAGCGAATCGGTAAGTTTGAGTGATAAATTCAAATCAGCGATCGCTTTATCGTATTGATTCATCCTGGCATACAGCAGCGCGCGATCCTTGAGAACATTAATCATCGGTCTTGGTCCAATTTTAGCGCTGACAACCGCGCCGTAATCAGCCAAAGCCAATTGCAGATTTCCAACTGACGAATATGCGTTTCCTCTTTTGTGATGGAGAAAGGGCAAATTGCCAGTATCAGATTTATCGACTAATCCTAAGGGCGTCAAACAAGGGATCGAGAGCGCATCTTGGCGCTTGTACTTATAAACATCAGACATAACGGTCAAATAGGAAACCAACTCCTCTTTCGATTTTGCGGTTGATATGTTTTCCTTGCTTATACGAAGATCGCGGTCATAATCACCGGAGCCCAGACTATTGCGCGCGTCCTGTGCCGTGTAAGCATTGGCCGCTAAGTGAATGCCGACAGCAAGCCACATAGAAAGAGCTAAAAAGGGAATTTGTTTTTTCATTTCTCATTAGTTGGACTCGATGAATTGATGCGATTTGTCCAATCTGTCTATACAAAAATGCAATGTGTTGCATACACAAAATACACTCGCGCACATAACAGTCTATCAAAAGTATATACAGATTCCGTTCTAGTCACCCAGCCAATTGATCCAATGCGTGTTTATAATTGACGCTCTAACAAGTAGCATCACAGGCTGTTTCAGGCGATGCCAAGCACCAATCGTTAAATAGTCTGTGGGGTACTGGAACATATTTTCTTGGTCGCTATACTAATTACATAACCGGTGAGCACACACTAAATGTTGAGTGCTTTGAGCCGAGGGGCATTGCGGAAACATCAGGTCGGCGCTGACCAGAAACCGTAGCAAGAAGCCCGATGCACGTGACGGACTGACTGAAGCGAGCATANNAGTATCTTAAACACCACCGCGAAGCGATTCGGGTGGTGTTTATGCATTGCAGTGTTTGCTCGCTTACTGACCTTTTTCCTCTTGGTACTTGATCGCTTTCTCAACCATCTCAGCATGTTCCGTTTGCCCATCGTGACGCAACGTTTTTACCAACTGCTTCATATCGTCAATAGTCTTAGTGTTCTTCCTCAAGCCAGCGGCTTCAGAGGTACTATCGAGATAGCGTTTGTAGTAAATTTTTGCATCTGCGTCGTTGCCATCTTTCGCGCACTGCTCCGCAAGTCTGGATACGATGCCTATTACATGCGCATTTTCTGGACCCAGCGATTTGTCTCCTACTTCCAGAGCCTTCTTGTACGAAGATATCGACTCCTTGGTTTTCCCTTCCACTCGATATAGAGCGCCAAGATTACTATAAGCCATAGCCATGAATTGACTATCTGTGCCGGTAGTCTTCGAATAGATATCCAACACTCGGGTGTAAATTGGCTCGGCTAAAGCGTATTTACTTTCATCTTTGTATAAATTTGCCAGATTATTCAAAGTGGTGGCAACGTCGGAACTGTTTGCTCCAAGAGCTTTTTCCCGTATCGCAAGAGCACGCTTGTAAACAGTTTCAGCTTTCTCGTAGCGCTGAGATTCATCGTAGATTATTCCGAGGTCGTTCAAAGTGGCGCCCAGCCGAGGATCATTAGGTCCGAACTTTTCCGCTTTTTCCAGTGCACTCAAAAAGCATTTTTCTGCGATCTGATTTTCTCCCGCTTTATAGGCAACTTCACCGGCCGCAATATCATCTTTCCACTCAAGTTGTTTTTGAGCCAGCGCACCTGATTGAGCACACATAACTACCATGATCGTTGCGAAAAGGCCTGCCTTCATCTTGATATTTCTCATTGAATCTCTCCAGTATTGCGCTCGTTCAGCAAGTGCCTAGCTTTAAACATCTACCAAGCTTCAGTCAATTTATCTGCCAGCGCTTTATCGCGTTTGGCATCTTCTGTTTTTCCAAGCATCGTAAAAAGTTTTGCGCGTTTATAGAGATACTCGATCTTCTCGCCCTTTACTCTTTCAATCCTAATGGCATCAGCTTTGGAACCAAGAATCTGATCAACGAATTTTATTGATTTCGTTATATCCGCGATACTCTTGTCATACTGTTTCAACTTTTCATAGGCAAAAGATCGATCGCGCATGAGATTAACCACGTCTCTGGGCACTTTTCGATTAGGCTCGACAACAGTGTAATCGGCCACAGCTTTTTCGTAATTCCCATTTGCGGAATAAGCTTTACCGCGCCGCCAATACAAAGTGTCTAAATAAAATGAATTGGATTTGCCGGTCAATGCGATTGCTTGAGTCATTGCCTGGATCGAGACTGGGTAGTCATGCTTCGAACTGGCCGCATCCTCTAAAAGGAGGAGAGTATTAGTTTTTTCGGCGGTCGTTTTCGCCAGAGCCTGCATTGTTCTGCAATGAACTATGGCCGCTCCGAAATCACGAGATTCCATGCAATCTACAACCTTTTTATACTCACTTTCATAAGAAGTGGCAGCAGACACGCCTGATACTTCGACCTGAAACAGGACAAACAAGGCAAGTAGCTTTGTAGTTCTATTCATTGATTCCTCAAATTGCAAAAGAGCAGCGGACATGATTGAAGACAAGGTGCGCCATCGTAAGACGAAACCGCTTGTCTGTACAAAGAATAATACGATCAGATCATGTTTTGCATACGGATCTATATGCGTATGGAATTCGCGTAACCAGGCCCAATGGCCGAGTGCTTGTCAATCCAACAGCTGCCTGTTAATGCTGATGGTAAGCCATTCTTTATGAATGGGAAAATCCATTGTTAAATACTCTTTGGGGTACTGGAACATATTTCCTTGCTTGCTATACTAATTACATAACCGGTGAGCACACACTAAATGTTGAGTGCTTTGAGCCGAGGGGCATTGCGGAAACATCAGGTCGGCGCTGACCAGAAACCGTAGCAAGAAGCCCGATGCACGTGACGGACTGACTGAAGCGAGCATAAATACTGAGTCCAATCGAAAGGACAGTCAGGCAGTATCTTAAACACCACCGCGAAGCAATTCGGGTGGTGTTTTTGTAATTTCTATTTAGAAGGGGATGGAGAAAGGAACATTGACAAGCTTCAAGGAATTCGAGCACACCGGCTGGGAACTGGTCGCTGATAAATATCATCAGTACTTCGAACAACTAACGAGACAGACAATTCCAGTGCTTCTGGAAGGAATCAACAAGGGCAGCAAAGTGATAGATATCGCTTGCGGACCTGGTTATGTCTGTGAAGCAGCTGCAGAGAAAGGGTGCACCGTAACTGGTGTCGACTTTTCTGCCACCATGATTGAGCGAGCGAAAAAGTTGTTTCCACAAATTGAATTTGTGGAAGGTGATGCTGAAGCACTTACATTTCCGGATCAAACTTTTGATCACTTGACGATGAACTTCGGTTTATTACACCTGGAGCACCCTGAAAAAGCCCTGGCAGAATCGCACCGCGTTCTCAAGAAAGGTGGTTCAGCATCATTCACAGTATGGGCACCGACGGATCGATCTCCCGGGTTTCGCTGCGTCCTGGAAAATATCACCAGATATGGAGATCCAAAAGTTCAGCTGCCCCAAGGTCCGGCATTCTTTCGCTTTAGCGATAAGTATGAATTTCTGAATCGCCTCGAAGAGGCCGGTTTTGCCGACGTTAAATTTCGCCATCTCGACATGGTTTGGAAATTGCAAGACGGCGAAGAGCTATTCAATGCATTTTTCGCCGGTACACCTAGAACGGGAGGCACCCTTCGTGCGCAATCTCCTGAAAAATTAACTGCCATAAAAAACGGGGTTCTGGAAAGTAGCCTCCAATTTAAGAAAGGTGGATCATTGGAAATTCCGATGGTTTCGCTGCTCGCTGTGGGAAGAAGAAAGTAGGCTATTTGTATTTTTTCATTCGAGAGCTGATCGCGACAAAAGCAATTAGGACAAGAACGCCGATTAGAACCGCTAGGTATTTGAAAACAATGCCATCTGTTTTTGGTGCTTCAACTTGCGACAGGCATATATCTGACGATGCGTAATCTTTGGTCAGATCCGGCGTAACAGGCGAGATGATCGCGCCATTTTTATCAGTCAATAAGAAAACTGTGTTTTTCTCAGAACCATCAATCAAGTTGTGGTTTCGGTCGAAGGCGTGGATGTAGAAACACTGCATTGCCCAACTGTATGTATTATCGGCTTCAGAGTATGTAGGCTGGCCGCTGACCGAGAATGCATGCACTGCACCAGGTAAGCCGTCCGCTTCCCCCTTGAACCATCCACCGGACTGCAACTGAGTATCCAGCGGTGAATTCGATTTCGAATCAACTCTCTTTGTATCAACTGTGGAAGAGATCGCAAGGGCTGAAGATTTTCCAGTGTAGGGATCAGGGTAGCTGCTCAAACTACCGAGGTCGGAGGCGTAGGACGGAAATTTTTTGTTCTCCTCAAAATATTTCTGAGCTGCTTCCGCCACTTCCTTACTGTAGAAAATTGTCTTGCGTTCAGGCGCATCCAAGGCATAAAAAGTGCCACCGTTTTCATCTTTAAGACCTTCAGGCTTGACTATCAGCCAGCGGAAGTTTTTCAAATTGCCTTGCATCAAAGCCAGTTCGTCACGCCAATCACCATTCCAAATTCGGAGCTTGGCTTCGCGATTTACACTCCCGTTCAAATTCACCTTGGTCCTTTCAATCGTTATGGAAAGAGCACCATCCGAGGTGACAAATTTGTGCCCGACCAAATTAACCACATACGATGGAATTGCTCCCGCAGGTTTGGAAGGCGAGAGATCCTTGAAAAAGTAAAACGCAGCTCCCGCCATAAGAAGCAGACCAAGAATTGGCGAAATAAGTTTAAGTGTGGCGATCAGCTTCTGTGACGCTGGAACGACCGTCTCAACACGACCCTCTGCCCGAAGAGGCACTACATCTGGTGCAACCTCGGCAACATCGCTTGATTTCTTGACGGCATCTGCTTGTTGAAGAAAACTGCGAGTGGCCTCAGGCATCGACACTGCTTCCACAGCCAAAGAGGGTGCGGTTATTCTGGTCGTGCTGCCAGTCTCTCGCAGAGTTCGCTTTGGTCGTCGCCCGACAAACTTGGCTAAATCTTTATCCTGCAAAAAGTATTCATGCTCACCCTTCGGTATGTCTGCATCCAAGTTTGATTGCGTCGCCGAAGGGTAAAGTTCTTCCGGCAAAGAGGAAGGATCCATCTCGCTAGCTGCAGGGCTGTGAGCTTCCGCAGGGGAAAATTCAATAATCGCTGGTAGTTTTTTCTGAATCGGAGAAGCATCAAATTCGCCACCTAGCGCTGCCGGTTCTTGCACCTGTTCAGAGACGTCCGGCTCGTTTGTAAGCGCATCACCCGCTGCCGGCTTCGAACCGCGATCTTTCGACATCACGTTTCGAAGACTTGAACGCTGGTTGGTGCGCTTAGCACCTTTTTCTTTCTCACCCTTACGCAAAAATTTGCGCTCAGCCACCTCTTGCTCAATTGTCTTGTCAGTTTTCTTATCGAGTAAGGTCGGGGCTTTGTCTTCCGGCTCGACCTCGGCTTCTTTCTTTCGACTAAATTTGCCAAGTCGCGTTTTGAGAACAAAGAACTCTTGCTCACCAGCCGGTTTTGGTGTCACTGGCGTCGGAATACTTTCAGGCGTTACTTCATCGACGACCGGATCCGCTTGCGCATCAGTTTTCTTGATTCCTAATTCTTCTTCTAATTGGTTCAACAGCTCAGGATTATCGCCTGTGCCGCGAAGATAGTCGGCATAAGCATCGATAACAGAGCGACGCAGGAAATGAGTGGCAGACAATGCACTCAACGACTCGTACGCGATTTGGAAATTCTTTGCCGCCTCTTCGTGCGACTGGCACTTTCCTGCGCTCTTCGCCAATTTCAAAAACGCCGAAACTTTGTCTTTCTCCGAGTATCCCTCGGCTTCCTGCAAGGCAACGAGACGGGCATAAGAATCTCTAGCGGCCTCAAACTTATTTTGCGCATACTCACTATCAGCCAACTTCTGAATCAAGATCGCCAAATTTTTTGGCTCGTCGCCATCGTGATCGAAGTCGGCGACCGCCTCGGCATAAAGCGTCGCAGCAACATCAAAGTTGCCCTGCTGAAATTCACTATCCGCTCGAGAAAGAGTCTCGCTTACCATTCGTACCTAGCTCACGGTCAAAGAAGTTAAAGAAAATGAAAGGGTCGTTTCATGGTGTTCATCAAACCTGCCGTCATTCTGTCCTTCAAGACCTCGCAATTTTCGGTCACCGTTAGACCATAGTACCTTGTCATTACCCGCTCAGTCTCTAGGGAAAAGGAATGATTCATCCAACCCGCAACAATTGGAAGCTATCCGCCAGGACCAGCCTAATGACAAGCCGAACGAAAGAGCTCAAGATTAGCGTGTGTCCATTGTTAGAAAAACGCCCGCCGGATGGTATCTTCATTAATAAGCCTTCTACGAGGGAAGCTTATGTCCGGTCAATCGCTAGCGACAACCTTGGTATCTACCCAGCAAATGATGGGCAGCGTCTCTCAGCAACCAATGCTGACCCTGGATTTTAAGACCCTCGGACCAGCAGAAAGCCGATATTTTGCAGAACTGCACGAGAACGCCCCGCGTTTGGTGCATGAGGCGCAACCGGGTGACGAACAGTCTCTTCACCGTATTGGCGTGGCGTGCCGTCTCTGTGGATATTTTGAGCTGGCCGAGATGTTTTACCTGAAAGCCTTGGAATTGTCCACAACAACCTACGGACTGAATTCGCTGGAAACGTCCACCCATCGGAACTTTCTGGCTGGGCTGTACTTTGTCTGGCAAAAGTATCCGAGCACACAGACTTTAATCGAAAGCTCCTTGAAGGTTTACCAAGAGAAGCTTGGAAATCAGCACATCCATACAAGACTGACCCACTTTGCCCTCGCTCTGATCCACACCCGCCTTGGCGACGTGACCATGGCTAAAAAGCACTTTGACTTGAGCGGATTGAAGACTCTGCAATTCCCCGAACAGGCACAGGCGGCTGATCGGTGGCAAAACCTGAACTTTAGACTGTTTGCACTAGCGGCAATGAAATTTGAAAAACAACAGTACGACGAGAGTTATGAATTATTCAGATACTGTGTCATCACAGAAGCGAATGAAGCTTGGCCAGGCAGTATGGTTGTGGCTAAATCTCTGAACAGTTTGGCACTTTTATGCCGTGCGCAGCGACTCAATTCTGAAGCAGAAGAATTTTTCAAAATGACACTGAAGATGAAAGAGGACATAATTGGCGCAGAGCACTCTGACTATCTCAATACGCAGAGTCAGTACCAGGACTTGCTGCGGTACATGGGTAAAGCGGTCGTTTAGCCTCGGATGGCAACCGCACAGGAAGCGCCAATTTCATGACGGATACAAGCCCGTACGCGGCCTTAAAAATTGCTGACTTTCGCGCATTACTAGCGGGTCGGCTAATGGGCACGGTTGCCTTGCAAATACAGGGAATGGCTGTCGGCTGGCAAATCTACGCCCTGACAAAAGACCCATTAGCTTTGGGATTTGTGGGACTGTCGGAAGCACTGCCGGCAATCGGAGTGGCGCTGTATGCCGGGCACGTAGCAGATATAGTCGATCGCAGAAAAATAGCTTTATGGTCTATTTTCACCCTAATCATTTGTCTTGGCTTGTTGTCAGGTTGTTCAGCTGGGATAACGGACAAAGGCCTTCTCGTTTGGATCATCTATTTGATCATTGCCCTAACCGGATTTGCAAGAGGATTTTATGGTCCGGCCGTTTTCGGTTTAACCGGTGACATCGTGCCGCGAGAATTATATGGGAATGCGGCTGCTTGGGGCAGTGCCTGCTGGCAAGCATCTGCTGTTGCCGGCCCCATTATTGGTGGCATTCTATTTCTGTGGTTGGCGGCGCCAGCCACTTATCTAATTTCGACGCTTCTGCTTATCGGTGCGTTTCTTTTGTTTTTACGCGTCAAAGCGCGCATGAAAGTTGAAGATAAAAAAGAAGCGAGTGTTATGGAAAACATCAAGGAAGGTCTGCAATTTGTTTTCTCAAATCAAATCATCCTTGGCGCCATGGCTTTGGATTTGTTTGCTGTCTTGTTTGGAGGCACTGTAGCTCTGTTGCCCATTTTTACAAACGAAGTTTTTCACATGGGTCCGCAAGCATTGGGAGTGCTTCGTGCCGCACCATCGGTAGGGGCACTATTGACGGCGACCTATCTTGCGCATCGGCCGATCACAAAAAATGCAGGTCACATTTTTCTAATTTCAGTCGCTGGTTTTGGTTTATGCATGATTGCTTTTGGCTTAACCACAAGCTTCTATTTAGCCCTAGCGTTACTCGCTATAAGCGGCATGCTTGACGGTATCAGTGTTTACCTGCGCTCAACTATTTACCAACTAATGACTCCCGCCGATATGAAGGGAAGAGTCTCTGCAGTCAACAATATATTTATTGGTTCGTCTAACGAAATTGGCGAGTTTGAATCCGGAGTGGCCGCTAAAGTATTTGGCTTGGTTCCCTCAGTAGTCCTCGGAGGTTGTATGACACTATTGGTGGTGCTAGTCACTATAGTCAAGGCACCAAAACTCCGCAAACTCGACATGCAGACTTTGTTTAAAGAGCCAGCAGTATCACCATAATTGCGATATCAGCCGAAATGGAGCGCGGATTTTCAATCCGCCTCAGGAAACGAAGGGAATTTCTAGCTTTTAAAGCGATATCCGTGCTGTTATGGGCGGTTAGGATAATCGCGCTCCATTTCTTACGAGACGGCTAGGATAACATTCACACGCTCCCAGGTTAGGGCGTTACTGAAGTATTCATAAGTCTGTCACGCGTGGCTTCATAGATGCACATCCAAAACAGCACCGGATATGGGATCAGCCAGAACATTGTCGCCAGACTTTGACCGATGATTATTATCAATTGAATCAATCTCCACAGTTGCATAAGCAGGTACTCCTATAAACGATTCGACCCGATATGGTCCGGCTCTGGATTGCAGCAGCCGGGGTGGGGTGAACCGCAAAGGTTGTGTGGCCTTTGGAAGATCATAAAAATTGCGGACGTTACGTTCAGACCAATTTAAAACGCGATCGAATGATCTCGATGAGGGGTGTGCGAAAGAAAATTGAAGCTTAAAGTCCATACGCTTACCATGTTTGATGCCCAAACTATAGCTATCAGTTTTGGCAAAATCCTGACTCCAGTCCATGAATTCTTTTTGTCATTTGCTGCCTCGGCTTTTTCCGTTAGCTCAATCCTTGATGACGCGAATTGTCCAAAAGTCGCTGGATAAAGAAGAATCCAGAAGATACGTGTAAGGCATGTAGAAGTAGCCCTGATCCCCTTCTGATGTTCCCCAAGAGTTTCTTACCGTAAATAAATTTTTGGAGTCATCGAACCCCACTGCAGTAACCGCATGACCGCCTAGAACATGTTCATCAAAGGACGGCATCGGTGTGACGATGTTCTGCTTGCCGTCGCTATCAAAGAAGCTTTCATATACTGTGAAACCAAAATAAATGGATACACTTCCGACAAGCAGGGGGCTTCACGATTCATCCTGGATCAAGATCCAACGGGTGCGTTACTTTCAAAAGCAAGGTACCAGAAGGGAGTCCTAACTATCCATGGAATACTGATTTTACAAATCTATCAAATTTTCTTAATGGTACAACTCAGGTAAACGTCAATGGTGTGCCTACGCGAGGAATACTGCAAGTAGTACCATGGTAATTCTAAAGGATTTGGCTAATGTATATGAGTAATCCGCAGACAAAAAAATTGCTAAATGCATTTTTCGTTGCTTCGATTCTTGTGGGGGCAATAGACACGTTGTCAATTATTGACTCTACTCAACAATGGCCAAACGACTTTTACTCATCCTGGGCAAGTGTGACAAACAATATTTGGACCATCTGTTGTATGTTTTTCTCTCCAATCTTATTTATTAAGCGTCATGTACGCGAAGCGATTTCACCTACTTTTTATCTTTTATCTGTAGCTTTGCTATTCCTAATTGCATCGGTGACCGTCACGAATGATGGCCGTTCGGACTACAGAAGTCCTGATATTTTGACTATAGCGATTAGTGTTCTTTCCTTTATCTACGTTTTATTGAATGTTTGGTTGCTTGGATTGGTGAATCAGAAACCTAATTAACGGAGATGACATTGCTTTTCTTCGTTCTGCTTTCGAACTTTCGAACGTTGAAAACGCGTGCAGAACGTAATCAATTGGATCTAATAGAAAACCCGAGCGCCTGTCCATCTTTGCAAAACTCAACTGAAGGGAATACGAGCAAGTTGCCCGGGGCGATTACAAGGGCCCCTTTTAGATGTTGGCGGCGGTCAAATAGCGCGCAAAACTGGCGGCAATGACTGAGGTGACCTGCTCCCCAAAAATAAACCACTTCAAACTGGACTGCTGATGCATATTCTCACCCAAAATGGCCGGTGATCGTATTGACTCATTTAAGTATCTCACTACTGCAAACTAGTTGCCTCATTTAGAATCGTACTACTGATTAGTTCATTCTGGTACTACAGGTAGAGCCGCTTCAGATTCAATGATTGTCATAACTTGAATGGGAGAATTTGGATTTACTGAGGTGGTGTACCGTTCTGCACTCCAGGTTTTGAGTCTGCCAGCCAAGGTGCTCAGTTGGCTTTTCTTTACCTGCCCTGGAAGTTTCTCCATCATCAATGCGTGAAGCTTCCTTTGACTTAGAAGAGTCAATACGAACGCCGGCCAGATTCACGAGAATATGCAGTATGCCAAGTCGTTGGCAGGACTCAAATGATATATTTAGAGAATGAAGAATGCAATTCTACTACTGCTCTTGTCGCTCTCGATGAGCTTCTCGAATTGCTCAGAGGCATCCGAGCCAATTCGTGGGTTACCTCCGCAACAACTAGAGTTTCTTCAGAAAGCAGACACAGTTATAATTTACGGAATTTTGCCGACCCGGAGTAAGACCGCAACTAAGTTTATACGCGGCTACCCGATTGTTTCAACTGCCAAAACTTGCTGATTCCTGAATCCTGGTTTTCGACAACGATTAGAAAGAAGAGCCTGCCAATTTCAAAACGACCTTCCACTGGTCGGCCGCCACCGGCTGCACTGAGAGTCGGCTACCTTTTTGCAAAAGCGTCATTTCCTGAAGCGCCGCACTTTTGCGCAACTCTTCCAAAGGCAAAAGCTTTTTAAATGTCTCGACGTGACGTACGTCCACCATCATCCACGTCGGATTTTTGGCATCGCTTTTCTCATCGTAGTGCACATCTTTTGGGTCAAAAGCAGATGAGTCAGGATATCCTTCCCTTACTATTTCAGCCACACCAGCGATTCCAGCAGGATCAGCATTGCTGTGATAGAAAAGCACCAGGTCTCCGATCTTCATCGAATCACGCATGAAATTGCGTGCTTGATAGTTTCTCACGCCGTCCCAACACGTTGTTTTCTTTGGTGCCTTCTCCAGATCCTGGATTGAAAAAACAGACGGCTCTGACTTCATGAGCCAATAGTTTTTTCCAGATTTCGCAGGCATTAGGGCACCTAGATTCAGCCGAGTTCACCGCACGATTATAGTGGATATCAAAGTGTCGGTTCCAAAGGATAACCTGACAGATAGTCATAAAGACGTCGTCTAGCGCCTCTGAGCGTTTTTGGTTCAATAAATCGATGCACGGCTTGACATCAATGAATAGCCCAAGAATCATGGGAAGAACGCCCGGCAAATAGTATTATTGACGAGTTCGTTGGTTTAGGACTTGGATACCTCGCATTCATGACAAACAATCTAAAAGGCATCCGAGGATCGTTTTTCGATTTTACAGATGATCCATGGAAGTACGTTGGCGAAGAAGAAAAGTCAGCTCGCTTCTTCCGAGACGGACTTCTCGTCACCGAAAACGGAATGATCAGGGATTTCGGGCCGTTTCAAAAAGTTTCTTCCAAATATCCAAACCTAGATATCACCTACATAAAGGATAGATTGATCCTTCCAGGTTTCATTGATGGGCATGTGCACGTGCCCCAAACGCGAGTGATCGGATCTTTTGGAGAGCAATTGCTTGGATGGCTCCAACAGTGGATTTTTCCTGAAGAGATGAAGTACAAAGATCGCGCTTACGCGAAAGAAGGTGCGAAGCAGTGCTTTGAAAATCTTTTAGCCGCAGGTACGACGACGTTTCAGGCATTCACGACAAGTTTCGCAGTCTCCACCGAAGAATTTTTTGAAGAAGCGACGCGCCGGAATATGCTTGTCGTCGGCGGCTTAACAGGCATCGATCGCTTCGCACCGGAAGACTACATCGACAGTGCGGAGAATTTCCAACGCGATTCAGCGCGTTTGATAAAAACTTATCACCGCACTGGCAGAAACTTATATGCGATCACTCCCAGGTTTGCGCTAGGTGCTAGTCACGAGATGATGGTGGCATGTCAAAATCTGAAGAAAGAGTTTCCTGATACTTGGGTCCATACCCACATCTCAGAGAATCCATCTGAAGTAACCTTGTTGAAAGACTTGCATCAGTGCGACGACTATCTCGCGGTCTATGAAAAATATGATCTTGTCGGAAAAAAGTTTACTGGCGGACATGGCATCTATTTATCGAACGACGAATTTCGACGCATCGCCAAAGCTGATGCAGCAATTACATTCTGCCCTTGTTCCAATCTCTTTCTGGGCAGTGGCTTATTCAGACTAGGACGTGCCACCGATCCTGAGCACCGTATACGGTTAACGTTTGGAACCGATGTTGGCGCTGGAAATAGATACTGCATGATCAACGTCTTAGATGAAGCCTACAAAGTCGGCATGTGCAACAACACAGTTCTGGATGGAAGCATCGACCCCAGGCAATTTGACGAAGCGGAAGCCGAACGCAATAAACTTTCTCCATACCGCGCCTTTTATTCGCTCACCTTAGGCGGTGCACACGGTTTGTACGTCGATGACAGAATAGGCAATTTTGACATTGGTAAGGAAGCAGACTTCGTGGTGCTTGATTGGAAAGCCGGTCAACGGGCTATAAAGTGGCACGAATCTTTGCTGGTCAGTGAGGCCGGACCGACAACGATGGATGAAGCAGCTCAACTACTGTTCGCAGTGATGATTCTTGGAGACGATCGTAATGTTGACGAAACGTGGATCATGGCTGAACGCGCATACAAGAAAATACCTACAGAACAGACAGCATCTTTGCGATGAGATAGCATCCGGGCAACCGGATCTATGGAGGAACAAATGACCGAAACCGAAACGGACAATTTTGCATCTTTAATTACCAAATTGGAGAAACCTGCAGACACACAGCTAGAAAAATTCACCCCCTATCTGGTCAAGCTGATGGTTGCAGGCGCTAGATTCTCTGGGTTTTGGAGCGCTGAAATTATGCCACCAAAAGTTGTTGGATCAAATGAATGGAGCTTAGTTCAACGATTCAACGGTCTTGAGGAGGCGAGCGCATGGCACACTTCGGAAGCAAGAAACAATGTCATAAGCGAAATAAAAGCTTCACAGAATGGACAGGAAATGACTGTCACCGATGAACTGCGCAAAGATGCAAAAAGTGATGTGGCGACAGCCATTGTCACTGACGTAAAACCGGGAATGGAAGACGCTTACTTTGCCTGGGAAATTAAAATCCAGAGCGCGCAAGCGTCATTTCCAGGCTATTGCGGTTCATACATGCAGCCCCCAGTGCCCAGCAGACCTGGACAGTGGGCAACTCTCTTGCGCTTCAATTCACCAGAAGAATTAGAACACTGGTTTGCCTCGCCTGAACGCAAGCAGCTTTTGGAAGAGGGTCATAACTTCGTCAAGTCGACACAAATCAAACAAGTCTCTAGTTCATTTCCGGGTTGGTTCCCCACTGATTCTGCAGGTAATGGCCCTCCCAATTGGAAAGCTGCGCAACTAGTCGTCTTGGGGCTCTTTCCAATCGTAATGTTGCAAATCAAATTTTGCAATCCGCACTATGGAGCTTTGAATCAAATTAGTCCCACGATCGGTAATGTGATCAACATGATCGTCAGTTGCAGTGGTGTGACCTGGGTAACGATGCCGCTCTTTATCAAACTCTTCGGCTTCTGGATGTTTCCTGAGGTACGCACCACCAAAGTTGATATTCTCGGTGAGCTGGCGGTTCTCGGCTTTCTTGCGCTTGAAATGGCGTTACTGTGGCACTTGCTCTAAAGCACTGTCCGCAGTAATCAACGTGCCAATTTCTTGTGGTGCCATAAATCCATTTATCAAAGAATGTGGCTCAAAGCTGTTCAAGATAGCAATCTTGTCTACCCCGCCTTTTATGCCTGCCACACAACTTTTTATCTTAGGCAACATGCCACCGCTAATGGTTCCCTGATCGATGAACTTCTGAGCACCAGAAGGCGTTAAGTGCTTAATTCTCGAGTTAGGATCGTTGAGATCCTTCATTACTCCTGGAACATCAGTAAGGAAGATCAGACCATCCGCTTGCAAGTGCGTTGCGATCGCCAATGCCGCATGGTCAGCATTGATGTTGAAATAATTTCCTTCCAAGTCCCTTCCGATAGGCGAGATGATCGGAACCCAACCAGCCCAAAGCCAACTTTCCAAACTAGCAGATTCAACGCTGACGATTTCACCAACCCAGCCAAGATCAACCGGCTTGCCATCTTTATCTTGCATCAACATTTTTTTCGTGATAATCGGATTAGCCGAGTTCGAGCAAAAACTCAAGCTCTGCACACCCCTTTGACGCAGCTTTTCAGTCAACATTTCGTTGATCGACATAAACGTTTTGACAGCGATTTCTAAAGTTTCGCTATCTGTTACGCGTAGTCCGTTGATCTTTTCTGTCTTCTTTCCGATTGCTGCCAGGGCATCATTGACCGCGGTGCCACCACCGTGAACGACAATCACTTTGACACCCAACTTCAAAAGTTCAATCGTGTCTTCAATCAACGAATCGAACACAGCCTCGTTGCCGATTGCGTTGCCGCCAAACTTTACTATTACTACTTTTCCATCCATCGAATTGAGCATGTCATTGTCACCTGGAAATCTCGAAGAAAATTTGAGAGTCGGTCTTGTAAAGCCGTCTAAATTAGATAATGTCATTTCTTCATCACTCCTACCTGAACATACAAATATCCCCGAGTCCGTCAGGCGCTCGGGGATCTAAATTTTGGATGGTGGACTAACATCTACACAGCCATAATTTCCCCGAGCGCTTTGTACGTCGGAGGGTGTGGCGGTTGAAGTTAAGAGCACTGAAGGTCATTTTCATTATATAGAATACGCGAACCAACTTTTGCAGATTACATCCCACTTGGCAAATTTGTCAACAATACGTTAAGTTGTGATCAAGTTGGAAAAATTGGCACTTGCTTCAGCCCCGTAGACTCATCCCAACCAAACATGATGTTCATGTTCTGAATTGCTTGTCCGGCCGCCCCTTTGATCAGATTGTCGATGGCACCGATGACTATCACTCGATCAGTTCTGGCGTCTACGGTCAGTCCGATATCGCAAAAGTTCGAGCCCTTAACCCATCTAGTTTCAGGAAAGCGATACTCATCGCCGGGTACATCGAACAACCTGATGAACGGCTCGTTAGCATAGGCAGATCTGTATATCTCAAAAACCTCGTCTTCCGTCATATCCCGATTGAGAATTGAATAACTAGTTATTAAGATACCTCTGTTCATCGGCACCAGATGTGGTGTAAAGGAAATCAGCACCGCCTCACCAGCCTGCAACGACAGCTCCTGTTCGATCTCCGGAGTGTGGCGATGGCACCCAACCTTGTAGGCCTTGATCGATTCATTGCACTCATCAAAATGTGATCCCAATGCAAGCGATCTTCCAGCTCCAGAAACTCCCGACTTTCCGTCAACTATGATTGACTCGAGATCGATCACCTCAGCTTTCAACAATGGCGAAAGTGCCAGGATCGAACAGGTAGCATAACAGCCTGGATTAGCAATCAATCTGGCACTTTTAATTCGCTCGCGATTCAGTTCGGGAAGCCCATAAACAGCCTCTTTAACGATGCCCTTATTCGGGTGTTTGTACTCATACCATTGCTCATATTCCTTGGTGTTTTGCAAACGAAAATCGGCACCAAGATCGATGACTGCGCACTTATCCAAAACTTTTTTGGTTACGGTCTTGGCGGCAATTCCATGCGGCAGAGCCATGAAAATTACGTCGACCTTGTCAGCGACTTCTTCAACGTGTTCAGCACTGAGAGTCAAGTCTGTGAACTTAGCAAGACTTGGATAAACATCCGCAAGTTTTTTGCCACCACTGCTCTGAGAAACGGCGGTATGCAAATTCACCTTTTCGTGTTGGAGAAGAAGCCGAATCAACTCCTGTCCCGTATAGCCGGTAGCACCGACAACCGCAACCTTTTTCATGCCTTAGTCTTTCGCCTTTTATGCCGTTATTGTTGGTCGTCTGGGTTGAGCCGTATAGCGTCGGGCAGTTCCAGAATTTTCCACGAACCAGTAATAGCTTGTTCACTATAGCTTAGTTGTTTGTTTTGCGTGGACACTTCCGGCTTGACTTGTTGTTGAGGCTTGGCTGGAATCATTGGTTTCTTTGCGCCTAAGATTTTGGCATAATTGTCAAATACTTTTTTGGTGTCAGGATGATCTGGTCCGAGCATGCGTTTGCGCATCTCCCAACACTTGCGGTATACGGACTCTGCTTCTTGCAACTTCATTTGCTGGTGATAAATCATGGCAAAGTTATACAAAGCACTCGCTGTTTCGGTGTGGTCGCCTAAACCTTTCTCGTAAATTCCTATACAATCGCCCATTAGCGATTCCGCCATCAAGTAATTTTTCTGCATGTAATAAAGACGCGCTAAAGTAGAAACGCTCATCGCCACCAGGGGATGAAACTGCCCGAGCGCGTCCGTCTTAATACCGATGCATCGGGTCATCAATGTCTCGGCTTCGTCGAACTTTTTAATTCGACAGAGAATATCAGCCAGCGAATCGAGCGCGTAAGCCAATTTCTGCTTATCAAGTCTCTGTCTTTCCGCTTCCTCAATGGCAGCACGCCACTGGGTCTCGGCTACCTGCATTAGACCGCGACGCAAAGCCTCCTCGGCAAATTCCTTATATACAAACCAATTAATTGGGTTGGGTCCGCCCTGTCCGTTTGTGTTGGCATTGGGAGCCGACGGCGCCAAAATAGGAGGCGGCGGTGGAGCAGCTTTTACCTGAGGTGGTGGCGCTTTTTGCGATTTTGTTGGGGCACTTGGCTGTTGCTGATAAGGCTGCTCGGCCCTTGGCTGATTAGCGTTTGCTTGCTGCGGGGCAGGTGCTGCCGTGGCCCGGAAAGCAGGAATTTCCATTTTGGTTCGATCCCACTTGCCAGTCGACATCCCCTGAGCGCAAACTTGTAAGTGTCGTGCCTCGGCTTCGCGATGAGTTTTCAGCAGTAAATCAGCATAACCTTCCAAAAGGCGCATGACGTCCGGGTGATTCCCCCCAAGAACCTTCGTCTTGATGGCAATTGATTGCTTGTAGAGAGGCTCTGCGTCTGCGAAATTGTGATTCATGTGCAGCAACATAGCGAGATTGCTCGCTGTAATAGCTACATCGATGTGATCGGGTCCATGCACTCGCCGATAGAGGCTCAACAATCGCCGGCAGCAAGTCTCGGCATCTTTGTTCTTTCCTTGCCGGAAATATGCTTCCGACAGCCCCTCATAAGTAATCGCTCGCCGGGTATCGTCCTGCGGAAAATCTTCGGCTTCTTCAAGGGCCGCAAGCCACATGGACTCAGCTTCTACCAATGATCCTCTGGTCAGAGCTTGCTCACCCGAGATTTTATATTTTTGCCAATTCGCGTTTGTCATGGTGTTCGCCGCGGAAAAAGCCACTCTACTAACTACTGCCTTACCCAATTTTACAGGCAATTCGGCGCCCACGGGATCTTTCCCCTTGACTACATGATTAAGCGCGACTAATTTATGCCGCCTATCTCATTGATCTCACCTGAGGTAACGGGAAACTAATTCATCTAACGAGCCCCGAATCGTACGCTGCTAGAGACATTCTGGCAACTCGATAGGCGATGTTGTCAGAAAAAAAAGCGTTTTTCCAACAAAAGCGACACGCCTAGGAACCTCCTCCATAGTTTGGAAAAGCGTCTTGTTATGTGCCAACTCCAACATCCCTTAAAGTCGCTTATTTACCTTCTTGAGGCTGTGCTCCTTATCCCATTTATCCTTTGCTCTGCTATTTTGTGGTGCGCCTTTTGATTGTGGAATATGTTGCCGCTTCTAAAAGTTCTAGATGTTGATCCCGCCATTACAATTGAGTACGTGACCAGTAACCCATCGCCCATCGTGGGAAGCCAGGAATGCAACTGCATCGGCGATATCGCTTGGTTCGCCCAATCTTCCTAACGCTGTTTTGCTAATCATCATTTGCTTAGCCTCTTCAGGAAATCCTTTCTGCAACATCTCTGTCGCAGTTGTTCCTGGTGAAACACAATTTACGGTAATCTTTCTTTTGCCGAGGTCTTGAGCCCAAACTCTAGTTAAGGTGTCGAGCGCAGCTTTTGTCGCTGAATAGACACTCGCACCAGACATGGTGGCAGTGGCCGCACCAGAAGAAATATTGATTATCCGTCCGCCGTCTGGAATGTGGGGCAGTGCAGCGATAGTGGTGGCAATTACGCCCTTAACATTCACATCGAACAATCTCAGATAGTGATCGAGATCCACTTCTTCAATAGTTTTGGTTTCAAACACGCCAGCATTATTCACCAGAATATCGATTCTTCCAAATGATTTCTGAACCTCAGCAACAAGCTTTTTACTGTCTTGCTCTGAGGAGACATTTGCTTGTATCGCTGCGGCATTAGTTCCTAGTTCTTTCATTTTGGACACAACTTGATCGGCTTCACTCTTGCTAGAGCTGTAGGTGATTACGACACTTGCTCCGTCAGCTGCCAATCGTGAGGCAATCGCTGCCCCGATGCCGCGAGATCCACCAGTCACTAGCGCTACTTTTCCACTTAGTCTTTTTGTACCAGCGGTTTTTGTCTCTTCTTTTACTGCAGTCATTTTCTACCCCGATGTAGCTGGAAAGGACACACAGTAGAATGAGCTTGCGACTTTGTCAAACGGTATTGAAATAGATACCGCGCCGTTTAAACGAAGTGAAATGATAATGCGAAACAGCTAAGCGTAAAGCACGGCATAACATTGAGCACGCACATTAAATGTCGAGGCTACAAGTTGTCATCAGCCTTTTCTCTCAGCACAACAGTGCCGCTGATTTTGTCGTGAGGTTCCTGTCGGCCTTTAACTGTTGGATTCACAATCAACTTGAATGCTAACTACTGTTTTGCCGGCAACGCCATCAGTACAACTGACGACCTTGCTTGAACGTGATAATAGTTATGCACTACCTCTGGTGCTTCCTCAGGGAGCCGGATATCAGCCCCTGGGGGCAAAAAGGTGTCAATAATCCGATGCCATTTATATCTGCTGATTGGTTTTGGGAGTTCGAAAAACAGGGGCCTCCAAAATGCATTCAGCATTATGTGCAATTCTTCTTTGTGATCCGGGTGATACAAAGTAAAGGCTAAACTGTGCGAAGCGTCGCCGAGATCGGGCCCCTCCAATTCCACACCATGCCAAACCAGGTGAGGTTCATTCGACTCTGGTGCGGTGACGAGCAATCGGCGCTCCTTGAAGATCTCGAGTGACTGCGTGTACTTAATCAGCTTCTTAGTAAAATTCAAAATGTTCTTTTGCTTTTCGACTAAAGACCAATCAAACCAACTCAGTTCGTTGTCCTGACAATAAGCATTGTTGTTGCCCTGCTGAGTGCGTCTGACCTCGTCACCCATCAAAAGCATTGGTGTGCCTTGTGAAGTGAAGAGAATAGTAAGGAAGTTTTTGATCTGTCGTTCACGTAGTGCATCGATATTTTCATCGGCAGTTGGACCTTCTACACCGCAGTTCCAACTCTGATTATCATTGCTGCCATCTGCATTGAATTCACCATTAGACTGGTTGTGTTTCTTGTCGTAGGAAACGAGATCGTTCATTGTAAATCCGTCGTGACAGGTTACAAACTGAACACTGCGGTTTGGCTCACGATCAGGCTTTGTGTAAATATCCGAACTGCCTAAAATGCGCGCGGCCAAACTCTTCGTAGTCTTTTTGTCGCCCTTCACAAACCGACGGACGTCGTCGCGGAAAGGACCGTTCCATTCACCAAACCAATTGCTTCGATTGATAAACATTCCAACTTGATACAAACCAATGTCCCATGCTTCAGCGATCAGTTTTGTGCCGGCAAGCACGGGATCTGATTCGACTGTCCATAAAATCGCCGGCATGTCGTTAGGATCGCCGACAGAGTCACGGGTCAGAACTGAGGCAAGATCAAAACGGAAACCGTCGACGTGCATCTCTGACACCCAGTAGCGCAGACTGTCCAAAATCAGACGTCCGACTACGGGATGGTTTGCGCGAAGCGTGTTGCCGCATCCACTGTAATTCTTATATTGAGCTCGATTTTCCTCAAGCAAATAATATGTAGAGTTGTCCAGTCCTTTGAATGATTGAGTCGGGCCAGTTTCGTTTCCTTCGCTGGTGTGATTGTATACAACATCTAAAATCACTTCGATACCGGCTCGATGCAATGCTTTGACCATGTCGCGAAATTCATTAATCGGACCGAACACATCTTTATTAGAACTATAATTGACGTGCGGTGCAAAGAAAGCTAGCGGACTATATCCCCAATAATTTGTGAGTCCGGGTCTAGCATCGTGCTCATCAAATTGTTGAATAGGCATCAGCTCTACGGCAGTAATACCAAGCTCCTTTAAGTATGGAATTTTTTCCACAAGCCCTGCATACGTCCCACGTTTTTCGGGCGAAACATCTGAGTTTGGATGTTTCGTGAAACCGCCAACATGCAGTTCATAAATTACGCTCTCGGCATTGGGAAGTCGCAGTTGGACATCATCTTCCCAGTCGTAATCTGCGGTGTCAGTCACCACCGCTCGTAATGCCTTGGCGCAATTGTCACCTGGGGTGATGGCAGCAACGCGATCGTAATTTTCAAAATTGACTACGGCGAGAGCGTGAGGATCGAGTAGAACTTTTTCAGAGTTGAACCGTTGACCTTTTTCAGGCACGAACTCTCCGTAGACTCTAAATGCGTAGACTTGACCGACCTGAATTCCTTCCACACTGATGTGCCAGTAGAAGCCAGTTTTGTTCACTACTGAATCTAGCTTTACCACCGTTGACGGTGCAGGGGCCGTGGGCTCGTCAAAGAGTAAGAGTTCTACTCCGGAACAATGTTTTGAAAAAACGCAAAAATTGATTCCGTGCTCATCTTTCGTAGCACCCAATGGGTAGCTCTTCCCGGGTAGGGTTCGAACCGTTATTCTGGTCGTCGTTTCCGTGGATAAACTTTGCATATTCACCAAATAAGTGCTGGATCTTTCTACTACGATTTTAAATTTTGACTGGCTGGACGATTACTTTCGGGAACCTTCAAATTGAGCGACTATCCCTGTCGAAGAACTTTTGATCGCTGCTTCGATGATCTGCATTGTGCGCAACGCGTCTTGCGGCAAAACTGGCACTGGGCCGTCGCCACTTATTGAGTCACGTAGTTGGCAATAAAATTGCCTGTAAGCACCGGGCAAAGTTTCAACCTTGCCGTCAATCGAAAGATTTCCAACCGAGGTAGTTAGCCGACCCCAAGCGCTCTCCGGTTCCTTTCCAAAGTCAGGAGTGTTGGGAAAAATACCGGATTTTAGAGCTTCTTCCTGTGGATCAATGCCAAACTTTTCGTAACAGCCCTTCAGACCAAGAACTCGGAAACGAGGTCCTTTGATACGAGCTACCGAACTTGCCCATAAATGTGCTTTGATTCCACCGGCAAACTGAAGCGCGACAAAAACATCGTCATCAACTTCCGCACCAGGACGTCGCATCTCTAATTCTGCGTACACAGATTGAGGTTCGCCGAAAAGCGAACAAGCTTGGTCGATCAGGTGACTGCCCAGGTCGAATAAAAGTCCCCCAGCATCTTTTGAATCTGCGGATTCACGCCAGGCGTTCGCCTTGGGTTCAGGTCGATAACGCTCATAGCGCGACTCGAAGCGCGTAATATTTCCGAGAGTACCGTCCTCGATCATTTTTCCAATTGTGAGAAAATCATTGTCCCAACGTCGATTGTGGAACACGGAAAGAATTTTGTTTTTCTTGTGACTGAGGCTAATTAAATCTCTACACTCTTGCACTGATGCAGCCAAAGGTTTGTCTACAACAACGTGAAGGTCCGCTTCCAAAGCCGCACGGGCGTGTTCGGAATGAAATCGATTTGGTGATGCCACAACGATTAGGTCGTAATCAGCATGTGAACGCCATATTTCCTCAACAGAAGAAAAAACTTGCGCGCGTGGATAACTGCCCATCGCCTGCGCTGTGCGTTGCGAGTTCGCTGTCACGATTGCGCTAAGTTTCAGCCCTTCAACCGACTCAATCAGTGGTGCATGGAACACCGATCCAGCCAACCCGAAACCGATCAAGGCAACTCTGATTTCTTTGCGTTGTGCGGTCATGAAGGCGCTCTTGAATTACCTGACGTGTCAACACTTATCAGTATAGTGGCTTCCAAGGCTGATTCAATCAAGCCTTGAACCAACTTAAACTGGGCGCGGACAACGTCAAAATTGGTAATCCCAAGCGGAATCAAGCTTATGCTGGTAGTCAGGATAGAGCCGATGACAAGTTCGTAAAAAACTACTCATCGCAATAGATATATCGACTATCGATACAACGTAGTCCTCTTGATATTTGATTGTTTAGACCGGTGCAGGAGCTACGCCTGATGATGACGCGTTCCTGAGTGCCACCAGCGTCTCTTGGAAATCCTCGATTTCCGATGAACTAGGCAGCTGTAACCTAGTGCCTTTTTGTAATGCCGCTAGGGGCGCTCCTCTGGCGTCTATGTCGGTCGGAATTTTGTTCATCCTTGCCAGCAATGTCCAAGTTTTCACGTCATTTAGCTCACGAAGCGCAATCGACCGGAGTGTCTCTCCGAGTCGAGTAAGAATGGATCGATGTTCCTGCGTTTCGCTTTGAGCAACTTCGGTAACCCGGGTCTGATCAGAAGTGATCCTGTTTTCCAATCGTGATTCGGAATTCGACTCTTTAGCGAATTCGATGCGCTGTTTTTCTAAATCCAGGGGATACAAATTCACCGGGTTCATATCTAGCCGGTTCTTGCCTAGAGGATTGTTTGCAGAGATCGAAAGGTAATTTTGTGCAATCAACTCCTGGTCTATGTTTTCGCTCACTGTAGATATCTCCGTCAACTGGGATTCCGAATCACTTTTGCCGCCATCCGTTGCGTTGAACAATATGGCTTCTAATTTCTCTCCAGGACGAACGACTTGACCGTACTTGCCAAGCAAAATCGTTCCATCCGGGCGCAAATACTGACCTAACTCCATTGCACTTACTGGCTTGCCACGATCTTGCACCACCTCCTTGGTGCGATCATTATCACCGGCGGGAGCTATGAGCACAACGCGGCCGTACAGGTCCTTACTCACCTCCAAATTGTAAATGGAAACCTCATGTGGCGGGGTGACTACATCTCCGCTAAGTGCACGGACCATCAATTCGGTATCGTCGCTAAGCGATGTTAGGTCTCCCAGTGATCCACCGAATCGACTGCTTATGAGTTCGGTTAACTGCTTATCTTTTAGCTCGTCGTTTTTCTGAGCCACTTCCGCGTGAAATTCGTGGGCATGGACGTTAGCCTCTCCATGTGCAGTTCTACCGGTGTCTGCCTTTTTGTCCTCATCACTGTGGTCTCCTGGTCCGCCGTCGCCGAGACTGCGCTCTGCCTCTTGGAGTTTGGCTAACTGAGCCAGCACAGAGGACGTAGGACCTTCGGGATCATCGGCCTTTCCATCACCGTCGCGATCTATCTTTTCCGGACCTGCAAGTGCAGCGAGTTCTGGTTTGTCATTCGCGCCCACAACTCTCAGATTGTCCTTGCCCCCCGCTCCGGCAAGTTTAGGCTTTTCTGCACCGGCTACTCCTGGATTGTCCTTGCCTCCCGAAAATGCGACGAACTGGTCATTCGAAGTCAGCGCAAAGGGAGGTAGCACCGAATCCGCCGATCCTTTTTTTGCGTCCATGCTTACTAAATCAGTCTTCCAAGAATTCTTTTCTTGAGTCGTCGTCGGGAATTGAACCGAAAATTGCTCAGGCGCCTTCTGCTCTGATGAGGCATCTGAAGCCTTAGCAGGAGCAGCAATTTCGAGGTTCCTATTCGTCGTCGTCATCCAGCAGCCTAGTAAAATGGGTATTGCCCGTTGGACTATGCTCGCAGCAGTTTGTGATTAATTGGTACCTAAAAGAGCATATTCGCTACGGCAGTCAGCTACGCTCCGAAATCCCAGAATTATCGACACTATTAAAACGATCGAAAAAAGTCGGTATTGGCGGTCATCACACGTAAAGATATTGGTATTAATAATGGTGCGCGCCGCGGAGGTATCGACGCGCACCAAATTTGGTGTGACTCAGTTGCTCTAAATGTCTAAATTCGGCGCCCATCCATATGTATGTCCGTCATCTATATGAGTAATATCCATAAAAGGCGGGAAGAATATCCAAGCGACCCAGGTATGATATTCATCCCCAACGCACAGACACAACGAAGGTAGTGGTTATGGCAGCAAGAGCAATTTGGACGGGCGTCATCACTTTTGGAATGGTTAGCATCCCAATCAAGTTGTACTCAGCAACCGAGAACAAAGATATCTCGTTTAATCAACTGCACAAAGATTGCAAAGGTCGGATAAAACAGCAGATGTTCTGCCCTGCTTGCGACCGAAAAATTGAGTACGACGAAATCGAAAAGGGTTATGAGTATGGGAAAGACCAGTATGTCGTAATCACCAAAGAAGACCTCGAAAAGCTTCCTGTACCTAACAAAAACGTAGTCGAAGTGACTTCCTTCATCAAGCAACAAGATATCGATCCAATCTATTACGACAAAAATTATTACATCGAACCGGACCAAGCAGCGAAAAAGCCTTTTGCGCTATTCATGAAAGCGATGAAAGAGAAGGATGTGGTGGCTGTTGCTAGCATCGCCTTGCGAAGCAAACAGCGATTGTGCGCTCTCAGATTGCTTGACGGAACACTAATGCTCAACACACTTCTATATCCGGATGAGATTCGCGTGCAACGTGGAACCCCAATGCCAGACGTTCAACTGTCCGATAAAGAAATGACTATGGCAAACAGCTTAATTGATCTTATGACAAACGATTTTGACCCTGATCAGTTGAAAGACAATTACAGAGAAGCCTTGCTCACCACCATTGAAGCTAAATTAGAAGGGAAGGAAGTTGTCGAGGCACCATCCGCTCCTGCAAACAATGTGGTTGATTTGATGGATGCTCTAAAGGCAAGTATGGAAGCTATGAAGGCGCAAAAAGAAGCTGCTAAACAACCAGCAGTGGCTGCAGCTGCCGGGAAGTCGTCGAGCAAAAAGAAGGCTGCCGCTGGCTAGTGAGTGTCTCATAAAACACTTTCTTTCAACCGGCGAAAGCCGCGATGAGATGTGGCCGAAGCGGCACCGAGTAGAGGAGTCGTTAGTCGTTGGCATCTTTAGACAAAAAAACGCCCAAAGCGCTCGAACTTGATCTCAGCGGTTTCAAGGGCGCTAAAGTGGCACCATTTCCGACTAGCTTATCTCCGATGTTGGCGAGCCCGACAAAGGATCCATTTACTCATGCTGATTGGATCTGCGAGCCCAAAATGGATGGGATTCGTGGTATTTCGTTCATCCGGGCAGAGAAGACCACGTTGCTTTCGAGAAGGGGCTTGGACATAACGTCTCAATACCCTGTCTTGTCCGCCACTCTAAGTAAATTGTGCCCTGTAGATGTGATTCTCGACGGCGAAATTATCGCGTTAAACAATCTCGGGCAACCTTCGTTTCAACAGCTGCAACAACGCATGAATCTCGCTAAAGACATTGATGTTGAGCGAGCGGAAAAGAATGTGCCGGTGTTCTATTTTGTTTTCGATATTCTCTATGCGGGCAATGTCAGTTTGTTATCCGTACCGCTGCGAGAGCGCAAGTTGATTTTGAAAGCACTTCTCGGCTCGCATCCGCAAGTACAGATTTTGCAACACTTTGACTCTGATGCACAGTTGGCTTACGAAACCTGCGTGGATCACGGCTTCGAGGGAATAGTGGCAAAGCGGCTCGACAGTCTTTATGAAAGCGGTAGACGGTCACCATCATGGCTAAAGATAAAGGCACAACAAACAGACGAATTCGTGATCGGTGGCTTTACAGCCGGACAAGGATCAAGAGGCACCAGCTTTGGTGCCTTGCTTTTAGGGCAGTACAACGATCAAGGACATTTCATTTATTGTGGAAGTGTGGGCACAGGATTCGATGAAAAATTGCTCAATCAAACAACGCTCAAGATGCTGCCGCTCCACATTGCTAAATGTCCATTTAAAAAACAGCCGGATGAGAAAAAACAGGTAGTCTGGATTCAACCTGAAATAATCATAGAAGCTAAGTTTATGGATTGGACAAGAGACCGTCACTTAAGAACACCTGTGTTTCTGAGATTTCGGGATGATAAGGCACCACTAGAGGTGCAACAGCAATTGCCAATCACTGCAGTGCCGCACATCCGCTCTTTGTCAGAAACGGTTGGAGCGAAAACAAATAGTGCGAAAGCAGCAGATTCCGAACTCGAACCGCGCGAACCAGTCGTCTCAATTTATTCAGAAGGATCTGATTCGAAGTTAGCAGTCGCTGAAGCAACAGCTTCCGACATGATCATAGAACAAGTTCGAGAAACCACGGCGGCAATCAAGGGCACAGCGAAAAAAGCTGCAGACGGCAATGAAGCGGCGAAAGTATTAGGACAGCTATCAGGAAAAGAGGAGACCTTTGAACTTCTCCTTTTTGGAGAGAAATTGAAGCTGACCCACTTGAACCGACCGTTCTGGCCAAAAACCGAAACCTCTCCAGATATCACCAAGCGAGACTATCTCATTTTCTTAACTAAGCTTTCGCCGTTCATTCTGCCGCAGCTAACGAATCGTCCACTAACCTGCATAAGAGCCACAGACGGTGTGCACAAAAAGCATTTCTATCAAAAGCATTGGAGTTACTCGCTGCCCGAATTCGTCGACACTGTCGTAGTCACCACAGAGGACTTATCTGAAGAGCCGGTGGAACATGTAGTCTGCAATAACTTAGCCGCTCTCCTATATTTCGCACAGCACTCTGTCGTGGAGTTTCATTGCATGTCGTCGCGCATAGAATTAGTGCCTGACCTGGAGCATTTGAGTACGTGCGATTCGCAATATTTACTCAATTACCCAGACTACATAGTCTTCGATCTGGATTTTCATACGGGCGGACGTGGTGCCAAAAATCCGACGATTGGCAGCGAAGACTTCAAAAAGGTCTGTGAAGTAGCGTTCAAGTTGCGCGAGATCTGCGAGTCAATGTCTTTGACTGCGAGCGTCAAAACTTCTGGGCGTACTGGTTTGCACATAATGATTCCAATTATCCGCAATTTAGAATTCGACATCGTGCGAAATATGGCGGAAACCATCGGACGCTTTTTAATCGCACAGCATAAAGATGGCTTAACTCAGATACCTACAGTGGCTAAGAACAGCGGCAAAATCCTCATCGACCATAGTCCCAATGCACGAGGTAAAACCGTCGCTGCAGCTTACACTCCTCGCGCTACGTCCGAAGCTTCGGTATCAACACCGGTGTCTTGGGATGAGCTAGCAAGCGTTTCTGCCACAAGCTATACGATTCATAACCTTATACAGCGCCTTTCGGGTACAGGGGATATATGGTCTGATCTTTGTGGTCAGAAGCGCGATCTGCAAGTGCTTTTGAACTCAATATCTCGTAAATGACGCGATTTGATATGCGCGAAAGAACAGCTCTATATATCAATCAGGATATTTGTCTAAGGAACGAAAGTCTCTGTTGACTTTGGTTTCACCGTGCTTTAGATATGTATGCACCAACCGACGTAATCATCATCGGTGGTATCGCATCCATCACTGAAGGAGAATGGATATCTCTGGACCGCGCGGGCGGTAACGGTTGATGTTTCGTCAACCATCATTCCAAAGGCATCTCATTCCGAACTCGAAATTACAGGATATGCGCAAGCGCAGAACCTGTCCATTTCGTGTATCTCGTTTTAGCTACGACTTCCTACAGATCGTATCCATAGCAGAGATATCCAACTCCACTTCACCACATACAAGAGATATCCTAATGACCCTAGACAGCAAAGTCAGTCTCGCGAACGAATTGGAAATCTCGGAATTCGAACTAAGCAAATATATCTTTAGAGCTGATTATCTATATAAACGGTTTTCCATTCCCAAGAAATCCGGTGGACAGCGTCACATCTCGGCACCATCCAAGGAGCTGAAGCGCATTCAAAAATGGATCTCACACAACCTTTTGAGACCTGTCCCTCTGCATGAATCATGCACCGGTTATCGAGTTGGGAAATGCATCGTTGATAATGCTCGCCCTCACGTTGGCAAAGACTTCGTCTTGAATGCAGACATCGAGGACTTTTTCCCTTCAATAAGCGTAGATCGCGTCAACACACTATTTGAATCTTTGGGCTTCGCTCAAAAATTTGCTGGCTATTTGAGCAGACTCTGCACGCATCACGAGCTACTTCCGCAAGGCGCACCAACTTCTCCAGACTTAGCGAATTTAATTTGCAAGAGTCTTGATGACCAACTTTCAGAATTTTGCAAAGCCAGAGATTGGAGTTACACTCGCTATTGCGACGACATAACCGTATCAGGCAGCGGACTTCTAACCAGAAAAGAAATCGACACCATCTGCGGCATCATCACCTCAGAAGGCTTTAAGGTCAACGAAAAAAAGCTGAGAGTCGCACGCAAAACTTCGCAGCAAACAGTGACCGGTCTCGTCGTCAATGAACGAGTCAACTTACCGCGTAGAGAGCGCCGCCGCGTGCGAGCCATGATTCATCGCAAAGACACCACCGGTGTCACTTCCAAGTCCGCCCTAAACAAAATCCACGGACATGTTGCTTTCGCAAAAATGGTAGCTTCAGGTTCCGATTTAGGCGATTAGTTCTACTGCTCAGTTCGCTCAGCGCTTTTTTTGGATAGTATGTAATAGCAGCGCGCGGATTGCATATGGAAATCTATACTATTGGCTTCACTCAGAAGAGTGCCTCTCAGTTTTTCGAGTTGTTGAAGAAGCACCAGATTAGGAGACTGATCGATGTTCGCTTGAATAATTCTTCTCAGTTATCCGGATTTTCAAAGAAGCACGATCTAGCATATTTTTTGAGAGCCATATGTGATGCCGAGTACATTCACATGCCGATGCTGGCTCCGACGCAAGAGATGAGAGATGAATATCGAAAATCCAAAGGCGGTTGGGCTCTGTATGCTCGGCAATATCTTGAGCTGATGGAAGACAGAAAAATTGAGAAGCAATTGGACAAGAAGTTGTTCGACATTCCGACGGTTTTACTCTGCACGGAACCCAAGCAAGAACATTGCCACAGGCGATTGCTAATTGAGTATTTGGATCAAAAGTGGGGTCAAGTGAGAGCGCTTCCCTTGTAGCTCTTGCGGCGACAGAGGAAAATAGCGTCATTGCCGGTCACCAATAATCTATGCTGCAGCTTATTCAGTTGAACCTATTCATTCATTTCTTTTCAATCACAACACTTCCATCTCCACAAAGTTGAAGTTTATAAGGCAGCTTGTATGTTTCCAACTCTTTTTGAAATAGAGAAACGAATTTGAACTTCTCGGAGCTGTCAATTCCAGCTATGCCCGCGTTGATGCGAGGTAATGAAATTAAGACGCCCAGAAAAATCGAAATCTGCTGAAAAGCTGGCGAACCAGATCCTGGTAGATAAGGAAAGATCAAGACCAGGGCAAACGCGATGATCATAAATCGAACAATTTTATAAGTCGGGTCCGCCCACTCTTGTTCAAAGCCGGCAACTGCGATACTCCCGCGTCCCACTTCATTGAAAATGAAGTGAGTAAAAGCGATCAGATAATAAGTGCCGACTGCGACAGCGATGATAATTAAGAGGTTAGGAACATACGATGTAATCGCAGTTAGGACAAGACTGAGAAGTGGGTAAACAAATCTTCCAGTTACTTGTCCTGAAAACGCACGCGTGCTCGGAAAAAACCCTAGCGTAACATCAATAAAAACGATGAACAAAATCAGTGTCACTAAAGCCCGAAAAATTCTGCAAATACCAATCAGAATATCCGTAAGACTATCTTCTGAAAGAAGCTCGGCTTTTTGAATTTTCAGTGAGCTAATGTACTTGCCTCGCGCCAGGCTGATTTGACGGTACACGCGGGGAAACACTGCCGACAATAGAGCCAGAGCAAGAACCAACGTAAGAAATGCGACGCCTGTGAACACCGATGCCATGAAGAGGGTCCTGGGACTACGCTCATCTCTCTCTTTGAGCAAACCCTTTTTGAGCCTTTCAACGCAAATACCGGCCAAAGTCTCTCTGGATTCATGCCCGACGAGAACAGCATCTCGATCTGTGATAGTGAATATTGTGTCGTTTCCCACGACTACATCTGTGCTGAACCCAGTTTCCTTGATGGTAATGTTGTCTACATTAAAACTAGAAGATGGCTCTAGTTGTTTGAGTCGCAATAAAATTGCCTGCACACGCTGTTCGGGAGTGAATCCGCTTATGGTGCCTTTGAAACGTAGAACTTCTTCTCCACCAACAACCAATGGAATACCCTGAGCGGCTTCTTCGGAAACTGAAGGGAGAATCTTGGCAACAGGCTTTGCATGAGTCCGAGTATCAAGAGGACGAGTAGGCGGATTAGACACCGGCTGTGGTGCCGGCGTATCAGAGGGAGTGATCTCAAGATTCTTCTCAGGTGCCAATGGCTTTCTAGCGTCTTCAGTTAGTTGACCAGGTGCCTGTGTAGTCTGATCAACTTTTGCCTGCGCATGCGAATCTGGCGGGCAGTGTAGGAATAGCCCGACAACAATCAAAAAATACAAGACAACGCGCGAAGGTTTAAACATGGTCCGAAGGATTTTGTCTTAGAGATTTTCGCAATATCAGCTTGCCGCTGGAGTTGACGTCGGCTCTGTACTTTTCGGAGCATCTTGCTGCACACGAATCAGAGCCATTTCCTGAGTATTAGTAGGTCCATAGTGCACCAGAACTTGGCTGTCGTCCTGCACAAGGGTAGCTAGGCTAGTATCAAATACGGTGGTGTTGTTCTGACCAATCGTCCATGAAATGCGCTGAGTTTTCTTATCCAAAGCACCATAGACTTGAGATTTTTCGTTGGTGAGCTGGTTCATGTAGTTACCTCTCACTATGCCGCTTTGATTTATTGCAAGTTGAAGCAACATATTTGAATTGCTTTGCCCAGGCTCGGCAAGTGCGAAAACTCCAAGAGGTTCCCACTTCTCATTTGGATCGGCTTGAGCTGGTGCTGGATTCGCTGGAGGCAAAGCCGAATAGTAGGAAGAGAAATCCGGCTGAAGATAATTCGGTTGAACGGACGCTTGCGCAGCGAGTTGCTGCGCTTGCTGATAATACTGGGCTGCTGTTCCCGACGGTTGACCATTAACATAGACATTGTCACCTTCGTAGGTGACGTTAGTTGTGTTGTTTGAATTCTTGGATCCGCCGCCACCACCGCCGTGACTAGCAGCAGCAATCATTCCTAACCCCAAAAATGAAGTGAGTGTAGAAACACCCATGAAGGTCCAAGCTGCACCTTCTGACCAACCGGGACATCCCCATGCTCCTGGGTATCCCCACGAACCATGATAGGCACCATTGGCATAACCATGCGCGTAACCTGCACCATAACCGTGATAGCCTCCGTAGCCGTGGTAGCCGCCGTTAGCACCGTAGTGGTTGACGTTAACGTTATTAACAGAATCGCCATTGAATGAATTACGAATACTTTTACCTTGATTATTCAATTGATTCTGATTGAAGTTGTGAGGCGTCTTATTCATGTTGCCGGAAATTCCGCCGAAGCCACCATCGGTAGGAAAGTGACTACCGTAGTTAGGATGATTTGTCATTCCGCCATGCTCGCCGAATCCGCCTTGACCAAATCCATCTAAGCCTGGTCTGTTACCAAAACCTTTGTCTCCGGCAAAGCCTGCTCCGTTACCAAAACCCTTGTCTCCGCCGAAGCCTGCTCCGCCACCAAGACCCTTGTTACCACCGAATCCTGCGCCGCCGCCGCCGAAACCTTTATCTCCGCCGAAACCAGCTCCGCCGCCGCCAAAACCTTTGTCTCCACCGAAGCCTGCTCCGCCGCCACCAAATCCTTTGTTTCCGGCAAACCCGCCGCCCATGTGGGCACCACCGCCAGCGAATCCGCCTCCTCCGCCACCGAAATTGTGCCCTGCCGAGTGACCACCAAATCCGCCACCACCACCACGGAAATGTCCACCACCACCTCGTCCACCGCCACCACCAAAGTGACCACCACCGCCACCAAAACCTCGTGCGTATGCGGGCACCGCCAACAGTGAACTCAAGATTATCGCCAATACGACTTGTGTTTTTTTAGTCTTCACTTCAGACACCTTTGCTGAAAATTTCCGTCTGCTTACTTTGCCACGCGCACTACTTTCAAGGGTGCCGAATCGTTGTATGCGACTCCATCTATGGATCGATCAACTGATTGCCACGAAAATGTGTCAGGAGCAGTTAGTGATAAAACATCTGTTGCAACAGTGGTGCTGCCATCTTGATCAACTCCAATCGCCTTCACGATCCAGTTGCTGTTCTCTTTAGACCAGTCTCCATGCCCAAATCCACCGGTTGCATCAAAGTGCCAAGATACAGGCTGTCCTATACGAGGATCCCAACCAATTACTTCTCTGCTTTCCAGTGCAGGCGAATCGGGCGATTGTTTGGTTTCGTATTTGCAGGTGATGAATTTGTCGTTCGCAGTCCACTCAGCCTTCATCCGGATTGATTTGCCATCCCGCTCAGCTGACCATTCACCCACAATCCACGAAAGATCATGGAGCGGATTCACGTTTTCATTGGCAATGAACGGTGTTTCAGTCGCGTTCGAAATCAACCAATTTCCATCCTGCTTAACAAGGACTATTGAATAGCGAGTTTGCGGTTTTGCTCCGGACCCTTCGTTGCGACGAACTACGCCTTCGGCCAATGCCACCGTATCTGAGAGCAGTTGCACTGGGCTTGGAATAAATTCGACAAGCTGCTTGCCCGTCTCAGCAAACACTTCCGCAAATCGTTTTTCAAGTGCCGAACGTCCCTTGAACTGCGCACCATCTTCATCTGTGTAGCTTCCATTGACAGTCCACAGTGCGGCCATTTTGGAGGGACTTCCATCTGCCAAATATTTAGGTAGCAGTGAGATTTGGGAAGCTACGACGGTTTTAGGATCACCGTCCGAGGATATTACGACTTCCGATTGCTTGCTCTTTTTATAAGAGTGCTTCTCCTTCTTTGCAGCCAAAGACATCGGTGACAAACTGAGGAGCACGATTCCAAGAGAGAACGCGACAACGGCGAATCTGTGACATTTTTGAGCAATCATTCGATACTTCCTCGCTGCTTCGCTAACCTTGAGTGAATCCTTAACAAGTGCCTGAGAGACACTAGTTTTACGATTCGGTGAACATGCTACTACATAAGCCTAAGACTTGCACCACGCGGACGCATTCTCACAGCAAAACCTTGAATAGCACGCCTTGTCCTTATAGACCAGGTGTGTCTAGGAAATCAAGGGAACCACAGATGTCCGGGCTTGGGACCCATGTCTGGAGGATAAGTGCCTGGCACATTGCCACTGGAAACATTTGCCGATCCGAGACTCTTTCCAAGTTGGTGCAACCATGAGTGGTGAGCATCAGTGGCTTGTCTGAGAGTTGATTGAGATGGTGCGCCAATAGAATGATCAGTATTTTCGCTTGGCTGGGGCGCCGCGGCAATGACAGGTGTGTTACTCGGATGCGCCGCAGTTGGAGAATTCTTCAAAGTATTTGCGACGTTGAGAATATTCCACAGATTGTTGACGCGATTGGTCACATCTTTCTGGGCAAGATTATGTTGATAAGGCACCAAACGTTTTTCCAAACGTTCGAGCCGATCTTGAGCGGGTCTGGTGGCATAATTATGACCGTAGACAAATTCTTCAATGGCAGAAAGGCGTTGATCGGTGCCACTAACACCGGTGACAAATGGATTTACCGGCGCTCTTGTTGGAGCATCGTCATCGATATCGCCAGAGCTGCTCGCAGGTGGTGCAAAGCCTCTGCCTCCAAGCATTGAATTACTAAATATTCCAGACCGACTTGAAGACGACGCTAAAGGCCCACTTGCGAGTGGGTCTTTGTGATTCTTGAATATTTGATGTGTTTCTGCGTACTCATCCAGATTGTCTACACGCGCGCATAAGTCATTTGATTTCGACGGTGTGCCAAACGCTTTTGACTCAAGTCGAGACAAACGTTGAGGCAGTGGCTCATGAACGTAAGTGGCATTGAGCATACTCTGTTCAAGTTCAGTAACGCGAGGATAATTGGCGCTGTCGAAGGCTGGCGTTGATGTAACTGCATCGCTTGGAGCGGAAGTTGTATTAGTTGAACCGGCAGGAGTGGCTGCTTTGTCTGCTGACGTACTTTGACTGGTTATTGAGGATTGCAATCGCTCAAGTCTGGCAGCTGTCGTTCCAGTTTGACCGGCGCCAAAAACAAATTTCTCGATGCGGGTCAGCCTTGCCTCGTCGGATTCAGCTGGATATTTGTGCTCATAGAGCTTCTCTTCAAGCTGGGCGATGGACTGTTGAATGGAGCTAGTTTTAGGTGCGGAAGAAAGAGCGGCGGTCGCGGAGAATGCAGGTGTAGGTATGGACGCAATCGCGGCTACTATGCCCACAATAAGACAGTGCACTGGGCGACGCATGGTCGCATAGTTCTTAGAGAAGTTCATGTTACTGGTCCAAGAGAGGGATCTGAACGCTGAGCATACAATTAAGGTAACCATTCAATCAAGGTGACGGGGCTAATGTAGGGCCAATCACGGGCGAATATCCCAACCAGGATGTGCCGTCCAGTCGAGTCTGGCGGCTTATACAGTGCTCGTCTCGGTAGAAATCTCTCCAACAGGCATAGTTCAAAGCCGGAGGAGACGAAAATATGGCTGGTTACTTATTGGGCTTGGTCAGATCAGTTGAACCATCGTACCAGCGGGTCAACTCAAGCACTCTAGAAACGTGACTGAGTTCGCCGGCAAACATGCCCCTATGTCCGTTGGAATCTTTGTTAAAAGTACCTTCCAACAGAACCATCTTGCAATCGAAGTAATTCAGAGAAGGGTTCTTTTTTAGTCCCTGTAGATTTATAGTTTGCTTGTTGTCGTACGTTACCCAGAGTGAGTTTCGTCCCAGATGATCGGCATCTTCCTTGGACAGGTACAAACCGCTATCCTCAAATTTGTTGTGCAAATAGCCCGAAATTCTGACAAATTTATCGTGATATTTAACCGGGTCAGCAATGAGTTGGATGAGTGATACATCAACGGGTTGCTTGTCGATTGCCATTACAAAATTCCTCAAAGATAACGCAGCTATCAAGGAAAGGACCAGACAGAAACAGAACTTCTTAGACGTTTTCATCACTAGCTCCGCGGCTTTTATAGTTCGTTGTCTGATTTTAGTCCATGATCGCAGCTGTTACCATATAAGGAGAAGGACCGTAGATGCTTTCAGTTCCTGAATCAAAAAATCTACTCAACCGATCGGCATGGGTGAACGGAAGTGCTGTTCCTTTTCTACTTAATTTTCTCATTAACGATCACCGCGATGTTTGCTCCTACAGCAGGAGCTGCTGATGCACCCGTTTGTCATGACATGCCCGAACGTCAATCTGTTTTGGAAGAAGGAAAACGACTTTTGCGTGATCGGGGTGAGTATGGACATTATGAGTCAGGCAGGTTTCAACATTCGGAGGGCATTAGGTTTTTCCCTGCAGATACGCGTCATTTTGAATTAGACGAGCCAGCCTCCTCGCCTTCCTACTCTGATATGTTGCATAACTATACTCTTAGATATGATGCATCTGAGCCAGCACCCTTAGAACTAGCACAGTTGGGGGAGAATTTCAGGCAGACGGCAGACGCGAACACTTTGTATATGAGCCTGCTGAAAGCTGATAAACAAAAGACGATGTCGGACGTACAAAAAGCTGCAACTATGGAAGGTGCGGCGCGCACCACACTAATGCTTCGCTCTAAGTATCAGTTCAGAGAATCGGTCGACCTAACCGAAGTCCGCAATTTCGAGGAAGCTCCAAAACCGCCTGAAGAACTATTCTTTAGCCGATTCAAACTTGTCCGGCGATATGTGGTTCTCGACGCAATCGCACAATCACCATCAACCATCAGCGAAAAAGAGTGGAACTTTATAGAGTCACTTTACACTCAAGCTCTCGCAATCAGGACCGGAATTGGCGATAAGAACGAGCCATTGATTTCTGATTTGTTGATCTTAGGTGCTCTAAACGAGCGGAAGAAAAATCTGAATGAGGCTCTCTCGTACTACCTTCGAGCAGCACAAGTTGACGAGAAAACGAGTGCAGACCTTGCTAATTTCCTGAGCCGAAACAATACGTTTGATGTTCCTAAAGGCCTTCGGTCAGAGGTGCTCACTCTCTTGAACAAATCGCATGATAGCAAAGCTCTTTCGGCATTAATTCAGGACAAAGCTAACAATGATGGTTTCCCCTCCGCAGTCGGCCTATTTAAACTCACCGCAGACTCGCACATTATCTTGACTGCAGATGCGTTGTTAGTCGTATTGAATTCTGCGACTGTCAGCGATTTACCCGCAATGGAACTATACCTCGAGCACGTATGGGTCGATTCGCCAGAATTTGAGACAAGATTCAATAGTGTGATGCTTGCAATGACGAAGCGCGGTTGGACTGATCAAGCCAATTCTATTTGCGACGAAATCATGCATCAGAACAGCTCAGAACGAGCGATTAGACCTTCTCTCATAATAGCAAGTTGGTACGTTCAATCAAACAATTTTGAACGCAGTATAAAGGCCTATCAAAACACTCTCAACACGATCAATGAAAAACACTACTCGGCTGAACAGTCCCTCGAAAATCTAGCTCAATTGAAGAGCATAATCGCGAAGGATTCGAACCGGTCTCAGGAATACGATTCGATCAAAAAAGCAGTTGAGCGCTCAACTAAGTTCTATGAAGATCAAATTCGACGCAGACAATGCCTGGAGATGGCAAAACAGCTAAATGAAACTGCTTTCAATTTGGAAAAGCGCACTCATTTCGATATGGCACGCAAGTTGTATCAGCAAGCGCTCGAGATAAAACAACTAAACCTTGCTCCCAATGATCCAGAGACAGCAAAACAAATAATTGATTTAGCACGCGTTGCGACAGAACAAAATAAATATGTTGAGGCACAACGTCTTTATGAGAAGGCACTGTCCACGCTTAGAAAAAATCCGCTTACCGATGCATCAGATACCATCGCTGCTTTAGAAAGTTATGGACAGATGTTGAACGATTCCAAACAAGCTCCCAAAGCAAACCAGATTTACAATGAAGCTAGAATGATGGCTGGAAAGACACATCATTAGGTAATCAATCAGGACAGAATAACTATTCATCAGATCTGGAAGACCAATTCGAAAGAGAACTCGGGATCTTGTGAGATGTCGGTGTAGCGAATCCAATGAGGAGTCAGTTTGAAATACCGCTGTGTATCAAGATCTGCATAGATCGCTGACCCTGGATTTTTTTCGAGATGGATCTCCTTATATTTCGCGAAATCTTCTTTGCCGACTTCACTAGCGATTCCTTCGTACTGAATCGTCTTGAAGTCATCCCAACCAACAACGACAGCACAATGCGGATCCGCCTTTAGGTTTCGATATTTCCTAGTGGCGTTGCTGGTGCCAAATACAAGTTCAAAATCGCCTCGCTGGGAAAAAACAACTACGGCTGATTGGGGTTTCCCTTGCCAACTGCTTGATACCACGGCCAGCGTATGCGCCCTGATAATGTCGGCGACTAACTTCAATTGATCATCCCGACTCATATCGTCCTCTTCCATTCTCTTCCGTTAGAGGCGGATTGGAAATCCGCGCTTCACGTCGGGCCAGGTAAATATGATCTTCGAGGAAAGAAACATCCGAGCTGCGTTCGATCGGCACCATATATGATGCCATCAATCTGAAGCAGGTTTTGGGTCGACTGTTTCGTAGATAATCAACGGAATGTTAGTAGTTGGATCATTTATGGGCGTGCCATATTGCCCTGCAGCCCATGCGGCGAATTGATTTTGTCCATCACTAAGCAGCACGATTGAACCCGCCGGAGCATTCCAGGAATCCGGAAATTTGACTACCTGCCCATTGACCAAAGGCAAGCTGCGAATGCTCGGGTCCATAGCAATTGCAAATTGATAATAGGTTCGGTAGGTGTTTCTACTCTGAGGAACGATCGTGGTGTCTCCGGGAGTCAGGCTTACACGCTTAAACACGGTCATCAGCGCGTCATCGAGTTCTGGTTGCAGCTGAGGGAAATGGTCGTGGGTGAGCCGATACTGGCGCATCGCCGCAGCAGCCTCACGCACTTGCCTGATCAAATCTTGCTGACCCAATGCCATACCCCCTTGCGCTTGGCAAGGCGGAGTCGGAAAAGCTAAAACTATGATGCCAACAGTAGCCAAGACCATGAGTCCAATTCGAAAGTACTTTGAAAACATTTGGTAGCCCCATGGGAAATTATCAGTCGTTCGCAATAGTCGTCCGCTATTACATCCTATATATACGTTCTACTTTTCTTGGCTATATCCGTTCTCTTTTCTTGCTGCCAAAAAAACTAAAAAAGAGAACGAATGGGCTTCCGATGGCGATATTGAACCAGAAAACATGACAACGTCAATTTTTACATACCCTGTGAGGGTTGGAGCACTTAATGTTCTGGGTATAGCGAGAAAGAAGTGAAATAAGTGATTTCGGAGTCCATGGACGACCACACGGCAAGTAAAGAACTGAATAAATGGCTTGCCGACCACATAGCGGAGGCGCGTCTTTGCGCTGGTGAAATCACAGAATTTGTGCAATGGTTGACACACAGGGAGAACGGAGCAAACGAGCGGCAGATAATGCGCAAATCGACAGATGTTCAGGAGTTTTTGTTTTGGTTTAAGGACCGAATTCGCGAGAGTTCTATAAACGAATCGGAAAAGCAGCAACTAAAGGGCTGGCTTTTCGGTAAACTAACGAACAGCGCGTTAAGTGCTGACGAGGCTGAGCGGATTAAAGAGCATCTGACCGAGTCCGTTGACAGCTAACTTTGTATCAGGAGTAAATTTGATGCCAGTCATTTTGGGAGTTGTACCAGGTTCGCAGTCCGGGCTTCTGCAGAACATGCGGAGCTGGATTGAACAATATAGACCTGGACACACGCTGCAAGAATTTATGGTCGACGACCAGATTAGGTCGAAAATCGCGATGCTGGTTTATAAGCAGATTCGCCTCTCAGATGCCTCCCTAGTTGGGGTGCTGATCGAACCACTGTGCCACACTGAGCATGAGCAAACATCGCTTCGAAACCTTGCCATGAGTCAAGGACTAAGTTTCTATTTGTTGTAGGTTTGCTTTCGCACCAAATATAGTGCCGAAGCGATAAATTTACGGTAGCCGCGCTCCATTTCTAGGAAGCCGTTTTTGTTCTGAAGAAGTGCTGCCACCATGATGGTTGCACCGAATGCACGGCAGTTACAAGCTCGGACATCTTGGCTCTGGCTAATGGATTATTCACGACGTCACTCATGCGCAAGAAGGCTGCGCCATGGTAATAGCCATCTTGCTGTGGAAGGTCAAAGAACGATGCCATCCGGTCCCAAGCTGCTGGATCGGAGAGATTACCATTCAGAGCATTCTCTCCCTTCAACCATAAGCCCTGACGCTCTGCTTCTTGTCCGAACCATGTAGCAAGCGTGTGCGGAAGAGCCTTGATGGCGGGTCCATTGTCTCCGTCAGGCATTTCGATAGCGGTGAATGCAGGCACTATGACTGTGTCCGAACCTTGTAAGGTTGGCTGAATTTTACGGAACATAGACAGGAGAGGACGATATCCGCGTCCAGCGGCATCACTATTCCAGTCACCGCGGCTGGTGCGAATCAAACCAGCGGCAAGTTCAGCTTGACGGTCACCGAGGATTACATTGTCTCCGTCAAGTGCCCCTGCACGCCAGTGCACACCTGGAACTTTTGCACCAAGATCGACGCCAGCAAATGCCGAGTCATTCTTGGCAAAAATTGAGGCAGCAAGAGTCATAACTCTTTCGCCGTGATCGATCAATGATTGGTTGTACCAGTCGAAGAAGTCTCTTCCATACTGTGTATTGAAATTGTCGCCGCGCTCAAAAAATTCTTTAGCATTGGTTGGCGGAAGAATATGGGAATCATCAAGGTTCTGAATTCCCCAAGCTTTGCCTAAAGCTTCGTCGCCACCATATTTGAGTTTGACGTAATCGCGGAATGAAGATATCGCCATGTCCGAATATGCTTGTAGTCCGCCACGCGTTGGATAACCTGTGTTAGTGTCATGCGAATTGTAGGATGGATACCGCAACTCTCCGGCAGGTCCAAGGCTGATGTTCACTTCACCTATGCTCTTGCGTTTGCCGGCAAAATGATCCTGGAAGTTTTTCATCACCGACGCATAATGCTCTTGAGCAAGTTCATCGGCCCAGAGCGAAATGTATTCCTTACTCGAGTTACCTTGTTCGCTCTTGTACTTGAAAGAATCAGGCGTGCTATTCGGCAGTTTAGTTGCGAGATCGGCCCAAATCCATTGAGGGAGCGGAATATTTACAGTGTCACCAACGTTGCCGCCACACTCATGGAACGAAAGAATTGGGTTCCATCTTAGACCGGATTTGATAATGTGATCGCTCAGTTTGTCAAAGTAAGTAAAATCGAATTTGCCTTTTTCAGGCTCGATCATTCCCCACCAAACATCGGTGGAAACGGCATCCACACCTAGTTTCTTTGCTTCTCCCAGCTGTCTGTCAAACTCCGCCCAAGCGGCTTTGGATTCGGGACTATTTGGATTGGCAGCATCACCGATCATCAATGGTGCCATGACATTGAAGTTGGTTTGTCCACCATCCAAACGAGTCACAGAATTAAATCCGTTATCGCGCCATGTTTTGACTTCTTGAGGTTGGGCACCATTAGCAAGAAGCAAATGATTATTGTTGTCTGTTAACAAGAAGATTTTGCCACGCACATCTGGTGAATCAAAAACGTGTTTGGCGCGGTCTCCTGCTGAGAGTGTTTCTGGATATGCAGTTGCAATAACGTCGGCTTTATCGGCGTCAGGCAACAGCTTTCCTTCCGTCTTTGTTAACTGCTGGACGAATAAACTCTTTTCGGGACCCAGTTCTGGCTTCTCTTTAGTGCCGCCAATGATTTCGCGAACTCGGAGCATCGCTGATTCTGACTTAGTTTGACGAAATGCATCCAGTGCTTCTTTCCCTGACGAGATCACAAACTCTTTTGGAGCGGGAACCGTTTGCGGCGGAAGTGGTGCCACTTCAACGGAACGAACATCGGTGTACGCAGTCGTATCGATCGGAACTTTAATATCGCCGGCTTTCGGAGGAACAGCTTTTTCACCATTCACAGCAGGTGAATTAACAAGCTGATCAAGCACGCTGTCAGTTCGAATCAAAGTTGACGGAGCAGCTTTACCGAGCATGTCTAGCGTGCCGCGATTTGACTCGGCTGGCGGCACAGCAATTTTATGAGTAATTAGTGGTGATTGCGGCTCTTCGGGTATGACGACGTTGCTTCGCTCTCGACGCGGTGTTGATACCACTTCTGCAGATGGCGTTAATTTCGCGCCGGTCCCGGCGGCTGCGCCCATAATTAATCCTTCGATGGCAGCGCTCTGCACAACTTTCGACAAATTGAATTTTTCACCAGCGTCTTGCTGGCGAACGATCTCATTGCCACCACCAGTGACTATACCAAATGTGGTGCCCATGGCAATTCCGCCACCAATCTGACTCTTTACCAGCGCACCTTTTGTGGCAGCGTTGAGAGTTCCAAATGCGCCTTCGCCGATTCCCCAGGCAGCAGCGTCGAAAATCATCGACTTCGCATTGAAAACGTTAGAAGCGACTCTACCAGCTGCTTTGGTCGGATCGGTGAAAATGTCTCTCTGATAGATGTCGTCTGCGGCACGACTGCCCATGCCAATCAAGACACCTTTGGTGGGAGCAAACGTGTAATTCGCCCCGACAACATGAAAAATGCCTTTCATCGTGGCGCCTTTCGCGGCACCCAAACCGAAGTCCTCGAGTTGCTGAGACAATGGGGTATCCGGCCTTGCTTGTCCTAAGCCGTATGCCAAGACCGCGCCCACCATTCCAGCTTTGCCGCCGGTAAACAAGGAAGTCGTTTTGATAAAATCGGAAGCGTAGTGGTCTACGGTTGTTCGCAGGGAAGCGTCGGAAATAAACCGCGAGGTGACGACATCGACGCCCTTTTCCAAGTAACTCTGGGGCGGATCCTGCGATTTTGGAGGGGAAATCCTATTAAATAAAGCCGAATCGTGGTTGACTTCGGTTGAAGGTTTGACAGCTGGTTTGTCGTTTGGGTTATCTGGCATTCCAGGTCAGGTTCTACGTTGAGGGAACTTTTCTGCATACAAATCTATCTGTGAAGTGCATCGCTAACAATGGGGGAAGCACCATGCCCGAAGTTGGCTGAGCAAGGGGTGGGGAGAGACAGAGAACACAGGCTCTGCCCAGGTGTCCCGGCTTAATTACACACGGAGGGGCAATGCTCTTGCCACGCCGAATCTTAATAGTCGAAGATAATCCGGTAAACCAGAAAGTCCTGCACTATCTGATTACTGGACAAGGCTTCCAAGCTGAAATTGCCGCTAATGGCGTCAAGGCCCTTGACGCGTTCAAGCCCGACCAATTCGTTCTCATCTTCATGGACCTGCGTATGCCACTAATGGACGGCTTCGAGACGACACGTGAGCTGCGAAAATCAGGCTGCGAGATTCCGATTATTGCTATTACAGCCAGCGAGCAAGAGGACGACAGAATTAAAAGCGTCGATGCAGGCATGGACGGCTTTCTTACCAAACCGTTTAATAAATTGGACTTTGATGGCGTCCTCAAACAGTGGCTAATTTGAATTGCGCTCAGGCTCTATAAGCTAAGATCGAGAAATGGTCGAGAATGAAACGCGCAAAGTCAAAGCTATTCCGCTAAGACGCCTAAAAATGAGCCGCCCGACAGAGCGACTGGCTGCGCCAATCAATTTCGGGAAATATCGCTGCCGTAGACTCACTGATGTCGATGGAGCGATGATTGGTCGGCTCCTGTGTACTTCCTTCCGCGGAACTATAGATGATGCGGAACATCAGACCGACGAGCAGTGGCGAAATATAGCCATTCGTACTTTTTGGCAGGGCATTTGCCACAAATCATCCCTGGTCCTATTTGAGGGGAACACCCCGATTTGCGCTATGGTTGTGGTTCCCCATCGACACTCTCGCTCTCTCGATCTGGCCATGACTCACCCCTTTTACCGAGGGCAGGGGTTGGCGGAGCTTTTAATTCGCCAATGCTTGCACAATCTCAATCAGACAGGCGTTCAAAGCATGAGCCTATGGGTCACAGAACAAAACGCACCGGCACTGCGTTTATATGAAAAGCTCGGATTCGAAACCCAATCCGACTTTTACTGCCTCAAGGTGGTATTTACTTGAGCACAATTGTGTATCCTGTTTTAGTAACCGTTGGCTGACACATGACTTCAGTCCCAGATAGCAGCGATCCCTTAAAATTCGACGTCACACAAATCCGTGACGATTCACTGCGCGCTCACCTTTTAGCGGCTCAAGAGCTGCACCTTACGGGACGTACACGTCAGGCCGAGGAGAGATATCGCCAAGCTTTGCAATTTGCTGAAGCAACGTATGGGCCGCAGCACTTTTTCTACATGCAAATCTTGATCGCTGTGACCGAATTCTATGAAGCGCTTGGTGAGATGGAAGAGGTGCGCAAGATTGGCAAGCGAGTTGCTCAGTCTGGACTGGAACGGAAACTGCTAAAAACCAAAGAGGAAGGCAGCGAAGATTCTGTCAAAACGGTGAAAGCACCACTGCCTGTTGAAATTCGCAAAGCCGCACAAATTCTAGGCGTTCCCTTCGATGACCTGACACCAACGACGGTGCACAAAGCATGGCGTTCGCAAATGTCGTTGCGCACAGTCCATCCCGATCTCGGTGGAGAAGCTGAATCAGCAGTTTTAGTGAACAAGGCGAAAGCGCAACTTGATGCCTGGTTTGAAGAACGATCACCGAAGCTCGGTAAAAAACTAAACAAACCAACGGATAAGAAATCCGGGTAGCACCAAATATGGTGCATTCGTTTACAGTAGAGAGCCTTTAGCTTTGCAACCACACCGCCGAATAGCAAACACTTGTGGCTAATTTGTGAATATCGCTTTTAATCTAGAATAGCGGATTTAAGCGCCAAGTTTAGTATCGCAATTACCTTTTTGATGTAGTATTGCGGTCATCAATCTAGGAGGATTTATGAGTAAGAAAGCGTCAGAACATCACAAAAAAGCAGCTGAGCATCTTGAGAATGCTGCTAAGCATCACAAGAAAGCTGCAGAGCAACATGACCAAGGCAATCATGAAAAGGCAGCCCATCATGCGCACACTGCCAAAGGTCATCACTTACATGCTGACAACGCCGCCAATGAAGCAACAAAAGCGCATTGTGAAGACCATGGAAGCAAATAATTAAGAGCCCATAGCTGTTGAGTAGAATGAGAAAGAGTGCCACCTAGGCGCTCTTTTTCTTTTCGAACTAGTCATTGTAGGCTCTCAGTTTCATAACGAAAAATATTTCGCAGAATCGTATTCGCCCACGATTTACTCAACAGGGTGAAACCAAATGCTAGTTGTGGTTCTAGGTAACTGAATGAAGAGCGAGCAGCACTAGCTCGATTGTCAAAGTACCGATGAACTAAGCGTATCGTCTGCCATCTTGTGTGTCGTCGTCTCCGCTGCGAGCCCACTTAGACATGTTGTTGGAAACATACGCCATGTAGCTGCGGGGATTGTTGCCGTCTGAGCCTGGCGCATAACGGTGAATAATTTGCGCTAGGTCCTTTCCTCTATAGCTGTCGGAACTGAGCAGGCGCATCCAATCAGCGACACCTTCTTTGACGTTCTCGTAATGTTTGAAACCATGTCCGCCGGAACCGCGAATATTACCGAAACTATTGTTGCGAACTGCTGCGCCTTTGGTACCAAAAGTGGATTCTTGTCCGTACATCGCAAGCGCGAAAGCTGGATTAATATGGTGCGCGACAGCTTGATCGTAGATGTAATTTCCTAATCCAGCTGCAGGTGAATGGTTTTCTCTCAGAACTTTATCAATTCCTTGAGCGCTGATTGTTGGTGCTCCCCAAATTTGAGGATTTTCAGAACGGCGTGAACGGTCCAGCGTCGGATCGGAAGTATCGGCACCGCGGCGATCCTGGGTGCGATCTTGTGTTCGATCCTGTGTGCGCTCACGACCACCAGGTTGCAAATCGCGCTCTGTTACTTCACCTTGCGGGGCGCCCTGTGAATCGCCTTGTGGATCGCCTTGGCCTGATGATTGCTCACCTGAGCCGTGACGTCCACCTCTGTGATGTCCGCGACCATGATGCCCACGTCCATGGCGTCCGTGATGTCCATGCCCTCTGCCGGCGTGTCCACCTGTGCGTTCGGGAGCAGCTTCCGGACCCTGCTCAGATGGCTGTCGTCCTTCACGGTTGACGGTATCGTGCCCCTCTTTATCTACACCAATATGAATATTGGGCAAGAATCCGTCAGCATGCAATTTTTTATCGATCTCGCCAACATCAGCTTTGTACTGAGCAAGATTGAAATTGCCATTCTGCATTGCGGCTTGACGCATCAGGCTGAGCTCATCGTGAAGCGCCTCAGTTCCCATGCCTTGGCTAATGCCCTGCTCGATTCTCCGAGCACCGGTCTCAAAAGGATTCTGCGGGCTGAACTGCGGAGCGTGGTATCCGTTGTTTCTACCCGGGTCTGGTGGGGGGATCGCGTCCGAATTGGTGCGACTCATGGGGTGACCCTTTATATATTTACTAAATCTGACTCTAACAATTTATTTGAATAACCTTTCCGAGTTGTTACCAAATCAAGATTCGGTAGTACACAACACTCTAAACATCAAATTCGTTCAATTCCTGACCGAACGTCTCGCCATTCGCAAATTTTTCAAGCACAGCCGAGACGAACTCGTCGCAGGCACCCTGGGCAGCATCTCCACCATGATTGGTGGCAACCAGCACGGCAAACCGCTCAGTGGGCGCAATCCGCACATTGGCAAAGTTCATCGTGTTGCTTCCGTTGTGCGAGAGTACGAGCCCGTCCGCCCAGTCGCACTCCTTCAGGACCCAGCCACCCATGTAAGTGCCGCCGAAAGGGTCGGTGTGAAGGTGTTCGAAAGTCTCTGGTTTTAGTAAGGAATTGGGCTTTTCTCCTTTTTCCAAATGCATGATTGCAAACTTGGTCCAATCACCGATGCTGCAATGAACACCACCTCCCGGACAAATCGCAGCGGGGTTGTCGCTCATCGGACCGGGATGAACAACGACGTAGTCGTCCTTTTCGAAAAAATGCTGCAGCGGCTGATCTAAAAGCCCTGGTGTCCCCATAGCACCAAATCCGGCTGTAGTCATTCGCAATGGAGCGAACAATCGCTGAGTGATCAATTTCTCCCAGTCAATGTTTGTCACACGCTCAGAAATTGCACCAAGCAAGGCATAACCGGCGTTTGAGTAGACATAGGTATCGCCAGGAGTGGTTTCTGGTGTTTCAGAAAGCATTAGCTGGATAAACTTATAACGCTGTGTATTACTGGTACCAGAAAACTGGTGCATGTCCAAAAGAGACTTTCCCAACGGATGACTCCGGTTCGGCATGCCGCCTTTATGAGCCATTAGCATTTCGACTGTGAGGTCTTTAAAGCCAGGATTGATGGTAAGCTCCGGGAAAATTTCCGAAACTCTCGTATGCCAATCCAAAAGTTTTTCTTCAATCAGCATGGCCACAAGTGTAGCCGTCATCGCTTTTGTGCAGGAACCGATGTGAAATTTGTCGTCAATAGTAACTGGAACGTTGCTCTCAATTGTGCGGTAACCAGAACAAGCGCTTGTTACTGTCGATCCTTGCATCACCACAGAACAAGCCATTCCTGATAGTTGATTATTTTCTCGAATTTTGTCCAGAACAATTTTAAATTGGGAAATATCGCTGCTCAAGAATCGACTCCTTCATTTTGTAATATCAACTGCATCTAAACGTTTTTGAGATTGGGAAGTTGCAACCAAATAGAAGTGCCACCATTTGCTGCTGGATTCGCACCACATGAGCCACCATGCTGCAACGCAATCGCTCGCGACAAAGTCAATCCCAAGCCAAGTGATCTCGAAAGAGACGGCAACTCCACCTGCTGAAAGGGCTCGAAGATAAACTGCAACTTTTCACGAGGAATGGCCAGACTGCGAGTATTCAAACAGATGGTAACAGCTTCGTCGCTCAACATCGAATCAACCACAACATCAATTGTTTCGCCTTCCGAACAAAGTCGCAGCATACAGGTTAACATTTTCGAAATCGCCTGTCTGAGCCGTTCTCTATCAGCCACTACATCAACCTCACAGCCTTCAAACATCACGGCAACGTTCATCATTTCCGCGAGGCTGCAGACTGAATCCAGCGCTGAATCGATCACGTCTTCCAAAGAAACCTTCGCCTTCGCCATCTCCAATTTGCCTGCCTCAAGTTTTTCCAAATCAAGCAACTCATTGATCAGCATGATTAATTGATCGACCTGTCCCTCAGCACGACTAGCCTCATTAATCGCTTTACTCTCGATTTGTCCATACACTCCCATCGGCAACAGTTGCAAAAAACCCGCAACAGAAGTCAAAGGTGTCCTAAGTTCGTGGCTGACCATAGCCACAAAAGCTTGTCGCATTTTTTCGACTTCATGCCTTTCGCTGACATCAACAACGATAGCCAGTCGTCTTGATATTGTGCTCAACGATACGTCAACTACAGCAAACTCAACGAAGAGCTCCCTACGATCCTTTTTGTGAGCGATTAACTCAACGACACCTTGAATAGCAGTGGTACCAGTCAACGGAACTCCTTTGGCACCACTGGTCGAAAAATGACTGGAGAGACGTGAACCTACCAGAGCTCCATTCTCGTAATCCAAAAGTTTTTCCAACATAGGATTTGCGTACTCAATCTTTTCTTCATCGGCGATGATCATGAGACCAATGGGCATCTGGTCTATCATCGCGCGAATCTGCTCTTCATTGGCTCTAATAAGGTCCTCTTCGCCTCGGAGAGAACTAGACATCTCATGAAACGCTCTGTCCAACAAAGCTATTTCATCTGTTCCCGGAAGAGGCGAACGCAAAGTTGAGCGTTGTCGCAATCTGTCTGAATTGTCTACAACAACAGCCAGTCGGGAGGTGATGCTGCGAACAAAAAATAAAGCCAGCATTACTGCAGCAAATATATTAATAGCCAACGCTCCCATTAACAGCCGTCCTAAGCAGTCACGTTGAAATTTCATCGCCGCTGGACCTTCGCTTTCAATTTTCTTTTCAGTTTTGAGGAAATCAATGAAATCGTGCACTAAGGGTTCCATTCGCGCCTGCATTTTCGCTTGAATTTTGATCGCATATCGCATCGCTACCAGTGCAGGCTCTGTATCGCTGACATGCCTCATTTTGTCCAATACAGCCAGCGAGACAGTGCAGTTATCGTCAATTTTCTTAAGCAGGTTTAGCTGGTTCGGGTCAGAAATAAGCTGCTCTTTAAGCCAAGCAATATCTTTCGGAATGTTATCTCTGGCAATTTCGTAATTATGTAAACTAGTGGGATCATGTGAGGAAGTATACTTGGCAACAGTGGTTCCCGCTTCATACAGAGAGTGTAGGAGAAGATTGGTTCTAGAGATGATCGCTTTCGCCTTTTGCTGTTTGGTGGATTCGTCTTCGGCTCTACTGAGGAGCCAGGCGTAACAACCCACAAATAAGAGTTCAAGGAGCAGCAGGATAGCTACTAGAAACAGTCCTTTGAAACTTAGTTTACTAGTGGAAAAGTTCACGACTCCACCGACCCGGTGCAGGGCAATTTAAACCAGAACACGCTGCCTTTACCGACTTCACTTGTCACCCCTATCTGCCCACCATGCGCTTCGACGATAGATTTGCAAATGGTCAGCCCCAGCCCGGTGCCGCCTTTCTTTTCGGAATCATCACCTTCTATCTGTCGATACGCTTCGAATATAGCGTCCGCTTGTGACAGTGGAATACCTGGACCACGATCGATAACACCAATTTCCACATGCGAAAGAGACTGCCTTACAGCAACACTGACAAGCGAATTCGCGGGAGAAAACTTTATTGCGTTGGACAGCAGGTTGACTAAAACTTGAACGATGCGATTTTCATCGGCCCGTAGTTCCAAATGAGTGCTGGCTACTTCCAGTTGCACTGCGTGCTTTTGAGCAAACATGGAGACGGCATTTACAGAGCGTTCAAATATTGAGGATAATTGAACAATCGTTGGATCTATTTCAATTTTGCCTGATTCAAGTTTTTCTAAGTCAAAAAGATCATTGAGCAGCACGATCAATCGTTCAATATTTTGCTGCATCGCTATACTCGTAGCGGTTCCTTGTGGCGAAATCAAACCTAAAGAACCATCCCCAAATTTTGTCAAAAAAGAAGATACCTTAGTGAGAGGTTCTTTGAGTTCGGATCGCACCATGAAGACAAAATCCTGTCTCATCTTTTTGAGCTGATACTTCTCTGTGGCATCCATAATCATCACTAAAATCTTCGACTCTCCCGCCATCTGAATTTCCGCCATCATAAAATCAACGGGAAGATCTAGCCCATCTTTGTCTAAAGCGGTCAGTTCCACGGCTTGATTGAAAGCCGCTTGGGACTGTTGAGAGTGTGGTGCCCCCTCAACGATCGCTTGACCAGGAGCGAATAATTTTGTTAATCGTTTGCCTAGAAGTTGGTGGGCCTCATACCTAAAAATTGATTCAACACTGGCGTTGATAAATTCGATCGCGCCATTGGTATCGAGCAAAACTATGCCCACTGGAAGATTTTCGATCAGAGCTCTAATTCTCTCCTCGCCAGCTTTAAGCACTTTCATTTCTTGGCGAAGAGTTTCTGCTGTCTCATGAAAGACAGCGTCAACTCCAGCGATCTCATCATTACCGATGAGGCGCGGAATTAGCTGACGTCCATCCTTTAGTCTGACTGTGTTTTCTGTCAGAATATCAAGTCGTGCAGTAATGCGGCTTACAAACAGATAAGCGATCAGCAAAACCGCCATCAAATTGGCAATTAGCCCAGCCACCAAAACTTTTTCTGTCAGTTGTCTTTTTAGTCGCTCCTTTTCAGGTGCATCATTGTCTACGTTACTACTTATCGCCACCAGAGCAGGAATGTCTATCAGTAATTGGTTGACCAGCGGTTGGATTGCCTCACGTTTTTTGTCCCAAGCTTGTCGCTCTTCGGGCTGAGCTAAAGTGGGCGTACTTTTCTGAATGTCGTTTATCACCGGCAAGCAAATAGCGATTTCCTTTTCAATTTTTTCTACGAGAGCTTTCGCCTCAGCGTTGTCAATGAAGGCTTTTTTGAGCCAAGTGATGATTTCAGTCACGTCATCTGTTGAGGCTGCTGACGAATCTGTCGGACCAAATTGCAAGCTCCTGGCGTAGCGACCAATCGCATCACCTCTGTCATAAATGATCAGGGAAAGTCGGTCAGCTTTGGCGCTTATTTCACAGGCGCGCTCCTGTCGTGTCCCCTCAGCTTCGGCCTGCAACAAGAGCCAGGCCAATCTGCCGATAAATCCACTTTCGCAGAGCAAAAAAATGGCGACCAACAACATTCCCTGCATGGCAAGGCCTAACGAATAATGCTTGGATCGGATCGCAGAAGTCAATGGATAATTAGGATAGAAGGGTAGGTGAACGACCGGGTAGTGCTTTACGGACCAGCTAGACGAGTATAGCGCGGGGACCGAGCGGCGACTGAGGAAGGCCAAAGCCGGGTAGATCAACTAGGTGGGTGACACGCTGCCGCCTTCTAAGGAGACTCGTGGCAAACATAGTGATGGTCGAAGATGATATCGGTCTTGCCCAAGTGGTTAGGAGCTATCTTGAGTACGAAAGCCATGTGGTTACGTCTATCCACGACGGTCTCGAAGCTCAGAATTTTATTCTAGCCAACCAGGCAGATTTGATCATATTGGATTGGGATTTGCCCGGGCTGAGCGGCATTGAAATTCTGAGAGACTACAGGGCCTTTGGCGGCCAATGTCCCGTAATTATGTTGACTGGGCATCAAGCTGTTGAGCATAAAGAGCAGGGCTTTGAAGATGGCGCGGACGACTATTTAACCAAGCCGTTTAATCTCAAAGAACTGGGCGCACGAGTGAAGGGACTGCTGCGCCGTTCTCAGGCTGTCGTGGGTAATATAGTCACTGTCGGTGATATCGTTGTTGATCTGGACACAAGCAAGGTACTCAAGAGTGGACGCGCTGTTCCGCTCGTACCGAGGGAGTTTCAGCTACTTGCCTATTTGGTCAAAAATCGCAAAGAAACGCCGACAAGCGAGGAATTGCAAACTAACGTTTGGTCAAGTGAAGCCGAAATGACACCAGAGGCTTTTTACACTGTAGTGCGCAGAGTGGCGAAAAAATTAGACCCTGATGGGCGCATGCTGCGCATTGACGGGATCATGAATACACTTGAATTCAAGGCAATAAGCAGCAGCAGCTTGAGTATGTCAGGAACAGAGAGCGCCGCCACCATAAACAGTGACGCAGGGGATCCGATGATCGGCCGTGTCTTGGATAACAAATACGAAATAATCAAAGCCATCGGTGGTGGTGCCTCAGGTCAGGTATACAAAGGCAAGCACAAAATGATGAACGTGATTGTCGCAGTCAAAGTCCTGGCACCACAACTCAGTACACAACCAGAATTAGTTAGACGCTTTGAACGAGAGGCTAGAGCGGCGGGTTTGCTGAGCCACAAGAATGTGCTGGTTGTGCACGATTTAGGACTGACTGAAGAATTACAACCTTATATGGTTATGGAGTATCTAAATGGCTTCAGCTTGGCTGAACTGCTTGAACAAAATGGCAAGTTAGCAGTTAGAGACAGCATCGAAATCATTTCCCAAGTATGCCAGGGCATGGGGAAAGCTCACGAAGAAGGGCTAGTGCACCGAGATCTTAAACCTGGAAACATAATGCTTGTGGCGGAAGGCGACCACACTTTCACGGTAAAAATTGTTGATTTCGGATTGGCCAAATTGATACGACCTGAAGAGAATGAAAATCTGACTCGAACGGGATCTATGATTGGCACACCCTCGTACATGAGCCCAGAACAATGCCGCTCAGAACCGACAGATCATCGCTGCGACATCTACGCAATCGGTTGCATGTTCTACGAAATGCTTACCGGCACAAAACCATTCGTCGCCTCAAACATAATCGAGATTTACATAAAGCACGCTCAAGATCCTCCCCCTCCTCTCGTCTTAGACGAAGTTAGTCCAGAAATGGTTAGTCGATTACAACAAATTGTGCACCACTGTCTGGAAAAGAACAGGGAAGATCGCTATCAGTCTACAGAACAATTGCTTGCAGATTTATCGGCTCTATCAGCACTATAACTCCTCATTATCGCGATCAAGTATATTTCGTTGGGCTCGCCTTTTCTCTTCTTTCACTTTTGCCTCAACTGCATATTGGTCGTGCGACTTCCGTAGTCCGGCCTTTTCTTGAGTTCGCTTGGTTGTGTCAAGAGCTGCATTTGCCTTCTCATCGAGAGTAGCGGCAGTTTGACCGGGACTCCACTCGGCCACACCGATACTCAAACAAAGCTTGTATTTACCTTTGGGTTGCATGTCTTCAGGACCCTGCCACGCCTTAAGTTTGGCTACGATCGCTTTCATTTCTGCTTCGCTGTGAGCAATGATAAAGGCAGCGCCTCCTCCTGGTGATCCAACAAATTTGTCTTTCCCCCGGCCGACGATCTCTTGCAAATCAGCACCATAAATTTTCAGCAGCGCGTCGCCCTGCGAGTGATCGTTTTCGTCGTTTACAGATTTGAAGTTGTTGATGTCAGCTTTTATCAAAAATAGCTTTTGTTCAACTTTGTCAGGATCATTATGGTTAGCCTTTGCCTGGACTACTTCCCGCCCTAGCACCCGCTGGCAAACAAAGTCCTTAGGTAGCTCAGTAAGATGGTGTGTATATAAACGTTTGGCCAAAATCAACCGTTCAGCGGAAGCCTCGTGTGAACGATTGTCTTTTTTCAGCATGTCAGGATTTTTTGCTCTAAATTCCTCAGTAGTCATAGACAACTGTCTATGAAATTTGGAAGTGATGGCATCAGCAGAAGGAGCTTTCTGTGCATCTGTTTCTGGATCGAATTTTCTCAGCGGATGATCAAACTTTCTCAGCTCCTTATTAGCTTGCATAGCTTTGTCAGCCCGTTTCAGGATCTGCTCCGGTGACTCACCTTGTCGCCATGCGACAGCTCCGATTGAGGCGCGCACAGGATCGGGTCCCGTGCCGGTCTCATTCTCTCTTAGCAATCTGACAAATGCCTGGTCATTTCTCTTTTCATAACCTAATCGAATCGCCCGCACCTCGTTCAAGAAACTCTCGTCAAAGGAACCGATCAAAACAAACTCGTCACCACCTAGTCGTGCCAGTGACACGGATGGATGTTTCAACAAAACGGTTTGCATCTGCTCGACAAACATAGTCAGAGCAAGATCACCACCAGGTCTTCCAATGGCCCTATTGGCAGTGCCAAATTCATCGAGGTCAATGTACGCAACATTGAATGGCACCTTGCTTTTTTGAGCTTCTTCGCATCTCCTGATCAACTCTTGTTCAACAGCTTGCTGTGTACCCGCACCTGTCAGTGGATCGATATAAGTAAGGCGAGTATAAGCCTCTTCTTTTTCTCTATTCTTTCTCTGCTGAATCAGATCCAATTGATTAGGATCCTTCAGAGCAATCTTATCCCTGCCAGGATCATTTTTCATATCGCGCAGCATCTCTCTGCCCAATGTCACCAAGGGTGAGCCAACTTTGAGTTCTTCAACTCTTGCCATATCGGGAGTTCTTTCCCGATACAAATCTTCGCGCTGATCCGGGAGTAAATTTGCTGGTTCGTGAACTGCACGGCCAGGGAGTGCCTTTTCCGTTTCGGGAAGTAATTGCCCTTTGGGTTCTTCAGAATCACCGGGAATAGGCTTGGCGTAGAGCCTGATAGGACTTATGTTGTTTTGGATGCGCAAAGCCTCTAATTTTTGATGATGTTCATATGGAAGCGGCTGGGGCGGGGACAACGGCGTATCAAGAGATGCACCACCTGACTGCTGCGGCATGTCCGCTAAATCTCTTCCTGAAGGCAATTGTCCTTGATCACCCATGCTCATTCGATCAGGAGATTGCCCAGTTGAACGATCCTGAACACGACTTCTGCCACTGTCAGCGGTGCCCGCGGTATTGTCGGAAGTTTCATCCGACTTGTTACTCACATCAAAACCAGAGAAGTCGAGTTTGATACTTCTAGATTTGACGTCGGAAACCAATTGCGCACTTTCCCAATTTGCCTTGGGCATATAATCGTCCGGAATACCAGCACTCTCTCTAATGTCCAAAGACGGCTCGTCTTCAGGTTCTTCCATATGCCAGGATTTTGTCATCTTAAAGAAATTGAGATTTTGCAGTACGCTCGTAAACCCATCTGCCGTTTGATCGGGGGACTCTGAGTTTTCACGAATGGCTGCAATTGCTTTTTTCCAACCCGGTCGTGCGCCTTTGTCGGGATCGAAAGTGCTGGCAAGTTTCAATTGCCGATCTGAACGTTCAGTCCGATCTTCTTCGTCTGGTTTGTGTTCCAAATCATTTTCTTTAATCAACCACTTCATTCGCAAGTGAACGTGGTGAGCTTCCCACTCATGGAAATTGGCCCGATAAAAGCTGTATTCCTGATGGGCAGCTATCCTGACATTATCTTTTATTAGTTCACGGACGAGCGAAGGCAAATGGCTTGCGAAGTCTGCCTTGGTGAGATTTCCTAGCTTCTCGTTTTCTGCAAAGTGATTCATCAAAAATACGTAGGCTTTTAAATCAAATCGAGCCAATAATTTAGGAGTCGTCGGCGTGGCGTGGTCATTACCTGGATACTCACTTTTAATGATGTCGAGCCATTGCTGTCTCAATTCCATTCTTTTTGTCGGATTAGTTTCAGTATTACATTCGACCAATTTCACAAGAAAGTCTGGATGACGATCAAAAAACTTTGGATTTTGGAGGAGGGACTCAAACAATTGATCTACTCGCGGTTCAATTCTTTTCCCCGGTGCATATTCCGGACGTGACAAATATACTTCGCTAAAAGGATCATATCCGAACAATTTGTTTGAACTGACTAACATAGCTGCCAATGCGCTTTTGGGATTAAAACCATAGGGCAGTGGAGCGTCAGGCGGCTCTTTCAACAACTTGTCGACAAAGGGTGTCAATTCGTCAGCATCCATGCGACCATCCACACCATGACCCAAGAGTAAGTTGGTTAGACTCTGCAGCTGATCCGTGCCAAATTCTTTAGGATGCGTGAACGATTCAGCTAGGCGGTCAGCTCGCCTGTATTCAGGATCAGCCTGCAATTCATCGCTACTCTTTGTCAGCCTTGTCTCGAGCCAGGACACCGATGCAAGAAGTGATTTCTCGATAACTAATTTGTCGAAGCCCATCATTCCCGAGGTCCGATCATGTAATGCAATATTCGCGCAAAACGCCTCACCTTTAGGTGTTAACGCATATTCTTGCGATGCTCCACTCGTCTTCTTGATCAAATCGTTGATGTTTGTGCGTCCATCATTTCTTAAAGCATCCAACATAGACTTGTTAGCCACCAGGTGATCCTGAACTAAATGACCAAGACCCTCATGACCAATTTCCTCGATTTTCAGGGGTTCATTTCCCAGAAAGCGGCTTTCCCTGATCTGGATCACTGCTTTACCTTTTACGTAAGCAGCGTCATCATTGTTCATTTTCTCATCAGAAACGACCTCAATTTGCGGCGCAATAACCCCCAGATTATTGAACACTTTGCCCAGAAGTCTTTCTAACTCTCCCCTTCGCTGATCAATAATTTCCTTCTTTTCAGACTCAGGCAAAGAGGGATCAACCTTCTCCCAATGCCTAGTTCCCTCACTCACGTCTCTAACAAACTTGCGCAATACATTGTCTTGAAAGCATTTATTATCGTCAATCTTCAGTTGACGAAACAGCAGCGCATCGAGTGTTTGAGAATCGCCTCTGTTGAAGACTCTGGCCGGACCACGCACGTTGAAGTTGTCGTTTGAGGAACGCATCTCCAAGCGATTGGAGGAGTTATGTGAAAGGTCAGATCCAGGTTCACCACGACCGCTTACATTTCCGGAATAGTCTTGGAAAGTACCTATCGCTCGCTGCACGTCATTGCTCACCATGCCAATTTGATGTTGTCCAGCCCCAACAGACGAAGAGGGAGCGTCCAGAGTTGGGGTCGAAGCAGGTCGATTGGCGAGATGAATTTCCATCGCCTGCACTGTAGTTAGTGCACGTCTCAACTCACCCAGTGAAGCAATATATTGACGCTCTCTTAGCGAAAGTTCAACTCCACCTTCGAATGGAGTTAGCCTGCCATCAAGTAGATTGTTTATCCCTAATTTGAGATTCTGCACCGCTTCTGCTCCACGCAATTTTTGCTCTCGCTCCAAATAATTACGTTTCAGTTCCGTTTCACAAGCGGTCAACTCCTGCATCATATGAGTAGAGTCGATTGCTCCAAGACCACCAAGTCTGCTAAGAGCATATTCTGAACCAGCATCAACAGTGTTATTCATTCTGTGCACTAACGCAGAATTTAACAAGCCGAGCTTCCAACTCAATAGTTCGAGACGCTCATGAGGATCGGTTGAATTAGCTCTGATTCTTGCTTCTAGCTTATCCAGATGATCATTAGTTTTTGGCTGAAGAGTGTAATGATACGCTTGGTCGGCAGTTAGTACCTCGTTACTGTCCCCCCTCCTCCAAGTATTACCAAATACGACTTCAATTCTTTCTGTGTCAAGTTCGTGCTCTGGCTCAGCACCACCTACAGTGGCAGACCGCTTGATTGCCATTCCATCCATTCGATATCTGCTTGAAAGAGCATCGGGACTAAGCCTATCCTGGTCAGTCAAAGATGACCTGATATCTTTCACGATTTGGACGTGACCTTGGTTTTCACGCAGTCCACCTACGCCACGGTTGCTGGCATCTACCTGGACAATGGCAGGTAGGTTGCCCGACATCTTGATCTTTAGCAATTGACGCGCCATATCTTGGCTGTCTTGAGAAGATACAACCACAAATTCGTCTTTTCTGCCGGTGACAAGGTTCAGCATCCGCTCGATATCGGTAGCATAGTAGAGATCTTTCCGTCCGCCATTTTGAATGCCGATAACATCGTTGAGAACGGTCTGAATGATTTGGCTGACCTCAAGCCTTTGTCCATCTCTTCTGGTGCGCCCTGGTTCATTGTAGTGGCTAAGCGCGCCTTCATCAGGCACAATTGTTAAGTGACCATCCTTCACATAAGATTCAATGACGCCACCGTTGCCATTGATAGCAACACCAGTCTCATTGAGCCTGCGCAGCATCTTAAACCAAGTGTCGGGGTGTCGCGCGTACTCTCTCTGTTCTGATGATGCAAGTGGGCAAGTACCGTTGGTGCCCTGACTGAGGAAATCAGGATTGGCAGCAAGACTGAGTGCTTCATCGACCCAGCGACGTCGGGTCTCAGCTGAGGCGTAGCCAGGCTTTTCAAGTAATCGATTGACTTCATAGAGGACGCGTCCCATAACTTCTTCCGGAGCATCATGTGTTTTTCGCAGCCTGTCGTGCAAATCAAGTAAACCTTCCTGTATATGATTTGCCACGACAGGATCGTCCATCGACAAAATGTGTCGGTCACAATTCAGCTTTTCATTGTGATAATCGATTGGCCCAACGCTGTCACCAGGAACATGAAACGATCTCGATCCATCAAGGCGATCAATAGAAGCGATGCCGTGTTCATCGATCTGCACCACACTGCCGTCATTGTTAATGGATATCTCTTTGCAGAAGTGCTCGGGAGGATGTCCACTTACGTGAATGCTCCAACCATCGTCGCCCCGGGTCAGGCGATCGCCACCGGGTAGTTTCAGTTCAGAAGGGTTTCCAGCGCTATCTCTTACAACCTGGGTAACGTAACCTTTGGCATCGTGAATTCGATCAACGACACCATTTTTACTAACCAGTTGGGAGCCATCCGGATGTTCTATTATGGATAGAGGCAAGCCATCCTTTCTTGATTTGCCTTCTTTGATAATCGTGCCATCGGACAACACTTGAATATCTGAAAATGAGCCTTTCTCAATTAGCTGTCCGGAATAGTAAAGAGACCAGCCCGACTCGTCCTTGACTAAATTGCCACCAGAAAATAGTTCGATGTTCTTTGGCACTCCCTTTTCGTCGTAGATGACTTTCGTTTCCTCAACAGATCGACTGCCACCACTTGGCAAAGCATCACCTGCAGTACCACTCGTCTGCGAAGGTTTCTCCATCTTCACGGACGTGACTTTACCGTCGACACGTTCGATACTTGATGTACGACCGTCCGGAAAGCAAGTTTTGACGAGCTCATGTCCTTCAGCAAGTGTCCTTCTTTCAGTGGTGCGACCATCTTTGAAAATATTGGTTTCTGCATTATTGGTGTGTTTAATGGACAGATTGCCTTCACGGTCGGCAGTCACTTCCTTTATATTGCTAAATGTTGGAGACAACTTATTTGCAGACCAATGGTGTTCTCCTCGCGTGAGCACTGTCCCGTCAGGTAGCGCTACTTGGCTGAGCTGTCCCTTGTGATCATGAACTAAACTCGTTTCCAGACCAACATCATTTTTTATATTGGTAGTACTGTAGACCGCCAATCCTGCTTCCGGAAGCGCGTTAACTCTCGCCTCAATTGAGGCGATTTGTTCACTGTAAAGTTGAGCATTGCGAGCCTGTGCGTCCTTAATTGCCAAAGGCTCACCAATGAAGTGAGTGAATGCATGACTGACTGGATGAGTCACCACAGTCATGAAGGCACCTTCGGCGGCACTATGTAAAATAAATGAATTTATGCGACCGTCATTTTTGTATTTATCAAACAACTGTGGTGTTATAAGTTCTCGCTTTACTCCGAGCTGTTGAGCGATATGATCTTTCTCTGCCTCAATTGCCTGATTACGAGCATTGAGCGCTGAATTAGTGAAATTGTTTATGGCGCTTCCGGAGAAAGTCTCGATACCTTTATCGAAACTCTCACCAAAAGGCGAACTAAATTTTGGTCCCATTTTGGTGAGCGGGTTGTGCGCAAGGGCAGCAAATCCTTCTCCCGCAAGCATGTATAGCGTGCCTTCGGCCAACTTGTATGGTGTGAATTGGTCCTCATAGTTGTTCGCTCGTATTGATCCGGCAGTGGCAAATCCAGTTGTCTGAATGCCTGCGTTTGCCGTGCGCATTAGTCCCTCAACAACTACAGTGCCTCCAGGTTTAGCCATTATTTCGAGAACTTTAGCCGTCGCAGGATTTGCCACCAAGGCTTTTAGTGGTTCAGAAAGTGCCGCCATTGCTTCAGGACCAGCGACTCTAGCTGCTTGAATCATTTTTAGATTACCCAACAGCTGAGTGCCTTCAGATCCAGCCCACATGGTAAGTGCTTCAACAGAGCCTGATGCGAAATTGTCGCGCGCTTGCTGCCAATCTCCTCCGCGAGTTTGTCTGGCAACGGTGGAAACCAATCCACCGCCCAACATAGTGATTCCCACTCGCTCGGTCAATCCAAGTCCAAGCCGTGTCGTCAGTAAGCCGGCTCCGCCAGGCACCACGCTCAGTGCGGCCATGGCAACAGCCTCGCTGCTCTGCTTTTGCATTTCACGTCCTTCAGCAGAAAGGTTTGAAGCATCTTCAGTTGAAAGGTGCATGTCACGAACAAAGTTTTGAACGCTTCGAACATTGTGATTAACATCGGCAGTCGCCAGAGTATTCCCTGACAAGCCCTCTATAAACAATTGATTTATTTGACGATGCATGCCGCGTTGCTGATTGGCTGCAGTGTCGTGCACTAAGTCTAATTGAGCTTCCCGTCCTCCCATAGCAGCGTCAGGCGCACCAAGGGTGATGATGCCTTCAGAATCGCGATATTCTTTGGCCGAGACAGCTGTATCTCTTTGAGCAAATGCACCTTGACGCAACAGCTCATTTGCGTCGACAAGACCTCCGGGTATGACGTTGCCACCACCATCGGTGTGAGTTGGTCCGAGACCTATGATGCGATGGTCTTGAGGCTCTCCCTCAAGGCGCAACTGAAACAGAAATTGAGATTGATCCCGCAGAACAATGGCATGCCCATCGATCCTGGCTACATAATTCGCTTCCAGATTGCCACAAGGCTGTTCCACCTTTTTCCATTGGTCGCCTTCTAACCGTGTTCGGTAAATCACTCCTTTGTCTACATAGTAATGATCGTGACCCAGTCGCATCGGTCCATTTGCACGCTGGCAATCTTCCTGATGCGTAAATTTTGGCACTGTAATTTTCTTCTCTAAGGCATGTGGCTCAGGACGATACTGTTCCGCTTTGACAAATGATTGGGGACCGCCCTTGAGTTGTTCTAAAGCGCTGAATCGGTCAGCTGAATTCACGTCTGTGATACCATTTTTGACGATACCATCTAGGGTTGTCGTGTAACGAACCTCCAAATCCTTTGTCCTTTTCAAAGCATCTCTGGCCGTTGTGTCTGATGTATCACCCTTGGCCATAAGTTCCGCATAAGCACGCTCTTCCGCAACTTGCCGGCGCACCTGCCCAACACTAATAAGTTTGCCGTGTCCATCGTTGACCCAATCGACACTGGTTGTCTTCCCAGAGTCAGTCGGACAATCCAAATGTATGACCGTGCCCTTTAAACTCGGATCGGCCATTTTACTAACTTCTGCACGACCTGCATCATTACATAATCGCAAACTACCGTCGGCAGGGTTAACACTGCCAACTATGTGATCCGAATTTTTCTTGTATACATAGCCATTCTTTATGTCATAGTCAATGATTTTTCCGGCATGATCAGGATCTGGTCTCTTAATCGATCCTGAATAGATGTCGGCGGGGCCTTTCAGATCTTCGAGTACATGTTGCGGGTTATCAATCTTTTGTTTTAGAAGAGCTAAAGTGTCCAAGCCACTATCCTTGTTTAAAGCAGTCATCCTCTGCAAGCTATACATTGTGTTTTCGTCGAGCTTTCCGGTTTTTAGAACCTGGTCGATCATGCTCCTTTGAGAAGCCAATTGTTTGCCTGCTAAATCAACGCTAACTTGAGCGGCTTCCGTTTGTTCTTCTCCGGCAATCGCCTTGTTGTATAGTCGCGCATTCAAACCTGTTACGTCATGAGTAGCTAATCCAATCACAACAGATTGTTTGTTTTCCGTATCATAACGCAGACCGAGAGCGTTCTTTTTATCTTGCAGATTCTGTGCAGTTGTCGTCAGCGCTTGGTCAAAATTTACAATTCCACCCACACCAGGCTTGGTGCTTCCGTCTGCCTGTAGCTCTTTTGGCCCTACAACTCCACCACGCATCATCTGCGTGGAGCCCTGACCGTTTATCGTAATGTCAAAAATAGTGTTCTTCATGTTCGACAATGCCGTCACTGTCGGTTTGTCGGTTGGATTTTTCCCGTAAAGCAACACGGCGCCTTCGCCCCAAGACTTGTCGTCGTTGATGGAGGGAGGCACAAATTTGCCCAGCTGCTTGCCAGTTGCAGTCTCGATCAGCATGCCCATGTGCACCACGCATGGTACCGGGTCTAGAGGATGTCCACCAGCATCCTTCATGGCAGTGCCCTTAGCATCCAATTGAGCCATGAAAACTGTGCCGTTGCTGGAGTTATCTAGATCAAACTGCCGAGGTTTGCCGTTTTCGTTGCCGATAAATTGCCAGCCGCCACCCGCCTTTAAGTTACTCAGACTCGTACCTTTTTTTTCCTTTTGATCTGTATCATTGGCAAAGACGAGTTGACCTTTCTCATCCATATGAGCAAAGAACTTACCTTGCTTATCAAAAATGTTGCCGCCAATCGACGTCATCTTTTCCTGTCCATCAGTTAAATAGCCGTTATATCCTTCCGTTCTCTGTCCGCCTTGCTTACCTTGACCCGTGCAAAGATCGAGTCTCTCATGGTCTGTGCCAACACCATGAAAAACAGCAGCGTGAAATTGGTCTGCGATAATATTGAACTTAATTTTTCCAATTGAAATGTCACCGGCATCGTTAATGGTGCCAATAACTTTCTGGTTGGCGTCTAGTACGTTGCCGTTTTGTACTGAACCTTGTTTATATGTATCGCCATCTTGCCAGGCCACGGTACCGGTTGGTTTATCTCCGTGGCGCGGTGGTGTCGGCCCACCATGAGCTAAAATCTCTGCGTTGTCGATTGCTTTGACGTGATAATGACTGACTAGATTTGCTACCTCTACATCACCCTTTAACAAAAGATGACTTTTATCGACGTCACCTAATTTGCCTTTGACGTCGGCAGTCTTGCCCGTGCTACTGAAGACAAAATTGACATCAGTTTTGGTCTCATCGTTCTTGTAATGAAGAGCGATCGCCTTACCGGACTCGTTAAAAGTTGCTGTCTTATCTTCGACGGGTGTTATCTTGCCGTCCTTGAATGTCTGCTCGTGGATAATGGTGCGGCCCTTTTGCAGATCAAGGGTCTGTTCGCTCTGGAACATCGGCACGTCTTTACCTGTATGCAGATCAAAGACTTTGTGTGTTTCCTTGACCAATCCGTCCTTTTCGCTGTACTTTCTATCTTCACGCATGGCAGGCTTCTGTTTATCGATATCGCCTGCGGTGGCAAAGACAAATTGGTGCACTGGTCGCCCCGACCCATCCAACTGCACTGCCATTACGGAGTGATTGGCATCCTTTTTATCCGCACTGTGGCGATAGTCATAATGGATAACCGCGAGCTTTTGATCATCCGGGCCAGTAATAGTCTTATCGATCCGATGTCCCTTAAGGTCACTTCGCACTTCGGAGGTGGCGCCTTCTGAACTGAAGTGCCTTTCTATCTTCAGCTCCTGTTTGACTAATTTGCGATGTTCGTCTTGTACCGTGACACTTTCATGGCACGATGTACTTACGTCGCCAGTCCGTTGATCGACTTTGAGCACCACCTTGTCAGATCCACTAGCGCTCTGAACAGAATGACCATGGTTCTTTGGATTATCTTTTGTGGTGACAAAGGTGGCAGGTTTTTCCTCTTTTCCATCATGTTTATAAGCGATTCTCGTGACTGCACCATTAGACCCCTGAACTCTGTCTACGAGTCCGTGATCGTTATAGTGAAAGTGTCTCTTGGAAGCAGGATCAGTGTAGTCATGCACATGCTTATGCTCCCGCTCTTTCGGAGTCAATTTGTCGGCATGTGTTACTTGATTTACTATTTTGTCGTGGTGCGTTTCGTGAGTGCTAAGCGCCTTGCTGATAAACTTCTCACCCGTAGCCAGCAGTCTCTCACCTTCATGCAACAGTCTGCTGAGACCGGACTCTTTTGGTGAGGCGTGGGCAGTGTGGTCAGCTTTGTCGGGCGCGGGATGTCCGGGCTTGGGATCTACGTGCTTCGGGTGGTTGGACTTCACCGGGGCGTGGCCGTAAGTGTCGTTATGTGCCGGACTTTCATTAGTCGGTTTGGGCTTCGGCTTGCCTTGATGATCGCCTCCATCGGCCGGTGGTTTCGCCATATCAAACTCGCTCTAGCAAACTAATCTCAGAATGTCTGGAAGTTTGGCTGCTTGGGGCATAAGGGTGTTGACCATATTCACCGTTCCTCGGTTGTATGCCCCCTAAACACTGGGATGAAGGTAATAGGAGATTGTTGTTGTGAGCAATACGGATGAGCAAACAGCGCAGCCGTCGGGCAGTTCCATGGCTGAACACCTAAAACGCTACCGCGACTACATCAACGACCTCAAAAGTGGACAATCAAGCGGCATCAGCGCCGCGTTTGGGCGTGCCACTGATTTGCTGCCGCCTGAAGTGATGGAAATCAGGGCGCCTAAAATTAACAAAGCCCCCGACCAGCCGCTTGGTTTGGGAGATCAAGCCCTGGCCGAGCATTACGACAAGAATTATTTACGCCAAACCGTTGAAACAATGGTCCAGACCTATGCCAACGATTTAGAGGATCCGGTTGGCTGTACAGTTCTAACTTCCACCGGTAGCGAAGAGGTGCTCTCTGTCTATGTAGAAAATGGCGAGCGCATGTTCATGCTCTCGGATCTTTCTGTAATTGATGAGGAAACTTTCCGTCGCTCTTTGGTTCGACCTGACGTTGGGGATAATCAATTAGACAATTTGCCGCCTGGAACCTCGGATTATTCAGAAGAACTTGAGTCTGACAGCACACTGGACGGAAACACTGCCGATGATTCGGAAGAAAATAAGTCCGGCAATTCACAGACCAGAAAGACGCCGGAAGGTTTGGAAGAACATGAACCCAGCAGCCAGACCGGAAAGACCTCGGATAACTGGGAAGAACATAACTTGGACAGCGCACCGGAGGGAACGCCTAAATCAAATGAGGATCTTGAAGACGAAGAAGAAGAAGACGATGTCGATGTCGATGACGATGATGATGACTGGGGCACCCTTTTGGATGACCTATCCTCAGACGATTGGAATGACTCCTTAAATGGCGTTCAAGCAAGTAGCTTCGGCGCCTTGAACCAATTAGTGACCGCACCAGACGGAACAGTTCTTTGGCGGGTCTACTATGTCAACGACGGTCCAGAACTGGTTTCTATGGCTGATGGCAGCATCATTAAACGCGCCGAAGGCAGGAGCGAATATGTTTTTTCAAGATTCTCTGCAATCGAAGACGACATCAAATATTTCATTCTCAGCGGCTTAGTTGTCGACCCAAGCACAGGCAATGTTTATTTAGAGGCCAACGAAGGCGCCTACACAGCTGCATTTTTCAACAATGGTTGGCGCGTGCAACAGTATCGAAGCCATGAAGGTGAAGAGACATATTATGCTACTGAACCAGCAAAACCCGATCGCGCCGCAATTACTTCACAAGTAGCAAATTTGAAACTTGAACTAACCACAGGTGAAGTTTCATATGACACCATGGACAGTGCAGCTAGTGTTACCCTAAAAAGTCGCAAGCTTTAAATATCGATTCACAATCAGCATCCCGCTGATACCCGAGACTACCAGCCTAAGTCAATTCTTGTGGTGGAGAGACTGCCAACAGCCTCTTATCAGCTTGATCAACCTCATTCACGTAGCCTTTGCGCGTGAGCACATCTTTGAGAGAACCTTGTTTTTCCAAAATGGAACCATTAGCACCAAAAGTGATCGACTTGGTTTTAGTGACGTGCTGGACAAGCGAGCCGTCACTCTTTACTTCGAATTGAAAACCAGGTGTGCGATCGTTCGCTTTATAGGGTTCTTTATACCAAAGATGATTGCTTACTCCGGCAACAGCGCTGCCGAGCTTGAAATGTTCGGTCTGGATACCTCGGGTAATAAAAATTTCGTTCACGTTTTCTTTGGCATCCCGCTCATAAACACGTTTATCACCATGACAATCAACGAGCACCTGCACGTTGCCAGCTTTGTTTTTGATTACAGTGGCACCAGTTTCACGATCAAAAACGCCCTGCGCCGTCAGCGGTTGGGCTGTGCGATCATATCCAGGACCATGTTCCCACTTCTCCGCAGGACCGGGAAGCGTACGACCGACTATCTTGCCGCTGTCAGAATCGACGAGAAATTTCCCCTCAACCTTACCTTGTTGATCTCTTTGGATCAAAAGTAATCTCCCCGATTTGTCGAAGCCAATCAACTCCAAAGAGGAGTCGGCAAGTGGTCCACCGGGCTTATGGAGTTCATTGTTGAACAACTTAATTTTGTGGCTGGCTTCTGCCACCCGATCAGCGTGCGGATCATGAGCATGCCCGTGACGATCACGTACTTCCTGACCATCAGCTGCTACGTCCTTAAATTGACGTTTCGTGGCATCGGTATTGGCGGAAGCGGGACCATCGCCCCAAATATTCCTGGCTACATCAATGACGCTTTCCTGTTTCCCGGATGCATTTTTGATCGAAACTTCTTTCAGGACTTTCTCGCCCATTTTGTGATCGCTCATGCCAAAACTCCTGCCAAGACAGCTTATTTTTCCCCGGTTAACCAGCGCCTAATCGCGTACTTTACGTCTTAATGGTACTCTGGATTACTATGACCAATGTCCTGATAGTAGAAGACAACGTAGATCTGGCGTACGTGATTCGCTCGCTACTGGAATTCGAAAACCACACGGTCGACGTTTATCATACTGGTGACGAGGGACTGGCAAGCATCCTTGGCAAACCTTACGACCTCGTCATTCTGGATTGGGATTTGCCTGGAGTGAGCGGCTTACAGATTCTGAGCCAATTTCGCGCACTTGGGGCTCGCACACCTGTAATTATGCTCACCGGTAAGGACGCAGTCGAAGACAAAGAAGCAGGGCTCGACGGCGGAGCGGACGATTATATGACCAAGCCTTTCAATTTGAAAGAACTTGGGGCCAGAGTAAGAGCACACTTACGTCGATCGACACAGGGCACCACTCCCACTCAGACTGTAAACCTGTCCGATATCAGTTTAGACTGCGCCAATCAAAGGGTGACCAAGGGTGGGCGCACCTATGCTCTCACGACTGACGAATTTCAATTGTTAGAATTCGCCGCAAAATATCCGCACATAAGGCCCAGCTTCGCGGACCTTCTCAGCTCAGCGTGGTCAACCAATACCGAAAAGAGTGAGCAAAAACTGCGCATGGCGATCCGGCGATTGCGCAAGAAATTTGACCCGAGCGGAAGCACTATTTTTCCTCATCTTTTACTGGACGCAAAGACTGAAGATCATGCACTTGCAGGCGGAAGGTCTGAACTCGAGTCTGATGCGGATCCTTTTCTCGGCACCATCTTTAATGGCAAGTACGAAATTATGGAATTGATTGGTGGAGGTGGCAGCGGTCTGGTGTACATTGCTAAGCACGTGGATCTGGGCACGACTGTTGCGCTCAAGGTCTTGCATTTAAATATCTCAGCGCATTCTGATACCGCAAGAAGATTTCATAGAGAAGCGAGATTGTCTGGTCTTTTGTCTCATCCAAACATCGTTGCGGTTAGGGATTTCGGCATAGCCGAACAAGGTCCGCCCTATATTGTTATGGAATTGATCGAAGGAGCCAGTCTAGCTGAGGTGTTAGAGTTAAATGGCAGGCCGCCAGTGCATGATGTCATCGACATCTTTTATCAAGCTTGCGCCGGGCTCGATTACGCTCACAAAAAAGATGTGGTGCACCGCGATATAAAACCGAGTAATTTGATGTTCATGAAGAATGGATCGGCAGGGATGATTGTAAAAATTGTGGATTTTGGCTTGGCACGCCCAATCGACGTTGATGGAGGCTTCGCCAACATTACACAGACCGGCGACGTCGTCGGCAGCCCGCCATACATGAGCCCAGAACAATGCCGTGGTGAAAAGGTCGACAAACGTTCAGACATCTACTCTGTTGGCTGTGCAATGTTTGAGGCACTAAATGGTCGTCCACCATTCACGGGTGAAAATCCAGTAGAGATACTGGTCAAACATCTCACCTTACAGCCCCCGGAAATCAACTTGATCGATAGTGTTCTCCCACCATCGCACCAAATTGCGCTAGGAAAAATCATCGCCAAATGTCTGGAGAAAGATCGAGAAAATCGCTACCAGACAGCCTCAGAACTCATGGAGGACTTAGCCCAAATCTCAAGTCCCACTAAAGAATCAACTTCCACATTGAACACGAAACACGATTTGGCTGAGCAACCGTGGGTGAAACGCAAACAAGACGCCCTTCTGTGGTTGGGACGTAGGCTTAAATTTTAATTGCCCATCGCCACTTCATCGTGTGGTCGCATTCTGCAGTCTAAATTCGAAAGTGACTTAAACCAGATTCCAGGGTTTCTTCACTTCACATCCTCAGAACTGCATCGTTATCTGACACGATTTTTACCGAATGCTCTGTAAAGCCCCGTCGTTTAGGGCGGGGATGTAAGGAGCGACCGCGCAAGCGGTCAGTCTGGTGTAGTTTGAGATTGGATGTACTGCTTCACTACGGAAATTGGTGCGCCTCCACAGGATGCAGCTAGGTTATGATCACGAGAAAAGGCTA
>PLXC01000064.1 GCA_003151275.1 Candidatus Melainabacteria bacterium
TGGACTTCGTCCAGATGAAGAAGCGTTTCCTCGATTCCTGGGCTGCGAACCACCCTGACGCTTCGGACGTTCCGTCTGACCCGTCGATCGCTCTGCCCACGGAAATCGATGCCCTGTTCGGTATCGACGGTCTGGAGAACATCCAGGTCCTGCCGTACGGCGCTGCGGTCCTCGCGAACAACACCACGTTGTTCATGGTCGGATCGTTCCGTCGTCGCGCCGCCGGTGATTCCGCTCAGGAGGAGTGGGCACAGCGCGGTTACGACATCGTGAAGAGCCTGGACGGTAAGTCCGGCTCGGCATGGTGGACCGACGTCGAGCACACGATGCCCGAGCCGGTTTACAACCAGCACCAGACCCACGAGATTGGGTATCTGTGGTCCGCGAAGCGCAATGGTCACCTCGGCGACTACCATCGCCGTAGCCAGAGCTTCGGAGCGTTCACGATGCACTTCAACCGCCTGTTCGGGGAGGTAGTGCCTGTTGTTCCTGGTACCGACGGTCGTCGTTCCATCGTCGTCGAGGGTCAGCCTTACACTGAGGAGACCCCTGGCGCGAAGAAGAACGGTGGACAGCTCAAGCTGGCGCACTCTTCGAGTGAAAACGTCAAGCAGAACGCTCCCACCCGTCGCGGCGCCGCTGCGCGCACTCCGCGCAAGCGCTAACGACTACTTGAATCAGGCGACCTCACTGGGGACAACTGGTTCAAGAAGTTGATCTCTCTTCGGAGGGCTGGAACGGGTCTGCAACCGAGGTGTCACGTTGCGAGCGCAAGCTCGTAATTTGGCACCTCGGACCTGCAGACTTTTTCTGGTTCCCCTTATACTACAAAGTATAATATAAAATTATGGCATCCCACAAAAATTGTCTAGCTTGCCACCACTCGCGGTGGATCGCACCGTACCAATCTTTGCTAAACAGAGGAGCATGTCTCAAGTAACGAAGTAACGAAGTAACGAAGTAACGAAGTAACGAAGTAACGAAGTAACGAACTAACTACCTAACGCACTCCTCCATCCATCGACATTTGACCCAAACTCTCGCTGATTCATTTGGAGTTGCTTGGAAATTCCACGCCCGTGGTATTCCTTACCGAGGGACAGAGGGAGCCAATCAATGAAAAACCGAGGCGTTTGCAGGAAGTGCAAATCGCACGACATTATCAGAATCGACGCCAAGCTTGAAGGCGGAACCGTCATTTACCTTGGGTTGGTGGATTCGGTCGCCTTTAGTCGATTCATCTGCGGCAATTGCGGATTTACCGAAGAGTGGTTGGAGGGTGAAGAGGAAATTGATAAGTTGAAGCGCCGCTTTCAATCACGTTTTCGCACTGACTTGCCTGAAACCAAAGATGACGGTGAGCCAAATCCATCCCGCTGGGATAAGTTAAAGACTTAAAAGTTCCGTTACCTGGAACGAGCGAATGTCAGCTGCTCGCTATTGGCGAATATCAGTATTGGCGCGGTTGATGTTCGCTGATGCAGTCTACCAACGATCTAATTAATCCAGTTCTCTGCAGCTGGAGAAATGTCTTACTTGAAACAATCGGAAACTGGCGCTGTAAACCCTCAACAAAATCCGACCCGTCTAGATCATTGCCCACTTGCAAAATAGTGATTTTGATTTCGTCGGGACGCCGTATCTGAGTCATAGCTTGAGCTATAACCTGGACTAATGCGCCTTTGTTCGTCGGCTCCCCGTCGGTAATCATAGCCACCAAAAGTGGTTTCACATTTCCATTCGTCATATTTCTTCTATTGAAATAGTCCTCCAAAGTCTGACGAACGGCTGTTGCTGCATTCGTGATTCCACCGGGTCTATACTCCGAAAATATGTGAGGAATCTCTTGAACTTTTACGTTCGGAAAAATCTTTGTGCCTGTTGAAAACAAAACGACGCTCAAACCATTTGGTGCGACAGTTTCATATTGTTGCGCCAGAGCCGCTGTCTGCGCCCCGCACCATTCCCATCTGCTCATGCCGCCAAAGCCGCCGCCACCCATGCCACCCAAACTAACGCCGCCAAAAGCGGCAAGCATTCTGAGAAGAGAACTACTCCCACTTGAACCAAGTCCCAAACTAGCCAAACCCGCTCCTGAACCCACGCCTGGACAATCGGGAGTGCTCATCGATCCAGACTTGTCGATTACCAAGACAACATCGTGTCGAGCTAAGTTTTTGATTTCGAGCTGAGTTACACCGCCGCTAAGAGGGTGCTGGGAAGCTACATCCGCTTGGCCGCGCAAGTTATTACCCTGGGCTGCGCCAAGCATCGGTCTGAGAGGTGAGGAAGCCTGATCGGCAAAAGCTTGCATATCATTTTGTTGCACGCCGCCGACGATCGTATGTTGACCAGTGGATGCACGCTGTGGACTTAAATTACCTTCCTCAGCAGAACCTTGCATGTCAGATCGCTGCACACCACCTTGAATCGCCCCTTCAGAGCTATGAAAACCAGGAGCGGCGGCGGGAAATGCCGGATCGTCATTTGAAGCAGGGTTGGAATATGACGGTGCAACTGGTGCCGCTCCTCCCCTCTGAATGCGGAAAGTCTCTTGAGCCGTGACGATATTAACTGCCGAAGCAGACAGTGCTAGTAAACTCAGCCCAATAACGAGCAGCTTATCCTTCATCGGTGCAGTATACCTTTTGCCTAACTTAATTTAGAGACGATGCATCAACACTCATGTTCCACACGGCAACTACATTTGCACGGGTGCCAAATTAACATACTATATCTATTCATAATTGATCCAAAAAAATTTGAGCAAGGAAACGAGCACCATATTCGGTGCGGTCAACAATTCGAGCAGAGGAGGCACGAAGCCCCTCTGCTGCGAACGGCAAGAAGAACTACCGGCTAGCCCAAACCTTCATGCCTCAAAGCCTTTTTCAACTGCACTTGCCCTGATTCGGTCCGGCCTCCGACCAGACGCATTTGCTTCAAAGCTCTATCCGCAAGCCCCTTCTCACCCCTGGTTGAATAGATTTTGTAAAGTTGATAGGCGCCCCGCAGCTCTCCTGGTTCAGAAGCGTGACTCTCATGCTCCAAATGAACAAGCCCTTTAAGACGAGTTTCTTTAGCTAGGGCTACTTTGCCATCGATTTGTTGTTCTCTTGCCAGCAAAACATATTCGATTGCCACTTTGGGATTAAGAACGAAGCGAGGATCCTCTTTAAATGACTTTATGCGAGCAGCAACTATCTGCGCTTGCTTCTTGTAACCAAAGGACTCTAACCCCTTTTGGGCAGTGAGCAAAATGTGTCGAGGATGGTACGGCTCTGTTCGAAATGCCTTCAAATACGAAATGTCACTAAATGTGGTACCACCCTGCAACTCGGCCGCCAGGCCGCTGAGCGTGTAATCATTAGAAATATCAGGATATAGAGGATCGCGGCTTGTTTCAGCGATCTGAACTGCCCTACGAGCCAGTAATTCAGCTTCAGCAGGAGAATTGTGAATGATCTTCATAAGAGCAGCATAGGTCAATATTCTGCCCTGTCGTTGGTTAGAGCCGAGGAACCCATCGGCAGCAAGCTGCAGAGTGTCAAATTCCTTTTGTGCCTGTTCATAGTCTCCGGTGGAAAGAGCCGCTACAGCAGCGTCGAAGCGCTGGTCGAATTCATCCATCGTAATAGTCGCGGCGTCCAACTGGCGCTGCATATTGTAGGCTAATTCCTTATCGCCGGATTTTTCGAGAACATTGACGTAGTTTTGCTTGACCTGATTCGAGATCGTAGGCGGCTCGACTATTTTGTCACCTAACGCGATAGCCTGAGCGTAAGCGTCTTTTGCTTCCGGCAGCTGATTTTGGGCCAGACAACTATCGGCCAGGCTAGCCAGAGTTTCATACTGGCGCTCGTCCACAACCGATTGATCAAAACGAGTGCCGTGCGCCTGTTTCTGCAATTCCTCATAACACGCTAACGCCTGCTGTAGACTCTCTTCGGCTTGCTTATACTTCTTCTGGGCACTGTAGCAGCGAGCCAGTTCGCGAAGCATCAAGGGCTGCTGTAATGCATTTTGACTCTTCTTAGCCAGCTTCGTGGCTGCCAGGTATGTTTGTTCGGCGTCTGCATATTTTTCAGATTGATATTGTTTCAATCCCTTTGCGGCTTGAACTTTGCACTTCTGCTCGGCATCCACAAATACATCTGCACATCCACACAGCAAAAGACACAACAGAAGACTGACAAATCCCAAAGAATGGACATGCAACCGTTTTGTCTCAAACGACAATTGCCGAAATAGACTTAATTGCAATTACCCGGTTCTCCGCTCCATTCCCAATAAGGTGCGCTATTTACGCGGCTTTGACTTCTTAGTTGAGGCGGTTTTAGCTTTGCCACCCCTGACTTTTGCTTTGGATGCCGCGGCGCGCACCTTCTTAACTGACTCTTCTCGCTGTTCGCTCACACTTTCAATATCCGAGGACTGTGCGGATTCTGATGCTTCGCTCACACTTTCAATATCCGATGCCTGAACGGATTCTTCTGGTTGCAAATTATCAGAGGGAACAACTTGATCTAGAGCTGGTGCCTCGGGATTAGGTGGTTCGCTCGTCAGCGCTTCTGCTGGCGATACAAACACAGCCTGCAATGAATTGAAGGTTATCGCGTTTCGTTTGCGAACACGTTTCTTATCCTCTTGGTCGTGGGCTTCCTGGGGCAAGTCATCTTCAGTGATTGCTGGAATTTCTTCAGCCGTTTCCACCTCTGCCACAATCGATAAAACCGGCTCAGGCTCAAGCTCAGGCTCAAGCTCAGGCTCAGGCTTAGGCGCGGGAATGGCTGCTTTTGCTATCTTAAGTCGATCACGCCCGTAACCGAAAGCCAATTGAGGCACATCAACCTCGACTGACACCGCAGGCGGTGCAACAGCTGCTTCCAAAGGCACTTCAACCTCCGGCTCTCCAAGAGCCCCCTTAGCGGAATGCAGGCGGGCAGCAGCTGCATGCTTCTCATCTTCCGCGAAATCGTCGTTATCGAAAATGTCCACCGTACGTGAAACATCGCCAACATAAAAGGAGTCATCGACCTCGTCCTCGATAAACATTTGCATGTTGGCGGACACTGTTACAGCCAATTCAAGATTTACCGACTCCAGCGCCTCATGAATTTCAGCACCACCCTTGATATCACAAAGAACGCTGATCGCCTCGTCAGGATTTAGTTCCAACTTTCGCAGCGCCTCAGAACAGATTGACGCCGCCAGAACGGCTTTAGCATCAGCCAATCCCAGCACTTCAATCAATTTGATCGCTTTTGTTTCATCTCTAAGTGCATTTGTAATAGCAACAATTATGTCTTCCCGATCAAAATAACCAGACTCGATAAGCAGCTCTACCAAGGGACTGAATTGTTCAAGACTTGAATCACTGGCCTGACCAACATCGGGGTGTTCGGACTCTGTCGTCACTGCTGGTGGGGGCAAATCATCAATGTCTTCAGGCGAGAGTAATGGTTCAAAAGCCGGATGCACCAAAGGTTCAAAAGTATCCGCTAAGCGATCGGTTGTTTTCCCGTCAAAGGTCTTAGCGAAGTTTCCTTGCACCACTTCGATCGGACGACTCGTCTCATCTGGACTTCTATAACGCGGTTCTTCGACCACAGACAGCGGAGCAGACATCGGTGGCGTTTGAGACTCGACATCGGCCGGATCGAAGCTTTGTGATTGAACAAACGCAGTCCAAGAAGCTGCCTGCTGCTCAGGTAGCGGTGGCGGCGAAGACACTTCTGGAACGGGGTTGCGTTGCTGAAACATAGAAAGGACATCATTTATTGAATGAGATGCTGTCTGAGACGATTCGACATAAGCAGGCGCAGGCGCTGGTGGCGTCGAAGCGGAAGCATTGTAAGACTGCTGGGCTTGCTGCTGCGGTTCGTAAATTTCAAACGAATGCATTAATTCCTGCGACACGAATACGGGCGTTTGGCTGACTTCCTGTGGTCTCATAACTGGAGTTTGAGATATCGGATCGTTGTTGAGCGAATCCTGCGCTCTCCGCCATGTGTAATAGGTCTTACGAATTTCATCGATAGCTGCTGCCTCTTGCAAAACACCGGCAGTTATATCGGCTAACATCGTGTTCAAAATTGGAATCAGCGACGGAGAAATTGCATTTTGCTTGACGAGCAGATCCCCCAGTGACACATTCGCTCTGAGGCTCGTCATCAGCGCCTCTTCCAACATCTCACCGGGAATGATGGCAGCGTCTGCCAGCAGTTCGGCAAGGTCGACAGTAGCGGTTCCGTACTTAGGAACCACATCTAAAGCCTCAAGAGCATCTTCAAAGGGCATCTGATGCTGGGAGGCTACTGTCAATGCCTGACAGGCAACCTCAACAGTAAGCAGTTCTTCTCTGATCAATTGTTGGGCCACAAGCGCGCAATCCAAGTCGTGCTCAGACAGGCAACCTGACATAATTAGCACCCGACCGAACTGCAAAGACATACGCTTTGCCAGTGTCTCAGCCACGGATAAATCAACACCTGTTACCACGCCGGCACGAACGAGAAGCTCGCCTATCTTTATGACGTTGTCGCTCACCGTTGCCCTTACTCCCAAACCAGCTATAGACCATATACACAGCAATCACAAAAAGTGAACATGCAGCAAATGATTTTCAGCCAAGATCAAAAAAATTGTAATTCGGTCACAATACTCCAAGTAATGCTACTAGCCAAAGTAGGTTGTCAGCTCAATTTGCCGTTGGATTTATATGTTCATTGGGTAAGTCAAAAAAGGCTCGACTGTAACCGGGCCTGCCAAGTGCGAGGACTAGCCTGAATGCCACTACATGATTCATTTAAGCCACCGGGCGGTCCGACTGCGCCTATGAAGTTGGCCAAGATGTCAGCCGTTCCGACTGCTGACGACCTAAGTTTTGCCCTCTCGCTTGCTGTCAAAAATCCGAAAAATATAGTTGAACTACCCTGGAAAAGCGCCAACAGTCCAAACAGTTACATCATCAAAGTTACTTGCAGTCAGAGCTTGGAGGAACCAACCTGGTTCTTGCATGTTGGCGGTGATGAGGATCAGCCGGTACTTTGGAACTACGATACGGCCGATGCGACCTTAATTCACAGTCTTGTCACCGCTGAATGTGAGCGCACAACTTATACAGCTCCATTGGACCAGGAGATCACTTCATTTCCCGTTGAGGTCCAGCTAGCAAGTTTACCTGGAAACGGGGGTCCCGAGCCTTATTTGCCTAGAGAACACGAACAACCGATTCCGTCCTTTTCCAGTGCAGCAGGCCGCCCAGCCTTCGATACGAGCTTGAACTGGAATGACCAAAGCGCACCAAGTTCGCAGCATTCTTCTCAGCCGGCGCTTCAGGAACCGCCCACACCTTTCTCGGCGCTATCACAAATGACAGCGCCTGCGCCGATGCCAACCCCTCAAATGCAGAAGGCGCCATCGCCACAACCGCCCTTTAGTCCACAGCTTCCGGAAATACCAGCTCCCTCAGCAACCAACCAGGCTTCACAACTAATGACAAACTCAGACCCATCACGCTCCGCCAATGTCGCTACCGCCACCAAACCGACGCTGCCGGCGCCGATCGATTTGGACAGGTCCGCTGTTGACAGCATGTACAAGAGCTTTACAAACGCCGACACTGGCTTCATCTCACACGCCGCGTTCCTCTTTTTCTTAGTGAACGAATTCAATCGCTACCAAAAAGATCCAAAGCCACTGTCTGTAGTGCGTTTTGATTTATGCATCAAGCCAATCAATTCGGAAAGCACCATCACTCCTGTGCCGCAACGGGCTCTCAAAGAGGCTGGTAAGAGAATCTTTTCAGTGATGCGGCCGCTCGATTGGGTAGCTCACTATGAGCAAGAATTCGCCATTTTGATGCCCTTCACAGCAAGAGCGGAGGCGGGTCAACTCACCCAGGCAATTGCCAATGCTATTTCTGTTGCAGACCTGGTACCAGGGCTAGAAACAAAGATGGTCGGAATCTCATTTGGAGTGGCTTCCATGCCCGAAGATTGCTCACATCCAGGCATTCTGTTAGCCGCTGCCCAAGATGCGAAGAACCGCGCTCGAAAGTCTGGCGTTCCTGTTATGCTCTTCAATGATTCGAACTAAGCGCAGAGTACACAAATTCTGCACATCGCCTAGCTAAAATGTCGTGAGCTGATCATGGCAAGTCGTAAATCATGCAGTCATTTCCCATTCGGGCGATTAAGTTCGCCTTCAGTGCTATTCAAGGTGCAATGAAGTTCAGGATAAATAGCCTTGTCGTCGCCCTCGGCATCGGCATCTTGCCACTGGCGCTAGCTGGTTGTGAAACCGGTCAGTCGCATCCGATTGCACCGACAGACGTGGTAAGCCACGTGGTGGAAAAGACTGGGGCCGATATCATCGACCTCTCTTCAGAAGCACAAAAATTAGTGGGTCTCCAATACGGACACACTGAAAACAGGGTGCTTGACCTCGCCGTCAAGTGCAATGGTGAAGTTTTAGCAGACGCCAATTTGATGAGGCACGTTACAACGCCTGTAACAGGAAGGATCGTCGACGTTCTCGTAAGCATCGGCGACCATATAGGAGAAGGAAAAACACTTCTCAATATTCGCAGTACTGATATTGAACAGATGGAATCGGATTTATTGCAAAACGAAGGACAAGTGCATGCCGACCTTAAACGCGACCTTCTGCAAATCGATTCAGATTTAGCTACAGTTAGCGAAGGCAAAAAACTTTCAGAAAGCACATTCAATCGATTGAAGAATCTAGTGGAAGAAAAAATCGCCTCACAAGCGGATTTTGAAGCCGCTAGAACCGCCCTTGAAAAAGACAAAATCAACCTTGAGTCTCTGAAGCGCAAGCGGGAAGCCACTATCAGCTTATCTAGCGAACGCATGCGCCTAATAACCGAGCCCATGAAGCAGAAGCTCCGACTGCTAGGCGTTGCGGATAACGCACTTGTAAAGCTGCTGCGCACCAGGCAAATTGATCCTGTCATTCCCCTTCTGGCGCCGGAAAGCGGCATAATATCTGATCGCTTAGTTAACGTAGGTGAACTAGTAGATCCGAGCAAACCGCTTTTTACAATCGGAGATTTCCACGACGTCTGGCTAAAGGCGGATGTTTACGAGCAAGATGTATCTAAAGTGCATGAAGGTCAACCAATTGAATTAGAGGTAGACAGTTTGCCCGGTCATAAATTTGCCGGACGATTGAACTTCGTAGCCGATTCATTGACACCTGAAAGTCGCACTCTGTCAGTTCGCGCTGAGGTTCCGAATCCAGGCGGCAAACTAAAACCGAAGATGTTTGCTCGCATGCGCATCTTAGTTGGCGAGCATAAAGTACTGACAATTCCAAAGGCTGCCGTGCAGGACGCCGGCACTGACAAGGTAGTTTATATACCCATTGCACTTGGTAAATTTGAGGAACGTAAAGTTAAACTAGGCACCGAAAGTGGTGACTATATAGAAGTGTTATCAGGCATACGTCAGGGTGACAAAATCGTCACCAAGGGCAGCTTTGATTTAAGAGCCGAGTCACTGAGGCAATCAGGATAATTCAACTGAATTCAAAATGTCTAGTCGCTAAATTCTTCGATCAGCTGAGCGCGTCTTCGCACAACACTTTTTATTTGATCCACTAAAGAGGTGCACTTGATCTTTCGATTTGTTCTAAGCAAGCCTCAATTGATAGTTTGCCTGACACTTATTTTGATGGCATTCGGCGTCAACGCGTATCAAAATCTACCCTTAGAAGCCTATCCTGACGTGGCCAATATGCAGGTCAGGGTGATCACGCAAGTTCCCGGAAAAGCCGCTGAAGAAGTCGAGCGACTTGTAACTATTCCGCTAGAAAAAGAACTAAATGGAATACCTCGTTCCGAACCTTCTCGATCAATTTCAATTTTTGGATTGTCGGTTATTACGATCATTTTTGAAGATGGTGTCGATCCTTATGTCGCCAGACAGCAAGTTTTAGAACGCGTATCTCAAGCATCTGTACCCAGCAACGTGCAACCAATGCTGGATCCTAATGCCAGTCCCTGCGGAGAAGTTTTCAGATATACGTTGGACGGAAAAAAATGGTCTTCGATGGCGCGCAAAGCTTTTCAAGATTGGGTTTTAGTTCGAAAATTCAAATCAGTTCCGGGAATTGTTGACGTCACAGGATTTGGTGGCCCGACAAAAATTTATCAAGTTGAGCTTGATCCCAATCGCTTAAGAGCGCTTGGTTTGACGCAGTCTCAGGTGTCCGATTCGATCGCGCAATCTAACGGATCCACAGGCGGCAGTTTCATCGTACGCAATGACCAGAACTTCATGATTCGTGGGATTGGACTGCTTCGGTCAACTGATGACATTTCAAATGTCGTCATCTCCACTAATACTGAAGGAACACCGGTGCGAGTGCGCGATGTGGCTACGGTCACGATCGGCGAAGCTGTACGCAAAGGTCAGGTCGGCCTGAACGATCAAGACGACGTCGTCGAAGGCATCGTCTTGATGCGACGCGGGGAAAATCCATCGATAGCAATCGAGAATATTCACAATGCCTGGAAAGACATCACATCTAGTTTAGAGCCCGGTATGCGCCTCGAACCACTGTACGATCGCACCTTGCTTGTGCGGCACACCATGGACACTATCAGTCACAACGTCGTCGAAGGCATTGTCCTGGTAGTCGTTATCCTGATGCTCTATCTGT
>PLXC01000040.1 GCA_003151275.1 Candidatus Melainabacteria bacterium
GGGACATTTAAATCGTCAATTCACAACTTCTGAAATAAACCCAGTTGTCATTTATTAGAAGTCGACTGCACAACTGCCATATATGGCGATCGCCAGTGAACGGCACTTCTGAAACTGACATGAAAGATTTTCATTTCGACTGCACCGGATGTAGTGCTTGAAAAGGGTCTTGGATTCATTTGATGGACACGATGAAGCTGAGGTGATTCTGCTTTGATGTTCTTTTGACATCACTCTGATGCCACTGCGATTTCAAAATGGTGGCAAGTTGGATTCGAAAGGAAATCGAAAACAGAACATAAGGAAGAATATCGGACTGAACGCGCTTTAAAGTCGCGACAGCGCCTTATGCCCATGCGACCTCGCCTGGGTTCTCCTGGGGAAGTCTATCTATCTGACACTCGGGCTGTATGTTTCGTGTGTGCCGCATGGATATCCAGGCACTGAATATAGTGTCCCGCTTCAATCAACAAAAACGCCTAAAACTATCTACAGCTCAAAATTTTCGATCTTGCCAACCCTTGAGTAAAATGTAACTTGCACTATAGATGGTGTCAGCCGGACACTATAGTGGTGGAGATCACTAAAAGCCATCACCGAGGTGAAAATGAACAGAAGAGTACAAACAGGCTCATTTAGAGCCTCTGATGCAAACGGAAACACGGTCGTACTTCACACTTTTGTCGACAAAATTCCAAACGCAACGATGGACGGTCAGTATTCAGAACTTGACGGACGGAAATCGATTTTTACTGCTGACAATGAACATGTAAATTTCATCGAAAAGGGAAAATATAAGATCGTTAGAACCGGAGCGATTCTGCACTCAAATGAACCTGGCGCACTATAAATAGAAATTCCTTGACGCTTATTGAGATTGCTTAGGCGCAATCTTTTTTAATCATCCTTGCTCCAGGATAACAAATCATTACTGTCAGCGCTGACGCTATTGGGCGTTAGCTCGCAATCGTAAAACTACATTGTCCTAACACGGCCGTGCACCACACACACACCCGACTGAGACAACATAGCCAACATAGCCATAGATGCCGCATTCGCGTCTTACAGAAGATAACTTGGCGCTATGTGCGCCCTACAGATCGGCGGCTCGCCACGTTGTAACTTTTGCCTACAGCGCGCTGCCTCTTAGTTGCATATTTTTCTCTACAGATTGTGCAAACCAGTTCGCGGTTGACTACGCCATTCATGTTTATAACGGCAAAATTGATTTGGTCATATGGCTTGGTTGCACCACACCAGCGACAAAAATTTGTAAGTCCATGTTCCATATTCACCTTCTTTTTTTGATGTAACTATAAAAACGAAAGGCTCACAGCCAATATGGCTTCATTGATAATCGAGTCGAACCGGAACTAAGGATCTTTAGCCGGCGACGGAGGCCTTGGAATGCGTAATGTCCAGCCGGGGTACAGGTCATCTGGATCGTCCATGATATCTCGGTTTGCATCGAAAATTATTCTATACAAGTCTGCATGTCCGTAGAGTTTATAGGCTATCCCTGTCAACGTATCGCTCGGCTCAACAATATACTTGGTGAGAATTTCAGCGGTATCGGGCACTCCTTTTAATTGAATTGAATCAAGTGCTTGAGCCACCTTTCGAAGAGTTACCGGACGATATGCTTTCTTTTGCGGAAGATCTTGTGGAGACGCTTTCCATCGATGCAAAGCTATGTTCGACACCTGCCAGACATGTTCAGGACCTGGCCGATCTTTTTGAAGCCAATAAGTCGGATTGGTTGTGGGTTTCGTCATGTTTATAATCGGTACTAGAGCATTGGGTTCAACACTGTGAATCCGCGATCCAGCGGTCGTATCTAATTGTAGCCCTGCAAGCTTCGCACCGGTTAAAATAAAGGCTAGCGCAGAATCAGACAGCCCTCTGATATCACCGCCACCACCCACGCTACCATGAACTCCGGGAAACCATCGTTCTTGATACGGTGCTCGCGGATCGTCTGGGTCCACTTTCCGCGCACGATTGAACTCAGTAAGATCTCCCCAAGGAGAGGAGGGAAACGATACACGGCGTTCATCGATCGCTATGGCGTGTCGGGCATTTTCTATAAATTCGGACATACTTGCATCGAGAAATTGATATTTTTTATTCAGTACTGAGCTAAATGGAATAAAGGCCGGTATGCCCATTGCTCCCACCGAATCCCAAATTCCCACATACTTGACCCTTAAAAGGGGGGCTGAACCACTCTTATAGCCTGAAATGTTGGTGCTGCGCCACGCATCTTCACCTGGTTCAACACATGCCTGTGAAGAATAGATTGCACGAAAATTTCTCATTTGATCGCTGGAAACAGACATCCCGACTAGGCGCTGTCGGTAGAGGTCCAATGCTTCGTTAATACGACCTGCGTAGAGTCGTCGTAAAGGTCCAACATGACGAACAAAATTTACAAACGTTTGCGCACTATACGCTCCTCTCGAAAAACCGAATACAAAAATTTCATCTCCCGGATCATAGTTGAAAATCAAAAACGCATAAGCCTGCCGAATATTTTCTATCAACCCTTCGCCAAGCACTGTACCAACCGCCTTTTCGTACCATCTAGTGCCAACGCCCTCATCGTAGTGAATGATTTGGTTGACTTTTCCAGCATCACGAATAATGCTTGCTGCGAGAAGAACCACATTAGTTGGCGTATTTGCATTTAAAACATTGGTTGTTCCATCAAAGCAAAAAATTATTCGTTTCACTTTCATAACCTCTGCATCGCGGACAAATTGCAATTTTAAATAATTGGAGCAAACGGAAGCACTACTTTTGCAAGGACCTCTGCGGCTTCTGCCAACTGCAGGGCAGTACCAACCCCACTCAAGACAAATTGGATCTTGTCCTGAACTTCCTTTATCAAGGCAATAGCGGCAGACATCTTTTCTTTATTGGCCTGGAAAGCTCGTTCGGTTACTGCGTCTAATTCGGTACACAGCTCAATGCGCTTCGCGTCCAGTTTGTCAGCTTCGTCTTTAAACTTCTGATCGTGCCTATATCGAGTGTCCTTGACAATGTCTCCAAGTTGTTGCTGTAAGGCCGTTAACGCAACGGAAATTTTACCGATTGCCTGTTCTGTAACATCGTTATCATCCGTGCCCATGAGCGCTAATTCCCTCCAGTTTGAGGCGGAGACTTCATTCGTGCATAATCACATAACGCATGGAAATCCACTCTTGTTTTTTCGAATAATGGACTGGGAGTATTAGCGCCAACTTGTTGCTCCCATTTAGTCGCTTTGTCTAATTCATTCAATACGATTGATTGATCTGCAGACGCTAGAGGCATTGTCGAAATTTTCTGATTTGCTTCTTGCCACCGACCTACTAATGTAGACGCCCTCAACTTAGTGTTTCCCGCATCCTTGTCTATTTGCGCACTAATTGATTTAGCATTAATACCAAATACGGTATCAATAGAACTGACATTTTTACATATCCATTTGTCGGCATATATCGCGAATCCGCCATGAACAGTTAATTTTAACAGGGTTGTTATGGGTGAACCCAGGGCCGCTAAATTATTGAGTCCAGGAATTTTGACTTGAGCAAACTGACTCAATCCCTGTAGTCTCTCTCCGATGATACCAATTGCTTGAGATGCCTGTTGAACATTCTTGCTAGATGCCACTTCGCTAAGCTGCAATGAAACTGTTTCTAAGTCGCGAGCTGCCTCAATTCGATGTTGTATCTTCCCGTCATCGAAGGGATTGGACGGTCCAGGAGAAGCTGGGTCTACGTCGGTTTTCGCTAAACGTTGTGCTTTAGTTTCGCTAAGATACATTTGTCTATTTGTTTCCTTCAACGTGTCGTAAAAGCTCTTGAGTTGTTCTGTTGAACCATTTGCATCGGCGGCTAGATCCTTGGTGAGACGACTAATTTTCGGATCAGCACAGCCTGCCAACAAGGGAATACCTAGCAGTAAAATACAAAAAGCTTTTGACAAATTTTCTGGGACCTGTGATCCAGGCATGATCATCACCCCTAACAACACCAACGCTCGACACCATCTCTATGTACGGTACCTTAATTGCCGAAAAGCGCAATCCTTGACAACCAAGGAAAAGATCCACCTGCTGGGATTTGTTGACTATTGCCAACCAGGAAGACTGGATTGTCATGTGTTTGCGGCGAACGCTATCGGTTTGAAATTCGTCGGGCGTACTCTTCAAATCAAATTTTCAATTCGATCGCTTTGCTGCTAAAGAATGCCCAGTAATCGGCGTTATGCAACGCTGTACGTTGGCCGGTTCAGATGATTTAAACGACGCATTTTAGATGTCGCTTACCTTGAAGGCAAGTCTTTTTTGCTCTTTTAAAGCGCGTCTGCGGGCTGCCGCCCCCTTAACACCATATTCAATCTCATCAATTTTATTGATCACCTCGAAATCCGTTTCAGCAATTCTGAGTTGCTGTCCGAGTGGACCCGTCCACAAAGGATTGGTTTCTTGTACCGGGATGTCTTTGTATAATTTTCGACCATAATCAGCATCCGCCTTCATGGAGCGAATGCGCAAGTGTCGAAGGTGTGGAGGTCTGCTCGGTTTAAACTGGTTAGGTTCATGAATTTGATAATCGTAACGCTCTAGTCCGCCCGCATCACCAATGTAGTCTTTCAATCCGACAAGATGAACAGTTCCAAAGTCGTCCGTATAAATGAACCTAACGATGCTGCCAGCATATAGCGGAACCGGCATACTCTACCTCGCGCAGTGAATCCATTTTTCCATTCCCATTGTCTATCATTGATACTTGTCAAACTTGCTGCTGCTCAAATGAAAATTGTACCTAGTGCGACGATGTCATCGACGAAATCAGTGACTTTGAAACATGACGCTTAGGTGCACTTGCGTTTTTAAATATGTAAAAGGCCCGACAGGGATGACTTAGAATATATTGTCTTCTTTAAGGAGCTGATTGCAGACCAGATGAAAGATGATGACATTGATTCTCTCACCGGTGCCTGGATTGATATTGATGCGAAGAGCCATCGCAAGGCAATGTCAAAGACTCTTGAACGGCTACAAGGACGTACGGATTTAGGTGTTCGTGATCAATGGGCCAAAGACGCTGTTGACCAAGAGGACTGGCAGGTTGTTTCTTTGCAAGCAGCAGACTACAAATTGCCTTCCGTATGCCAAGACTTTCTCGGGCAAGAACTAATCACCGAATTAAAGAGCATTTTTGCAACGGTAGAAACGGTAAATAATGAACTCGCCGGCATGAGAATCTCTCACTGCGAAATAATCCTCGCTGGAGACGATCGCATAGAGCAAGTTGGCATGCGTCTATTTGAGTGGGCTCGAAAATATGTGAGTGGGAGAATTGAAAGAAGCAAACACCGCCGCGAGGAGCTCGTGCAAAAATACGACCGTATTTATCGAGAGCTTTTGCCGGATCTGGAGAAGATAGCCTTCCGCAAAGGTTCTATTAACAGATGCTTCATGGCTGAATTTACTGATTACCTGCCCTGGCTTTTACTTGAGCGCACCTGCCGCGATTTAATCGAGATTAAGTTCGATCCACATTCACTGGTGCCGTCATTTCGCATAAATTCAAGCGACCCTAACGCTCGCACCTATCTCGAACAAATAGTGCGAATCTATCAATGGCAGCATGATACCGACTTACTGAAAGTAATTGAGCAATTTCCAGCTTCTGAGTTGAACTTGGCAGAGACAGATGATACTCAACTCAATAATCACCTTGAACTTTTAGTGGCGAATATTCGTGAAATGCGTCCGTTTCTGGTTCGTAATTTCAAGCCTGAAAATATCATCATTGAAATTACTAAGAACGTCTTCATTAGCTTTAGTTGGGCAGTTGGACGAGGGATCGGATTAATACATGTGACACCCACGAGAGAAAAAATGTTAGCCTTGCACAATCAAAAGGTGAGCGGTGTAACTTTTACTTTGCTTTTTGATGGTTACATCGCTAACTATTATTCTCCTTGGATCAAGCCTGATTCGCTTCCTGAGGAGAAAAGGAAGATGGCTCTGGCTGCCAATTTGCACATAGTGGAAGCGATTCACGATGCGCTTTTGTCCTTCTACGAAAAAATCGACGTCGCCGCGGTTGTCGCCCGTTTTTCTGAAAAAAGAAAGAAGACTCCTGAGCTTGAGCCAAATGATCAAGAATTCGCTGCCATCTGCCAGTTAATAAGCGAAGGTGCAAATGCAGGGACAGGAGCTACTTTGCCACGCCAGTTTAAAGCTGTGCGCGTTCAAAAATTGCTCAACATTTTGACAAAGCAATTAGGCTGTGAAATTCGGAAAGGTAAAGGCAGCGAGATTGTCATTTTTCGAGCTGATGGTCATCATTTTAGACTTGGGCACCACAAGCGAAATATCTATGTGCCAACGCTTATAATCAGGAGCATCTTGAAACATGTTGGTATTACTTGTGATGAGTGGTTAAGTGCGATCACAAGTTAAAACACGGTATTGTCAATAAGACAATGTATCCTTATGAAAATTACAAGGCACTTGCTCTGACAGTCCACTATTTTTTATCGAGTAGATGCAGGATTAAAGTGTTGGCTATGGGTATTAGCGTGCAAGTGGGAATGTGAAAGGAGAATCGAGATGGCTGCTGAGACACCGTTTGAAATTGGACTGGTTTTGTCTGGTTAGAAGCCAGCTCGATACCCTTTCTGGCAATCTGGCCACCTGGATCAAAACCAATAATCCTGGCGCCGCCACTGATGACATCCTTGGCGGAAGACAAATCATTCCGATCACTCTGCCAATCACATTCCCTGCCACTCTACCCAATCAGGCAGTTGGGGATGTGCCAACCGAGTTTACTGGCGACTTCTCGACCGCCTACAAAGTCACGATTCGTGTTGAATACACCATCGGTGGTATCGACGTCACTCTTACTTCAGAGCAACTGTGTGGACATAGGCTTACGTTCTTCTTCACTCCCTCGGGACCTAATTTTGTTCCTGTGGTGGCTTTAGATGGCATACCGGTCGCCACTGGAACTGCACAGTCTGCCAACATTACCTGGTCGGTTGATCTTACCGTTACGCACAATGCTTTTGCGACTCCACTCGTTCAAGCATCGGCTCCGTTAATTGTTGGTCCCAATCAGGGATTCGTTACCGGACAAGATTATTACGCGATTGTGTCTTCGTTCGGTCCTACGGGAAAAGGAATGTTTGATTATCACAACGCTCTTCAGCTGCAAAACGAGTTCGATGCTGGTGGTTGGAGTCCAACACTGGTTGATGAGCCGGCCCTTGGTGAACGTTTGGTTGCGATGTGGTCTAACTACGCAGCTCAAGTATCGCGTGTGTCTGAACTTGCAGATCGCATGATAGATAAAGTGAGTTACAACTATCACACGATTGGTTTGGCTGGTTACTCGGTTTACGGTGCGCCGTATTTCTCGGGAATGAACCTGTCAGGTGGCCTAGGCGGCGGTGCCGACCTCAATAGCACTCCCAATCCCCTTGCCATCAGCGCTGGCCTTAACGGCGGCATGCATGGCTATGCGCTCGAGATGTTGGCTGTACAGCAACTTCTTAGTGGTGGAAATCTTGCAGTTTCGACTACGCGAGACTTGGACCTCGCAAACACTGCAGGCACGAAAATTTGGAAAGGAACGCCTAGCACTTGGACAAGTACCGTTCGTCCAGCACTGACAGGCTATAGCGGTTCTGACCTTAGCAATATTGACTTTAATGTCAGTTCCGGTTCGAATGTTCTGTTGGCTCAGAATGCTGGACAAACATTTGACGGACACTGGACACTGACTGGATATACCCTTTTTGGTAGTAACAGCGCTATCGGAGTTATTCTCGGAGCCTACGCTGGTGTTGATGGCAAAGGTCCGACAACTGGTGGAAAAATTCCTCCCAGGACAGGCACAGATCCCACAAAAAACGATCCGATTAATTTTCGAACTGGCGACTATTACTATCGTCGTGAAGACATGAAAATTGGGAGTGGTGAAGATCCATATTCGCTCACGTTTACTCGCAACTATAACTCCGCTTCTCGTTTGACTAACAGTCCGCTTGGACTCGGATGGAAACATAATTGGGCGACATCGGTTCAAAAGTCTAGTGATGGATTCGTTGCCCTTGGTGCTCAATCCCCACTTAGCGCTGTAGCTGCCATTGCAGAGATCTATGTCGTGTTAGATCTTCTCAGCGACACCGCCCTGCCTGTCGATAAACTCGTTATCGCTTCATTGTGCAATCAGTGGTGGGTTGATCAACTTACTGGCAATGTTGTCACGGTGAGTTTGGCAGATTACGATCGCCAGTATGTGCTTCTTCCTGATGGCAGTTACATTGGATTGGACGCCTCCACTCTAACACTAGCTGCAGGAGCCTACACTCTTACAACTCCACAGAAAGTTATCTATTCGTTTAACGCCTCTGGACAGCTAATTTCTATCGCTTACCCTTTTGGAGTCACCATAACTCTTACTTACACGAGCGGTCTGCTGACCTCCATTTCAAACGGGCTTGGCCGCACTCTCACACTCCACTACACAGGCAATTACCTCACGAGTGTCACTGATGGCACAGGACGTAGTGTCCAGTATGCGGTCGATGTTAGCAATAATCTAACAACGTTTACGGATGCAAACTCCAAAGCTTTTACATACCAATACGATCAACCTGGCCGTATGACAAAGTACTTCTTGCCTGCTAATCCGACTGTCGCAATCGTTAGCAACGCTTATGACTCATTGAGTAGAGTGCAGACTCAAGCGAACGCTCTCAGTCAAGTGTGGACATATTATCTAGCCGGCTCCCGTTCCGAAGAGATAGATCCTGTGGGCAATAGCTCTGTGAATTACCTAAATTCCTATGGGTCAGTCCTTCGTGAAATCAACGCGCTGGGACAGGAGAATAAGAACGAATTTGATGGGCTTGGCAGAATGACAACCACAACGTTGCCTGAAGGCAACAAGCGCTTGTGGACTTACGATCAATCAAACAACATCCTGACGGATACATTTGTTGCAAAACCTGGTTCGTTATTGCCCAACCGAGTCTTGACGTACACTTACGACCCCACCTACAACAAGGTGAAGACGTTTACGGACGCTAAATCAAATGTCTACACGTCGAATTACGACTCCGCGACCGGCAACCGACTCTCTCTTGTTAAGCCTATGGTTGGAGGCTTGACTCCTCAGAAAACGTGGACATATAACAGTCGGGGTCAAGTTCTCACTTACACGGACGAAATGTCCATGATTATAAATCAGACGTATGATCCGGTTTTTGAAGTTATGTTGACTTCGACTGTCGACTATGGAACTTCGCCACATCTGAATCTAGCTTGGAGTATTGGATATAACTCAGTCGGGGATCAAACTACCGTAACAAATCCTCGACTTAACCAAGTTACATTCGAATATGACACGGAACGTAGACCCACCAAGAAAACTGACCCAGCTGCATTCGCTTATATCACCAAAATTGGTTATGACGATAATGGCAACAAGACATCCTATCAGCGGCAGTTGAGCGGTACGCCAACCTGGCAGACTTATGCTTACAGCTACTCTCTCACTGGCAAGCAAACTCAATTGATCGACCCTCTGAACAACATACTCACCTGGACCTTTGATCAGAATGATCGTCTCCAAAGTTTTACAGATGCAGTGGGACACACTTGGCACTACGATTACGATGCTAGGAGCTTGCCCAGTTCAATAACCGACCCAACAGGTAAAGTCAGCGAAAGCATGACATACACTTACAATGGTTTGATATCGACCGTAACTGATGCAAGAGGAAACATCCTTGCCACTACATACGATGGCTTCGACAAACCAGCTAAAACGATCTATCCAGACACGTCGTTCGAAGAAAATCAATCTTACGATTTGAATGGTCAAGTTCTTGTTTTTCGAGCTAAGTCTGGAAACACTATCACGATGACTTACGATACTTTGAACCGCATCTCGACCAAATCGCCAACGGGGCAACCGGTTGTGACTTATGGTTATGATCTGGCCGATCGCCAAACAAGCGTAACCACACCAGTGGTTTCAGGTCACCCTGAATCTGGAACTTTCCAATTCTTCTTCGATGCCGCAGGACGCAAATACAAGGAGACTGCTCCCGACGGTAAGAGCGTAGTACACCAGTTGGATGCGAATGCAAACGTCACGCGGATTACCCACCCAGATGGATATTACATTACTCAAAACTTCGATAATCTCGATCGACTGACCGATATATTCCTAAATGGTGCTGCTACTGCCGCTGCCCATATGGACTATGATTTTCTTTCGAGACGTAGCAAGCTAACGTATGGCAATGGTGCCGTAGTAAATTCAACCTATTCGGACAATGACGACTTAACACAGCTCAGTCACGTATTTAGTGGTATTGCGTCAGTTGCATTTTCCTACGGATATAACGCTTCGCACCAGGAAAACAGCCGAATTGTCACTGATTCTACCTTTGTTTGGCATCCAGCGTCAGTAGCAGCGACGCAGTATGGATCTGCAAATAACGTGAACCAGTATCCAACAGTTGGCGGCATATCCTATACATACGACGGCAATGGTAATCTTAGCGGGGATGGGGTTTGGACGTTTACTTATGACACGGAAAACCACCTCACTTCTGCCACCAAAACTGGTGTTGGCTTGACTTATGTTTATGACGGAATTCACCGGCAGATTCAGAAGTCTCTCGCTTCCGGGGCAAAAACGCGCTACTTCTATGATTCATGGCAGCGTTTGGTCGACTACGATGGAAGCAGCGGTGCCCTGCAGGCTAGGTATGTATACGGATCTGGTCTGGACGAACCTGTGATTTCTGTCGACAATACCGGAACAATTACCTACCTCCATGGGGATAAGCTTGGCTCGATTGTCGCTACCACCAATGCTTCTGCTGTGGTCACTAACAAATCAGCTTTTTCGCCGTACGGCGAGGGCACTACTACTGGTGTGTCGATCGGATTCAACGGGCAGCGATTCGATAGTGATGCTGGACTTTATTACTACAAAAGGCGCTTTTACAGCAGTTTAATCGGACGCTTTCTTCAGAATGATCCTCTCGGTGCAGCGAGCGGAGATCTGAACACATATGCTTACGTTTTGAACGACCCTCTCAATCATAACGACGAGCTGGGCCTGGAAATGAGCAACTTAACAAACATTGGAAGACCGCCAGCCAACGGCATCTCTACGCCGCCAAACTGCCCGATTCCAATAACTCCACCTTTGTGTCCAACCCCCCCAGGATGCCCAGATCCATCTCCGCCAGGTTGTACCCCAATCTCACCGCCACGTTGTCCGAGCACGCCACCATTCTGTCCGAAACCGCTCACGCCGCCGGACTGTCCGCAACCGGCAACGCCGCCCGAGTGCACGCCGCCTACACCGCCGGCTTGCATGCCGCCGCCAACGCCTCCGGGTTGTCCGCAGCCTACACCGCCGGACTGCCCGTTGCCAACACCACCTAATTGTCCGATTCCAATAACTCCACCTAGCTGCAAGCCCCCCAAACCCCAATAAGGCAAGGTAGCGTAATGACACTGCCCTTGGTGTAATGACAGTGTTTTTGACACAGAAAGGGCGAACTTCGGTTCGCCCTTTTTTCACCTAATGAATATGGAGAACAAAATGACGAATACAAAGTGGCACTCAGTATTGGATGACAAACGACGCAAAAAAGGTATCGAAATCGTCCGGTTAATAGCGGAACGCTTTCGCGATGACGAGCTGTTGGTTGAGGCGATCGCGTCCTGTACGGACCGGAATGAATTTTTTTACTGGGAAGGCGATGGACGTCTTGGACACTTACTTTTCTTCGAATATCTTGCGCAGTGCACGAAAGACAAAGAATATAAAAAACACTTTGACAAGCTTCTCGCAGAACATTTATCTCAACCAGGATGGTTAGCTAATTCACCGCTGTCTTTATCATCCGGCCTTTCTGGCGTCGCTTTAGCGGTCGAATGTGCATCGGATAATGGGAGAAACTACCAAAGAGTGTTGTTCGGTATCGATTCTGCCCTTGCCGCAAGGATTGATTCGATTCTATCAACAGTAGAGCGGTATCAAGATCACTGTGCTCTTCCCGACTACGATGCAATATCAGGATTGGCAGGAATTGGTACTTACCTTTTGATGAGGCCTGACGGCGCGGACAATCGAGCGCAGATTGAAAGAATTCTAAAAGTTCTCATCGACCTAAGCCAATCAGTTAATGGAATCCCGAAATATAAGACACCTCGTAATCTGCTCGATAAATGGTTCGCAGCAGATGAACGGTTTCAACATGGTCTTCTTAATCTCGGTCTTTCGCACGGAATTCCGGGACCTCTAATGACACTCTCCTTGGCAAAACTGAATGGTTTTGTATCAGAGGGCTTGGACACTGCTCTCGAGACCTTGGCCGACATTCTCATAAAAACTGCGCAACGTGACGAATGGGGAATTAATTGGGCATCTGCTGTGCCATTATCAGAGGATCAGAACTCCTTTGTTATGGGGCCGCTCTATACACGTACCGCTTGGTGCTACGGAAGCCCAGGAGTAGCTTCTGCACTATACACTGCGGGCAGAGCGCTTGAGAATTCGACGTATAAGAAATTCGCTGTCGATTCGATGCGTGATGCCGTGGCGCGACCTACAAAGTACAGATGTCTCGAAGGATCTGCTTTTTGTCACGGAAGAGCCGGTCTTTTGCAAGTTCTTCTGCGCTTTCACAATGCTACACATGACCAGATTTTCGCTGAAGCCGCAACGCAGATCTTTGATGAGATTGTGAATCTTTTTAGCCCAGAATTCGCGTTCGGTTTTAAAAACTACCATAAGGAATCAATGGACGGAGATGACGATCCACGCCTCTTTGATGGAGCTGCAGGAACAGCATTGGTGTTGGCTGCTGCCGTGTTTGATGTAGAACCAAGGTTTGACAGAATTTTCCTACTTTCTTAAGGGATCAGTAGATGACACAGAAACGTAAATACCGGTGCCTCGATTCAGTATTGGTGCGTACACCAACACTACCGATCGAAGAAAGTTATCCACACATTGATTCACTTTCTGAAACGGTTAAGACAGCTATTGCAATAGCTAGCCCGTCTTTATTTGCAAGACTAGAACACAAACCAGCCGTTTCGGATGTTGTTGAAAAAGTGGCCCGTTATACAAAGAGAATGGCTACGAGACCAACACCATATGGTCTATTCTCCGGATCTTCGTTGGCACGGCTGGGAACTGAAACCGACATAGCTCGAGGAATAAACACGCGGACGCACACAAGGCTTGACATGGAGGTGGTACTTCAGCTAGCAGAAAAGCTTGAAGCCATGCCATGCATTAGGGAAAATCTTACTTTGTATAGCCACACCAATCTATTGGTAGCTTCAAACCGAATTTGGGTGGAGGGGCTCTTCGGCGAGGAAAGTTCTATTGCAATAAAACAGCACCCAGCGCTGCTTCGAGCTTTTGAAGTTGCCCGTACTGGTAGCACGCTAGCGAGCTTGGTTGCCCTTTTGGTGAGGGAATTCGGTTTCAACAAGGAGCGTGCTCTCCAAATTTGTAACCAGCTCTGCGACTTAGGGATGTTAGTTACCGCTGTTAAGTTGGCACTTCAGGGACCCAATCCGGCCGTAGAGATTGCTCGGTTGATTCAATCCCTAGCGGGCGCGAAAGATATCTATCAAAAGTTGGAATCATTTTTAGCTGAAGCGGAGTCATGGGATCAAATCCGAGAAAAAACGTCCGATTCTTATCTTGCTTTCGTGGAAAGGATTTCGGGAACATTCGGACAAAGTCTTATGCCGTGCCAAATTGATTCTGTTCATGAACTGCATGGGAAGACACTTTCCACGGCTATAGCAGATGAAGTTGCAGCTGCCTCAGAGATTGCTATTTCATTGAGTCCTGTGGATGCCAGCCTGGTACCTTATGCCTCGGCGTTTCGGCGCAGATACCAATATGACAGAGAAATCCCAATTTTGGAGCTGCTGAGTCCTCGTTTTGGCTTAGGGTCACCATACCAGAGGTGTTATAGATCGCTCTACCTTTCAGAGCATCAAATACGAGATGAGATGCTTTCTACTCTAGCTTCAGAGGCGCTGGAAAAACAACGCCGCGCTATTACATTGACCAATGATCAACTAAGCATCCTAGCGTGCAAAGATCTGAACACTTGTAGTGCTCCGAGCTCTTTGGATTTATCAATCGGTGTTGATTCGGATAGTCGGACATCCATTGATAATGGCGATTTCCGGATCATTTTATCGACACGTACCGGCGATATTGGAGCGGGTAGGATGATGGGGCGCTTCGCACATATCTTGGGAGACGAAGCCCTCGATCATCTAGGTTCAATCGTTGAGATTGAAAACCAACAAACCACCGATATAATCGCAGACATAGGATTTAGTCCTCAAATTCCAAGATTCTCTAATGTCACCTTAACTCCATCGCTTAGACGGTTTTCAATTGTATCCGGCTGCTGTCCAACAAAAAAAACAATCAACATTCCCCTACAAGAGATTGTAATTGGCTTGGATTATGAAAACAGGTTTTATGCACGTTGGACTCGCACAGGGCAAGTAATCCAAGCTCGTAATAATGGCATGCTTGGTAAAACGCTTATGCCTACTGCGATTCAATTTCTAAATGATCTAACTCTCTCTCGAATAGCCACTCTTTACCAATTTGACTGGGGTAAAGCTGAAAAATTTCCTTTCCTGCCCACAGTTATTGCTGGTAAGACCGTATTAAGGGTTGCCCAGTGGAGGCTAGAAACATTGTGGAACGCTTGTGGAAAGAATATCTCATGTGACTTTTCAGTCCAGCTCCATGAGTGGATGAAAACTTGGAACGTCCCGTCCCTAATTCGCTATGCGGCCAATGTTCATGATGAAGGATTGCTCCTATTAGATCTCACAAACAAATTAGACCTTGAACAGCTCAAAACTTTGCTAAAGCGGAATAAAGGCGCAGGATTAGTTTTCGAGTATTTTGATACAAGCCGCTGGCATTCAGTAAATGATCAACATTATGAAACTGAGTTCGTCTTCAGTTTGGTGAAAAACAATGCTCTCAATGAAGTAACAAACCATATACCGGTAAAGCCGCTCGAACAGCTTCAGAAGGGCGATTATTTACAAGTGCCCGGTCGTAACTGGCTGTATCTCAAATTGGATTGTTCACCGCTAATGCAGGACGAACTATTGCAGCAATTGCGGTCTTTTGTTGGAAGCTCTGAAGTAGCCGATGCCGTGACGCGTTGGTTCTTTGTTCGCTACTGCGACTCAGAGGAACACTTACGGGTTAGGTTTTTGATACCAGAGGGGAAATTATATTCTTGTTTTTTGCCATCTGTTCTCAAATTTGCTGCGAAGTTGGTCGATGACAGCATTTCTTCAAAATTTTCGATCGACACGTATGACCGCGAGGTAGAAAGGTATGGTGGAAAAGCAGGTATTGAACTGGCTGAGGAGCTATTCTGCTTAGATAGTCAGTTGGTTTTAGACCTTATCAGTTTTGAAAATGTGAACCGATTAAACAGATCGTTAATCGCTGCGGTGTCCATAAATGCAATCCTTGACTCCTTTGGGTTAGACACAGGAACAAAGGTTGCTTGGCTACAATCCTATGCTTATAAGAGTGATAAGAACTTAGCCTCTACTGCGTATCGAAGCCTAAAAAATCAACTCTTTGGTTTGGTTTCAGGAACCTCTGACATTGACTCTAATTACACAAATCTACTAACCACTCTTAAACTAATCAAACCTAACTTTGCACAGGTTGCATCAGCACTTAACTTCGCCGAAACAAAAAAACTACTTACTTTGCCAGTCTGGAGAATTACTGAAAGTATAGTGCACATGCACTGTAACAGGCTTTTGGGAACAGATCGAAATCAAGAAAGGCTTGCTCGAACTCTTCTCTTGAACACACTTAAGGCAGTCCAAGCACGCACGAGGACCTAGATCCGCCAAGTAAATTACACGCATATACTGGCTTAAACTTTATGAGCGTCACTGTAGATGGTGGCGCTCTCTTTCTTTTGTGTGTTTTAGGAATAATGAATAATTGCGTAAATCAAAAAGTCGTTGCCTCAACTAAAATGTTACTCGCCGTAAGCCAATTGCGTTGATAACTTGCAATTTGTGCGACGAATCAAATCGATATTCTATGGAGGCTAAGCTTGTCGGGAAACCGCTGCAAGTGCAAGCTTACATGGACAAGCTGGTCTTCTCAACGAGTACAGAAATTATCGCAGAGCACCAGTGATGAGTGATCCATTCAAAGAGTAGTTACAGCTTGAAGCGATAGCACTATTGCCACATAGTGCCGATAAATTGAGAACGCGACGGGTTTCAAGCCAAGCGCCAAGCAATTGTTAATATCATTCGGGTTGTGAATCATTTCATACAATCTAGCATTTTCACAACAGCGGCGGTCTGTCCTTCTTTTATCGCTTTTATGAGAGCCTGGTTCGAACAAAGCAAATTAGCGGAACTCTTGGTTTGTTTCGTAATCTTGGCAAAATTTCTGAGCGAAGCGTCCAACAACTTGTCTAATTCGGCCTTCGTTCCGTGCAGCCTTCCTTCAACCGCTACTTCGTTTGGCCCATCGACATTTTCCAAGATGTCTGATATTACAAACTCCTTTGAGAGTAGACAACCTGATAAGTACGCGGCACCTTGCATGATATATCGCAAGTGCAGCGCATCAAAGCACCTGTCTTCATCATCTGCAGTTGCTACAGCCAAAACAACAAGACTATTAGGAGGAGGTTGTAGTAATTGGAGGGTAGGCTCTGCCCAGGTCCAACCGGCTTCCGGGTGCCAATATTCAACAAGCCAATGCTCAAATAAACGCGGACTCCAAACAGGTAAGTGAGATAGCGTTCGTGCTGGTATACCATGCGCCCGCAGAAGCGCGGCTGCAAGATTAGCATTGCTTGTGCACGATGGAGCACTAGTCAGCGCACTTTTTGCATCGAGCGAAGTGCACTTTGCACCCGTTCCTTGGTTGGTCGATGTGAAAGCAATCACTTTCCGAACAAAGCTTTCAACATCACCAATGTCCTTAGCTAACTCATCTGACTTTGAGCGAATTTGCACATCAGAACTTTGCACACAAGCTGTGCTTCGCAGCCACTGAACAGTCGTTGACGGTGCACTCGGATTAACTTTGGGAAGTTCTTGTTTTTTACGACCATTGACCAGCACAAGTGCATCCCAGCGAACAATCGCGCCTCTATCCGGAGGACTTACAGTAGCCTCGCAAAGCCAATTTAGACCGTCTTTTCGTCTGTAAATATGGTAGTCAGTCAATGCAGAGGCCGGTTCCGAGCTACACTCAAACGTAAGTGGTATTTGTTCTCTGTAGACACCTGGAATTGGAAATGTCACTGTTCCAACTGCTCCTGTTTTCAGAGGCTTTACAGCAGCTCTATAATGGGCGTTTAGAATCTTTGGAACTGCCTCATCCCCATATTGCGCTCCCGATAACAGACTGCTGTCAACTTCTTCAAATGTCCCTGATTTAAGGCTAGGTCTGCTTATATCAACGGGATGTTCTTCCGTGTTAATTATCCAGAGTCCAAGCAGAGTAGTTCCATCTGGGAGCACATAGCTTTCTTTGAATTGTTGCCAATCACTTTCTACCGCATCGATTGTTGTCGAAGACAACGACAAGAGACTTTGTTGAGCATCATAGGTGCTGGCTTTTATGGTGACCTTCTGATTTGATGTCGAGCCTTTTATATAACAAGAAAAAGTCAATTTGCGATGAGTGGGAAGTCCAGCAATTGAAACTGCAATGTGCGACCACTCGTCCTGCGCTGATCGAACACCGTGCAGTTGAACTATTCTTTCAGAATGGCCAGCATCAGGTTCAAGGACTTTAGCGTCTCTTAGAGCCCATCCTCTCGCATTGTTTGATAGTTTCGGATTGGGAAGCAGCTCAGTAATTTCGTTTTTTGATTGAGCAAACATATGTCCTTGTACTCACACTGCAAACAACGTACTGACGATGGTCAAAGGGAATGCTATTGGCTTCAAAATCGAGGAAATGTGCCAATCCCAGTAAACCCATTATCTACTAGATAAGCTTTAATTGCGGCACACAATTTAATTTGATGCCTATAAGCCGCTGGAGATTCCCAACCAATTTCCTCTTTCGTTGCAACTATCTTTGGCGATATTCTCTTGAGAGGTCACCTGGCGCAGTGCCTCTCTCTTTTTTATGCGTAGAAACTAGTGATAATATCATTATTTTATATATTCTCGTTCGAGTAGACTTTCTAGAGCGACCGCCTTATCTTCAGCTGACGGAAGAGTATAGCGGCGTGTCGTGTTCAAGCCTTTGTGACCGGCAATGTCGGCAACTAGGACTAGGTCGTTTTTGGCACGCACCAAATTTGTTAGGAGTGTATGGCGAAGTATATGCGCTGATAAAGCTATTCCGCAGTCATACCCGAGCTTTCGTACAATCAGATCGATACCACCAGGGAGCAATTTCTTGCCTTGAGCATTGAGAAAAAACGATTTCGACTTGACTCGACCGATAAATTTCTCCTGTCGCTCATCAAGCCACCCTTGTAAGGCTTCACGGACCTTGGAATTGAGCGGCACTTCCCTGTATTTATCGTTTTTGCCGCTGCGAATAATCACTCGTTGCTTGCGGCCCGTTATATAAACATCGTCGTTTTCTAAAGCAGATAATTCGCCGATGCGCAGGCCGGTGTAAAGGAGAAGCGTCAAGATGGCTCGATCCTTGGCTCGACGTGTGCGCTCAATGGCTCGGAGGAGCTTCTTTTGCTCTTGCTTGCTTAGAGCTCGAGGTGCTTCATTGGGCAGGTCTTCACGGGTGACTTTGGCTGGTCCCAGAGTTAAGAAGCCATAGAAGTTGTCTACTGCAGCCAGATAGGCATTTAAGCTAGATGGTTTTAACTTGCGGGTGTGCTTCAAGTATTTCTTGAAGGCAGTGGCAATGCGGACGCGGTTCTCTCGTGTCAGTGCTTCGTCGTCGCCATCTAATTGACCTTCTCGAAACGCGAGAAACACCTGAACACGGGCTGAATAGGCTCTTTTCGCATGAATGGATAAAGGTTGCTTGGTTAACCAATCGGTGTATGACTTTAGCTCAGTATTTTTTGTTTTGGATTTTTGCTGTTTTGTGATCACTAGAATTTCGCCAAATTTCTCTAGTGTCATTTTCAGAAGTTCTGTTCAGCAGATTTCAGAAGTGCTGTTCAGCGACATCTTGTGTCACTTATTCAGTAACTTATTCTATGTGCCATAAACCTCCTAATAGACCGCACTCTATCTGGTCGCCTGGCGCCTTCTCTTTTTTTGTTTCGTAGAAACTAGTGATAATATCATTATCTTGTATAAATTCATTCGAGCAGACTTTCCAGTGCCACTGCCTTATCCCCAGCTGACGGAAGGGCATAGCGGCGTATCGTGTTCAAGCCTTTGTGACCGGCAATGTCGGCAACTAAGATCAGGTCGTTTTTGGCGCGCACCAAATTTGTGAGCAGCGTGTGCCGAAGTATATGCGCCGATAAAGATATTCCGCAGTCATTGCCGAGCTTTCGTACAATCAGATCGATACCACCAGGGAGCAATTTCTTGCCTTGAGCATTGAGAAAAAACGATTTCGATTTGACTCGACCGGTAAATTTCTCCTGTCGCTCATCAAGCCACCCTTGTAAGGCTTCACAGACCTTGGAATTGAGCGGCACCTTCCTGTATTTATCGCCTTTGCCGCTGCGAATAATTACCCGCTGCTTGCGCCCCGTTATATAAACATCGTCGTTTTCTAAAGCAGATAATTCGCCGATGCGCAGGCCGGTGTAAAGGAGAAGCGTCAAGATGGCTCGATCCTTGGCTCGACGTGTGCGCTCAATGGCTCGGAGGAGCTTCTTTTGCTCTTGCTTGCTTAGAGCTCGCGGTGCTTCATTGGGCAGGTCTTCACGGGTGACTTTGGCTGGTCCCAGATTTAAGAAGCCATAGAAGTTGTCTACTGCAGCCAGATAGGCATTCAAGCTAGATGGTTTTAACTTGCGGGTGTGCTTCAAGTATTTCTTGAAGGCAGTGGCAATGCGGACGCGGTTCTCTCGTGTCAGTGCTTCGTCGTCGCCATTTAGTTGTTTTTGTCGAAAGTGGAGAAACACCTGAACACGGGCTGAATAGGCTCTTTTCGCATGAATAGATAAGGGTTGCTTGGCTAACCAAACTGTGTATGGTTTGAGATCACTATTTTTGGTTTTTGATTTTGGTTGTTTTGTTATCACTAGAATTCGCCGAATTTTGATACATGTTATTTTCACTATCAACCAATTTGGAGTTCGCGTTCAAATGCTTTACGTCGCTCGGTCGGGGATTGATACAGAGTAAGCCCAAAAACTTTCGCACTCATTCGTTCTTCGCCGGTTTTGATCGCCGTTATGGCTGCCGTCGACAAAAAGGTTGCAATCTCCCCGATGGTCCCCTCGGTGCGAGCCAGAATGTGTCTCGCCATTTCTGGAGTTCCTATGTCCGATGGACGACGAAGAGGCAACACTGCTTCAAAGCTTGCCAACAATGAAAATAAATCATTCCCTTCCTTCCACCGAGGAATTGAGACCGGTTCGAATCGGTTCTCCAATTGATCGTCGAGTCTTATTGCCAAATACGCATCTGTAGTGCCAATGCCAACTATCGGTATGCGAAGTTCGTTGCCAAGAAAGCGTAACGTATTCAAAAACTCGCGTCTGACATCGGTTTGGCCTGCAAGCACATTGTGCAATTCATCTATGACAAGCATTTTTGCTTTCACCAAACGCAATCTGTTCAATGCAGTCTGCTCCAACTCAGCCGTCCGGGTTACCCGAACTATTGCTCCAGTACTCTTCATGACCATTGAATAGAATCGGGCTGGAGACGGATCTGGTGGCATTTGTAGAACGACAAGTGGCACGCGAAGATCATCGAAAGCATCGAGAGGATTTTCAATCTCTATAGCGGGATACCTGCGCCGAAACTTCTCTATGATCATTGATTTGCCATTGTTTGTCGGCCCGACAATCAAGAGATTTGGCATCCGTTGCCTGGTCGGACACCTTACAAGTTCCTCGAGCCGAGACAATGCTTTTTTCGCAACAGGATAGCCGATCCACTTAACTGCCTGGATTTGCTTGATTCTGTCTTTGTCGGACAGCACTGCAACAGCTTTGCATTCCTTTGTTAAATGCGATAAATCATGCTTCTTTCCCAAGTGTCACCACTCCTCAATCTCATCGAACGGCTTTGCTTTTGCTCTTCTGTAAATCTGTGCCGGTGCGACGTTCTTATGCTCTATCTGCTGAGCAAGATGACTACGGCGTGCCTTGTCTCTTCTGGCCTGCTTAGTTTCCTTTTCCGCACCATCGACAATGGCACGCATTTTCAGAATCATCCGGAAGATAGCAACTTCATCTACTTCTGCTCTCCCGCTTTTTCTTAGTATCTCTACTGCTTTTCGATGCTCCCAAAGAGTCACCGATGGATTTGAAATGCACCGATACGGCAACTCAAGATATTGATTGCTTAGGGGATCCAAGGCCCATACGCAGCTTATATCACGAGGGTCACGGCGAATAATAAATTGTCCCAATTTATCCCGCCTTGCAATCCACGGTTTGAGCGTATCCGCATAGTATGAGATGTGGTCAATCATAAACCCAGTTCGTCCGATCCTCCTTTTGATAACCGGCAAAAAGTCGATCAAGAAAGCTTTTTCGTCTCGAACGAAAGCAATATTTTCGAGGGAAACATTTTTTCTCCAGAAACTGGCTGGAGGCATCTTCAGCGTTTTATGAATGTTTTTGTGATAGCCGGCGACCGTCAAAACAAGCCATTTTTCCAGCTCCTGCAGAGTTAACACAGCGTTGCCTTCGGAGTCATACTTGCCCCGCTCTCGAATGTTGGAGAATGTCGTTCCCGGCAATTCGTGCGACATTTTCATTGCTGTTCCGATCACGCGTTCAATAATCCCGCCAAAATGCGGTTGTTTCTTTGGACGAAAATCTTGTTTGATCCCGTGCTGCTCACATCCTCGTTCAAGTGCCTCGCTATGAAACTCTCGCCCGTTATCTGTATGGATAGATTTGGGCTTACCAAACATTGGCCATTCGATGTCTTGAAGTCCGAGGCGTAGCAAGTAACCCTCTTTTTTGCAGACCGTATGCGCAAGGCAGAGGCCAACAGAAGTCGCCGAAGGTGCTTCGAGCGTTACTAGCATCCCGACAATACAGCGTGTAAAAACATCGATAGCTAACGTCAATGTCGGACGTCCGATTGACTGTCGAGAACTCTCATCTACAACGATGACATCAACAGGAGAATGGTCCATCTGTACGATGCTCAAAGGAGCCTCAGCGGCCGGAGTCTCTCCAATTACAGGATTGAGCCTCTTTGTCGCGTCATATCCTTCCCTACTGTAAGTGACTCTTTTGGGATCGAGCTTTCCGATTCGGGCTTCAACCGTATTACGGGCGGGCGCCTGATATCCAAGCTGGACACAGCGGATCCTTATTTCTCGAACAATTGCGGCAATTGAACGTCTCTGTCGACTCAGGTAAAACGATTCAATGACATCACCGACAATACCTTCCACTTCGACTTGTATTCTCGGTTTTCCTTTACCTCCGGACGATGTCCTCGGAGCCAAGTCAGTTAAAAGCCCATCGCCACTTCTGCATCTGGCAATGAGCTTATAAACGGCTCTTGTTGAAACGCCCAGCCTCTTTGCTGCTGTCTCCGCTTCACTCCGAGTTACGATTTGCTGACTTGCGAGCGGTACAATTATCGCTGCTCTATGCTTTGCCTTTGCCCATGCCCTTTCCGAGAGCGTTAGCAATCCTTCTTCGCGCAATAGATGCCAATCTTTCTAGACTCTCCTAAGTAAATCTAGTGAACACGACTATTGAAAAACTGTCAAGAAAAATCTTCTGCGAAACGCTCTTGTGGACTAGGTTCTGATAATTTGCTGAACAGGACTAATGAAATCTGCTGAACAGATCTTCTGAAAACGACATCTAGCGATTATACGGCGTTCTAAAAACCATGATCATTAGTTTTTTGCTTCAAAACTAGTGATAAGGGATAGTATCATTACTTCTTAAGCCTTCATCAGAGCATCGTGAAATGTGTGATTGGAACAGAGGCGCCGCAGTATAATCTACAGCAGTTACTAGGAGAAATCGCATGGACCCAGTCATAGACTACCCTGAGCTGATTGACCGTTTGACTTCGGCATTTCAATACCGCTACCAAGAAGGAACGTCCGGACGCTGTAGATTTACCGGCCTGATTTTTGCTCGTCCGCTGTCTCACTTAGCAAAATCAGAAATTATTCCTCAAATAGCAGATTGGCATTGTCGCTCAGGCGATCACATCGATTTTTTCTTCGCTGGATATACGTATCCACACCCTCCAATAGAAGGCTATGAACCTGTTCCTGTTCTCGGACAACAAGATTGGTTATATAATCCCCAAAAATTCAACGCTTTCAGGCAAGATATCGAGTCGAAAACCACATGGAAATACAGTGGAGCTTGTGATCTTCTTTTGACTAATACATTTTTTGATACAACAGAAAATAGAGCCGCTATCGATTTTTCTTCCATGGTGCTTTGTCAATTAGACAAGATGCTCGAAGATAAAGCAATTTCCAGCGTTGAAACTTTTTTTGAGACTGTTTTTCGTTTTGCAGAATCAAGCACAGATCTAGATCCCTGTTGGGGATTTAGCGATACTCAAGGCTGGAAGATTGGTATTTCTTCTATCAAACGCGCACTTCTATCCTTGTTGCCGAAAGGAATTTCAGAAGATTATTTGAAAGCAGAGCATTATGTCGTCCGAGATGTTGGGCTAAAAAAACAATCACTGAATGTCTGATGCTAGCTTCTACGTAAGACCAAATGCACTTTTTTCGTCACCGGATCAATCTGCTTATCGGCAACAGAAAATCCTTGCGATGCTAGTTTACTGACGACTGCATGTTCAGCGTATCCCTGACATACTTTTCCTATCCAGTCGCTGCCAAGCAACTGCTGATCGTATTCTGAAACTATCGCTTCGTAAGTGCCTTGAGGGGTTAATTTGAAGCCGATGTCGTTGCTGACCTCGCTGATATATTTGCGCCGAATGATAACTTCGGCTTCTTCTGGACGGCGATCGCCTTTGTAGCCATAAAGAAATTGTGCTGTTGCGTTGTCTTCAATGTCGGTATAGCCAAGGTCGCAGAGAGCCTTCAGCAGCGAATCCTTGTCAACGATTTGTGTTTCGATTTTACTGTAATGACTCATTTCTTTTGACCTGCGGAAGTCTCTTCGTCTTCATCCTCACCACCCATGATGTCCAATTTTTCCATATGAACAGCTTTGGATAGAGCTTGTTTTTTGTCGGAAAACGACGCAGAAATCGCTCGCCCTTCACGCAACCATGCCCGAAGTTTGCCAACTTGCTCACGCTGCGACTCAGCCAGCGGAATCATCTTCTTTAGCGATTTGACAATGTCGTCGGTGACCATCGGTCTTTGACCGTCATAGAACGCACCATAGAGTGCATCGATGATTGTGTTTTCTATTTCTGCTCCAACAAAGAATTCAGATTCCTTAGCAAGTAGGTCGAGGTCATAGGCATGAACAGGACGCTTCACCTTGTGCAGTTGCACATTGAAAATCTGTTTGCGCTCTTCCTCTGTCGGTAAGTCGAGAAAGAAGACTTCGTCGAAACGCCCTTTACGCAATAGTTCCGGAGGCAGACTGGCAATATTGTTAGCGGTTGCAACAACAAACACAGGTGCTGTTTTGTCTTGCATCCAGGTAAGAATCGAGCCGAAAACACGCGAGCTCGTGCCGCCATCAAGACCGCCCTGGGCGAATGCCTTTTCTATTTCATCAATCCAGAGAATGCAGGGCGCCACGGTTTCAGCCACAGCCAATGCTCTGCGCGTTCGTTCCTCCGATTCGCCGACAATGCCCCCGAACAGTGCTCCAGTATCCATTTTCAAAAGCGGCAATCTCCAGATGGCTCCGATCGCTTTGGCGGTCAAGCTCTTTCCGGTACCAGGAATTCCGATGAGAGCCACTCCCTTGGGTGGCGGCAACTGGTAAAGACGCGCTTCTTCTGAAAAGGCGCCCTGTCGGATAGCCAGCCACTCTTTTAGTTGTTCTAGACCACCGATGTCATCCATCGTTTCACTCACTGGAAAGAATTCGAGTGCTTCGCTTTGACGAATCACCTGACGCTTTTCTTCCGTGATCATCTTGATGTGTGATTCGTTAATCCGCCCTTTTGAAACAACTGCTGCTTTTGTCAAAACTCGCTTGGCGTGCTGGCTCGTAAGTCCGAGGGTGGCTTGCAGAAAACGCTTTCGTTGTTCGTCATCCAGATCGATTTTTATGTCTACGGTCTTGCTGAGATTTTCTAAAATCTCGTTCAACTCCTCTTCTCGTGGCATTGGCAAATCAATAACACCGACATCGTCTTTCAATTCGTCAGGAATTCGTTTCCCAGGATTCGTGATGACAATGCACTTGCCTCGCGGTTCGAGCTTTTGAGCAAGATTCCTTAATTTGCGTTTTACGATTGGCTGTTCCCAGAACTCGTGAAAATCTTTCAGTACAAATACAGCTGAGCCCTGGTATTTATCAATGACTTGAAGAGCGTTAACGGGATCCGGTTTCGGCGATATGCCCTCTGAGGTGAAATTATTCTCGGCTGATTCTGGAAATACTTGTTTGAATCCATCGGCTAAATCCCAGGAAGCAAGCACTCTTCCACGACCAAGTTTTTTGTCTCGTGGATCTTTGTCGAGCTTTGTTTCGCACACTCGATTGATGATGCTTATTGCTCTTCCTTCTTCTGAAGTCATCATCACCACTACGTTGTAGTTGGCTCTCACCATCTTTTCGATTTCTAAATCAATGTCTTTGTTCATGCCTTCCTCAATCGAACTGGATCAACTCCGGTGAATGCCAAATCGCCGTTCTGACTGATTATCACTTCTGAAACAGGTACTAAATTCAAATCTTCTCTGGAATAACGGTCAGAAAATAAGTGAATGGACTTGTTAGCACAACCACCAAAGGTCACTCCAACATGCGCATCTTCTACGTATCGTCCGACGATTAAAACATCAACAAGAGTCTTCAGTTGGCTGAAGCAAGGCATGCTTGCCAATTCTTCGTGACTGAAGCCTGTGAAAACAATCACTGAGAGATCCGTTTTTGCTCTGATTTGCTCAAGCAACATTATCAAGCCGTCTGGCTGCTGAAGCGGTTCGCCGCCACTTATAGTCAGTCCTTGAATGCCCTGAGCATGGCTAATCCAGGTGAAGACTTCCTCAATTTCATAGCCGTTTTCCTTAGTTGTTTCATGAGTTTCCGGATTGAAGCAGCCGGAACAATTCAAGCTGCAACCTTGCAACCAAAGGCAGCACCGTGCGCCAGGACCATTGGCAAACGTGAGAGGCAAAAAGCTGTGCACTTGAAGTTTGTCCACAACCTCAGTGCCCCAATTTGCGCTTTTCCGCTTTAGTCTCAATCGTAGTTTCCGTTTCGTACATTTCGGAAGTAAACTCGCGCTGAACTTTGTTTCCGAGGGCTTCTTCAACGGCCTTAGTGACTTCCAGGCACTTCTCGCCTTTCACACCACACACCTGAATTTCGACTCGACCATCCGGATGAATGACTACGTTTACTGTTTCTTCTTCGCTCATGTTTAATCCCACCAGACAATCGACATGCTCGAAACGACACATCGAGTTCGCTACTTTCATTTGTCCATTAGATAGACTAAACCAATCACCAGCAATCAGACAGTCTCCGTTGAAATTACCGAAGCCTATTGATAACCTGCTTTCCCGTTTGCGGTCGCGTGGCTTGGACACAAGCCCTGCCCAGGCATTCCTGAAATCCGAACTGGAAAGTCTCAGAGAAGAACAAAAGGCTTTGGTAGAGAAAACCGCAGCCGACACCTACAAAAGTCTTCTTAGCGAATCTGCCAGCCCCCTCTCGCAGCTAATTTTGCAATCACAGCTCGTCCAATCGCCGAATAGTTCGCTTTCGGCTGAAGATATCCTGGTCCACGTCAAGAGGCTGATAACAATCCTGGAGAAAAACGGACTGGAAGTAATTGGCGCTCCCGGTGAGATTTTGCCCTATGACCCGAAGCTTCACGAACCGGCAAGTCCGGACTTTAGTCCACAAATTGGAAACCCTGTGCAAATCCGATTTCCAGGTATTGGCCACCACTCCACAGTCTTGAGAAAAGCCGCCGTGGATGCAGTGCTGAGGAAGTCGTGATGCTTGGAAGACTGGCAATCGACTTTGGCAATGCCAATACAGTCGTCGCTATCTGGCAGGACGACAAGGCTGCTCCAATCACGCTTGAACCCTATAGCCGTTTACAGTCCTGGAAAGAAGAACAGATTCCCCTCATACCATCACTAATTCACTACCGAGCTGACGGTTCATTTCTAGTCGGCAATGAAGTTGTCGAAGCGAATTTGACAGCGCACGAGCATACTTTCATTGCGCTCAAGACGACGTTCGACACCGTTCACGCTGTACAAATCGGCAAAGAAAAGATTACTGCTCGCAGGGCCGCAGAGGATTTCTTATCTTCAATAATCACAAAGGCGATGAAGTCGCACGACATCCCAAAAGACGAACTGGTTGTGTTCACTGTCCCGGTAGATGCTTTCGAAAAATATTCGAAGTGGCTTGCGGATATTTGCGATCGAAACGGGCTGCGCAATGTCAGATTCATTGACGAACCATCTGCAGCCGCTCTCAGCCTCGGTAAAACTGTTCGCCAAAACGATGATTTCCTTGTCTTCGATTTCGGTGCCGGCAGCCTGGATATTGCCATCGTCCGTTTTGATTTCAATTCTCCCAATTCGAAAACCAGCAATTGCAAGGTTCTGGGTAAAAAATCGATGCAATTAGGCGGTAACAATATCGACTCTTGGATGATCGAATATTTTCTTGACCATCACAAAATCAGCTCGCAAAGCGATTCTGCGAAGAACATAAAATGGTTGCTCTCAAGCGAATGCCGAGCAGCCAAAGAGAAACTATCTTTTCAGGACGGCGCCGATATCGTTGTTACAGACCACCAGACTGGCAAAGTATTATCTCTGTCACTCAATCGAAGCGATTTTGTCGACATTCTGGAAGACCATGAGTTCTTTGCGAAAATCGACCGGACAATAAGAGGTGCTGAATTAACCGCCCAGTTCGACTATGGCTACAAGCGCGAGAAACTGGCCGGCGTTTTCATGGTTGGTGGCACATCGATCATTCCAGAATTGCAAAAACAGTTACGTCGAAACTTCGGTAAAGAGCGAGTGGAGATATCGCGTCCCCTAGATTCAATCGCTGATGGTGCCTGTGCCTTCGCTGCTGGTACAACGCTCTATGATCACATTCAACACGACTACGCAATTGAAGTTCGAAACATTAAAGCGCAAAAAACACAAATGAAAATCATCATTCAACGCGGAGAGAAATTTCCCTCTCATCAGCCTGTGGCGAGTGAAATCATTAAAGCAGTCATATACGGTCAGACCAAATTCCAGATTCTCATTTATGAAATCAGCAAAGAAGAAGTCGAGGCCGGAAGCGAATTCATTGACCTTGCCCAAGTGGTTCAACAAGACGATACGGTGCTGAGATATGTCTGTCTGAACAAAGCGCAGCCAACACTCTTGGAGACGAAGCGCCCGATCATGTTAGACCATCCGGCGATGCAAATCGATTTTAGAATCGATCAAAACAAACACTTGGTTATCGATACTTATCGCTTCGAGACCGACACTCTTAAACTCCAGCAAGACAAAGACATTGTGGTTGTAAGATTGATTTGACGTCACTTTAGGAAACACCAGCCTTACGCAGGAACGAATATTCCTGATAAAAATCTTCACAGCCAAACGTAACTGATCTTGTTCGAAATAACTCGCGCTGAAACTCTTCATTGTTTGTGACTCCATCTAGAGTGGCTAAGATTTGAGGTATGCTCAAAAACCATGATGCGTAAAATGGATTAGGGGGTTTGAGTAGATCCAGCTCCGTAGCTAGAACCTTCAGCTTATCAAGCTCCTCTTGTAATTTTGCGACGTCCTTCTTTAGTTCAGCTTTGTCGGTTCCAAGCTCTCCCACACAACAGATGGTTAAAAACTTCTGAATCGCATTTCGATATTGCAAGCTACCGTAATCGAGAAAGCTAACTGCTATCCTCTCTATTTTTCGACCTCTTAGCTCAAGATTGTATGAATGCTCTCTATTTGATCCGAATTTCAATTCGATTTGTCCGTACTTTTTCAAAAGCTTTTCGTGCTTCATTGCTTGAAGTTGCGCTGCGATTAGGCTTTTAGAAAGATCAAGCAATATACTAATGTCTGCGCCCCCACGAGCCGGGCGAGTCAATGCCTTCTTTTTCAATTCGAATAAGAGAATATATTCGTCTGTCTCAACAACCACATCGCAATCACCTTCCTGTTCTTCCCCATTTTTGTCTTTTCCTAGATTATAGTAACCGTGTACTGTTCTGATACTATGTTTTGCAAATTCACCTAAGAGAAATGCCTCGCCGTAGTCTCCAAGCGCGTCATCTATAGCCATTTTTCTATTGAATACTTTTTCATCTGTTATCCGCGCCCAACTCAACAATGCCTCAAAAAAAGCAGCGGAACAAATCTCTCTGGAGGGTACGTAATAAGTGTCCATGCTCTCTTTGAGCATCGGTTGAAAATGAAAATCTATATTTTCTACTACTGGCGGATAACCGAAATTTTGATTCGGACCATTACTCGAACGAGCGAAAACTGCGTCTAAGACTCGCTTTACTGAGTGTTGACTGGACGATATCTCTTTACCGATGTGTTGAGCGGTAAATGAAAATGACTTGGAGCTTCCACCGACTGACAGAATGCCGTCAAATACCCGGAGTGCTCCTTTCATGCTTACTCCGTCGAGTTCAAGTTCGATACCACCTAGAAGACCATGGCACATCCGTTTAAGGTCGTCATCACGTATTTGCTGCATGCAGAACAAAGAGTCATAAAGCGCATGCGTCCTCAGAAACTCTATAAGTGAACTGGCGTCCACCAACAAACTTTCAAAGACTGTGTAAGGCTGGAGATCATATAAGGCGACAACATCTCGGACCAAATCCCTAAGTTCTTTCCAGAGCGCTCGGGTGTTCACGCTCTGCTTGATTGCTTTTTTATCAAAATATCTCGCTGCTAACTGAATTAGATACCCCCATGGCACTTGAGGAATCGGTACTGGAGGAGCGGGCATAGTTAATCGTCGAACAAGGTGATAACGCTTTAGCAAAGGGTCATAATGATTACTAATCTCGCTAAGAATAAAATCAAAAATCAGTTGCCCACCTAGTTCTTGACACAATTGCTGAATTTTGTCATTGATCGCCTGCTCCGCTGTTGCGTTTGGAATCAATCGACCTTCATGAAAGTCTATGACATAGCCTTGAGCAATTAGATGCCGCGCTGCGGTTCCGACAGCGATACCATGAAATTGCTTAAGAGTGTCTGGGGGATAAGATGGCAGAAAAGCGTATAGACTATTCTGATTTTCTAAAACCAGATCAATCGCCCTTTGCCAATTTGCATTTGCATTCGTAGATGTGCCGCCTGTGTTCAGCGCGTCTCTGAGCATGGCCGCCACTTGCAAATACGGCAAAAAATTATCGCCGCTAACTTCAAAGCGAGCTGTTAACTCAAATTCCCATCTCTTGATTTGCTGAAATAATGATTTATTTGTTGTGTCAAAGCACTCTCTAATCTCTTTGAACACATCTTCAAAAGCGCGTGCTTCTAGTGGATCTGTTATCGGCGATACAGTTGCTACGCCTGCATCTACCATCGATTTAAAATCAACACAACTAATGTAAGACAAGTTAAACGAACCTCTAATTTAGAACGCTAAACGCCGGGAAGTTCACTAGCTGAGTCTTTTGTCACTAGTTTGATTTCAATCTTGTAGCCAGTTAGTGCACTTGCCAGTTTGAGTGCTGTGCCTTCTGGGTCAATTACCTTTTCCGCCGAGTCTTTGAAGACTTCCACTAGAGCTTGCTTCTCGGATTCGATGATATGTACTTCACGGGCTTCTGCCATCAGTGAGCTCACGATAAATGCTTTTGGATCCGAGTACCATTCGACGAATTCTACAGGCTCACCGCCTAGTTCTTCATTTACTTCTTTGGCTCGCTTTTCGCAACGCGAGACGGCTCCGAGATCCGTACTCCAGACTGCAGCGCGGCTTCGTTTGCCGGAAATGCGCGCGATTGCCTTGATTTGGACAGTATCTAAATCAACTTCCGGAATATGTCTGCGCATCGCATATGATACCAATGCTTCGTCTCGACGTGAAACGATTATTTCGCTGCTCTCTGCTATTTCGTTCAACTTTTTGACGTAAACAAGCAGATCGCTGCCTTCTTCGTAGGCTTCACCAAGCACTTGTTCTTCAGCTGGTAAGATCGTCTCGATGCCACCGAGCTGGACAGTTACTGCGTTTCCTTTAATGGCAATGATTTTACCTATCAGGCATTTCTCTTTGAATTCCTGAAATTTTGTTTTAACTAGCAGAACGTTTTCCTTTTTCCAGCCAGTATCGATCAGGCTGCACATCGCCGAGATGGCGGCATCAATCGCTTTGTAAGTGTCTGCATCGCTGATTTCAACTGTCGCAGTTTCGCCTACCGGAACATGCACTTCTGATTCCAGGCATTCTGAATAAGGTTCTTTGACCTCGGCAACGACTGTCTTTTTTATCGAAAGGCGGAGTGTTTTTGTTTCTGGGTTGAAGTCAGCGACCACGTCTTCGCTTGCCCGAGCAGGGTCTCCGGCTTTGTAGGCTCTTATTGCTCCACCTTTGACGAAGTCAATCAGCTCTACTTCTTCAAGTTTGAAGCTGCTGTTTATTGATTTTTGAGAGAGGTTGACCAGCTCTTGATATGTAACCACTTCGCCCACCAATGGAATGAAGCTCCATTTTACGGGATATTGGAGGTCGCCGGCGTCATCAAAGAGTAAAACTGTGCTCTATACTGGAAGAAGAGACTCTCAAATATGCTGCAAAGTAATTAGTAATCATGCTCAAGAACACAATCGTTGCTCTCATAGCAATGCTGTCCATTAGCTCTATCGCGGTGGAGTCGGTCAATGCGCAAGGCCTAGCTGGTACGCATTCACCGTCAGAAATTCTTGGCAGACGCGCTTACGTCACTGGCAAGACAGACGTTGAACGTTGGCAGACTTTGAAGTCGCTGCAATCGAAATTGCTCGGTATGAATGAAAAGCAAGTCAAAGCCGCGTTAGGAGATCCTGTCATCGGCAAAAATACTTTTAGCTACGCAATAACGGAAGCTCCTATATCGACCAAGCCCAATAAGTGGGCTCATCTCAAAGTGTTCTTCACGAATGGAATTGTCTCTAAGTTTTCTATTGAATCAGAGTCTTAGATTTCGGAATTCGGCTGATTCTTGTTGACCCAGTCTTGAATCATTTTCAATGCGTCTGGTCTGTTCTTGTTGAAACGATCTGAGTACTCCTGATGATTTTTTTGATAGTGAATTCCGTAAGGCTCCTGTGTGGAGCGCGCTGGTTGCGCTGTCTCTAAGAAGTCAAACAATGCTTTCATTCCGTGTTGTTTAACATAGTCGCCGATGTTTATGTGGCTGTCGGATCCATCCGCGTTTTTGTAGAAGAACTGAGGTTTCTCGGTCGATAATTTCAATTCGTCATGCACTTTGGCTTCTGCCACCATTGAGCCAACTTCGCCCCACAAAAGAGTATCGGTAAATTGCTTTTTGTCTAAGACAGTGCCGCTGTACATTTTGTTGAGAAACTGATGGGTAGCGTGATATGCCTCATGTGCAAACGTTTCTAGCTGTGCGTCAGGAAGACGATTTGGATTAATAGTAATTGTGTTTTTCACTGGGTCATATTCGGGATTTAATGCTTTGCTATCAAATTTGACGTGAATCTTGTCTGCCCAGGGACAGTCTTTTAAGCGATCAACAATGTCTTCAAGTGTTTTTGATTTACCTGGTTCGCCATCTTTCAAAAGTTTTGAACGATTGTACGCATCCATGAACGGTGTTTTGTAATTTTCCAGGACTTGTTTCAATGGCAGGCTGTCACCGTCTTGAGGCTCCAAGTTTTTCCTTTCTCTGTTCAGGTAGTCGTCGTTCATTGCTAATTGTTCGACTGTCGACTTTTTAAAATTGCTCTGGATTGAATCGAACTGAGGTAAATTATAGAGCTCAGCCATGGAGCCCAAATCTAGCGCTGATGGCAGGTCTAGTCGGTTGTTAGCGACATAGTTGATTGGTTGATAGAAACTTTGTACAGACTGGCTAAGGCTTACGTGTTCAATAGATGCACTTGTTGCAACTGTGTTCCGTTCTAAGTGTTGCTGGTTATCTAAGCCTGTCACTGCGTTCGCCTCTTGATGTATCGATGACTCTAAAGAGATCTTTTGGCAGAATCATGGCTGGCGTCTTCGGTTATGAAAGAATTTGCGTTCGGCTAGATTTTGCCGATTACACTTGAGACTCTGTCTCATGCAACACTTATAGTTTTGCTTCTCTCTTTGCTAGCTATCGATCATTAGTGCTTTGACGCCGGGGCCCCTTTCGCCTGCTATTCGGCAGCCGCCGCAGCGTGGCGCGCGCGGAGTTTTGGCGGCCCGGAAAATTGGCAGCGCGCCCGTGGCTGCGGGCGGTCAAGCCTAGCAGGCGAAAGCCCGGCATCAAAGCTTTCCACTTGTTGACTCTGATTTGTTAGTGTTGCCTTGCTCGATGCTTTATCGCCTTTCGTGCGCTCCAAGGCTGTCGACATTAATAACCGTTTACTGCGTAGACTGATTGAAAATCTCGCGGTGAACTTTAGGGGCTAGGCAAAGCTAGCATTGCCTAGTATGATGATATGGTCGGATTGGAGATCGTTGAGCATGCCCAAAACGCGCCGCGATAGGCAGGTAAATTTTTACGCTGATGAAGATGTATTTTCATACCTCGCTAAATTACCATCTGGTTCGAAAAGCGTGGCTCTCAACAACATCATTCGCGCTCATCTGGAAAAAGAGAGAGGCCGCCGACGGGCATCAGAACTTGAGGGACTAGCGAGCTGGCTCGAAATGTTGAACGAAGAAGGTGGAAATCCGCTCGCAGGGGAAGTAGCTGTTCTGATTGACAGCTACTTTGACGCAATGCACGAGAGCTTTATAGGTGGTCTACAGTCTGCCGGTAAGCCAGTTCCAATTGATCATCGTCCGTGCAAATATTGCGGAGACGACGAGTAATGGCATATCACGCCTATATCGATGAGTCTGGCACCATGGAAGATCAGATCATAATGACAGTTGCCATGGTCGTACTGGAAGGCGCTCGCAGTGGTCAGCGTCTGCACAGACGGGCCGCCGAAAAACTTTTCCCGATTCCAAAAATTCGCGCAAAAAGTCAGCGCGAAGAATGGTTTGCAAAAGTTGCGCTTCACTATGCCGATATGAAACACTCAGAGAAGCTGATGACAGCTGAGGTTTTCGGACGCTCTGCTTTAAAAATGTTCGTCGCGCATCACGCGCATGACGAACGCACCAAGGATCACGCCTTCAAATTTTCGATCTATCGAAATCTAGTCTGTCAGGTGCTCTCCGCTTCATTCAACCATTATGACGATCTTGAAATTAGCGTCGCTAAGCAGGGTGGCTGGCAAGATTACGAACGCGACTTTATCAACGAGCTCCGAGCGCTGTCAGAACATCTGCCAGGCCACAAGACCAAAATACGCCTATCCTCGGCAGCAAAGCACGGAATACAAATCGCCGACTTTTACGCTGGAGTTAGCCGCGACTACCTATTGGCTGACTCTCCTGCTACTTCAACTAGCCATTACGAGCTGGTTAGACACCAGATCGATTACACCGCCGTTCTGCAGGCTGTTGTTCTTGTCAAAAAAGAAGGGTGAAATATTGCTATTCCACCCTTCCCAATATTTCTGTCTGCTTTGCTCGCACTTCCCCATTACGGGTGGCCTCACTAAACGCGACGCGGCGGGCATTGTCTAACGACATTGACTTTGTACCACAAGTATAGATCAAGTGGCAAAGAAAAGCGGTCCTTTTAATCAAATCTAAACCTGTCTTCATAGGCGGGGGTGCCAGCTTGAAATTATACTGGGTTATTTAAGGGGGTACCAGCCCTCTATTGCAAATACAATTATCAAGCCTCGGTTGAGTAGTTCTTACTCTCCTCACAAAGACGCGACAACAAGATTTTTCTTCACTTGAAAGATCGGCTTTCATCTCGTTTGGGGTGATTAATCCTCGTTTTCACGCATCCAGGAGCGCTTCGATTAAGTGGTGTCTTCGCACGGAATTATCGCGCAACAAAGATGTCTGTGGTTAACGGGCTTGGTGTCACAACTTCTGAATTGCCTTCACCGAATATAGACCACAAGCAATCAAGACACCAACAAAGGCTGCGCTGTATGTCTACTCGCACAATTCTTAGTCGAAATAAACCTTTGTGCACGAAGTGGGGATGCGATAATCGAGCGCCCTTGATAAGGCTGGATGTTATGTCGGCGAGTTCAAACAAGTCACGCAATCCCTTTTCATACATTCTTATTCCGTTCGCATTGCTGGTAACGGTCTATGTATGGGGACTCTTCGCATACTTCGCATGGGTATGTGTTATGGCTGGTCTCTTTGGAGCGGAGATTCATCTCGGGCTCACACAGCGGTGTCTTGCATTTACGGCCGGCGCAGTTATATCTGCCATCTGCATTTACAGCGCCATTCGAGGAGTTAAGATCGGTAGGAAGCTAGCTATAGAGCTAATAACAGGCGATCTTAAATGTCCTTCAACTGGAGATGCAGAATTAGATTCCGTTAGATCGGGCGTTTTGAACGCTTTGCGATGGAGCCTTCAATGCAAGGACAATGGTCAAAAGGTTAAGCTGATAGCTGATTTATTCAGAACAAGTGCTGATCATTTTTCTCAAATGCTAACTCGCAAAATAGCATGGCTTCGGGACGGACGGCTTTCCGAGCAACAACAACTTTTGGTACGTCTTGAATGTATTGCTTATTTGTTGTTTCAAGCAAAGCGTGTGTTGACCTCCTGTTGTCGCGACGATTGGGAAATAGAATTCGTTGAAAACATTGTTCATACACTGATTATTCAACCGGTGGTGGGCACTTATAGGTTGTACTACTCAGCAAAGGCGACAAAGGAAATGACACACAATTGGTTTCTGCGAGCCGAGCAGTATGCCAAGCTGCAGTCCAGTGAATCCGCAGTGTGGAATTGCGAACATGCTTTCCTTAACAACGTTAGGACGATCGTTTTGGAGAAAACTTTTGGCAATGGTCTACGTATTGCTCCAGTCGGAGCCTTCGAGGGGGTTTCTGATTATGTGGCGCTTGCGAACAACCACGCGCTCTACATCTTCTTGAATTGTTTTCACGCCATCCTGAGCGATGAACAAGGACTACTTTGTTCGCCTGAGAGATTTGCGGATCGGATCAAGGAAGCTATTATCAACTCCAAGGCGGTAGATTGTCGGCCGGATGACGCGCGAATGGTTGCGACCAGCCTTTCTAGCTGACTTTGCAGGGTTAGCTTCGATACTTCATCGGTGACACAAGAAATTGCACCCAGGGACCTGTGCAGTAAATACACGAATTGATCAATAAAGTAAGTAATTACATAATTACTTACTTTATTACATAATTAATTATTAAAATGTATGCTAGACTGAGTTGACTCGTTCAAGGAGATGAGCAAAATGGGACGCAAGGCGATCGTTACGCAAAAAGATGTCTTCGACGCGGCTGATACTCTCGTGGCCGAAGGCAAGCCGGTGTCTGCAGCTACTTTATTGACTGCCTTGGGCGGCGGTAGCTTTACCACGATTTATAAACACCTGGCGGCATGGCATGAATCAAAACCAGCCGCGCACGGTGCGCAGACAACAGGGGAAATGCCAGATGCTGCAAAAATGGCGTTTTCTGCTGCTTGGAGGACTGCGGCTTCAGAAGCTGCCCGCGAATTGGCAACGCTGCGCGAAAAAGCCGCCGATGAAGTAAAAGCGGCACGAAAAGAGTTTCAGGAGGCCCTTGCCACCATCGACCGCCTCGAATCAGAAAACGAAGCCGATACAATACGAATCGAGGATTTCAGCAAACAGGTTGCGACTCTGGAAGTTACACTCCGGGAAAGCGAAACCGAGCGCGCCGCTCTGGTTGCCACTACTGAGCAACAACGGCAACGCTTGGAGACAAGTCAGGCGGAACTTGAGCGCTTACGTGTCGAACGAGATACCGCAATGAAGGAAGCTGCGGAGCTCCACGGGCAGGCAGAGTCCATGAAAGCACAAAATAGCGATCTGTTATCTCGCCTTACTGCGGAGAATCAAAAGCGCCGCGGACAATCAAAATAGATAAATCGCATTCAGACATTCGGCGCATCAAAGGTGCTCCACATATCAAACAAGTTGTTCAGCCATTGAGCGTTTGCACCGAGATTGATCTGTCCACCGGCTGGCACGCGCTCAACATAGACATCTCCGCCGGCCCGGGTGAATCTCAAGCCATACCTGTAAATGGTTGTCTGAACGAGCACATCGCCAACCGGCGAAACGTTGCTCTGGTCAGCCAGCTCAGGCTGTCCCATGCCCCTTTCTTGCCATCTCTGAACGCTGACTTGCAGCCTGTCATCAGAATATCGCATCAGGGTACTGTCTGGAAAGGCGCCAGTTCCCGCCATCGGAATAAAATTCGAGCTTGTTGACTGGATCGCCCTGGGAATTTTTAGCACGCACTACCATTCGACTGGCATTGTCGATAGTTTCGTAGCCGGTAGACCAGCTTGTAGCCACCGCTTTCGCATCGTCGTGCAAGAACCTAAGCGCAAATGGCGGCGGCTCATTCGGTTGCTGCATCGGTGAAGGAGTTGGAATCACTTCAGTGGGTCCAGGACCAGGAGCTGGTATTGGCGCAGGTGTGTATTCATGATGTTCTTTGTGCGACATCTGGTAAAGCCCCCCACAAATGGCAATTGCAACACAACCCACCAGTGTCCTGTACCTTTTTTATTTTCGAACGCAGTCACCTTCTTTATCTTGGCACCGGATATGGTGCTCTCATTCGGTGCAACATTTTTGCTCAATGTTTTGTACGATGCATCGAGTTGTGCTCGCATCGCTGCGGCAAGTGACGATACGGAGCCGGTTTCCTCGGCTGCGGTATAGAACGCCAACTGCCTTTTATATGCTTGCTCGACGTCCACTTGGCTGGCTTTTTCGTCCAGACCCAGAGCTTTGTATGCGTTACTTGTATCGGCTTCAGTCATTATTGAAACTACTTAGTTGCCGGACGCCAGGCACCTGGAGTCTTCGGACGACGGTCATATTCTCTCTGCATGTCGGCAACTTTTTTCAACATTGCTGCACTTTCGGTGAACCGGTTCTGTTTCTTCAAATACTCCGCATAATCTTTGTAGCACTCTGGCATCTTCCAATATTCGCATGCCTTTTTGTAATTGTTGTCTGCGTCTTTCAGCTTCCCATGCTTCTGGCACAGCTTCGCAAGAGTCAAATATGTTTCTGGATATCTGATTTTATTTTGTGGTCCGCGATATTTTTCTTTTACTTCAATCGCTTTTCGATACGTTATTTCTGCGTTTTTGTCATCGCCCAGGTCGAGATAACACTTACCGAGACCGTCATAATACGCAGTTTCGAATGGATAGATTGCGATCGCCTTTTTGTATAATTCGACCGCCTTATTAACCGCGACACGATTGGGTTTGAGACTGTCTACTGGATATTCGTCTTTCATCGCATCGTTTGCGCTGTCGTTAAAAGTATTGGCGGCGTACCAGCTCTTTGGATCGCCGGCACCTGGCCAATCGAAGGGTTGGGAGGCGCTTTTGCTTTGTGCTAGACTCGCCGACGGCACCGAAAAAGTGACAAAAATGAAGCAAGCGATCACTAGGGAAATAAATTTTGGCAAAGTTTGGACTCCGTTGTCATCCAGCTGCCATCTTACCGCCCCGATGCTCTGCGGTGGCAACAGAATCTTTATTTGTCGGATGCTTCTTGAGGACAAGGCAAGGTCAGACTATCGCCATTTGCATTGCTAAAAATAGGTGAATTGATCAGGCTGACATTAGATGTACATCCACTGCGTACCATTCCAGTTTTTAGTTCGTCGAACCTGCTCAAAATTAAGCTCATTAGCCATTCTTGTGGTCTGGATCGGATAACAAAATTTCGTAAAACCAGTGCAAATCCTTGGTTGATGCCTTGTAACGCAGTACTGACTTTTAGTCACTAGACTTGAGCAAATTCCTTCTCAAAGCAACTGCATGAGCTGTTGTTTGAAAATCAAAATCTTACCTGCCAGGAAGATCCAATACATCACAATGAACATGAGCCGCAGCAGGTGGCACTATTTTTGGAGCGTCCAGGGCGTGCCTTATGGAACGATCCCAATAACGAGCAAAAGGAAATAACTACAGCTGAACTGTGTTCGACAGTAAGGCAGTGGCGAACGGAGCTAGGCAAAGTAATTGTTGTGGACGAGCGCCAGGTCCTACAAGAAGTACGCCTGCCAGATGGTCGAATCCTGACAAAACGCTCTCACCTGCTCGATCTGGTCAAGGCTGTGAAAGATTGGCAGCGCGGCCAGTTGCAACTTACCGCCTCAGAATCTATGGCACTAAAGTTGTGGACAGCAGATCGTGTACCTTCTGGCATGGCTGATGTCGACCAGATCAAAGATCTTCCCGACGATTCGATCTAGGCGATAAGGCACTGAAGCCAGTAGTGACCTTAACGCCGGTTGTCTGATTCTTTTAGCTCTGTGCGGTGAAGGCGCAGCGGTTTCGGATACAGTCGGCGCATAAATTCAATCAATTACCAAGCAATCCTTAGAATCTAAGTTAAGCGCTTGATGGTGATCGTTTCGGGCGTTTCTTTGTATCCGGAAGTTGATATTGACTGACTGTGGACATAATCCAACAAGGAAAGTCGTTTAGAACGCTACGCACTTTACTCTGAGAGCCCTTCACGAGCATCATTCGGGGAGGCGTCTCGTCCAAGACTGAAAACATTTTTGTCGCCTTGAGCTGCGCAAACTGCTCGTTTGCTTGCTCCTCAGAACCTTTGAATCGCAGAATGAATTCGCTCATTTTCACGGTAGTGTCGGTAATCCATGCCCTTGATATTGTAACTGAAATCCAAGATCGACGGCGGACTTGTAGAGCATTTCTGCTATCGCATCAGAACGTCCTTGGTCTGCCGGCATAGCAAGGATTGCGGCATTGTCAGACAAAAGACAGGCGGCTAATCCAGTTACTGCCGGACAAGCCATTGAGGTACCGCTCATGGTTGCATACCGATCACCCGGGACTGTTGAGATAATGTCCACGCCAGGGCCAATCAAGTCGACCTCTGATCCTCGGTTAGAAAAAGCGGCAAAGAAATTTTTCTTGTCGCTCCCGTAGGGTGCTGCAACATCCATAATTTCTACTGAGTCGGAGGGAAAGGTGCCTTTGCGTCCAAGAGCTGAAACTGCCACTGCCATTTGATAAGAAGCAGGAAAACTGACTTTTCCTCCATCGTTACCTGCGGCAACAATCACGAGGCTTCCTTTAGCGCGAGCGTCTTCGATAGCTGCTTTCGTCGCTTCATCGGGATCTCCTCCTCCTAAGCTCATATTGATGAGCTGGCACCCGTGCTGTACAGCTCGATCAATTGCTTTTGAAATAGCATAATTGCTCGCTTGCTCATCACCTTTGCGGAACACTCTATAGCTATAAATGTTGCAATTTGGTGCGACACCGCGCTTCTTGCAAGCGATGATACCGGCTACATGCGTACCGTGAAACATGCCGTTATCGTCGTAAGCTTTTTCGTCTTCTCCTGTGGTGTTCTCTCCACCCGTGACAACGACATCTGAGTTCGGTCCAACTCCAGTATCGATAATAGCGACATTCACTCCGGTTCCGCGATTTCCGTTGCTCTTGCCGAAATACATCAACCCGTCTTCATACTTCAGATCAATATCTTTAACTTCAAAAGTCGCATTGTTAGTGAGAAAGAAGTCCTTCTTACACAGTCCCCAGTGACTATGTTTTGGATAAATCATCAGTACTTCAACTTTTTTCTTTGCTCCGCCCAGGTTTAACGATGCAAGACCTTTCTTGTTTGTAGTAGCGCTATCACCTGTTTTGTTTTCGTAATCAGTGAAAGCTACTACTTCTGCGCCATCTACCGGTTTTCCATTTTCTGATTGTACTGAAACAGAAATTTTTACTGCGGCTTTGGTTGTCTGAACTTGCACCTCAATTTTTTGTTGAATTAGAGTTGGGGAATACCAGATCAGGGGAAGAATTTTTAGACCAGGTTCAACAGTACGAAACTGGATATAAGCCTCTGGTGTCATTTCCACTAGTTTCGCGCCATCTTCGTGAATCGAATCGATTATTCGCATTCCCGAATCAGTGTGATCGATTTTTGCTGTTTTTACTCCTTGCATCTGTATCAACATCGACTGAGATTTGGCGCTTACACTAAAAGGCGCATACTTCGCACTCAAGCTGTGTGCTGGGAAAATAATATATTTTGCAGTCTTCATTTAGCTCCCCTTACAGAGTAATGTCTTTGTATTTTTTGATTTCTTGCACGGTTTTGACCAATGCCTTTGCTGTCAGCGTTTTGCCAGGTTTGTTTGTCAGCGGATCGAAGTGACTCAACTGACCAAAGTTCAGCCCTGTCATGTTTTCAAGCTGCTCAATTGAAACTTGATAAGTTTTATAAGCTCCATATACGAATTCTTTTTCTAACACGGACGGCAGCAGTTTTTCCTGGCTTACCACATATGCAGTTGCAGAAAGCATTCCGTTGGATTTCAAAATGACAGCGACTTTCCAAAATTGCCTTGGAATCTGCACTTCTCTGTAGATCTTGTCCGATGAACGCAGCACTGGACCGGTGAATAAAATCACTTTCTTTTTGTTGGATTTGGCATTCTCCAAAATGTAGTTTTCTAGACCAGCCCAATACTCAGCCCTTTCATTAAACTGATGCTGCTGCGGAGAACAGTTTGTAAAATGGAAAGTATCAAAATTGGCAGACAGGGAATCTTTCTTATCGCCATAGACAGGCTCAAGGCGGCGAACGAGATGTCCTCGGTCGAAAGGACTTTTCTTGTAGAAAGCATCACCAACTTGAACTGACTGTGGAATTCGTGGATCGTAGGACCATTTGTCGTCAGCACGAGCAACATCTACTTCCAGTGGTCCATCGATATTACAAGCAGTGAACTGTGCGATTTTTCGAGATTCGTTAAATGCGATGCTAAAATGATGATACGGTAGCATATATGGTGGCACGGTATTAGAGTTTTTAGCAGCAGGTTTCTGATTAATTGCCAGAGATTCAATCGTTTGTCCAGTTACCGTAGGTAACGGTACTACCGTCTTGTTTCCTAAGAACTCTGAGTCATATCCTTTTCTGTCGCTGTAATCACCATCAATTCTTCCGTCTAGCTTGGTTTTTTTCTTAATTCGAGCACTCGGGGGTGAAGATTTAACCGGCATTTGTCGCGACCTCGTTAAGTTGGATATTTTTTGGTTGTCTGTCTTTTTGTAAGTATAAGGTCAGCAAAGTTTGACAACGGCAACAGCATGGCTTTAATGATGCCACCGGATATGATGCCATCATTGTTCGTTAGTGTGTATTCTAAATCGTTTCATACCCACGTTGAGAATTAAAGTGTCCAGCTCACTTTAATTTTTACGAGATCACCGATATCTTGCCAGTAGCTCTTGTGGTCCGGGCAGAAGTCGTCACAACCGGACCGTACGTACATTTGCGCTAATGGCATCTGACAAGCATTAGCTCTGTGGAAGTTCCGCCGATTCGCGTCAAGTCGGCCCTTGAATTGCGAACACTTAATTTGCGATGATCTAAATTCGGACCGTCGATGATCTCAGTCCGCTACATCTACGGCAAGGGATTTGACCATTCGAAAGACGGGCACCCATGTAGACGTTCCTCATTGCCTGGAATCGGTAAAGCGATGATTCGTTCTGCTATTGGTTTTAGTCCATGCATACCATTCATTATCGCTGTGTACATGGATTTCGGCGATTCGTTGAACGCTTCGACTAACTGAAGAAGCATCACGGTATAGTGTCGGTTGAACTGCAAATTTAAGCGTGCTAGTTCGCTTTCTGGATCGTAATCACTCTGTCGCGCATTTGCTTTGATGGGAAAAACCTCGACGAAGTTCACTGAAAGCAGGTCGCCGGTGGGCTCTTCCCTCGGGTCATCATCTACTTTATACCTGCGACTGAATAGTATTTCTCGAAAACGATAGAAGTGAGCGGAAAAATCAAAGTTGCTCCCACGCTGAGAGTCGGCTACTCGCGTTCCTTCACCTTGTTGAATAACCAAGTCTAGCCCTTTCTTGGCTGATTCGAGGTCCTTTATAACGATTAGTTTTCCTCGACCACCCCAGTAAAACTCTTCATCGATTTGTTGCGACTTTTCTCCTGTGAAAGTGGCTTTCGGACCGTACTTGTCGCATAGAGAAACTAAATCCGAGATGATACCTTTGTAGAATTCACCTATTGTGAATGCCGGTACTTTGATCACCTCTGCAAACAAAGAGATTTCTGGCTTGCTCCAATCCTGTGGCAACTCGATCTGCGTGAATATTTCTATGCTGGCTCGACTAAAGGGTGCCAAATTCACTTCGAATTGTCGATCAGTGAAGGTCTTTCCCTGGAAGTCTAAGGTGAGTGGATACGAAGGCAGGTTATTGGAGCCAATCTGCACTTTTCTGGAGATGCAATTGACCAAGTTGGCGACTATTGCCAAATGCAGCATCTCTTCCATCATGACGCCTCTGATGATCTGGCGTGCATCCGGATTGCTATCAGGTTTAATGCTCAATAAGGACACCCAGTAAGGCGGAATCGTGGACAGTTCGATCTCAAAAGCTGTTTGTAGCTTTTGAAGCAATCGATCCTTATCTTTTTCAACGCTGTTCTGTAGAGCGCTAACGTCTTCCGATTGCATGTTCTTCCTTGTCAATTTCAGCTAGTTTTCGTCCACCAAGTTCATCGCCAAGTCGCAAGGCGAGGGCGGTCAGAGTAAGAGTTGGGTTTACGCAACCTAGCGATGAGAATGCACCATTGGAACAGACGTACAGATTCTCAACCCCAAAAACTTTTAGGTTCGCATCGACAACGCCCTCAGAGTCGTCTTTTCCCATGCGGCATGTACACGCTGCGTGATCTGCGCGCCATGAAATGCTCGGCTTGTCTGGTTTATCGGCACCGAGCTCATGGAAAATATCATCAACATGTGACTTTATCTCCGCCATCCTGTTGTCGAAATTTGCATCCTGAGAGTATTCGACTATTGTTTCGACTAACCCCAAATGATTTCTTTTAATAGAGTTTCTGACGCGATTTTTGGGTTCAGAAAATACCTCGACCATACCGTGCAATTGAACTTGGGTTGTACCGCTGATGTATGAATCTATGTCACTCCTAGAGAAGCCTGACTGCATGTGCTTTACAATATCGATCTTGGCGAAGTCTGGTGGGTTCACCAGTACGAATTTCCCTTTTTTTTGCTCTGTTGTGCTGTCAAAATATCGAGTACATAGTGTTGGGAAATTCATTTCCGACTGGAGGTTTAGCGCGTTGGAAGGGATCTTGCTTGTGAAAATGAAGTAGGGATGCGTAATGAAATTGCGACCTACCAAGTCGTTATCGTTTCCTATTCCATTTTTCCAGGCATCAGAGCGTGAGCGCTGAAGCAATTTGGCCGATTCAATGGCGCCAGCGGCAATTATGATGCGCTCTGCCCTGACTTCCGTACTGGTGCCTTTGATCTTGTCGATGAAAGTGACTCCCGTGACACGTTCTCGGCCTTCCATGTTGATGGATTCAGCAATCGCATTAGTAATAATTGTCAGATTTGGGTATCTACCATCCGTAACCATTTCGGTGAGGAAGTTTGCTGCCACATAGCGAGCACCAAATGGACAATACTTACAGGTGCCTGTCGTTTGACAGGCCGCTCTGTTACTGGGTGTATCGCTTACGCCTTGTCTTGCAATAGGAAGATTCTGGTAAGGTATCCCTAGTTTCTCGAAAGCTTGGACAATAAGTTGATCTTGTAACGTGAACGAGAAGGCTTGAAAAGGGTAATTAGCTGTGCGCGGGACTGTTCGGTCTGAAGAATCGCCAGAAACGCCGATATAATGCTCAGCCTGACAGTAATATTGTTCGAGCATGTCGTAAGTAATCGGCCAGTCTATACCATCTCCAGTAAGGGATTTCCGTTGGAAGTCCTCGGGTTTTAGCCTAAAAGCCCAGCCGCCCCAATGAATGCTCGACCCACCGAAAGTCAAAACTCGTGCTCCTGCTAAAGTCACATTTGTGGAGCCCGCATTGACATTTTCGCCTGGATTGTCCCGTGTCGGAAAATCGAGGTCTTTAAAACCATCATAAGGCAGTCTGCCTGTCACCATGTAGTTTTCCCAAAGGGAATAGTCTTGCAGTGGTGTTTTTGAACCAGCCTCCAATACCAATATGTCTTCGGACGAATCGATTTCCAAAAGGCGTTGCGTCAAAGCAGCGGCTGCTACACCGGAGCCAATTATCAGTGTCTTCACGGTCTCTGGCATTACTTAAGTTCCAACGGGCGATAGGGTGGTGGCTGTCCGGGCAAATTCGCCCCGCCAAAATATCCGCAATAGTTTGTGGCGCCAAAGGATTTAAATGCTCCGAGGGATAGATGCAAAGCCACAAATTCATTCGACACTAACTGTCGAACGACGGCAATTTCAGTTATCGGCGGCGTCACATTGGATTGTGTGTCCGTAAGTAGCCAGACGAAGGCTTGCTCTTCTCCATACTGTTCAATCAGGCTATTGATGACTCTTTCGGCTGCTCTATAGTATTCGGCGTACAGAGGATTAAAATCCATTCTGTTAAATACGAACGAAAAAAAGCGGGTCTTGTAGACTGTTGGATCCTCAGCTGTCTTCCAATATTTGCAAATTGCTGCGAATAGACGCCACAAGCAATCTAATGTGCTGTCACTAAGCGGCTCTTGATAAAGGCGAAGTGGATTTTTCACGTTTGTTAGGAGAAACTATTTTGCTGTAATGGGAAATTGTACAGCCCGCCAACTCTATCGTGTTCAAATTTGCCCATTATGAAAAAGCTGATCCTGTTTTAAATGGTTCGTGAATAACGTTTGCTTTCCAAAGTCTCTAAGCACACTCCTACGACACCAAAACGAAGTTTTCAGGTTTGACTGTCGGGAATAAAACATTGCTCGCTCACAAAGGTACTGATTAGTTTCCCTGAGCCAGAAATCCACGTACGAATCAAGTGATGAACGGGATTCGAGATGCTCCACTATACTTTTGGCTGCTCTTTCAGCTGCCAATAAAGACTGAGTAATGCCTTGGGAAGAGAGCGGATCCATTGTTAAAGCTGCGTCCCCAACTGCCAGCCAATTTTCACCACATACTCGATTGAGAATACGGGTATTGGCCTGAATTACTCGAAGTGCTGCTCCAGAAGCCAGGTCCAGCAGCGAACCCATCCTCGCCCTCGTGAGTTTGGTTGCGCGCAAATGCGAAAGAAAAGCAGGTCTCAGCTGTTCTTTTTTGAGAGAAAACAAGTCCGAATCGGTAAAGAGACCAATTGTGGCTTCGTCTTGTTGCGCGAAGCTTGTATACCACCAACCTTTCGATGCGGCCTCCACCGAGATACCACGGTAAGCCAACTCACTGCAGTGTGAAATACATGCAATTATCCCAACTAACGCATCACATGCGATGCTTTTGGCTCCCTGTTGGCGTGCGAAAGATGCGCGCCGGCCGCTAGCGTCAACGACAAACCGGCTTTTGATGCACTCAATACTTGGATCGCCAACGATGATCAAACACCAACGACCAGTAGTCAGGTCGAATTCGGACGAGCGATAGGTTGCTCTTATGATCGGTACACCAGCACTATCAACTTCCGACTGGAACTGCTTATCGAAGCTATATCGATTCAAATGCCACCACGAACCCAACGGATGCATTGAAACATCTGTATAAGAAATTCCATCAGCATCCCACTGCGATGCGATATTGGAAACACGCATGTGATCCGAATTTAGTAGAGCTTGAAGATCAAGTCTGCGCAGATGAAACTCACCTGCTGGTGAAAGCGTTTCGCCCGCTAGCAGGCGCGGTTGCTCTTGGCTGATCAATACCACGCTCATGCCATAACGAGACAAGAATAACGCGGTAGCGCACCCAGCGGGCCCGGCACCAATTACAGCAACATCGAAATTAGCTACTAACTCTGCTTCTTTAATGCACCGCACCCATTCCTCGAAGTTGTCTTTTCTGTAAGTGATTTGGTTTCGCATAAACAGAAGGCTCCGGCAGCTCAATTTCCTGAGCGCCTTCCGTCTCTCTGCGAAGAAGTTTTGTCGATCCAAGCGAAAGCGCCATTAGCTCGGCGCTTCCCAGGGGGGCGACAGAAAATGGTGCCACGAGCAAGTTCGCCCCGGCAACGATCCAGCTTCTAATCGTGTCGGTGTCCGTAGTGCTGAAGTAAGGAGCCATCGGGCCGTTTCCTACAAACAGTTGATAAAAACGACTCGAGTCTGGGTCTCCCGGAACAACCCAGCCATTGAACACCAAGGCCTTCATCAGTCCGCGAGGGTCAGACACCCATTCTTGAATCGATTTCGCGTTGCCGGCAGAATCATTCAATTTAACGTTTGCATGCGCAGGCTCATTCTTTGCGCGTGCCGCATAGGTTTGTATGAAACGCAGCATGTCTTGGGCTGGATCCGCAGGCGGCGGTGCTGGCTCAGACGGACTTCCGGTTGGTGCGCGTAATGATTCAATCCAATCCAGAATAATGTTTTTTTCCTCGTCCTTGAAGACCTTGTACATTGGGCCCTGAAACTCAAGATAGTCAAAGAATTTACTTTGACGTGGGTGTTCAGGATCAACATAGCCAGCCGTTTGAAGAACGCTCATCAACATGCTTGGATTCTCGAACAGTCCACCGAGATCATATGACTGGGAACGCCCGCTGTCATTTACTCCTTGTACTATCTTGCCTTTGTGTACCGGCAACGCGATAGGAGCTTTTTTCCTGATTAGATCGGCCATTTGTCTAGCGAAAAATGCCTGGTAGTCCGGAAACATCCGCGGCTGACGCTTTATCAGAAGATCGGGCAGCGCATCTTCAAGAAGATACCTATTCACTTCAACAATATCGGCTACGGACCGTTGTTCTGGCTTGATTTTTAGGAACTCCGATAACAGTTGTTTGGTCCTTTCTCTTTGAGCGACGCCTTCAAAACGTTTAGGATCCCACAGCCCGTCTAACGCTAGTATGCGATTGAGTTCCGTCACTATTAAGCCTTCGAGTTCGGTCGACACGTTGCCACTGCTTCCCCATCTCTGCAAAGCGTCGGATGCTTCAGCATTCAGTAAATCGAACAAATACGAAAAGACGGATGTAGCTTTCGTAAGCAGTTTGGTACAGAATTGAGTCGTGTCCGACAACGGCTTTAGTGAAAAGATGCACGGCGCAATGTCGATTTGTTTTCTATCAAAAATCATCAGTCGTTCAATGAACTCACGACCCAAACTTCCTGCAGAAGCCCAAGTCACATAGCCATTCCAAATTCTTTGCCATGCGTCTTGCACGGCTTCCTCGCCTCCCTCATTACGTTTATCTTCAAGATACAATTTGATGGCTTCTTTGGCCAAAGCGCCGTGACCAGCACTGATGTTGTCTATAGCAACGTGCATTCGGTAGAAATGCGAATTAATATGTCGACGGTCGTACATATGCTGTATCGAAAGTAGCGTCGGAGTAGCTTCCCATTCCAGATACAAAGTCATTCCGAGTAGCTCTGGCAAAAATTCATCCGGGAATAATCCGGTAGACAATTGAAAGACCGCTTGAGTAAATGCTCCAGGTAAAAAATCCTGCTCTATGAATTCACGCGATTTCACAGGGGGCATATAGATGTTCACGCTCTTAAGGAGCGTGTCATAGACGTTACAGTGGTTGAGATTTACTTGTCCATTCCCCGCCTCATCTCCCCATATTGAGAAGAGCCGTGCATGGACTTCGTCGCAAGGTCCCACCGAAATTATTTTCTGTAACCAGGCTCCGTCAATTAGATTGAAAGGAGCGGCTTGTTTTATTCTCTCTCGAACAGCACGGTCTGAGAATCTTTTGACATCGAAGATTTTTGTAGAAACTATTTCTTGATCCCCATTGCGACCAACAACCATGTCCCATGGCACCAGTCCCGACTCCTGCCAAGGTTCGTCATTCATGGAAACCACAAAATCATCGTAGATCTTTTTCATTCTGTCGTCGAAAGCTTCTTCCGTGTAGTCGAATTTTGCCAGACTCGGATCTGAACCGTAATCTGCATCTGCAAAGAAGTCCAATGCAAGCCGTCGTGCGGTCGGCAAGAAATCAGCATAATCTTCAATATTCATCATTATGTGGAAGTATTCTGCTTCAGACAATCCATCATATTTCAGACGCTCAGTTTCGACATGCTGGATCTGGTGCTTCAGCTCAAATGTTCCATCCGCTGTTCTGTCGACAACAAACCCGTGAGTCGCCCACTTTTGCACCATCTCGTTATCACCGGCTGGAGAACTTGTTGGCAGTCCACGCGCCCATGACACACGTTCGTTCCATAGTGAAGTGCGCTCAGCTACAAGATCTTTGTATTTTTTTGTCTCCGGAGATAGTTCTGCCAGCTGCTTCTCTATGAGAACGATCCTTTCGTAATTGGCTAGCGGCAATACTTCGTCAGGTCTTTGACCGGGCCACCAATGCCGCCGACATTCAAAAAAATCTGCCTGCCATGGACATGCCATGCGTTTAGTTATATCTCCAGCAGCGAATTTTTTTGGGTCGAATCGACCCAGTTCGATGAAGGCTTCTGGATTGCGGAAGAGCCAGCCCCCCTCCGTTCCAGGGAAAAAGGGTCCTCCCGCACATGATTCCAGCGCCGCCCTATCAAGCCCCGCTGACGTAATTTCTTCAGTAGTATCGGCGCGCTTGTTATCCCAGTCCGCATCAAAGTTCCCAGCTGCCCATTCCTTCATCAGTGCATATTGTGTCTTTGTTAGAGTTAGCCATGTTGTCGGATCACCTGGCGTTGCAGAACCCTCATCTCCAGACAGATATGGCATGAAGTAGCGATTCGCTTGTTCGACCAGCAGCTTTTCAGGTGTTCGCAATGCACCAAATACGCGATTTCTAGCATCAGCTCCAGCTGCTGTTTTATCAGCTAGTTTCTTCATCATATTGTCAAAATCAAATCCAACAGCAGCGTTTGATCCATGAGCATCGAGGACCATCTTTTGCACCCACTGCAGATCCAGAGTGCGTTTCAGAATTGGATAAATATGGCTTGTGAAGGAAACAGACTTTGGTAAAGTAGCAAAGCCCTTTGTGATACCAGTATCGAGTACTACATCATAGAGAGAAACAATGTTTTGTATTGAAGGTGCGTAATCGGGAGGGGCGACTATAACCCATGCGGGAGCAGCCTCTTGCTCGCTATCATTCAGTTTAATTTTCGCTCCAACCGGCCCGTCAGATATGTCATCGTGCCAAAAGTCGTTATTTGCATAGTCTGTTATCAGCTGATTAGGATTCGAGCTTCCAGACTTTCCAAATCCGCCAAGAACCAGCAGACGGCCTTGGTCGTCGGTCTCAATTTCTCCCAATGGAACGTCGATTCCGCGGAACTTGCCACCATTGAATAATGCTGATTGACCGTTACCGCAAAGAGAGCGTACTCCCGGATCAATAATTAGCGAATCACGGTCATCAATGTCAGCATTGCGCCATTGTTGTCTTGCTCTTCTGGTACCTGAGAGAGCATCTTGTTCTCCAGCGTGTCCATCAAACGTATCCCACTCTGCTTTCTTATTGGCCAAGTGCACCGACCAAGTAATCTGAGCATCCAACGAAGTGATTTCGCAAACTGGCTGATTGTCTTTATCGTAGCCAAATATGCGAAATCGTGCTGCCTGTCGCTTTATTCTAGGGGCAACGTTTTTGTCAGGTTCACCCTTGTCCTTAAAGCCTCCAATCGGAACAGGAGCGCCGGGAATTTCGGGCCCAACGAAAAAGGACTCAGGACTATTCCCTACTCTTGCGATACCTATGGACGGATGAACTTTGAAAGAAACTACCCTACTTAGGCCGTCCTTCGCCGTTGTGTTTGATTTCGTACTCGTCTTCTTGTCGGCCATCTAAGTTCTCCCTACGCTATGAGGATGCAAGATTTCTGCTCGCAATGCAGTCCTTCACCAAATTTGTTTCACTAACCGCGGGCGATGGAACATGGTAAGCCGTGAGCTCAACCTGATGTCCATCCGGATCCGACAGAAAGATCGAATCGGCTATCCCCGTGTCTTCCGGTCCATCAAAGGCAATGCCGGATTGTTTCAAGAACTGCTGAGCCGCACTTAAACCTTCACTGGTCATCAAAAAGGCAAAATGTTGAATAGCGATCTTGTTGTCAATATCGTCAATGCTTGCAGCGTTGGGACGAAGAAACAAGCCGATCTTGATACGTCCGCTAGTGATCATCCATGTCGTAGTCCATCTGTGCAGGACAATGAATCCGAAAATCTTTTGATACCATGCAAGGGAAGTTGCTAAGTCTCTGGTTGTCAAAGCCACATGATCAATGATGTCTATATCCAAGCCTGTCTAGCCTCCAACCAATTAGTAAAGGGCGTGTTTTATTTCGTCCGGGGACACCGTCGCTACAGTGTACATGGTTCGAAACCGTCAGCGAAAGATACACCGTTCTCGAATCTTGTGGCTGTTATTTCAAGAAATGGACCACTGCAGAATTGAATACTTGAGGCTTTTGAAGAAAGGCAAAATGACTAACATCCCCAAGGATGATCAATCGTGAATTGGGTACCAGCGTGGCAAGCTCTTTGGTATGCGACGATTTTATGGCCTCGTCAAATTCCCCATCAACGATTGCCGTAGGTCGCGAGATTGCATTCAGTTGACTTGTAGAAAAATTCGGCTCAGTAGCCCACATCTTACTGACGGCTTCAAAGAATCTTGGATAGTCTTCAGGCGTCTTCGACAACCGTTGGTAATCTTTCTCAGTCCAGCGCAAATACTTCTTGAAAGTTGGATTCTGAGCTGCGTCATCGCGGACTCCAGATGTATTGTAATTGGCCGCAAACGAGAAAAGGCAGTCAAGTCGTTCGGGATGATTTATTGCAATGTCCAGTCCAATAATGGCTCCGTCGCTCCAGCCAACAATTGAGGTTCTTTCAATCCTGAGCTGGTCGAGAACCGAAAGAACATCGGCCGCCATTAGATGATATGACAATGGCTGATCGTCCCGGCTACTACGCCCATGTCCTCGACTGTCAATAGTGACAACTTTGTACTTCTGGCGAACAAGCATTGGGATCTGATTTCCCCAATACTCAGAGTTTGCCAGGCCGCCATGCAGTAAAAGAACCGATCGGTCGCCATTTCCATACGTCGCGTAATATAAACTGCAACCATTCGCTGCTATGTAACCACTTTCACGGGCCCGTGGAAGATGATGCGGCCGAGGAAGTGTTCGCCAAGACTCTTCAGCCTGCGAGGGACTTGCTGCTAAGGCATAAATAATCACTGACGCCAGCAATAGAAGTTTTTTGCCAAGTTCGGTTTTCATATATTGAAAGATAAGGCGGTCAGAATCTCAGCGTCAAGCCGGTTGTCATTCTGAAATATGCCAGATACTGTCAGATATCAGGCATATTTCTCTCATCTATGCCTGATACTAAGATCATTTTCGAATACTATTGTCCCGCCACCATGTCTGATACTAGGAAGCCTCTTGTTCAAAATAAGATAATGGACCAACCCAAACACTAGTCCCGCTTCGCGAACAATAAACTAACACGGGCAGGGTCGTTTGATGGTCAAAATTCAGAGGGTTTATGGTACACAAGCGTTTAGCGCTTTATGCCAGGTTCAGCACAACCGATCAGTCGTGCGGGTGAGTTGCTGAACTGACAGCTTACGCAGAGCGCAGTGACTGCGAATTCGTCGCCGACGTCAAAGAGACAGCCAGCGAGGCAAAAAATGACCGCGCCGAACGCAACAAGGTCATGAACCTGGCCAGAAAACGCCAAATAGATATTGTCCTAGTCGCCGAGCTATCGAGGTGGGACCGTAGTACCTCCGATCTGCGCAGCACGATTCAGGAGCTGGCGGATTGACAAGTCGCTATCCGCGCTCTACGGGCCGGACATAGATAGACTGCCCAGGGCAAACTCATGTTGAATATGCTTGCTGAATTTGAGGGTGACCTGCTCCGAGAAAGAATCAAATCTGGGATGGCTCACGCCCGTTCTAGGGCACCAAAAGTGGTCGGGCTATAGGCGGCTGCCTTCAACCGTACCGAACGCGTAACACGCCTTTTAGCAGAAGGTAGAACTATTCGCATGGTTGCAGCCGAATTGGCCATCAGTAAACCAACCGCGATGAAAGTAAAAGCAGCCGCTTTCGCCGTGTCCGTCCAATCGCAGGCGTGGTTGCCATACGGAGGTATTGTTCGCAAATAGTAATTGGTGGAGTATTATTCGGCGTTGACGCTTGACCTAAGGCGTATTTTTACGTGACGGGTGGACTAAAATGACATGAGCGAACTTCCGAAAATTCAACAACAAAAGCTCAATGCGCTAGCCAGTAAACAACTTCACATGCGGCAATTGAGTAGGCTGAATAAATCAAACAAAATAGTTGACTCGGTTGCGCTGGGTGCGCCGGTTTTTTACTTCGCTGTACGGTATTTGGCGAAGGGCACAAAATATGCTGATTTGGCTGAGGGGATCTGGGAACTGCTGGCCGCGGCGTTACTGACGCTCATGATAGTCAAGCTGGTATTACGTTGGCAGGAACGCGCGCTGGAGCATAGTAAATTGATGGGCGAAAACATCTCGTTAGTTGGCCTTGCCGACAACCTAATATCTAATCCGCAAAATATTCCCACCACCTCTTCGCTTTTTGCGACGTTGGTACAGCAAAGTGAAACAAACGATCGAAACTCGCTTGGAGAGCGCAAGCCGATAGAAAATCAATGGGCATACAGGGAAGCTCTGAAAGAGTTTGCTGATAAAAACGTGGCTTGCGACAATTGTGGGGCCTCGCCCTGGAACTACACGCCAGGCGTTTGTCAGATGTGTGGTGGAACTCCGGTTACGGCTGGTGTCAAAAACAACAGAGTAAATAAAACGGTCGAGGAGAACGATTCCGGCAAAATTGAAGACAAAAGATCAAACAAAGGAGATTCGAATGAATAAGAGTGTGCAGGAGTTGCAAGAATGGTTCGGAAAGCAGTCAGTCACTGACAAAGAAGAAGTTCTGAAATTTGTCTACGGCGCTACTCTTGAAAAAAGAGGAATGTATGTCGGTCCCGTGCCTGGCATGTTGCTGATCACTGAAGGACTACATGTTGGCACTGCGCCTTCAGTCTCTGCGAGTTCAAATTGTCCCACTTGCGGAAAGCCAAGGTAGCCCATTTAAGTCAAAGAACAGAGCCTGGCGAAATGGTCGGCCGAGCTCCAGGGCTTGCTTTTCTTCTTGATCAAAAATTGTCAGCTCCTAATATCGGTACTTTTCTGGGCGGCACGCCTCCCGCGCATTATCAGTACTTCTGAGCATAAAAAGTACCGATATCACTACGTATCAGTACTTCGTATTGACTCATCGCTAGGTGCCCCTGTAGTTGGCGTACCGACAGCAACCGTGTGAAAATGTACTGTAAGCCCAAACCGAAGATGCCTAAGCCAATGACAATCGCATCAAAGCGTTCGATAGACCAGATTCTCCGAGGCGTAAACTCGTGGAATGATCTCGTTAGCGTAATGGCTACTCTGTCGACCACTAAAGAAGTGGGCAACGTGTTTGAGCGCTTTGTTCAGGTCTATCTTCAAACTGCGCCGGTTTACCAGAGCTTGTTGAAAATGGTCTGGTTACTCGATGAAGCTCCTACCAAACTGGTATCGAAGCTAAACTTGCAGCAGCGCGATCAGGGCATCGACTTGATAGCTGAAACGTTCAACGGTGAATTTTGGGCTGTGCAAGCTAAGTATCGAAAAGATACGCAATCCTCGATTTCGTGGGACGAGCTTTCAACTTTCGCAGGATTGATGTATGTCAGTAAAGGTTTTGCATTCGGGCTGGTGTGCACCTCAACCGAACAAATAACCAGTGTGCTTCAGGGAAACGTTGGATGCGTCGCTAACGATACCTGGATGCATTTAGACAACGAATATTTTAGGCTTATGAAGCGACAGCTAATGGCTCTGCCGGTACGGCTGCAAGCCATGTCTCCGCGGCCACATCAAACCAGGGCGATCAAGAAAGGTGTGGCTCATTTTATGGAGCATAACCGCGGCAAACTGATTTCACCATGCGCCTCTGGTAAAAGTCTTATAGCGTATTGGCTAACACAGTCTCTAAAGCCTAAATTGACACTGGTAGCAGTGCCAAGCATTGCGCTGATCAAGCAAACACTGGATGTCTGGTTGAGAGAAGCCGTCGCTACCGGTCAAGCTGTTGACTGGCGATGTGTATGCAGCGACGAGTCAGCCGGTAACGTCGATAACGACGACCTGGTAATGCATGCTTACGAGCTAGGGGTGCCGACTACCGACGCCACTAAAATTGCTCAGTGGTTAGCCGCTGACGGCACCACTAGACGAGTCTTATTCACGACCTATCAAAGCGGCCCAGTAGTTGCTAAAGCCGCGAAGAAGGCCCGCATGGACTTTGATTTTGGCGTGTTTGATGAAGCTCATAAAACTGTTGGAGCAACGAAAAGTTTGTTCTCTTATTTGCTGTTTGACAAAAACATCAACATCAAAAAACGATTATTCATGACTGCTACCGAGCGGTTCTATACCGGAGATTCCGACAAGATTGCCAGTATGGATAATGAGGAATTGTATGGCACGGTTTTTGAGACTTTAAGCTTCAAAGAAGCAATGGAGCAGGGCATATTGTGCGGATACGAAGTGCTTATCATGGGTGTGTCCAGTCAAGAAGTAGTGGATCTTTTAGAAAATAATGCCTATGTCAATCCTGGTTCTGATTGGAAAGACATCGATACTCGTACACTGGCTAATTTGATCGCATTGCGCAAAGTCATTGAGAAATTCGGTGTCAAACACACCGTCTCGTTCCACAAATCAATTGTCAGAGCCTCTAATTTTCAACGTTGCCAGGATACGTTTAACAAGACTATGCCCAAGTTTGGTTCGCTGTACAGCACTCATGTCTCCGGCAAGATGTCTGCAAGTGTTCGAAATCGCTTACTGTCTGAGTTCATTGACCATGAACCAAGCTTGATTACGAACGCTAAATGCTTAACTGAGGGAGTGGATGTTCCTGGTATCGATTGCGTTATGTTTGCCGATGCCAGGTCCAGTAAAATCGACATCGTGCAGGCTTCTGGCCGAGCGATGCGGCAGGCTCCTGGTAAGAAGAAAGGGTACATCGTAGTGCCGTTGTTTGTGCCTGCTGATGAAGAGATTGGATTGGAGCAGATGGAATCGTCTGCCTTCAAAGAAGTGTTTACTGTATTGCGAGCACTTGCTGCTAACGATCAGCGGATAGTGGAATATTTCAAAGCTATCACCAGTGGTGGCGTACATTCGGGGACAGCAGTTCGATTTTTGGTGGATGAAGTCCTCCCAGTTGATATCAGTCTTGATAAATTTGTGCGAGCTTTCGAAGTGCGGTGCTTTGAAAAATTGGATAGATTGAACCAACTCCCATTTGAAGAAGCTCGTGAACTTGCGCGCGAGCTGAAGTTGACTAGTTCGAAAGAGTGGATTGAATATTCTAAGTCTGACAAACGACTATTAAATATTCCGTCTCGACCGGATGTAACTTATAAAGACAATGGTTGGGTTGGATGGGGTGATTGGCTTGGATATGTTGAAAATGGACCGTGGCTCCCATTTGTAGAAGCACGAGAATTTGCTCGCAGTTTGAAGTTGACTAGCTCGGAAAAATGGAAAGGATATGCTGTTTCTGGTAAACGACCATTCGATATTCCGTCTCGACCAGATGTAGCTTATAGTGGCTGGGCTGGGTATGCTGATTGGCTTGGCTATGTTGAAAAAAAGAGAGTGGTTGTTAGTAATCGTCGTAGACCAATAACATCACTTAGACCATTTGAAGAAACACGAGAATTTGCGCGTGGGCTGAAGTTAACTAGTAGGAAAGAGTGGCAAAGATATTCTAAGTCTGACAAACGACCGTTCGATGTTCCATCTTGCCCAAATATAACTTTTAAAGATCAGGGTTGGAATGGATGGGCTGATTGGCTTGGTTATGTTGCTGACTGGCGATCATTTGAAGAAGCACGAGAATTTGTGCGAGGTTTGAAAATAACTAACCTGGAAGAATGGAGAAAATATGCTGTTTCTGATCAACGACCATCAGATATTCCATCTCGACCGGACTCAGTTTATAAAGACAGTGGTTGGGTAGGATGGGCTGATTGGCTTGGTACTGTTAGGGACTGGCTCTCATTTGAAGAGGCGCGGGAGTTTGCTCTTGGGCTGAAGATAAAATCAGGACGGGAATGGAAAAAACAAATATTGCCTGCGGGTTTTCCAAGAGTCCCCGAGGAAGCTTACTTAAACGAATGGGTTAGTTGGCCAGACTTTCTTGGGACTGACAATCATCATAGAAGGAAAGCACAATGCAGATCTTTCGAAGAGGCAAGGGAATTTGCTAGAAGTTTGAACTTGAGCGGTCACGAAGAATGGAAAAAACAAATCAAAACATTGCCGTTGGACATTCCAAAAGCCCCTAATTGGATGTATTCAGATGAGTGGAACGGATGGGCTGATTGGCTTGGTACTGTTAGGGACTGGCGACCATTTCGAGAGGTACAGGAGTTTGCGCGTGGGTTGAACATAAAATCAATGCGGGAATGGAAAAAACAAACACTGCCAATAGATATTCCATATTGCCCTCAGAAGGTTTACGCAGATGAGTGGAACGGTTGGCCAGACTTTCTCGGAACTGAAAAAGCCTGGAGATCATTTGATGAAGCACGGGAATTCGCTCACAGTTTGAAACTAAGATCAAATACTGAATGGCGAGAGTATTGTAGGTCTGGCAAGCGGCCGTTAGATATTCCTGCTAATCCAGACACAGTTTACTCAGACGAATGGGTTAGTTGGCCAGACTTTCTTGGCACTGTGCGCGGTAAGGCGGGATCTCAAAGGCGATGAGCCCTGCCTTACACGGATCACACTGACAAATAATTCCACAAAAAGTCTGCCATTTTAATTCCACAAAAAACCTGACAAATAATTCCGCTCATCGACGTGAGGTCGACTAAAT
>PLXC01000147.1 GCA_003151275.1 Candidatus Melainabacteria bacterium
TCTTGGTGATTCCTCCTGCAACTCTGTTGTGGGATCGCGGCGGTAAGATCGTACTTATGGGATGCTATTGCCTAACTGTGTGTCTTGGTTTTCTTGGTTTTGTTTTTCATTCAGAAGGACAAATGATTCAACGACTGACCGAGCTTTTTATAGTCTGGTCCAGTACGCCCCAAACCGGAGCCGCCGTTAAGGCACTTCATCCACCAGTGCTTGCTCCACTAGCATTCATGGGACTGGGCTCCATTGGTCTTCTCTTTTCTGCTGACGTAAATCGCACATTAATAGCTGATAGTGGCGGTCTAAATTCATGAGACTGTTCCACAATCGCAGGCACGAATTTGAGAAGTTGACTTGGCCTCTCGGTCATGATCTTTTCAGGCTCGCTTATTGGCGCCTTGGTAATCAGCATGATGCGGAAGATGCAGTTCAGGAGGCTTATTTAAGAGCGTTTCGTTCATTCCATACTTTTCAGAAAGGTACAAATATCAGAGGCTGGATGACACGAATCCTTCTTAACGTGATCAATGACTCGCTCAAAAAAAGAATTCAACGCCCTTATGTGTTGGCTATTGATGAGGGATGCGTCGAAATGATGTCACTGCAGGATCAGTCAGCTAGCTCAAGGGACCCGGAAGTCCAGCTTGTCGAACAAGAAATTCGTCCTGACTTGCTGCATGCATTGCAACAATTACCAACGGCACTCCTACATCCGCTTTTATTGAGGGAATTGGAAGATATGTCTTATGCGGAAATCGCAACGATCCTCGGCATTCCAACCGGCACGGTGATGTCACGTTTGTTTCGAGCTAGACGAGTCGTCAAAGATCGACTTACGCAGAACGTTAAGGGGACCGTCAAAGAGGAGGTTGCAGATCATGAACTGCAATGATGCTCGACCATTATTAGATCTGCTCTGCGATGGTGCGCTCGAAACTAAGGACTCTGCGCTCGTTCTCGATCATTTGAAATCTTGTGAAGAATGTCACAGCCAATGGAACGAGTTGGAAGACCTACACGCAAGCTTTCAAGACGCAAAGGATAAATTCCAATTGCCGGTTGGCCTGATGGATAGAATTTCCGACAAGCTTAAGGACGAGGATAGAAATCAACGGAATGCGATCTTCAGGCACCACTGGCGCGCAGTTTCGATGGTGGCGTTTGCAGCAACCTGCTTGTTGGTTGGACTGCTTTGTTCACCGTGGATGCATCCGCGTGTCACCGTTCCAAGTTTAAATCAGATCGCATCCGCGGATACTTTGATCGATTCTTTGTCCTCAGAAAATCTAGAGCCCGTCGAAGATCGAACTGAACTGGCTAAAAGAGTGGGTTACGAATTGAAGTATCTTCGACTTCCTGAATGGCGCATGGATAAATCATCAATATCTAAATCGCAATCAATTCCGATTGCCAGATTCGATTTTGCCAAGAAGGCGTCAACAGGCGATCAATACCTCAGTTGTTATCAAGCTCCTGAAGGCGCAATTCGAGCGGGTGCCGGACATTTGGAGAATCTTGACGGTAAGAAAGTTCTATTTGGACAACACGGCAAATTTCAATTTGCCTTGTGGTCGCAGAGCGGACGAGACTATTTGTTTGTCACGGAGCTTTCCAAGCCGCAGTTGGAGGATATCGTTCGCGGCGCCTAATAAGGCAACCAATTAGCCACAAATAGAAATTAACATCGAGTTGTTGGATTGGGTTTCCCAAAGGCAGAGCATGTGGTTAGGTCACCGGAGGCTGGTAGAGACGCTTCAGACCAATTTAAAGGTGTCTCGGATAGTTAAGGCGACGAGCGACTATATAGGCACTCTGCAAAGGCTGGATTCAGTCATGCATTGGCAGGGCAAACTGTTGCTGACTTGAAATCGGAACGTGCGGGTCGCCATACGTCGAAAGATGGCTTCAATTATTTGTGGGGGACGAGGTACCCCTCTCCCTTTTTATTCCATTTAATATGTTAAGCAAAAAACGCGGTTTTTATGGAACCTGAAAAGCTCTATCAATCGGGCGTTTACAGAATCGTGAAACGCTGCAGGTGCTGATGTAATATAGGTTTACATGAAATGGGATGACGTCTTTTGGAGGGAGGTACCACCTTTTAATGTTTCCCAATTTCGACCGTTTTTAGTTTGCAACGAAAAATCCGATGTTCGAACAATTGAAGTCCTTAGGGATCTTCGTAAAACTGATCCGGATTTACCGGTACTTGTTGTTCGTGTTCAGGCTGTGTAACCGGCGGCTGTACAGTGCGATCTTGTTGAGGAAAAGCCGGTGGCAGTTGTTGAGCAGGTTGGTGCGTATTTGGTGCCGTTGAAGGATTGGCCGGGTGCAACGCATTGAATGGGTTCAACGGCTGCGGTGCAGAGGGCAATTGCTGTGGAAATTGCTGCGGCTGCGGCGATGGTTGTTGCTGTGGTTGTTGCTGTGGAGGTTGTTGTTGTTGTTGTTGTTGTTGTTGTTGTTGTTGCGGTAACTGCTGCGGCGAAGGCTGCTGAGGTAGCTGAGGTGAAACATGTTGCTGTGGTGACTGTTGCTGTGGAAATTGTTGGGATGACTGCTCCGGCTGTTGCGGAAACTGCTGCGGAAACTGTTGCTGCGGCGATGGTTGTTCAGGCAATTGCTGTGAGACATGTTGCTGCGGCGATGGTTGTTCAGGCAACGGCTGTTGAACATGTTGCTGTTGCGATGGCTGTTGTGGCCACTGCTGTGGCAGTTGTTGCTGTTGCGATGGCTGATGTGGCCACTGCTGTGGCAGTTGTTGCTGCGGCAACGGCTGTTGTGGCAATGACTGTGAATCGTGTTGCTGCGGCAACGGCTGTTGTGGCAACGGTTGTGAAACATGTTGCTGCGGCGATGGCTGTTGTGGCAATGACTGCGAATCGTGTTGTTGCGGCAACGGCTGCTGATAAGGTTGGTGTTGAGGCTGTTGCGGCTCCTGAGGGGGTTGGTGCTCTTGCAATTCGCTTAAATCTTGATCCAAAAGGTCCTGTACTGGCTCGTCAAATTCGTCTTCTGGTAGATCATCATATTGCTCTGAATAAAGCGTTTTGTCTTGAGCAGGCATCGCCGGTGGTTGCTCTTCAAGTGACTCCTGTTGAATCGGAGGTTGAACGGGCGGTTGGGGAGGAGTTTGGTGCTGAACTCCCTGGCTATGCATCAGCAGACGTTGACGCGCGTTCATAACCGGCTCAGGAGCGGCTGGTGGTGCAGCAGTGGGAGCCGGCAGGGAGGTTGCGACGGTGGGAGGAACGCTAGTCAGCATCGGCGTTGGGGCGGCTAATGGTGCCGAGCGGGGATCATTTAAGCTCGCTAAAACAGCAACAAAAATATCTACAAGGAACGGGTCCCATTGTATGCCTGCGCCATCTTTCAGCGTTTGAATCGCTTGTTCTTTAGTCATGGCATCACGATACGGACGGTCGGATATCATCGCGTGATACGAATCCACGATCGACACAATTCGTGCGGGCAGGGGAATCTCCTCGCCTCGTAAACCGCGTGGATAACCAGTTCCGTCCCATCGCTCATGGTGATTTTCCAAGATTTCGCAAATGTCTTTAAGAGCACGAATTGGTCTAAGAAGTTGAGCTCCCAGAACCGCATGTTGATTTATAATTTCGCGTTCGCTTGCGCTGTACCGTCCCGGTTTGTTGAGTAAGTCAGATGGAATCGATAGAGTGCCGACATCGTGCAGCAATCCGGCTACTCGTATTTGCTCCACTTGTTGTTGGCTCAAGCCCATAACTTTTGCCAGAAGTTCGCTCAGTCGCGCAGTTTCAAGATGGTGTTGTTTATTGTAGTCAGATTTGGAGTAAAGCGCAGTTGCGAGCGCCTTGACCATCTCGACGACCTCTGGCACTAACTCTTCTTTCTGCTCCGCAGCAGCAGAGACCGCTGTTGGCACGAAATCAGCGTAAGTGTTCGCAGGTAAAGTCACAGGCGGAGCCATCGATATTTGCTGAGGTGGAGGCGGCTCCGCGCTCTTTGCTGGACGGACCTGCTCTTCTTCACGATGCGATTCAGCACGCGGCGGCTCCGGCAGTTTGGTCGGACTGATCTCTTCAAACATCAGGTCACCGGCAGTGTGTACCTGATTTCTACCAAGCCGTTTCGATAAATACAAAGCCTTGTCCGCGAGATCGAGCAATTGCCGCTGGTTATGCGCGTCTTCTGGGAACGCGGCAATACCGAAGCTAGCGGTCACTGATACCTGAATGTCTTCGTGATGAATTATCTCTTGCGACAAACTCTTGCGAATACGTTCGGCAACTACCGCCGCACCTTCCTGGTTGACCTCAGGTAGAACAAGAAGGAATTCCTCGCCACCATAGCGAACCGGTAAGTCAACATCCCGACAGTCGCTCTTCACCAATTTCGCCACTGCCTTCAGAACCGTGTCACCAGCAGGGTGTCCATAGTTGTCGTTGATTGATTTGAAATGGTCTACGTCGATCATCACGACCGCTAAATTCCGCTGGTAGCGTTCCGCCAATCGCAATTGCTCGGCCAGTTTTTCTTGACCGGTTCGGTGATTGTACAATCCAGTCAAACCATCTGTAGTGGCTTGGCGTTGAACGCGTGCATAGAGCCTTGCGTTGGTGACGCCTGTGGCCACCTGGTCGGCGACGGATTTTAGGAAGGCTTCATTGTCTCTATTCCAGTTTGCTTGTGATTCGCACTTGTAGCCACCGAACAAACCAAGTAGTTTTTGTTCGTAAGTGATTGGAATGAAGAAAAGCGAGAAGAAGTGATATTTGGGCAAGGCATCTTTGCGGAATGGCTCCAAACGCCTGTCATGAGCCGCATCATTGGCTATCAATAGCTGCTCAGCTTGGAAGTGCTGATTTGTGAACACCTCCAGCGTTCTCAAATCCGTCTCTTGTTGGATGAGTTGATATTCTTCATCGCTGCAATATTCAGATCTGATCGTGTCTTCCGGTTCGTCATCACTAGGCAACACAATGAAAGTGCAGCCCAGGTTAAGCCAGCCTGCGAGACCTTCTAGCATCTCGTGGAGGTTTTCGGTAATGTTGAAAGATTTTCGGATTGTGTTGCTGATGCGATGCAACAAGGTATCTTGCGATCGTAGAACTTCTGACTCGAAGCGTAGATTTTCAAGATCGCGGTTGCGCTTTAATTGTAACTGCTTATCTTGTGAAAGATTGTCAGTGGCCTGTTCTAGACGCTTAGCATAATCTTCTAGAAGTTGTAATTGAATCGCAAGCTCTCGCTCTGTCTTGCGATGCCGCATCGACGATTTTACGCGAGCGATAAGTTCTGAATCGAAACACGATTCAGATAAGCAGTCATCCGCTCCCACGTTCAGACCATCGACTCGAGCGGTGGGATTGGTATCGGAGGTGACGAGGATCACAGGCACATGCTTGTATTGAGTCGATTCCTTCAAAACTCTGCAGAAGGCGAACCCGGACTTGCCCTTGACCTCAGAATCTAACACGATCAGGTCAACGCGATTGTTCTGCAAGGTTTCAAGCGCACGATCTGCGCTGTCTGCTTCCAACACCTGATAGTTCGCAGTGAGAATGCGTGAGTAACGCCGGCGCACCAATCTGTTGGTGTGCACAATCAAAACGTACTCACTATCAAAAGAAACTCTTTGCTGCTCTGTTGGCTGTGTTTCATGGGTAGTCGAAAATTGCGACATCTTGGTGGTCAAATGTTCGCCCATCAATTTCAATGTGGCCAAATCTTGTTGGGTAATTTCTCTGGTTGGATCAAAAGAAAGAACGCGGATCAATCCGCGCACAGTGCCTGCGTTTCCGAGTGGTGTTTGCAAGATCGGAACTATGGCGTACGGATAGCCTTCCTTTTCCGGAGCAGCGTCTTCATCTAAGTCATCGTCTAGATCGGCATCGTCAGGCACTTTCCCTGAAGCCATGAATACTTTTCCAATCCATGGACGTTGTGTCTGTTTCACACTTTGCGCAACGTGAGTGTTCGCCACTGTGAGCGGCTGTTGATTTTCGTCGACGAGTGTGTCGACAAACTCGCGTGCTTCTTTGTCTTCATCTTCAGCAGAAAATGAAATCAAATTGACAATTTCGGGTTCACGAACTAAATCAACGAAAGCAAAATCAAATCCAAGAGCCTGGCAAATGTGGCGTCTGACGGCGCCGAAAAATTCTTCCTTTTCAGGAAGTTCCTGCTCTTGAGAATTTTCAGTTGCGGTCACGGCTAAATTCAGTACTGAACCAACATTCGCTTCAGTTTTGAGTCTAACAGACAGACGTCCCTGTTCTCAACATTTCACCTACTTCACATCAAATCAGCATTTTTAGGCATATGCGATCGCTCTGCACTCTTATATAACCTTTGCTAGAATTAGCCCTGGTGGACAATTTCGCGGTATTTGATAGAAATTTTTATAAGCGGTCGACGCTGTTGGTCGCCAAACAGCTGCTTGGCACAGTTCTTTGCCGTCGTTTGCCTGACGGAGCCGTTTTAACTGCCCCGATTGTCGAAGTCGAGGCCTATACCGAAGACGACCCAGCCTGCCATGCTTTCAGGGGATTGACCGAGAGGACCAGGGTGATGTTCGGGCCGCCTGGACATGCGTATGTCTATTTCATATACGGGATGTATTACTGTCTGAACGTGGTCACTGAGCCCGAGAAGACGCCCGGAGCCGTCTTGATCCGAGCCATTGGCGTTGCCGGAGGGGAAGGTCCCGGCAAGCTTTGCCGACTTTGGGGCATCAATAAAGACCAAAATGGCGTTGATTTATGCAACCCAGAATCCGATATTTGGATAGTTCGAGGCGAAAAAGTGGGAAATTCGGAAATCCAGGAGTCTACTCGAATCGGGCTAAAAGTGGCAGAAGAACGTCCTTGGCGATTTTATTTGAAGGGACATCCGCACGTTTCCGCCTTGAAGAAACGACGAGTACCTTCTAAATCGCTGAAAAGCTTGGAGATAAGACATGACAACAGTTTTGAGTAGTCTTTATTTCAAACCGGCGTTCCGGTGGGTGGTCGTAATCCTCTGGATGTCTGTCATATATGCTTTTTCAGACCAGGCAAATTCCGGAGAGATCACCGAGCATCTCCTCGGTGATCTGAACGTTCCGATTCGCAAATGTGCCCACATGTTCGAGTACGCGATGTTGTTTTGGTTGACTCGGTGGGCGTCGATCAGCATTCGTCGTCTACCTTCCATAATCGTACCGGGATTGCCTAAGGTAGCCTATGCAGCAAGCTGCTCGGCTTATCTCTCGTTTTTTGTTTGTTTACTCTACGCGATGAGCGATGAGTGGCATCAGTCGTTCGTTCCAGGCAGAAGCGCGCAGCTGCAGGATGTCGCGGTCGACATGGCTGGTGTATTGATAGCGGCGTTCATGCTGCCTTATTTCTTAGCGCTTAAATCTTTTTGCTCGAGAACGCGAAGTTGACCATCAACTGACGTTCCAACCTTCAGCTGTAAATGAACAGGGTTGCTGATTTTGCTGTTCGGGCTAACGAGCTCTGCGTAAATGTCGACTGCTCTTGCCTGATCGTCAGTTCTCTGTTGCTCGATTTTGGTGATCATTAGGGTCATGCCTTGTGGCGACGACTTTAGTTGATCACTTGTGAGCGGAAAGTGGGTTTCCTTCCAATAGCTTTCGAGCAGTTCCGGCGACATGTTCGCCATGGCGTGAATCTGCGAAATTTTATAAGTCGCGGGGCTGAAATCGAGCATATCCGAAACAAAAGCACGAGAGAATTTGTTCACTCTGTCCGCTTCGAGCGCTTGAACATCCACAACTGCGGGTGCAGCTGCGACTGCCTGTTTTGGCGCAATGTTTTTGCTGGTCAGCGTTTTGTACCCGACAAAAGTCAAAAGCGGCACGAGCACAAGGCAACTGGCACCGACGATAATTTGTTTTTTGGAAATTTTGAACGGCCCTGCAGTGCGACGACGCGTGCTGCGTGGACGTCTGGCAGTAAATGATCTTGAATGGGGGTCAGTAAGCGGCCCAGGCTCGACTTCGTTTGATTCTAGAAACTGCCCTGCTTCACGATCTAGGTCTTCGATACTGGCTAACCAGCCGTCAACATCGGGTGAAATCGGCGTGTTGATTCGAGTTGGAACGTGCAAATCAGATTTTGAACCAGCAAGAATTCTAGATAATTTCAGCGATTCGTCAGGCGTCAGCAAGATGCTGCTGACCGGAGGCGTGCCCAGTCGGCGCTTCACGGAAAGTGAGAGGCGTGAGTCAACTCTTTTGATCACGACTAGAAATCCGGACTGTGTGTCTACGACGCGCTCAGTTGTTGTCGGAGACTGACGCACCACATCTGGTGCATCGAAAATATCTCCAGTGTCGTCACCTGAAAAAGTCGAGGCATAATCGTCCGAAAAAGTCACTCGTCAAGACCTCCATAAAAGAAGAAACGGCCCGAGTCATAACAACTCGGGCCGTCATTAGTCAGTTCTTTAGAGATATTCTCTCAAGCGAGAAGATCTGCCTGGCTGTCTCAGTTTTCTGAGCGCCTTGAATTCGATTTGGCGAACACGTTCGCGAGTTACAGCAAACAATTGTCCAACTTCTTCGAGTGTTCTTTGGCGTCCATCATCCAAGCCGAAGCGTAGACGAAGAACATCACGTTCACGAGGTGTTAGTTCGTTGAGCATCTTAGCCAAATCTTGACGAAGCAACTCGTGAGTTACTGTCGTTTCAGGTCTGTCTGTTTCAGCATCTTCGATGAAATCGCCGAGACGTGAATCTTCTTCTTTACCGATCGGTGTTTCCAGTGAGATTGGTTCTTTAGCTGCTTTGATGATTTCGTGCAACTTGACCAGGGACACATCCATAGACTTAGCGAGTTCTTGCTCGGTAGGTTTACGGTTTAGTTCTTGTGCGAGTTGGCGAGTTACTTTCTTCAGCTTGTTGATCGTTTCAACCATGTGCACAGGCACGCGGATGGTTCGTGACTTGTCTGCTAGTGCGCGCGTGATCGCTTGGCGAATCCACCATGTTGCATAAGTTGAGAACTTATAGCCTCGTTCGTGGTCGAACTTTTCTGATGCGCGGATTAGACCGAGATTACCTTCCTGAATCAAATCGAGGAATGATAGACCTCTTCCAATATATTTCTTGGCGATTGAGACAACCAAGCGAAGGTTGGCTTGAACTAGCTTTCTCTTAGCGATCATGTCGCCTTGAAGAATTTTTCGAGCTAATTCAATTTCTTCATCTGGTTTAAGGAGTTGGATACGACCGATTTCGCGAAGATATAAACGAACGGAATCTTCTGTAGCGATTTCTCGGCTCGATGGCAATTCAACTGGCTCATCGTCATCGTCTTGGTGATCGTCTTCGTCATCGATGATTGTGAATGCATCGGTTTCGTCAGTCAGATCTAGTTCTTCTAGTTCGTTGCGCTTTGCAATGTTCTCGTCTTCAACAAGAACTCCGCCCATTCCTCTGCCTTCATTGTCTCCGGATTTTGCTTTAGCCATAGGTTCCTCGTTTTAGCTTCTAACAACTTTTTGACGCCATGCGTCAGCGACTGCGCTGCTGCTTATTAGAATTCTCTTAGTTCATCCGATCTTTTTTGCTTACTTGGCTGTCCGAACGAGGCGGACCTTTCTAATTGGATGAAGAGTTTTCAGGAGCAATCTCCGCGGCAGTATCATATGTGCGTAAATCAGACTCAGGTGCTTTCTATATACTTCCTTCAGATTTTGCCGAAGTGTTGTAACGGCATCTTATATAAGTACTTGAAAACCCCCTTCATCTGACAGAAACACCGGTTTGCAAACGGTTGCTTGGCAACGGCTGCTCAAAGAGTATAAGTGCGGTTTCGAGGTCGTGCTCGTCGTGTTAAGCTAGTTTAACAGCTGCGGTTATTACTAATGCAACTGTCCTATACGGTAGCCTGTGACCGTTTCGCGGGATTCGCGAAAACAATCCTGTGGAAGTTTTAACAACATCCACTTGATTTGATCCATCGATGAGTGCAGCAGCAGTTCCATCTTCGTAATTTCACGATGCCCAATTCATGCTGCTCTTCATTGCATGGAAACATATCTATTAATAGGTTGGTTGTTCGAATAATCAAGGTGTTCACCAAATATGGTGCTACTGCGATTGTCGACTCTTAGTCGCTATCTCTTGCAAGATCAGCGATTGATCTCGGATTTCTGCGGCGCGTTCGAAGTCGAGTGATTTAGCGGCTTGCTTCATTTCCTTTTCCAACTTGCGAATTATGTTTGCCACATTTGGATTTGCGTGCTGATTTCTCTTCATCGCTTTCATAAGTTTCGGGGCGTTCGAGGAAATCATCGCCATCTGGATTGTAGAACGTATCCGGCTTGCCACGCAGTTGTTCGAGCAAGGTGTTGGTATGTTCTTTCACGATAGTGGTTGGCGAGATGATACCAGGTGAAATCTTCAATAACGCAAAACGTTCCTACTTCTTGCCCGGGCGGACTACTTCCACTGAGCAATCAGCGTTGTCTACTACAGCTCGAGCCACGCTGCCGAGGAAGTATTCCATCAGGCCTTTATCGCGGTCGTGAGCACCCAACATGATCATGTCGGCGCCCCAATCCTGAGCAATTTGTAGGATGCAGCTGCGTGCGTTGCCTTCGAGAACGTGGTGCTCTACTGTTACTTTGCCGATCTTTTGCTTGATTTCATCGGCATAACCTTTGGTAAGCTTCTCGAGCTGGGCTTTCTGAGCCGTATACATCTGTTTATGGGCTGCGTCAATTTCTGGATCTTTGAAAAGTTTCGAGTGAACAATCGATTTTGGTTCTTCTACAACCGCTATCACCCGAAAGATGCTTGTAGGCAACCAGGGGCGGGTGACAACTTCCTCGATGACGGCTCTTGCACTGGGTGAGTCATTCACAGCCAGAAGAAATCGAGTATCGTCCTGCGACGGCAAATGTTTACGCTCATCCATCTCGGTTGCGGCTGAGGTGACGAAATTGATGATCTGAACAGAACAGGGTGCATGATTTAGTACTCCGGCTGCGACGCTGCCTATGCTGCGTGCGTCGAAGGTTCGTTGTACCGGATTCAACATCTCTTCAACTGCGAGAAGCGGGCTCTCTTCATTGTAGCCGGATGCTCCGTGCGCTCCCATGACAATCATGTCCGCATGCCACCCGATCGCATCAAGGACAATGATCTCAGCTACGTGCCTTTGACTTTGCGCCTTGAAATCTGCGGTAACTTTGCTTTCACCAAATTTTTCTGCGACTCTCTGGCGAGTTTCATTAAGCATCTTGCTGATGTCTGACTCAAGTGCCTGAAAGGCTGTGGCAGCCATTGTTGAAATGCCGCCCAGCTTTAACGCAATGAAATCAGGACTGACAGTGACGATTCGCACCTCTGAATCAGGCGGCCATTGCTGTCCCAAAAATATGTTGATCGCATTATCGGAATGAGCAGACCCATCGATTGACAAAAGTATTCGCATGTTCACCTGACAGAAACTGTTTTTGACCCGACTTTTTCAAACATAATATCTTACACGCTGCAGCCACCTAAACAATATCAGTTGCAAAAGTTAGATTGGCTGTGGTGCTTAGAGTCTGTGTGGGAAAAAACAAGATTTCCATCGATTTGGCGTGGGTTAAAGTGCTACTGCGACTGCCGGCTTTTAGTCGCTTTCTCTTGCAAGATCCGCAATTGATCCCGGATTTCGGCAGCACGCTCGAAATCCAGATTTTTGGCAGCCTGTTTCATTTCCTTTTCCAATTTGCGAATCACGTTTGCTACATTTGATTTTCGTGTCGATTTCTCTTCGTCGCTTTCATAAGTGTCGGGGCGTTCGAGGAAATCATCACCTTCTGGATTGTAGAAAGTATCAGGCTTACCACGCAATTGTTCGAGCAACGTATTTGTGTGTTCTTTAACGATGGTTGTTGGTGTGATGTTGTTTTCTACGTTATAGGCCGTTTGTATTGTGCGACGACGTTCTGTTTCGCTCATCGCTTTGGCCATCGAATCTGTCTTCCGCTCCGCATATAAAATGACCTTGCCTTCAACGTTTCTAGCGGCTCTGCCGATTGTTTGAACCAATGATCTCTCGGTGCGCAAGAAGCCTTCTTTATCTGCTTCCATAATTGCGACCAGGCTTACTTCTGGTAAGTCTAATCCCTCTCTAAGCAGATTGACGCCGACAAGCACGTCAAATGCTCCGAGCCGCAAATCACGCAGAAGTTCAACGCGTTCGAGGGCGATGATGTCACTGTGCAACCATTTAACCCGGATACCGATCTCTTGCAGGTACTCAGTTAGATCTTCTGCCATGCGTTTGGTCAGTGTCGTAATGAGCACCCTTTCTTTCTTGGCGGCGCGATCTTTTATCTCCTTAATCAGGTCGTCAATTTGCCCTTTTATAGGGCGAATTTCAACGACCGGGTCGATTAGACCTGTGGGACGAATTATTTGTTCAGCCACTTGGTCACTGACCTCGAATTCCCAGTTGCCTGGAGTGGCCGAGACGAATACGACTTTTCCGACTTTATCCCAGAACTCTTCATGGGTAAGAGGCCGGTTGTCTCTGGCGCACGGCAGTCTGAAGCCAAAATCGATCAGTGTGTTCTTTCTAGAACGGTCTCCTGCATACATACCGTGCAATTGCGGAACGGTGACGTGCGATTCATCTATAAAGGTAATGAATCCATCTCGGCCGTATTTACGCACAAAGTAGTCAATTAGAGTCTGCGGAGGTTGTCCAGGTAACCGCCCTTCCAGCACTCTTGAATAATTTTCGATGCCGTGGCAATAGCCAACTTCGTTCAACATTTCGATGTCGAATCGAGTGCGCTGCTTCAAGCGTTGAGCTTCAACGAGCTTGCCTTGGCCGATAAGCTCTCCGATTCTTTCTTCCAATTCAAGTTCGATTTGCACGACTGCGGTTTTCAACTCCAGCTCATCGGCCACATAATGCTTCGCCGGATAGATGCGAATCATGTCTGGCAGCTCTTCTATCTCTCCTGTAACCGGATTGACGACGGCGATACGTTCGATCTCGTCACCAAAAAATTCGACGCGAATGACGCGTTCTTCATAAGCTGGATAAACTTCGACGACGTCGCCGCGCGCCCGGAATCTGCCGCGTTCCACGACAATATCGTTTCGTTCGTAATGGATGTGAACCATGGCACGTAGAAAATCGTGACGATCAAAAATTTGTCCTTTGCGAATTTCCACTGCTGCAGAAAGATACCGCTCAGGAACTCCCAGACCGTAAATACAACTGACTGAGGCGACAACGATGACATCGTCTTGTTCCCAAATTGATCTTGTCGTCGAGTGACGTAAGCGCTCAATTTCTTGATTGATGCTCGCTTCTTTTTCTATGAACGTATCGGTGCTCGGAATATAGGATTCCGGCTGGTAGTAATCGTAATAACTGATGAAATACTCAACCGCGTTATTCGGAAAAAAGTCCTTCATCTCATTGCAGAGTTGAGCCGCCAATGTTTTGTTGTGCGCCAGCACGAGCGCGGGCATCTGGCACTCCTGAATCAGGTGAGCCATGGTCATTGTTTTGCCGGAGCCTGTGACACCAAGCAAAGTTTGGTAGCGGAATCCCGCTTCAATGCCTTGCTTTAGTTGGGCGATTGCCTTTGGTTGATCACCGGCCGGCTGAAATTTAGAGACGACCTCAAAACGCGACATATTTGAACAATAAGTAAAACGGGACTTAAGACGGGACTGCTTTCTCGTCTTGGGGAGCTGGAGCTACTGGAGTGACTGGCTGAGCGGGTGTTGGCTCTGGAACTGGTGCAGCGCTAATATCTTTTTTGGGATCGTTCTCGTGAATTCCCGCTTTTACGTCGTCTGTCACATCAGAAAGCGCGCGCTTGAAGTTACCGATACCCTGGCCCAATGCCTTTCCGAGTTCCGGAACTTTCTTCGGTCCGAAAACCAAAAGAACGACGACTCCGATGATGGCGATGTCTACTGGACTGCCGAGCATATTCCTTGCCTCTACTTGAACTCACTCACAATCGTAACACAATAAGCACTGGTGAGGCTTTCATTATTGTTCACCTTTGGGAGGCACGGGTGGAGGGGGCGGGTTGGCGCTATTGAAATACGGAGTCAAAACGGCGGGCAACGGGCTGCCAAGGTTCTTCGCGCGGCGGCGGTCTGCTAACTCGGCGATGGCCGCATCCATCATTACGTAATCTTTGGTTGTCCCTTCGGCCTCAAGGTAGTTCGCGATTGTGGCTGCGTCGATGGAAGCGTTTGGCTTATTGTTTGTAAAGTTTTCGATGTTCATACCTGTTACGGCTGCCATGTACGAACTTTCGGGGTTGATTCGAATCCAATGAGCTTTGTGGGCCAGCCAGGCATTGTATTGCATCGCTATATGAGGATGGTCCGGTTGGCGTTGCAAATGGTCAATGTATGTGGCTAGGACTAAGATCATCAAATTGGGATATTCGCTGGCTACCTTTCCGTAATATGAAGAGCCATCTCGCTCTTGGAAGTATGCCTCACTTTCTCTCAGCGTCGCTAAATTTGTGGGCCAAGCTACGATGTGCTTCATTTTGGTCTTAGGTGCTGGCGGCGCAGTCTCGCCCTTTTTCAGTGGTTTGGGCTTCGGTGGTGGTGGAGGCGGTCGATATCCTGGTTCTGACGGATCTGGTACGTCAGGAACGTTCCGATCGAACATCCTCGATAGCTGAAGGGCGTGAAGCACTTCGGGTGGATAAATTTGTTTGTTCAATCCCACATCAAGTGCGTACGTCAGTGCATACTCTACTGATTCGTCCCAAATGCCATTTTTGTTTTCGTCGAAGTAGAGCACACCTGAAACCTCGGGCTCGTTTAACTTTTTGTGTTCACCGGAATTGCGCGTGATGGTGCCAGCCCACTGCAACTTTTTCCAATCGACTGCACAAGCTCCAGTCGCCCCGCTGCCCTGTCTGTAGTGTTTGTTTATGAGCAGGTCCTTACTGCCGCCAAGATTTGGTGGAAAGAATAACGGACCGATTGGACTTTCATAAAATGCAATCCATGAAACGACTGATTTGAGTTCGTCTGAATATTTGCCCAGAGTGATTAGGGCAATGTTTCCACCGTTAGACCAACCAACCAACCCGACATTTGTTTTCGCCATTTTGACAGGCACGATGTCGGAGATATATCGGCCTTGCGTGTCCGCAATCTTGCCACCCGCAAAAAGCAAAACATCTTTCAAGGCCAGCTGCGACTCACTTCCACGGTAGTCATAAATGCCGCCCGACTGAAATTTTGGTTTGCCACCACCGGGGAAGGCCATGCGCACTTCAACGAAACCGACTTGGGCGGCGTGCATGGTGAAGTTCAAGCCGTCGGCGGCGCTGCCTCCAGGTGCCACTACCGCCACTGGCGCACCATCGGCGTACCTTGGTTTCTCTGGATAAATCATGTTCACGGCTATCCCCAATCCCGGAGCTGCCTGAGAGGGAACATAAGTGCTGACAGATTCCTCCGGCACCAGAATTGGAGTCTTCAAAGTTGCTTCCGGGAAGTCGCCCACTGCGATTGCCGGTAAGCTTGCCAGGCTTGTTGACGATAAGATTATCGCGACAATCCCGAGGATATTTATGACGGATTTTCTGATCATGCTTCTACGGAATTAGAGATTGTAGTTTTGAGAAATCTGCTACCAGTTTGTAATGGATATCTAGTTTGCGCAAAAGAGCGTGCCTATTATTGCGGATTTTCTCGTCTTTATCGTTCACCATAACACCGTCGAAGAAAGAGTGCACAGGCTGCGTGAACTTACCCAGCTCGTTGGTCAACAATGTGTAGTCGTCTTCAGTATGGAAGGTTTTGTGCTCTTTCATTCGTGGCTTCATAAAGTTTTCATCGAACGCGTTGTATGCTCCAATCAGTTGTTTCTCTGCATCTAGAGAAAGCAAATCACTATCGAATTCGGCTTCGCATGGCTGGTCTCCTAAAATCTTGCGCACTCGCAAGCCAGCTCGAGCAGTGTCCATACCCTCTGGTGTGCGGAGCAAACTCTCAGTTGTGCGGCAGCGAGTCACTACATTCGGCAAGTTCCAAAATGGATCTCTGGCACTAAGAACCGCATCGATTGCCTCTCGACCGAATCCCAGATCCAGCAACTTTCCTCGCAACCGCTGCAGTAGGAAATCGTGCAACTCTGTTGTGATCTTTTGCGCATCAAAACCACGTTTGGATGTTTTGAGCGTGGAGTGATTTTCAAACCAAAGAACTTGGGCTCTGATCAGTTCAGTGAGATTGACAGGAAATTCCTTCAAACCGTCCACCAATACATCGATGATCCCTTGCGCTTGACGGCGCAGAGCGTATGGGTCGCTCGAACCACTCGGTCTCTTACCGAGGGCAAATAGACCAACTAAGTTGTCGACCTTGTCCAATACCGACGCAAATTGTCCAACGGTATCAGCTGGAATTGAATCGTCTGTCGATCTCGGTGCGTAGTGTGATGCGATCGCGTGCACTACATCCGGTGGCTGCCCCTCTTGTTCGGCATACCAGGCACCGACGTGACCTTGTAGCTCAGGTAGTTCTCTAACCAGGTTGGTGACAAGGTCTAACTTGCATAGCTCGAGGGTTTTTTTCAGGGGTTGGGCATATTTTTGATCGAGATGCAGATCTGTGGTCACGAGTTCCGCTAACTTTGCTAGCCGGTCGATTTTGTCCATATAACTGCCCAAACCTTCTTGAAACGTAAGGCTGGAAAGCGCTTCTTTACGGTCTGACAATTTCGTTTTTTGATCATCAAAGTAGAAGAAACGTCCGTCCGCCAAACGCGCCTTCAGAACACGTTCGTTTCCTTGTTTAATTTCCTTTTGTGCATCCTCCAAATCGTTGTTGGCGATCGTTATGAAGTGTGGTAGAAGGGATTTCTTGAGGATTGAATCTTTATCGCCATTGGAGTCAGTTTGAATTTTCTCTACCGGAAAATACCGCTGATGGTGCACCATAATCGTCTCGATCAAGGCGTCCGGCAGATCCAGATATTCGTGTGCGAAATCTCCGAGAACGGCTCTGGGCCACTCAGTTATGTGCACCACTTCTTCGAGCAATGGTCCACTTAATTGCCGTGCCTTACCGTTCACGTTTTCAGCCAACTGTGCAACTTGCTGCTCAATCAGCGCTTGACGTGCAGAAGGCTCGACGAGAACTTTGGCCGCTTTCAGCTTAGCGACATAATCGTCAGGCTTGCCAATTTCTACTGTTCCAGGAGCAAGTATTCTGTGCCCCATGGAGAGCCTTCCTGCTGTCAGTTTATCTAGTTGGAAAGCAACAACTTTATCGTCCAGAAGTGAGACGATCCAGCGAATTGGTCGCGAAAATTTGAGTTCAGAAGAACCCCAGCGCATCAGGCGTTCGCCGGACAACTGCATAATAATTTTCGGCACTATTTCAGCTAAAACTTCTTGCGCAGGTTTGCCTTCAGTAGTCACGTTCGCGATCACATAGGTGATGCCGCCGATTTCTTCTCGTTCGAGTTGATCGACGCTCAAATTATTCCTTTTTGCGAAACCTGATGCTGCCTGCGTTGCCACTCCGTTGCCGTCGAAACATTTGTCGACCGGCGGACCCTTTACTTTTGTTTTGGTCGTTGTCTGGTCAACTGCCAGATCGTTTACGAGAATCGTTAATCGGCGTGGTGTACTCATCGTCTTCATAGATTGGAAAGGAAGATTCTTGCTTTTCAATCCTTCAGACATGAGTTGTTCTAGCCGCGTCTGCGCTTCGGGAATAAACCCCGCCGGCAGTTCTTCAGTTCCGATTTCGAGTAAATAATTTGGCATATGCGAGAAGTAGTCCGGGAAACGATAGGACCCTTAATTATACGAGGAGCTGTCCGATTCCCGCTGTTTGCCGCAATTTCTTTACAGCTTAGTCGTCAAGTACATAAATGAGTATACTTGGTCATGGATTCCGGCTTCACGAATCTGAGGATTGAGCGTGTCCCGTATGAAACCAGCAGTTATGTGCGCGTTACTCGTTGGAGCGATGCTTGTTGGCTCGGTCATTAATTTGGCTTGGCCTGTGATTACTTCACAAATGAATGATCGCTCGTTCATCGAGAGATCGTGGCTAAATCCAAAATTGAGCGATGATGAGCAAGAGCGAGTGCTTAAAGCCTTGATTAAAGAAGCCGAAGAAAAACACTTTCCGGACAAAGTTGCGGTTGTTCCAATAGATAATTATGCAGCCTGGTTGTTTTCACGCGGTAGATACGCTGAATCGATGCCACTCAGCTCGGACAGTGCGGCCCGAAGTTCGAAACTAGATCCAGGTTGGTCTCAGTGGAGAGCCTCATCTATGCGAAGGTCCGCTTTGGGCCAGCATTATCTTTTCCTCCACGGCCATGGCAAACACCCATCTGTTAGAGCCGTTAAAGACATCGAGACTGCTTTAGCCATTGAGAAAGGTGCCGCTAAGCGAGACGAACAAGTCATTTTTGAAACAACGGAGGAGATAGCTGAAATTTATTGCGATAACAAGAACTACGAACAGTCGCAGAATTATTTTAATGAGGCTATGGCTATGGCGAGGAGGCAAACGGGGTGGAATTTAGCTGATTGCCTTGTCGGGCAGGCACGTCTATTGGCTTGCAAAGGAAAAGAGAAGGATGCAGATAAAACGTTTGAGCAAGCAGTGCACATAAGTGATACTACCTATGGTGGTGGTTCAGATCAAAGCGAGACAATAATTCGAAAGTTCGCGTCAGGTTTAAAGAGCGCTGGTTTAGACAAACATAGCAATCAAATCGCTCAGAAACTCGATGACGTAGCATCGATCGCCTATGACTATTGACCTACTTATTAATGTTGCTCATACCGGGATTGCTTAGGATTTCTGATTTTGCTTGCAAGAAATTCGCCTTTTTGGTCCATATAGAAACGTCTACGTTATTGCCAATCTGTGTGATCAGTTTTTTTGCGAGAACTTTCTTACTGGCTTGATAGGCTAGCAGGCAGTATTCGTTCAGAACATAATTGTTATTCGGATATTCTTTGATAATTGCTTCCATTCCCTTTTGAACTCTCGCCCACTTTAGGTTTGGAAAGTCGGTAAATAGATTGTGGTAAAAATGTAGATGATCGACGTACCATGTTAGGAGAGCGTACAATTTGTCACCATTGACGCCACCAACTTTATCAGCTTCCTTTTCTGCAAAATCAGCCCATTCGGTTGCACCTCCGTCCCAGCGCGGCTGCAGATAGTATGTTTTGCGAAAATAGTTTTCGTAGTAGTCTGGAAACTTGGTAATCGCCTCTGTGTAAAGCTTGTCGTATTCTGGTCGCTCCCAACTTTCGCCCAGAGCGACGGTTTGTCCACCCACATATAGGTGAGGGCATACACTGTTCATGGCCTTGGCTTGATCTAAAATTTGATGGCCTTGCTTCAATCGTGCTGAAAAGTCTTGCCATTGATGTTCTTTAACAGAATCCGAATAACCGCCGCCTCTTGCTTTCCATGCGTAAGAAGTCCAAGCGCTGACTAAGGCTGCCGGTGCAGTAATCGACTCTGGACTTTGCTTCATCCATTCTTTTAAATCAGTGAAGTAATTGTTCCAGTCTGCTTCCGATGCTGCCTTCGGAATTTCCAATCCGTCATAGAAAAGTTCAAGCTTATTGCGACCATCCGGGTAATGAATGTGGGCTGACCTTATTGATTCTGCTAATTTGTCTAATTCGGCATATTTATGTTGTTTGAGCAGGGGTGAAACTAGCGATTTAAGGGTGGACTTATCCTTTAGGCTTTGAGCATCACCATGAGTGACGATAAGATCAAGAGTCGAAGCGCCCATCACTCCAGTTGCTTGTTGGTCACCTGCCAGGCAGCTCGACGCGAAAACCGCATTACAAGCGAAGCCAACGAATATCAAATTACGCCGCTTCAATGTGCCCTTCCTTTGGATCTTGCTGTTCGTGCTCTACAATATTATGTCACTATCATGCGTCACTACCAGCAGGTTTATTAGAAGGCGGAGACAAATGCCACTCGCAACTTTAGAAACTCCGAAGGGTACCATCCGGTTGCACGTTTGCAAGGATGGCACTTTCGAAAACTCTGAATGGATTGAACTTTACGAAGAAGCGTTCCCACCTTCGCAGCGTCAAGATCTCGATGATGTGCAAAAACAATTAGCCGAAGGCGCAATGGAACTCGATGAAACTCGGGATGATCAGGAAGATATTTTGTGCATGACATTGACAGAAGTATTTGGTGGTGACGACAAAACTGAACCTAATCTTTTGCTTGCGTGTTACACGGCTGTGTCGCACCAAATGCGGGGACTGGGAATTGGCTCTGTTCATCGCAGAAAGCTAGGTGAACTTTTGAGTTCTGAGTATCCCGACTACATGGGGATTTTCAGCGAGATAGAATCAACCAAAGAGTCTGGTGTCGATGAGAAAGATATGCTTGTACGCACGAAGCGGAAGGCATTTTTTATGCGGCTAGGTTTGATACCAATTGAAATTGATTACTTGTTTCCGAGTTTTGTTTCGGGAGAGCCGCCTATTGAAGGAGAATTGCTCTGGGTGCCATTTGGACCACCCGAATTACAAATAAATGCTCTGGAAAAAGTGCTTCGGCGGATCTATGTTGAGGGATATAATTTGGATGAGAGTGATCCGCTCATCGATCGAGTTTTGAAAACAATTCGTTTGAGATCGCCAGCATCGGCTCTGGTGGCACTAGGTTGACTTAGGCTGCCGTCCTTCGAGGTCCAAATATGGCCGTTAAAGAATTGCATGTGCGTGGATATCGCTCTGTCAGAGAGATTCGCCTCAAGCTGAAGCGCATTAATGTTCTTGTCGGTCCGAACGGATGCGGCAAGAGCAATCTTTATCGGTCCATGTATTTGATTGCAGCAGCTGCAAGTGGCGAATTCGCTAAAAGTCTTGCACAAGAGGGCGGAATCCCCTCCGTTCTGTGGGCTGGTAAACGAACTAAGAATGAGTCAGCTCATTTGGTTTTGGCCGTCAAATTAGATGAACTTTCCTACAGTCTCGAGTGTGGTCGAATTCCTATTAGTGAGCGTCCTGAACTGTTTGACCTGACATGCTTTCAAAATGATCCTGACATAAAAAAGGAGGAAGTCGACTTCACTCACCTCGGCAAAAAGGTCACGCTTGTTAAGCGTTCCAAAGGTCTAATCATGGCGCGTAACATTGATGGCAGACCCATTGAATATCCGCTCGCAGTCAATGGCACTGAGTCCGTTTTGTCAGGTCTGAGAGATCCACAAAAGTTTCCAGAACTATCCACACTGAGGCAAGAATTTCTAAATTGGCGTTTTTATCACCAATTTCGAACCGATCTTGGTTCGCCGTTGCGCCAGCCTCAGGTTGGTGTAATGACGCCGGTTATGGCGCATGATGGACTCGACGTTGCCGCTGCGTTGGCCACTGTAAAAGGGATTGGGCAAGGAGACCATTTTAACGAAGCACTACAAAACGCATTTCCCGGTTCTGCACTAGAAGTCTTTTCTGATAATGGCGAGTTCAGTTTGGGATTGCATATGGCCGGTTTTGAGCGTCCATTTAACGCATTAGAACTTTCGGATGGAACGCTGCAATATCTCTGCTTACTGGCAGCCTTGCTTACACCACGTCCACCATCGTTTATGGCTTTGAATGAGCCGGAGACAAGTATTCATCCCGATTTATACGAACCACTAGCTAAATTGATTGTTCAGGCGTCAAAAAAATCGCAGATTTGGATTACGACTCACTCACGAGTATTGTCAAATTTTATTCGTAAATTTGGTGGCAACGAGCCGATTGAGTTGGAGAAGATAAAAGGTGAAACGAGAGTAGTCGGAGCCAAGTTGATTGAGAATGACGAAGATGATCTCGATGAGGAAGACGATGATGATTAAGTCTATATTGATAACGGACGGAGACGAATTTTGGCTCTAATCGATTTTCGAGTTTCAGGATATCGTTCCATACGGGACGTGTGGCTGAAGCTTCGTCCAATCAACGTAATCGTTGGTCCAAATGGATGCGGCAAGAGCAACTTATATCGCGCTATGTATTTGTTGCATTGCGCAGCCACTGGACAATTCGCTCAAGCATTAACTGAAGAAGGAGGTATGCGCTCCATTATGTGGGCTGGTAATCGATCCAAATTCGAGCGAAAAAAGTGCGCCTCACTTAGATTATCCGTCCGGTTTGATAAGTTTGAGTATCGTCTTGTCTGCGCTCAGGTAGGTCCCGATGAGGGTGCCGCCGGTCCATTCTATGCCGATCCGGAAATTAAGAGTGAGGATGTTTATGTGTACAATGGCGAGCAAAAATCAACATTACTCAAACGGCGTAGACAGCACATTGAAGCTAGGGATGCCGATGGAAAAGTCATTGAGTATGCTTTGAACGTTCTTCACAACGAATCTGTTTTAACTGCTTTACGTGATCCATACAAATTTCGTCAGTTGTTTGCTCTTCGAGAAGAGTTTTTAAACTGGCGCTTCTATCACAATTTCCGAACAGACGCCGACTCTATGATTCGCAGAAAACAAATTGGCGCTTTAACCCCTGTTCTAAGTCACGATGGCAGAGACGTTGCGGCGGCGATTGAAACGATCCAAACTGCCGGAGACTTTGATGCGCTGCAGAAGTCGCTCATCGAAGCCTTCCCTGATTCTCGAGTCTTCGTAGATCGGGACGAAAATTCGCGTCGAATTATTTGCATGCAAAGTGAAGGATTGAATCGCGCCTTTGATGCTTCAGAGCTTTCTGATGGCACACTTCAGTATCTTTGTCTTGTTGCGGCACTGTTGAGTGGACGGGCTCCTAGCCTCCTTGCCCTCAATGAACCTGAAGGCAGTCTCCACCCAAGGTTGTTTGAACCTCTTGCTCGATTGATCGTGCGCGCCTCGAAGCAATCCCAAATTTGGCTCACCACTCACTCAACTGAGCTTGCAGATTTCATTTTGGAGTTCAGTGGTTATGAACCGCTCGAATTAAAAAATGTCGAGGGCGAGACAAAGTTGTCTGGTGTTGGCTTGGGTGGGTACAAGGAGTACGGTGATGACGAGCCGGAAGCTGATGATGATTCAGAATTCAATGATAAGTAAATTTGATTGGTCCTTGCTATACACACGAACTCTCCAAGGACGGAAAAATGTTTGAACGATTTAGTGAAAAAGCAATTAAGACAATCATGTATGCTCAAGAAGAAGCGAGAAGGTTGGGCCACAACTTTGTTGGTACCGAGCAAATTTTGCTTGGCCTTCTCCATTAAAAGGAAACGATCGCTGGCAGAGTATTAAAAGATCAAGGCATGAGTTTGCAAGCGGCCAGACTTGACGTTGAGAAGATTATTCATCGCGGCAGTGGTTTTGTCGCTGTTGAGATTCCCTTTACCCCGCGCTCTAAGAGAACTCTCGAACTTGCCTGGAATGAATCCAAAAGTTTTGGACATAATTATATTGGCACAGAACACTTACTCCTTGGTCTGATCAAGGAAGGCGATGGAGTCGCATGTCGTGTGTTGAATAATTTCGGAGTCAGTTTGCCTGCACTGCGACAGGCAGTTCTAGACCATAAAGACTTCAGCAAAGGACCCGAGAAACGGGCTACACCCTATGCTCCCGAGTCGTCAGACGCTACAAGTCAGAGTGTCGAAGACAGCACTCAGTGTCCCAACTGTATGGAGGTCATCTTGTCCGGCGCCCGTCTTTGTAGGTTTTGTAAAAGTGGTCTTTCAATTGAGTATTATGAAGAATGTTCCTATTGCAGGGAGATGATCCGAAAAGGCGCGAAAGTTTGTCGCTATTGTAAATCGAAATGGGAAACGCCCCTTCCTGGCTAGTCAATCACTAGAAATGGAGCGCGGCTATTTTAGCCGCCCGGCGAAACACTGTTTCTTGCTAGACAATCAAGAGTTAGGCACGTAATATAGGCGCTTTCTTCGCTGCCTCTGAATGTTTCTCTGTCGACACAGTCGAATCATTAATAATGGTCGGCACTGTTCAGCTTCGCTCGAATTCGTTCTTTTGATCGGAGGGAACCCTCCGGCACCACGGATAGTCCTATATTCGGAATCATGAAACAAATCGACAAACCAAATTTTCGCACTTCCATATTGAACGACTCTGCCGGTTTCGTTCATGTGCGTGGCGCGCGCGAAAATAACCTAAAGAATATTGATCTCGATATCCCGCGCGATGCGCTGGTGGTTTTCACTGGCGTCTCTGGTTCAGGTAAATCTTCGCTCGCGTTTGGCACTTTGTATGCAGAAGCTCAACGGCGATATCTTGAGTCGGTGTCGCCATATGCTCGCCGTTTGTTTCACCAGATGAGTGTGCCCGATGTTGACGCGATTGATGGGTTGCCTCCAGCTGTAGCTCTGCAACAGCAACGCGGATCCCCCACCACTCGATCCTCGGTAGGGAGCGTCACCACACTTTCGAATTTGCTAAGAATGTTGTATTCGCGAGCAGGCACTTATCCGCCCAATCAACCCCATTTGGATGCGGAATCTTTCTCGACTAATACGCCTCAGGGGGCGTGTTTAAAGTGTCATGGGTTAGGGCGGATTTATGATGTTACCGAAAAATCAATGGTGCCCGATGACAGTCTCACAATCCGTGAACGCGCGGTCGCGGCATGGCCAACTGCTTGGCACGGACAAAATTTGCGCGAAATGCTCGTTACCCTGGGCTACCCGATCGATATTCCTTGGCGTGATCTTCTAAAAAAGGATCGTGATTGGATTCTATTTACGGACGATCAGCCTGTAGTACCGGTCTATGCTGGATTTGAGGCTGACGAAGTGAAGCGCGCCATGAAACGAAAAATGGAACCAAGTTATCACGGAAATTTTTCAAGTGCGAAAAGACATGTGTTTTATAACTTTGCTAATACGCAAAGTCCGGCCATGAAAAAGCGCGTAGCCAAATACATGATCAGTGCTGACTGTCCCGAATGTAATGGAAAGCGCTTGCGTCGCGAATCTTTGTCCGTAAAATTTGCCGGAATGGATATCGCGGACATCTCGAAGCTGCCCTTGAAAAAATTTGCTGAACTTTTGAAACCTTACGCGGATGGAACTTCGATCGCGTTGGCGAAACTCGGCAAAGATTTTCCCGAAAAAGTAATAGTGGCGCGACGTATTGCAGAAGATCTGATTTCGCGAATTAACGTTTTGCTCGAGTTGGGTTTGGGATATTTATCTCTGGATCGCAGCACACCGACTTTGTCTCCAGGCGAATTACAACGTTTACGGCTCGCCACTCAAGTGCGATCGAATCTTTTCGGTGTGGTTTATGTGCTTGATGAACCCTCAGCGGGGCTTCATCCCGCGGACACCGAGGCGCTGTTGTCGGCACTTGAGCAATTGAAAGCGTCCGGTAACTCTTTGTTTGTGGTCGAGCATGATTTAGATGTAATCCGTCGTGCTGACTGGATTGTCGACGTCGGTCCGGCTGCTGGCGAACAGGGCGGACACATACTCTACAGCGGACCGAGCAGTGGGCTGGCCGAGATAGAGGAATCTCAAACGCGTCGTTTTCTCTTTGCTGAGCAGGGTCTTAAACCGAGGAAATTGCGTTCGCCGAAAGGATTGCTTCGCTTGGCTGGTGTGACGCGAAATAATTTGGATAAACTTGATATTTCTTTTCCGCTCGGTGTATTCACAACCGTAACTGGCGTGTCAGGCTCTGGTAAGTCCAGCCTTGTTAGCCAGGCGCTGGTCGAGCTAGTCGCGAAGCAGTTGGGTCATCACGTACAAGTAGATGATGACGAAGGTGAAGAGTTAGAGCGAACTTCCGTTGCGCCAACCGGCGGTAAGATTGTTAGTGGCATGGATGGTGTCAAACGTTTGGTTGTTGTCGATCAAAAATCGATCGGTCGCACTCCCCGATCAAATCTAGCCACTTACACGGGACTCTTCGATCACGTTCGCAAACTGTTTGCTGCCACTAAAGCAGCGCGTGCACGAAAATATGACGCCGGACGTTTTTCTTTCAACGTCGCGAAGGGTCGCTGTGAGCATTGCGAAGGAGAAGGTTTTGTCATGGTGGAACTCCTCTTTTTGCCGAGTGTTTATGCACCATGTCCAACCTGTCATGGTGCCCGATATAATGCAAAGACTTTGGACATCAAGTATCGGGATAAAAATGTCGCCGAAGTGCTTGCATTGACTGTTGACGCAGCATACGAATTCTTTAGCGACGAACCTTCACTGCGCCGTTCTTTTCACGTGCTGCGAGAAGTCGGCTTGGGTTACTTGCGACTCGGCCAACCGGCAACTGAACTTTCCGGTGGTGAGGCGCAGCGGATCAAACTAGCCACTGAGTTGCAACGCATTCATCGCGGTGACACTCTTTATGTTTTGGATGAACCAACAACTGGTTTGCATCCAGCTGACGTTGAACGTTTAATGACTCAACTCGACGGACTAGTGGAATCAGGTAACACCGTCATTGTTGTAGAGCACGAAATGCGCGTTGTCGGCGGAAGTGACTGGGTAATTGACATTGGACCCGGCGCAGGCGATGAGGGCGGATTTGTTGTGGCGTCCGGACCGCCTGCGGAAGTATCGAGATCATCCGAGAGCCGTACGGCACCATATCTGCAACGTTTTTTGGCTTGATGATCGACGGTCATTCGAACAAGCTACAGCTAGTTTGCTGGCGGCTTGAAATCACGGACAAATTGTGCACATACATCTTTGACTGCGGCGTCGGCGTTTGATTTCGCAGAGAGTGTGCCGATGGAATACGTCTGCGCATCAAATGTGATTGAAGGATCGCGATCCAATCTGCATTTCTGTTTGATGTTCAAACCAACCCAACACTTATCTTGTTCACGATCATTGACAAATACCTTCAATTGCGCCTCTGTTGGTAACAAAGAAGTGGCCACGTCATTTTTCATAAAGTTTACGGACTTTAACGGCACGCCAACTCCACTGAGTTCTGCCGAAACCGTCTTTGTCAGTTTGTTATCCGCATCGTAGGCAATGCCGTAATTTATAGACTTGATACCCCTCAACCCCTGTATTTGCCAATATTTCGCCATATCATCGATTGCCGCATTGGCCGAGATCGGAAGCGCCAGAATTGCTAGGGCAAGCGCTGCAATGTAGTTTCTATTCATGGAGTGGACTCTCCGATTGGGAAATGCGAGGTAATCATATCCCACAATCGAGTTCGCGCTGCGAAACTTCACGAGCCGATCACTGGAAAAATAATTTCATAACTTGCTCGACTGTTCCACCATCTTGGATGGAGTCAGCGTGTCATTTTGCGCATCCGGGCCACGTCCAAAGAAGCTGTAGATGGTTGGGTTCCGCCGATTTCAATATCGAGTGCAAGTCCGCCGCTGTAGAAGCTTTTTCTTGGTTGAAGCGTAGCCTTTCCTGCAAAGTTTCTAAAAATACCGAATGCTGGTTCGCTCACAGCGGCGGAAGCAATGTAGTTCGGGTCGTCCATAACCAGCCCGGTGCCAAGACGACCTTTATCTAACTGCGCGGCTAACTGCTCACCGCCACCATATTCTTGCAGCTCGCACCAATTTATTGGAACTCCTGCTAATGGTTGTCCTGCGTGCTTGCCACCATTGATGATGCCCAATCTTCTTACATTGTTTCTGAAAATAATTATTGGAGCTTTGCCTCCTTGTATGCGGGTGTCAGCAATCGCCGAAAATTGAGCATCGGAAGTGACGCCAATGGGGAATGGATCGCGAGTGATGATGCGGCGAGAAATCTTTCCATTTTTAGCAAATTCATATGCGTAAAGATCGTTAGGACCAGATTTGAATTGATCGTTTACCATTTCGGTAATCGAGTCGATGCGCGGGCGCAAGTGGCCGTTTCTCAACCAGTAATACAGATGTTCAGCAAACTGCTGTGCCGTGCTCGTTTCGGCTACCGCGGCAAGTTTTTTTCGTGAGTCTTTATCGACCTGATAATCTCCGCCGATGACATCGTAGGTATTTACTTGTCGATCTTTGAAATTTCCGTCGTGTAGAAAATCACTCCATGATTGAAGTCCTGCGACTGGTCCTCCAGTAAATCGCAGTGTCATTATTCCGCCTGGACCGGTGTCTGGCAGCGAATAAGGCTGGCAGCACGCAAGCGTTCGCATGGTAGATAAGGAGCTTCCACTGTAAGGTTGGGGCGTACTTCTCAACACCAGCGTGCATTCTATTCGAACAATCGAGCTGATGTGTTTTTTGTCTGCTGCTCGAAATTCTGATGGCGCCACGATTGTGGATGAACCACCTAATCCGGCCAATGAAAATGATTCTCCTGCTACAGGAAGATTGATGAATGGTTTTAGGTAGCCTCCTTGCGAGTCGCCCGGTTTTATGTCGGCTAACCGTTCCGGTTGTGGAACGGGAATCATTGTCCTGGCTCCGTCTGCTAGCCAACCGTTAGTCAACTTGACCGATTCCAATTTGACGTTGGCAGGAAGATTTGCTTTCAGAAATGTCGTCACGTTCTTGAGTGGATCGACCTTCGCACCCTGAATATCAACGAAATTTTGCTTGCTATTGCCTGACAGCGATTCGCTCAATGTCGAGTTGAGTTCGCTGATCGTTGTTTGCAAATCGATGCGATCTGTTCGAGCGAGCATAGTCATAGTCGGGTTTCCCAGCTCACGCGCGACGATAGCATTTTGACGGATTGTGCCCACTAGTGTGTTGATACCAGTGACAGGCAATGGCTCACCATCTGATGCGCAGGTTGCCTTGCCTATCGGCGGATAATTGCTCAGAGACACATAACCAAAGTTAGGATCATTGATGATGATTCGCGACATGTCGTTAGCTGCAAGCAGCCCCGCGGCTTCGACTATATTTTGAATGCGTCCTTTGTCGACTGTATAAAGCCCAACTTGGCTAGACATAATCAACAGCGGCACAATGATGAGGCATATTGTCACCACAATGATGACGAGTAAGCTTCCAGTTTCGCTTCGCAAGCGACGAAACTGCCTAACTTTAGTTTTGTGATTTTGCATTTTTTCTCCGAGCAATTAGTTTGAGCGCCGTATGCGCTTAATCCGAGCGGTCGTGGTGGTGATTGCCTCCGTTGTCGTTGTGTGGATCTTGGCCGCCGCCTCTTCCGTGGTCATGTCTGTGTGGGTTACCTCCGTGTGGTGGTGGTGGAGGTGGTGGCGGTGGAGGTGGAGGAGGTGGAGGAGGTGGTGGTGGTGGTGGTGGAGGTGGAGGAGGTGGAGGTGGAGGAGGTGGTGGCGGTGGAGGTGGTGGCGGAGGTGGAGGTGGAGGTGGAGGTGGAGGTGGAGGTGGTGGCGGCGAAGAACTACCAAGATTAGCAATCAATGTGGACATTTGGGGAGTGTCAACACCACTTGTCTGCGGTTCGATTAGAAATATGTAGTTCGCTGGATACCATGCTCCAGCAGTCCAGTATGAGTATCCAGTCCATTGGTTTGGATTGGCATGCATGTACTGAAGCATTGCGGCTAGACTGGCACACGCACCGGGATCGTTGGTGACGCCAATTTCGCTCAAAAAAGCAGTTCTACCGTTTGTTTTCAACCAATCTGTGAAACCACTGAGAGTGGCAACAGCATCAGTCGGGTCCAGGAAATCAGTGTGAGTACCCGAACCATCAAAGTCCAAATATTGATGCACGTCGTAGGAATAGTTGTTGCCTGGATCAGTGATGTTGATCATGTCGGCAGCATTCAGGGCAATGAAATTGACAGGATGCATCCAGAACGTCGAAGGCACCAATATCAAATTCGTCGCTCCGGCAGCGCGAATTGCATTGATTGCAGCTTGAGAAGATGCCAGCCATGTTGCCGAAGTCATCGTGCTACCGACTGGTTCATTCATTAATCCAAAAATCACTTTCGGATTGCTTGCATAGTGCGCAGCCAACTTGCTCCAGAAATTAGCGAACATAGAGTTAGGCTGTCCGCCAGGCACACCAATGGTAGTACCGAAATATGCCCCGTAATTGTGCGGATCGACAATCGTGGAAAGTCCTTTCGAAGTCGCGTATGCCACAACCGAGTCGAGTCTTGCCAGTTCCGCTGACGTTAAGGGACCATTGGGCGTCGTCTGCATCCGCTCCCAGGAGAACGGCACGCGAATTACCGTCATTCCCTTAGACGAGAAATAGTCAATCTCCAAGTTTGAGGGATAAACGTAATTTGTATTGTAGACACCAGGTACAGTAGTTAAGTTAAACTCGCCGCCTGAGATGTTGACACCCTGCAGTCCCATACCGCCCGGGGTCGCGTTCGCAGGCTGCACGGTCGCGAACAATGCCATCACAAAAGCAGCGCACGCTGAAATTAGCGAACGCTGGTGATGACGAAAAAAAGGCACCGCGAGCGTGCAGTAGTAAGGTTTTCGAATTGACATTGCTTTACTCCTGAATGAGTACGTTGCGTTCATTTGGTGACTTTCATCACGCAACAAGTCACTTGAATCGGCCGAGCAATTCAAAAGACACTGAACTTTTCCAGGAGTTATACGAACGTTACGCCCAAGAAATTTCGCTTAGTAACACTTTTGAGGGACAGCATCAGATCCTCTAAAGTGCCATCAGTGAACCATTGTGCTGTTGCTATTGTGAAACCCATAGATAAATATGGGGTGGATGCCAGGAAATTTGCTTGTTCCTCAATGTTTTACCATCATTATATGAAACAGCTTCGAACAGCGTCGTTCGATTGCAAGTTGTAAAAGTCGACGGTGCAACGAGAATGGCCAAGACTGGCTCCGGCTTTTTCAATCCGGAAGGAGACATAGTTACGGCTCATCATGTCATAAGTGGTGGCGATGAGATTCATGTATTCGGAAATTCATTGGGCTCGCCGCTGCGCGCCACCGTTCATATCGCCGATCCATAACATGATCTGGCAGTGCTGAAATTAGTTAATCCGCCGGCAGATGTTATGCGCAACATTAAGCCGTTTTCGTATCGACCTACGATGTACTGAAGCCCGCGGAGCAAGTTGTTGGATTTGGATATCCGGACGGCGTGCACACACTGCAAGCAATGCCCGGTAATTTTTCCAACTGGAAAAACATTCAACTTGGATCAACACCTAAGATGACTGGAGACGCAATTCGCTCGTTCATGGAAGCGGGTCCTGGCGCTTCCGGTGGTGCAATGGTAGATGCTCAAGGACGTCTCTTCGGAACGATAGTGCAAATGCAGCCAGCCAATCATGCCGCATGGTCAGTGCCGATTTCAGTTCTTAAAGGATAACTTCATTCAGTAAGCGGCGCTATCACTAAGTGCATTGCAGTTCCACCCAAACGTTGCTGAAGTCTAGTTTTTTCAATGCTGATTCGTCGATGCAAAAATATAGCACTCCGCCATCGCCCCACTCAAAGTTTGGACCTGGGTCGGAATCCAGCTGTAGCAATAATCTCCAACGGCGTGAATCATCGAAGACTTTTTTTGCAAGTTGAATGTCAGTGCTTAGGGCTTGGTAGTTTAAACCTTGGGTGACCAATTCGACTGACTCTCGGAAGTCCGATTGAACAAGATATGGGTGACCGAGCAGGCAATGAAATGGCGCCTCTTCATAACAATTTTCCACAAACGTTTCGTACTCTGTTCGCGCCGATTCATTGAGAGTGAAATATTCGTCTGAAGACGTATCCGGATATGATGGCTCCTCAGCCCATAGAACAGAGAATTGTTCTTCGTTGGCTCCACCTTCATCAGGATATGGTTCGAGCTTGATTTCTTTTGGAAAGTAGTAAACTCGCCAGCCATCTTTGTCTGAAAGCGAATTACCCCAGGGTTGTTCGTCAGTGTCATAAAAGAATGAAAGCATGCCGCTGCGTGGAAGCTCTTTCTGCATGCTGGCATAACTAGCCGTTTCTTCAAAATCGATCTGGCCTAAGAATGCGAGTCGAGTTCCATCTTGGCGAACCGGCCATTCAAAATTTTCCGGAACTAAGGGCTCACCTCGAAACCGTGATCTTGAGCCATTTGCAGGCACCAGGTCCAGTCTCAGGGAAGGTTTTTTTTGTGCTGATGCAAATGCGTTTGCTGAACTCCCTTTGATTGCTCCTTCTTTGTGCCTAGAAATCTCTTCTCTGAATTTTTCAAGTCCTTCCTTGCGTTCCGCTGTGAGAGATTCAATATGTTCTTTAAACTTCAGCAATTCGTCTTTTGTTGCAGAATCTTTGTCGTCACACGCAGTCAAACCGTATTCAGCTTCTCTCATCGCCAAATCCAGATCATTTTTTTTCAATTGCGCTTTTGCTTTCAGCAAATAAGCTTCTGGTCTTCTTGAGTAACTTAGAGACATCGATAGGAGTTTCAAAGCTGTCTCATAGTCGCCCGACTCCAGAGCGTCTCTTCCGGATTCAAATAACCTTACAGCCTCAGCTTGCATGGTCATCACGCACCTCGTGTTCGATTCTGAACAATTATACAATAAAGAGCCGCCCGGGCTCCTGGACCCGGACGACTCTAACTTGTTCGGCAGCGCGACAGTCTTATCCACGTTGCACTGAGGGTGGTTTGGCACCCATTAGCGCAGTAGTTGTCTGTTTTCGTAGCCGGAAATTTTATGGAAATTTTTAGAATAGTTAGCAACTAGCTGTTCGGTTGCTCAATTCTTAATCGCTTGATGCTTGGCGGTACATTCTTGACACTAGCCACACTAGCTCTTACTTCCGGTGCGTTATCCCAAGTAAGGGCCGACAAGAGAGTCAGTGGGCTTCGGGGATTTTCCGCAACTCTGCTGCGAACTTCCGGTTGTTCATGCTCTGCCAGAGCTTTAAGTTGCACAGTTTGCGTTTGGGGGTTGCTTGCTCTTAAGTGATTTTGGTTCAACATTGATTTGTCCTCCGACATTTACACGCGGCTTCGCTGTCCTCTTTCGAGGCGCACCACGGATGGTGTCATAGCGAACTGGTTAGAAATTACGTTGGAGAAAGAGTACGGTCATTGATCTTCTTTGAGAGCTCGTCGCGATTCAGATTTGTTTTCGTTTCAGCTCTCGTGTTCAATGTCTCTCTTGCCTCCGATACTTCTAGTTTAGATCTCGTGCCCCGAAACGTCCAATACAGCCTTGTTATCGGAATCATTAGGTTTCGTAATCGATGAGCTTGCGCCTGGATCTCGAGACAAAAGCGTGTCAATTCGTCAGATTAACAATTGCTACGACAAGCGCAGTCATTTTGTCAATTTTCAATTGTGCAACAACAGCGCACTGACTGTCTCAGCTAGAAGTTGCATATTGTGAAAACACTCAAAGAACGTGAAAAGTAAGGTGCTTAAAGAAAAGCAGCAGGAACAGTAAGCTCCTGCTGCTTGCGACAGTTTGTTTTGCACCAAAACGGTGCGAAATCATGTTAGTAGTTGCAAAATGCCGCTGGTTCAGTCAAGTTGTATCCGACTCCGCCGTAACCTACGAAGTAGAGATGAGATATGTCGGAAGTAATTTGAGATCCGCCGCTGCCTTCAAGTTCAAAATCAACCACATCGATTCTAGAGCCAGGAGGAATTTGCGTGGATCCATTAGCGTTTTGTGTACCGACGAAATAGTTCCCTTGACCCTTACTCTGAATACCGCCATTAGAAAGGTACATTTCTTTTGTTACACTAAACGAAGCTCCTGGCGCAGTGTACGTTACTTCAACTTCAAGATTGCTTACGTTGCCGGTAACGGAGAATTGAATTCCGCCCCACATCATGGTGCTATGAGTGTTCAAACCCTCTACAGTAGCCGAAGCAATGCCGTAGTGGGTTGCTTGCAACTGTAGTGCAGAACCAATGTTAGGAATGTTTTGAAATGAGGAACTAGCAGCGTCTCCATAGGAATTACAGCTGGCGCCATAGGCACCGATCACACGTGAAGTGTTTGTTCCTGGTCCCGGCCCCGGATTGCTATGTGATGCATTAACGGGTTGGAATGATAAAAGCAGCGATAGCGCGGATAACGCCGACATGGTAATAGATTTCATTAACTTTCCTCGATTAAAGTTGACTAGTGCGTATTAGAAGTGTATACGCATGACAACTATAACTAATCTTTACTACTACTCTCTAAGTCTCAAAAACTTCGGCCGACCTATGCATTGGTGCAGATAATGTCTGGAATTCTTTTGGTGAAATTGCTTTTCTCAAAAGCTTTTCAATAACTACTGTAATTTGGGTGCTCGGAATTTTCATTGGTTTGAGCTTCCTCTCGAATATTGAAAAGAACATGCGCATGGAAAAATCCAAACAAAATTAAAGAGCCGCCCGGGCTCCTGGACCCGGACGACTCTAACTTGTTCGGCAGCGCGACAGTCTTATCCACGTTGCACTGAGGGTGGTTTGGCACCCATTAGCGCAGTAGTTGTCTGTGTTCGCAGCCGGAATTTTGGGAGCTTTAGACTTAATCTAAGTGGCTAATTTGCGGGCTCATCAGTATCCGTAATCGCTTGATGTTTGGCGGTGCATACTTGACACGGTTGTGTGCGGGTTCGTTCGCGTTTGATATTGTCGATCGTTTGAATAGCGCGTGCAGCGACGAATACATTTGCATCGCAGGAAAGTTCCTGAAGCAGTGACATCGGCAAAGTTGGGTCTTCGGCAAGAGCATATCTAACGTCGCCAGACTCGTCGTGCACAAGCCATTTAAGCAGGGCCATAGAGACATTCGGATTGCTTGCAACGCTGGCTCTCACTTCCGGAGCGTTATCCCATGTGAGTGACGACAACAGGGCCAAAGGGCTTCTTGGATTTTCAGCGACTCTGCTGCGAACCTCAGGTTGTTCATGCTCGGCAAGAGCTTTCAGTTGCACAGTAGCAGTTTGGGGATTGCTGGCGTTTAAGTGATTTTTGTTGATCATTGCTTTTGTCCTCCGACATTTTTGCGTGGCTTCGCCAGCCTCTTTCGAGGCACACCATGGGTGGTGCTATTGGCGACTAGTTAGGAACTAAGTGGAAGAAGAGACTGGTCATTGATTTTCTATTTGTAAGAACTGTCGCGAATATTAAACTTGTTTTTCGTTTCAGCTCTTGTTCAATGTCTCTCTTGCCTCCGATACTTCTAGTTTAGATCTCGTGCCCCGAAACGTCCAATACACGGTTGTTATCGGAATCATTAGGTTTCGTAATCGATCGGCTGTAGATCTAAATCAGCATCTCACTGATCGGCGCAGCCAACCCCACTCTTCGTATTCTTGCGGATCCAGCCGCGCTCGATGACGAACAGACGATAAAGATCCTGACTTCTTGATACTTTCGCCCGATCGTGAGATGTCCATCTCCGATAATATGGCGGTTTTAGAGCGAAATTCCGCGTCCACTGTGAATCGACACCCCAGTCTAGTTTCCGTATGATGATCATTTGCGTATGATGATCATATGGATTTTGATGAGCAACTAAAGTCTAAAGTCGAATTAGTGACGGGCGATGATTCCGAGGAAGGACCAGCGACGAGCGTTACTCCTTCTCCAGACTCACCAACAGTCGATTCAACAGCGGTCGGCTCATCACCAATGGTCCATTCACCCTCGGTCGACTGTGGTGTGTTTGTTCTTTTCTAGGATCACCCGAAGAGAAACCCGTTCTCCTGGACCTGGACCTCTCTAGCCATTGGCGCACTGCAGCACCGGCTCCGAAACAGGAACTTTCAGGATTGACTTCCCGTCTAGTCATACGTTGATTAAATTCCAAAACTTATGAATTACAGGAGATAGGACAATGGGTAAAGCAGCAATTTTATGGTTCATGGGCGTACCAGCAGGCTTAATTGCCGTTCTTTGGTTGTTCGGGTTCCTTCATTAAAGAGAATCTGCGTCCTGATGTTCGATTTCAAGTTGCACCGCAAGTGACACCAGTTGTCCGGCGGTGCTTTTGCTTTCTTTAAGCAATGCATCTACTGTTCGTCGACTCGTGTATAGTGGGCGCTTGCATAGGGGGCGACGGCTTTTGCCGTGCTGTAGGGGTAGGTCATTTTCTCAAGAATTTCTCCATGTTCACCCCGATATGGGCGATCGGAATTGTGATTGCTTTGAGATTTTTTTCGTTCATTGAAAAGGACCGCCGCAATGAAAAATCCAAGCAGAATTAAAGAGAGGCCCGGGCTCCACGATCTCAAATCGAACTATTTCTAAGCACGGCTCGCCCCAAGAGTGCCATAATTCGGGTTTGCATCGGTGTTCCCGTTTGGAGTAGTCGTGAGATATATAGTAGCTATTTGGTCCTTGCTGGCTTTCTGTTCGTTCCATCAGCTCGGTGCCCCTGCCTTGGCTGAGATTTCCAAGGTCATTGGAACCCGAGTTAGCATGGAGTGCCCGGCGGGATTTAAGCGTGCTGCCAATTTCTCAGGATTCAACAACGAACCACTGCACGCATCAATCATGGTGACAGAGATGCCTATACCTGTTGAAGTCGCCACTGGCGGATTTAACGAGGCTGGATTGCTTTCAAAGGGGATGAAGCTCCTCTCAAAAGAAATCGTCCAAACTGCAGCCTATTCTGACTTGCTTATGGAAGTCCGGCAAACCGCATACGGAAGCGAGTTTGGCAAATGGTTGAATGTCTTTGGCGATAAAACCACGACGGTGCTTGTCACCGCCTCCTTCCCTATTTCGGAAGCAGACAGGTTGTCAAAGCTCTTGAAAGAAGCGGTGCTATCGGCACACTTCGAAGCGACTGCTAAACCTCTTGACCCGATGGAAGATTTGCCGTTCACCGTATCCGGTACCACGTCTTTGAAAATCGCAGGACGTCTTCAGAACAGTTTGTTTTTAAATGCCTCAGGCAATTTGCCCCTACCACCTGATTCGACGGATGTCTCGCTATTCGTTATCGGCCAAGCTTTGTCCGACATGGAAGTTAGTGACAAGACCGAATTTGCCCGGCAACGTCTGAAAAACACTGTAAATCTTATCGACATTCAAATCCTCGAAGAAAGAGACGTCACGGTTGCCGGGCTGCCTGCTCGTGAAATACTTGCTAGTGCCAAAAGTAAATCAGGGCAGCAAGTGTTTCTCCTGCAAACGATCGCATACGGTCGAGGCAGTTATTTTGTCATGCAGGGAACGACCGAAATGTCCACCAGAACGAGAATGGAATACGAATTCCACTCAATCATCAACTCGTTGAAACTCAGGTCAGCGGCTACTTAGGAGTCGAACATGGAGCTTCGTCATTTAGGATATTTTGTTCGCGCCGCCGAACTTTTGCATTTTACGCGCGCTGCAGAATCTCTCTACATTTCACAGCCAACTCTTTCTGTTCACATCCAACAGCTGGAAGAGGAATTTGGTTCGCCGCTCTTTGCTCGTATAGGTCGCAACGTGCGCTTAACCGAAGCTGGACAAGTGTTGTTGGATCGATCGCGAAATGTGATCAAGGAATTGGAATTGGCACAGCAGGAAATTACCAGCCTACAAGGGCTTTTGCGAGGAACATTACGGATCGGCGCGCTGCTGTCTTTCAGTTTGGAAATGGTGCCGATCTGGCTGGGGTCCTTTACCCGTGCCTATCCCGAAGTTCACGTAATTGTTAGCTCTGGCACACATCATGATTTAGAACGCAGCATTTTAGATGGCACCATTGAACTGGCACTCTCATTTTTGCCACTTGAGTCTGATGAAATGGTTCATGAAAAGTTGTTTGAAGAAGACGTTGTGATGATTGTTTCGAAAGACCATAAACTTAGTCAGCGCGAGAAGGTAACGATAAAGGATCTGGCTGACTTGACTCTAGCGTTACCCAGTCGGCAATTGAACACTCGCAGAAAATTGGATGAACAGTTGATCGTTAATAAGGTGCATCCGAAGATAGTCGCCGAGATTGATGATCTACATGCGCTGCTGACCATGGTTAAGATTGGCGCAGCTGCCACGGTGTTAACTCGCATGGCTGTTGCTGATGCTCGGGGACTCAAAGTAATTCCTTTTGATGGTGCCGGAGGTCAACTGACCGCCATCGCCATGTGGGACAGACGGGCGCAAATGACCCCTGCCGGGAAGGCATTTTTAGGAGTGGTAAAGACTCATTGCGGCTCTGACTCTTAATTGGATTTTTCGCCCTTGACGTTTTGCCATCAATTCGAGCGCGTCTTGGATGTCATCTTCGCGTCACTAGTTTTCTAAACGACCTTGAGCAAACGTAGCTGTTCCAGCTAGCCAGGCATTAATGAAGACGTGTGCTATTTTTAAGTGTAGAACTCCAGTTACGCTAGGAATCTTTGATTCGCATTAATCGATGCTTGGCACGGGAGCATATTATCGACATCAACCAGCCTATGGTCGGGATTACGCTCCTTCTCTCCACTGTGATGATCATCATTTTGGCGAGATCAACCCAGCTTTTGTACGGACCTAGAGCAAAGCCCGGAAAGGTCTCTGCAAAAAGCATAGGTGAGTTGGAGGTGCGCATAAAATTGAATAGCGGCTCGGCTGTTTTGGAAGACATGTTGAGCTTGATTCGTCTCTACAAGAAAGCCAACCGTTTCGAGGACGCTGAGCGTTATTGCAAACAGGCTGTGCAAATCGCCGAGTCGGAAAGCGGAGACGACAGCAAAGACCTGGTGCCTGTTTTAAATGAGTACGCCAGCGTGTTAACCGGCATGAGACGCAAAGTCGAAGCCGATAAATTGAAAGAGCGGGCCAAAAAGATTAGCCAAGCCGCAAAATAGCTTGAAAATTGAGCGCAGCGATCCTAGCCGCCAAGTAGCTAGAAATGGAGCGCGGCTATTTTAGCCGCCAAGAATGTGCTGACTTGATTTGAATATAGTGTGTCGCGGACATAACTGAAAATGAAAGACTTAAGCTGATTTCTCTAAATCTTCAAGCACACTCGGATAGATTTGGAAGGCTGGTTTGAGCACTGGCAGCAGTGCGAGCGCCTTATTAACCTGACCTTTGGATTGAATCTTTCCAGTCAACAGCGCTACGGCAGGGTTCTCTTTGCCAAGCCAGAAAAGGTGGGCGACGTCAGATTTCATAAACATCTCAACGTCAGGTTTGAGTTCGTTGTGCCCGATGCTGACTTTGATTTCTTTGCCGTCACTTCCATCTACTGTGAGCCAACCATCCGGCTCCCGATAGTGGAAACGCACTATCAGCCTCGATTGCAACAATCTATTCGACATCTCAGTATCGGCTTTGATTCGAGACCAAAGCTCTTGCATGACGTTATATAAGTGTTGCGTATCAGTAAATACGGACATTGTAAGCCCTCTCAATAACTACATTATCACAACAATGCACTACTGCGTAAACTCGAAAAGGCTGAACTGAATGCCTTCACGAACGTGTACTCGCCTTAGGTTCCATCAGTGCTCTAGGAGACGTCAGTTTTCGGATGTTTGTTTCATCAGACATTGCTAAAGACAGAGATTTATCCAGTGTGCTCTTAGCCACTCCGATTGGTCAGCGATCTTTGATTCTCGAATGCCTTGCTGACAAAGGAAATCAGGCATTTTGGCAAAATTTCGAATCCTCTGGCCGGTCAACTGCCACCATCAGGATATGCGCTTAATGATACCGTTTCGGATCATGATCAACGAGTGAATTTGTCTTTGCTTTTGCAATTTCGTCCACCAAAATGTGCAGCATCGGATGAGATGGATTGAGGCGCTTAGCGCGAACATTTTATTATTCTCTGCCGCACCAAAAGACCCAGAGAATAAAAACCAACTGGAATGGCAAACGCCACCAGAGGAAGTTATGAGGATAACCGAAGTCGATGCTGTTGATCGCCATATTTAAATTTGCTGGAAACACAGCAATTAGCAAAGCGATTAATCCCCAGGATGCTAGACGGTGAAAACGGGGAATCAGCAACCCTAGACCGCCGGCAATTTCGCAGACGCCGCTTAGATAGACGAGGAAGAGTGGAAACGGCAGGCAGTCAGGCATGATGCTCTCGTACATGCCTGTATTGACGAAGTGCATACTGCCGGCAAGCATAAAACAGAAACCGCAGAGCGCGGTAAGTAATTTTTTTAGTATTGACCTTTTTTTCATGCGTATCCTATACATTGAAAGGGCAAAAAACAAAGAGGAATTCAATGCCAATTGAGCTGACTGTCGGACCGCCTGTGTTGACTATAAACCAGGGCAACACGTTTATGGTTACGGATCTGAATGGCGAAATTGCTGCAGAGAGCGAGCAAGGGCTATTTTCAAATGATACTCGGTTTGTCAGTTACTACGCGATATTTGCCAATGGCTATGCTTGGCAGCGTCTATCGTCGAGTACTGTTTCATATTATGCGGCTCGCATTTATCTGACAAACCCAGCCTTTGAAACAGAGGACGGACCCGTTGAGGCAAGCACTTTAGTCTTAACGATCACCAGAGAGGTCAGCGGCTCCGGCATTTCCGAAAATTTGGAAGTAACAAACTACAGCATGAAGCGAGTGCGCTTCAATCTGGAACTGGCAATTCGTTGCGATTTCGCCGACATATTCGAAGTGCGGTCCCACCAGTTTGTGCGCAGAGGTCGGATTCAAACATTCTGGAATGATCAAAGTGCAGAGTTGAAATCATCTTATTCGAATCAAGATTTCAATCGCTACATGATTTATCGACTGCTCAGTTGTGGCTCAGCTGCCCACTTTGCCAATGGGCGCATCGCCTTCGAGTTGGATATTCCTCCAGGGGGCAGCTGGCATGTGGCAAGCAGGCTAGAATTGATTTTAACTGAACAAATTCCGAATCATGATGAAGTGCACATCGGTGACGACAACGAGTTGCTGCGACTTCAAAGCGCCTGGCAAGAACGTGCCACCAAATTAATCTCATCGAACGAAGAAATCTATCGTTTGTTCAACCAATCAGTTGAAGACATGGGCGCACTGCGATTGTATGAACAAGAGTGCGACCCCGACACGTGGATGCCGGCCGCGGGTGTACCATGGTATGTTGCCTTATTCGGCAGAGATTCTTTGATAACGAGTTTGCAAAACATGAGTATCAATCCCCGCTTCGCTTTGGGTGCGTTGACGAAATTGGCTCAATACCAAGCAACCGAAATCGACGATCATCGTGATGCTCAGCCGGGAAAGATCCTTCATGAATTGAGGATCGGCGAATTAGCTCATTTCAAGAAAATTCCGCACACACCTTATTATGGCACCGCCGATGCTACCGCACTGTATTTGGTGACTCTGCATGAGACGTGGAAATGGTTGGGCGACAAAACAATTTTAGAAGCGCATAAAGACACGGCTTTAAAATGCTTAGAGTGGATAGATAAGTATGGCGACTTGGACGGTGATGGCTTTCAGGAATACCAGACTCGTTCAGCGCAGGGTTATGAAAACATGTGCTGGAAAGATTCAGGTGATTCAATAATCTACGCAGACGGTAGCCAAGTAAAACAACCTAAAGCAGTGTGCGAATTACAAGGTTATGTTTTCGACGCTTGGATGCGCATGTCCGAGGTTTTCGACGCGCTTGGCGATAGCGATCGAGCTTCTGAATTGCGCAAAAAAGCGGCTGTTCTATACAAAAATTTCAATGAAAAGTTTTGGTGTGAAGATCTTGGTTTCTTCGCACTCGCGCTCGATCCCGACAAGAAGCCTGTGCGCACAATCGCTTCCAATGCCGGGCACTGCCTGTGGAGCGGACTAGCTTCGCCGGAACACGCGGAAAAGGTCGTGAAGAGATTTCAGCAGCAAGATCTGTGGAGCGGTTGGGGCATTCGCACCCTTTCTTCTCGGCATCCTGCTTACAATGCCCATTCATATCACCGCGGATCGGTATGGCCGCATGATAACGGCATTATCGCTTTGGGATTCAAGCGCTACGGTTACGGCGTCGAAGCAGCCAAATTGGCGCGAGACATCTCAGAGGCTGCCAGTCACTTTGTCAGCCATCGCCTACCAGAACTTTACGCCGGCATTCAGCGACAAATAGCTTCTTTCCCTGTACAATACAGCGGCGCTAATGTGCCTCAAGCTTGGGCTGCAGGGAGCGTCTTTCATTTATTGCAGGCAATTCTTGGATTGCAAGCTGATGCGCCCAATGGAAAACTATACGTCGATCCAACTCTGCCAAAGTGGCTGCCCGATGTTCTGCTCACGGATTTGAAAGTCGGCGATTCCAACGTCAAGCTAAAATTCTGGCGAGATGGAGATCGCAGTTTATGGAATGCCACCGTGGATGGTGGCAACATCACGATCGAGCAAAAAAGCTGGCAGCCGTGGGACATTAGCAAAGTCTGATCATTTCCAAACCTGATTGATTCGACTGCTAAACTGTTGGCTCGTTTAAGGAACAGCAACGACCTGTTCGTAAACGACGAGTGTTGCGGTCACAAGCCGCACGACTTTTGTACTCTTTAAAGGAGAGAAGAATGAAACGTAAAGCATCAGCAGTATGGCAAGGTGGATTGAAGGACGGTAAAGGAACAATCTCTACCGACAGTGGCGTGTTGTCAAACACACAATATTCTTTCGGCACCCGTTTTGAAGACGGTAAAGGAACCAACCCAGAAGAGCTCATCGCTGCAGCTCACGCAGGTTGCTTCTCAATGGCGCTTTCCGGACAACTTGGCGAAGCCAAATTGACTGCCGAAAGCATCAAGACAACCTCGACAGTTACCTTGGAAAAGGATGACAAAGGTTTTGCAGTAACAGAAATCCACTTGGATGTTGTTTGCAGAATCCCAGGCGCCGACGAAAAGGCATTCATGACTGCAGCAGAAAATGCTAAAACAGGTTGCCCAATTTCCCGCCTGTTCAATGCCAAGATCACAATGAACGCGCGTTTGGAAACCAAAGCCGCCGTTTAAGTACGTTCGGCTGGCGCGAATAAACACAAAAGAGGGTAGCTCTGCGCTGCCCTCTTTTATAATTCGAAGGACGCAGCCCATTAAGGTGAGGAAATGGATCACCAGAGTCCGGATATGGTTCGTAAAATCTTTGGACTTTGGAGATAAGCCTGTTTTTTTAGCTATCCGGTTCCTACTTTGCCGAAAAGAACCTGAACCCCCGAACTGTTGCCAATCCCCTAAATGACAACTAGGCGGATTAGCGAGCCCCACTAGCTTCTTCTGTTAAATCTATAGGGGTACCCCTCAGGTGAGGTATGGCGAATGGATGAGCCAATAGCTATGCTGTGGAAGTGAGTTAATGGAGTTCAGACATGAACAGGAACGCTTCTCAGGTTGGCGCGCCAAATAGTACTTTAAAAGAAGAAGCTCAATTATCCCGCAACGTGAAAATTGCCGCCCGTGAATACGGTATAGAACACACAGACGTTGCGCTTGCCTTCGTCGAGCTGGGTGACTTCTATTATCACCAAGAACGATTCGTTGACAGCTCTGATGCGTTTAAACGAGCATTAGACATCTACGAAGCGTTAGGAGACGGTCATCAAATGTTGGCTGCAATCGCGATGCGCAGTCTATCTAGTTCCTTGATTTCTCAAGGCAAATGTTCCGAAGCTTCATTGCTTAACGCAAGCGCCCGCGATTTAATCAGAACGTATCAATAATCCAAATATTGCGAACGTATTTCGACCTTGGGGGCGCCGCAATCCATGGCGGCGTCGAAAAGATTTCAATCGCTAACTACGATTCAACATGTCCGCAATGGCATCCGATGCCACCTTATTCATTTTCTAGTGCCTAACATAAGAGCGCACGCATCGGGCGGACTCTATTCGAAAAGCACGTCACATTCTCGACTAGAAACCTTCATTTTCGATCAAAATGAGGTATAGGATGTAAGTGAGAACGTGGCGCGCAACTATGAAAATAACGACGAGCATCAACTACATACTCAGATTGTTTGCATTCATTGCATTTATTCTTGCTGCGGTTCCAAACGCCGGTAGCTGCGCGGCCCTAGACCGCGGGGATAGCATCGCAATGCATAGCTGTTGTGCGGCTGTAACTTCGTGCAACACAAGTGTTATGACGGTTGATTGCTGCTGCAAAGCTGCACCCGTTAAGACGGCAGCAATGCCTGGACTAATAGTGTCGAGTCCCACCGAGTTCGTTCGAGTAGCAGCACTTCCCCAGACACCCCTGCCTGCTAATTATTACGCAGTCTGTATTTTGTCGCGCACCGGTGTCATTGCAACTGCTACGTTACCAAAGATCTATATAGTTCTTCGGGCCTTGTTGATTTAAAGAGTTCTTGAATTCCGCTATCAAAATTACTGGTTTGCCAAAGCGAACTGATTTTGTTCGCTATATATTCAAGGAGTATTTTTATGAAAATGACATCGGCTTTCTTTATGATGTTTGCCTTTATGGTGCTCTCTTTCTTTTCGGTCGTCAGTGTTAATCCCGCTCTAGCACAGCATTCGGGCGCTGGAATGGAGACATGTATAAAAAACTGCAATTCTTGTTCAACAGTCTGTGATAAGGCGCTTAAACATGAGCAAGATAAGGGTAAAGCGGCATCAGCAGAACTGACAAAAGTCCTGGAAGATTGTGCAGCGATTTGCAAGACGAGTGAGGGAATGCTGAAACGTGGATCCGAATTCCACCCTAAAGTTTGCAACGTTTGTTCTGACATTTGCTCAAAGTGTGCCGAACTTTGTGAAAAATCCAAAGATAAAGCGCTGCAGGATTGCGCGAAAGAGTGCCGAAAGTGCGAAGAGTCTTGCAAAAAGATGGCAAGCTAATTGACCTGAGGAGGTGCGTGTAACCGCGTCCCTTCTCTTCTTGTACTTTGAAATCAAAACCTCGAGGAGCTGATAGCCACCGTGCTTTCAGTTCCTTCGATGTTTCTTTTTTCGGCAGATGACGCGCTCTTTGGTGAGTTTCTTGCTACGATCGGCTGCATGCGGCAGACCATGAAATATTTTGCAATCGTTCTTAGCTTTGTGGTTTCTGGATCTCAACTTGTAACGGCAGATGGGATAAAACCTTCGCCACCGCACACCGTCGATGAAACTACTGAAATTCGTGCTCTGCCAGGTAAACTGAATTCTATTCCTGTTTTCAACAGCAACAGTCCCGAAGTCGTTCAGAACGAAGGAATATTGCTTTCAACTTTTCCTCCGAAAGGAATGAAGTTTCCAGCGGCACATTTGAACCATCCGTTAAATGGCGATTTCAGCATATTTTTCCATCATATTTCAAATGGAGTGGTGACTAAATCCAACAAGGCAGTTTTTATTGGAATCATTGCGCACAACCCGAACGTGCGCAATGCGGTGCTGAAAATAAATCGAGCTGCTAAATATTTGAGTCAACCTGATGCACCATTCAAACTATTGCCTTCGAGTTCGGACAATGCTCAGGGCGATGTTTATGCCGGTCCTGGAGATCGGGTTATGTCTGACTTCTTGCACTCGAAGCCGAGTGATCCAGTTTGGCCGATCACTATAGTCATACCGCCCCACCAAACAAGAGTGATTGCTGCTTTGCCGATTCCGATTAAAGGATTAGTGCCTCCGATTAACGGATTGTCAGGATTAATCGAAGTGCATACCAGCCGCCCAGTCTATTTAGCATCGCTGGCTTTGTATGGAAAACCTACCGGCGATGGCATCGACAATGTCCCTGAACTAAGTGAGTGGGACACGGCATTGCACAATTATGATTTGGTTCGCCCGCGTGAAAAAGCTCCAACTGCACCGGGCACCAAGACTGGTATCACTTATGGACGTGTCGCTGGCGTTTCGACCGGCACGATCTGGGATGGCTTAATCACTGATGGGCCTCACACTAAGAACCTATCTGTGAAGCTTGGGCAAAAGATTTCTTATCCGATAAGTTCAATCGAACAGGGTGCTTTTGGCACCGGACAGATACAGAGTGCGAACATGGCTGTGCGTTATCCGGATACTGCGCACCAGGCTCACGGGAACTTCGGCGTTCACTATGCGTTGCAGATTCCACTGCACAATACGGCCGAGATGGAAGCGGTTGTCACTATTCACTTGCAAACTCCTTTGAAAAGTGATGAGCGCAAGAACGAACTCAAATTCTATGACTCCGCTCCAGCGCGGGTGTTCTTTCGGGGCACAGTGCGGGTCCGTTATTTGGATGACAACGGGCAAAATTGCGACAAATACATACATCTTGTTCAAAATCGCGGCGAGAAGAGCGGACCCTTAATGCAGTTTTTGCTCAAGGCTGGTGAGCACAGGCGCGTGCAACTTGATTTGTTTTACCCTCCTGATGCGACACCACCTCAGGTGCTTACGATCAAGACGTTCCCACTCGTGCATTAGAGTTTGCTAGATTGCAATCTGAGGGAGTTGGCAATCACTGAAACTGAGCTTAAGCTCATGGCGGCGCTTGCAATCAAGGGATTGAGAAGTATGCCGAGCGATGGGTACAAAACTCCGGCTGCAAGTGGTATAGCAAGACTGTTGTAGACGAAGGCGAGAAAGAGGTTTTGCTTGATGTTGGCGAGCAATTGATGGCTCAGGGTTATCGCCTTTTCCACTCCTCTGAGATCGCCGTGTACTAAGACAATCCCCGCCGCTTCCAGAGCGATGTCTGAACCCGTATCCATTGCTATTCCAACATCCGCCTGACTGAGCGCAGGTGCATCATTTATGCCATCTCCTGCCATTGCCACCACGTGGTGTTGCAACTGCAAGGATTTTATAAAATCAGCTTTTTCTGTCGGCTGTAGACCATATCTGAATTCGTCAATACCGGCTTGCGAGGCGATGAAAGCTACTGCTTCCTTTTGATCCCCACTGAGCATGATCACTTTTATGCCACGCGTTTTTAAAGACTGTGCCGCTTTGTTAGCGGAAGACTTCATTTTATCGCCTGCCGCCAAGATACCAATTAGCTTTTCGTCCGCCTTCAAATACATCAAAGTAGCGCCCTGGGATGAAAGTACCATCGCACTTTTAGCGGCGGTCGGGTTTTCGATCTCGGACAATGTTCCTCTGCTCAAAGTCACCAACTTGCCATTCAATTTTCCTGTGACACCAAATCCGGTGTGTGACCGGAAATTTTCCGGCTTGGACAAACGAAGGTTCTTAGCAGCAGACGCTTTCAAAATCGCGAAGGCAAGAGGGTGTTCACTGCCTTGTTCCAGCGACGCTGCCAGAGTCAAAATTTCTTCTTCAGTGCCGCTAATCGGGATAGTCTCTAGTAGTGTCGGTTTGCCTTCCGTAACTGTTCCTGTCTTGTCGATGACGAGGATGTCCACGGAGGCCAGTCTCTGCAAAACTTCGGCGTTGCGTACCAATAATCCATCCGACGCGCCACGACCGATGGCGGCTATTACGGACATTGGCGCCGCTAGACCTAGTGCACATGGGCAAGCAACAATTAGAACTGCAATTGAATTCATGACAGCGTTTGTCAAAGTATGCACGAAGAGAAACCAGTAGACAAAGGTTAGAATCGCAATGGCGATCACAGTAGGTACGAAATACTCAGCAACCTTGTCGACTTCTTTTTGCATTGGCAATCGACTTCTTTGTCCATCGTTTACAGCCTTGACTATTCGAGCTAAAACTGTGTTCGCACCCACTTCTTTAGCTACGCTAACAAAGCTGCCGGTAAGATTCATTGTTCCTGCTGTGACGGTGTCACCTACTGCTTTGTCTATGGGCAGCGGCTCTCCTGTCAACATAGATTCATCCACCGAACTGAATCCTTCTGTCACCACTCCGTCGACTGGAATTTTTTCACCAGGGCGCACGCGAATCAGATTACCCACCGCAATTGCATCTAAGGGCAGGTCAATTTCTGTGCCATCCGGCTGCAGCACACGAGCGCTTTTCGGTGCTAATGAAAGCAGCTTTTTGATCGCATTTCCTGTTTGAGCACGAGCTTTCAACTCCAACACCTGACCAAGCAAAACTAAAGTTGTGATCGCAGCCCCTGATTCAAAATAGACCATAGAGTGCTCTGACGCCTTCGAGGTGGGAATCAGGTTGGGAAAGATAGTGACAACGCTGCTGTAAGCAAAGGAAATACCTATCCCCATTCCAATCAATGTAAACATGTTGGGACTTCGATTGATAATCGAATCCCAAGCTCGTACAAAGAATGGATAGCCTCCGTATAAAAGAACCGGCGTCGACAGAGCCATCTCAATCCAGGCAACAGATTCGGCACCAATTGGCAAATGCACCATTGGTATCATGTCAGGCATGCTCAACAAGAAGATCAGGAGTGTGAAAAAAACGCTGACCCCAAACCGACGCTTCATGTCAACTAGTTCTTCGTCTGGTGCTTCTGAATCAACTAAGCGGATGTCTTTCGGTTCCAGGGCCATACCGCATTTTGGACAGGCTCCCGGTTTCAGCGACAAAACTTCGGGATGCATAGGGCATGTCCATTCGGAACCGGGTTTGATTATTGGCACCACATCTGGTTCTGGTGCCAAATACTGTGCTGGATTGTTGGAAAATTTTTGGCGACAGTCGGGATTACAGAAGTAATATTTGGTACCATTCAGTGCAAGCATGGGTGTGCCCTCGACAGGCACTACATTCATCCCACAAACTGGGTCGCGCAAGGAAGAGCTAGTTGATCCTTCAGTGGTGGACGGCGGATGAGTGTCTTTCATATACTACAAATTGATTGGTTGGCTGCTCACTTTTTTAGCACGGCATGCTAATAGATACTACATGGAGTTATATGCGTAGTTCGAATCAGGGTCACTTCAAACGAATTTTTGTTGCGCTGGGAGTTGTACTCGGTGCTGCTCTCAGCGCTTTGGCTGCTGAAACAGGTGACGCCTATAAGGGTGTTGAATATTTCGGCTCGTCTCAGTTAACAACAATGGAGTTGGAAAAGATTCTCGCCTTGAAGCCAGGCGCGAATTTGGCAGCAATTGAAAAGGCTCTGGATCGATTGGAGAAAACTCTCGAGGCACGCCATATTCCCAATAATGTTGAGGTGGTTGCCGGCGAACCTGGATCCGTTTACATCGCAGTCGATGTTTTGGATAGCTCTAATGAAACAGTGCCAACACGTAAATTGAAGAATCCCCGGCATGTCCTCGTTAGGAGTGAAAAACCTTTCCTTGTCTTGGATGAATTGACCAAGAGGCTAGAAAAACTCACGGACGAGGGGCGCTCCTGGTCGGAATCATATCGTGATGGCTCGAAGTACTATTCTGACGAGCCATCAAATCAGTATGTCGCCGAAATTGAAAGATTCGCTCCAGACATGCGTGAAGAGTTGCTGGCAGTAGTTGAAAGCGATCCTGACGCCAATCGAAGGAAGAAAGCGGTTGAATTGCTTGGTTGGGCAGGCGAAACACCTTACACAACAAATCGATTGACGGACGCCTTCGATGACAGCGACCCAAAAGTGCGCGTGGCTGCGATTCGCTATGTGTTTCCTCGGCTCTCCTTGTTGCCCGACGAGTATCCATACATCCGTTTAATTCAGGCTGCGTCAAGAGAGTTGAATCGACCTTCCCATCAGGATCGCTCCAAAGCGCTGTATGTGCTGCTCTGGCTGGCGAAGAAGAATGTATTGTTCGTTCGCGACATCAAGGGTTATAACGAGGCGCGTCTCAAACAATTGGCAAGTGACAGTGTTCTTCCGACTGTGAAGGCGCCGGCTCAGCAGTTGCTGGCAATCATTGCGGAATGGGACAAAGGGCCGGTACAGTAAATTTCCAGGAATCGTGGATCAGTAAATTTGTGGAAATAGTTTGTGGAGCTGGAGGACAATGTCTCCTGGTTGCTGAAATCGGGCAACCTGTCGGGCTCGAACTTAGACTGGAGTGCAGTCGGCATCGCTGAAATTTTTACCGATGACGGTTAAAATTCAGGCTGAAAAATAAGTCTGATAAATAATGTTAGGATGCCAAGCGTACGGGTATTAAAAATGTAGCCGGTGGGAGTGGCTGCTGCCTCTTTATTAGACCACATGTCATGAGGGCGCCCCATCCACCGGCGCCTTTTTATTTGGCGTAACTTCACTTGGTCACCGATTGCTTCGCTATCCAAGCTAATTTGGATAAGATGATTGTATAAAACATTGTCACATTCGATCTGACTAAATGAAAACCGAAATTTCCAAATCCGAATTCAAGGCGAGAGCCTTGGAAATACTTAGGGCGGTCGAGAATACCGGTCAATCGATCCTTATTACCGATCGTGGTATTCCGACAGTAGAGATCCGTCCATATCGTGGTCATTTGCGAGATGCGCGAGAAATCTTGAAGGGAAGCGTACTGGCATTTGTAGATCCCACTGAACCGACAGACGAGGATTGGCAGTCATTGGATTGATTGTCATCGACAGTTACGCATCGCGGATTTTAACAACTCCGCAATTACACGGCAGTAACCTCTAGCTACCGACCAAATTTACTATTTATTTAGCCAACACCTCGCTGTTTCTTCTTGAAGGAGAGGCTCTATGACGTTTGAAAATCATTTTGAAAGCAGTACTTTAACTGCAAAAACCAGCAATCCAACAGCTTTGCAATCTGAGTATTTGAACGATATGCGCCCGCCATTTAAAGACACGAAAGAAGAATCCAAATCAGACGAGAAAGCGGAGAAAGTCAAAGATCAATCGGAGAAAAATCTATCCGAAAATCTCAAAGAGCAGAAAGGCCGCGTTGATGCGGTCCAGGATAAATACGGCGTTTCAATAAAAGAGAAGAATGGGAAGTACGAGTACACATTGCATGCCAATGGAGTGGATACTGTGGTGGCATCTTCCAACGATCTGTCTAAGGATTCGATGGAGAAAGCAGAGCAGCAAATGCAAAATGCTGTAACAGCTCAGAAAGTACAACTCGAAAACCGCTATTCCATTCGTTTTGCTGGGTCCAACGATAGGCTCAATAGTGGCTACGATGAGCAAACCAAGAAACCTGTATCGGTTGGTGCCCGCGAGCCTAGGTTAGATGAACTTGCGGCACTCCAAGCTGCTCTGAAGCAATCAGAGCCCAGTAATTTGGCGGAGAAAAAGGACAAGAAGTTACTCGTCTTTTTTGCGGCGGAGGCAACCGGACCAGGCAGAGCAAGATTTGAACCCAATCATAACGGCGATCCTGAACATCCTACAGATCAGCCGGCCATGTATATTTTTCCTAAAACAAAGGGAAGTCCGCCAACAGTAGCTGATGCAGCCCAGTTGCCGCCGGATGCGGATGGCAACAAGAAAGTTTCGCTTGAACAAATATTAGTGCACGAGTTTGCTCATAACGGTCAGAACAACACCAACTGGAAGCAACGTAGCCCCGAAGAAGAAGCGCATGCGCGCACGTTGGGTTGGGTGCCGGGAAAGGATGACGAAGGTCACCAAGTTTGGTATATCCAAGGCAAAGATGGTTTCAATTACATGCCTGATGAACAAGGAAACTATAGGCGCAAAGATCTCAGCGGAAACGACGTTGACGTCGCCGGTAAGCAATCTACGAAAGAAAACGCATACACTCTTTCTGATAAGAAGATGCGCGAGACTGCGTTAGTTCGGACTGGGACGGACTACATAGGTGCTCACCCGGCGGAGGTGGCCGCCGAAGGCACGATGCGTTTTCGTATTAGTGCTGAACAGCGGAAAGGATTGCAAAAAGACAGTCCGCAACTTTATGAAGCCACGCGCAAAAACGATCAAACTGAAATCGATAGGACGTATGGCACCGGCAGTGATGGCAGCCCCGAATGATTCGTCTTCCGAACGGCGAATTGGCTCCCAACACTCCTAAAAATAGCGCCTTGGTCAAACAGTTCGAAAATTCTTGACTGAACTAAACGGTCCGTCCGCGTCCGTCATAAAGTAGTCGTTCGACGGGTTTGCCGCCAATCAAGTGAGATTCGACGATCTCTTTACAGTCATCCGGTTGCACGTGGGCATACCAAGTTGACTCCGGGTAAACCACTATCAGAGGACCGTTTCCGCATTGATCAAAGCATCCGGATTTGTTGATGCGGATTTGTTTTTTTAAGCCGCGTTCGGAAATTTCCTTTCGCAAGGCATCGCAAACCTCGACAGAACCTTGGTTTGGGCAAATTTTACCGGTCGTGCAGACGAACACATGCTTTTGAAAAACTTCCATCTTGCCTTCCTTTTGTAATCCCTGGCTGGCGCTCAAAACACTTATAGCCTGCTTCAATTCTAGGGCATCACCATGGATAAGCATCCGCGCAAGTCTGCAAACCCTTAAGAAAGTCTTACAGCTTCTTATTGAAGCTCCATGAAAGCTTGACGCATTTTGCCATTGCTGGAAGAATGACCAGTTGCGCTTATGCGTAGACCGCAGACAGCTTGGTGCCTGATTTTGCAATAAATCAGACCTAAGGATCCTGAAGGATCGCCGGCTCGAGGTCACAATTTCGACAACTTTTGGTCGAAAGGGAGATTTCTCCCTCTTTTGTGATCCCGGCGGAAATTTGTTTCCCCTGGGATTTTTCTTTGGGGAACAGAAAGTACTCACGAGTACAGGAGACGTTCGATGGCCACCAAAGCACGCAAAAAGGAAATCGTTTCCGAATTGCATCAATTTTTTGATAACGGCAAGGTCGCCATTGTTACCGACGTGAGTGGTCTCACGGTCGCCGAACTGACACAACTTCGCCGTAAATTGGACAAGAACAATGCCAAATGTCGAGTTGCTAAGAACACTCTGGTCAAGATTGCCACGGCATCGAAAGATTTCGAAGCGATCAAATCATTGGCCAAAGGACCGTCAGCCATAATCATTGGTTACGATGACCCAGCCCAGCCCGCGAAAACTATTGTTGATTTCTTCAAAGCTCTGAAAAAGGGCAAAGTGCGTGGCGGCGTACTTGAAGGCAAGTCGATGACCCCGGAAGAGGTCAAAGGTCTGGCCGAATTGCCGTCCAAAGAAGTCCTTCTATCCGGCATTATGGGTGGATTGGATTCTGGTGCACGAGGAATCGCCGGATTACTGGAGTCAATCATTCGAGATATCGCACTCCTTGCTGAGGAAGTTGCGAAGAAGAATAATCCTGAAGCGCCTGCTGCTCCTGAAGTAGCGGAAGCCGCCCCAGAAGCTGCCCCAGAAGCAGCCGCCAAACCAACTGAAGCAGCTGCCGAAGCTGCACCAGAAGCTGCCAAAGCACCCGAAGTGACTACCGAAGCCGCCCCCGAAGCGACTACCGAAGCCGCCCCCGAAGCCGCTACGGAAGCCGCCCCTGAAGCTGCTGCCGAAGCCGCCCCTGAAGCAGCTACCGAAGCCGCTGCCGAAGCGACTACCGATGCGACTACCGAAGCCGCTCCTGAAGCACCAGCTGAAGGATAAGTCGAGCAGCCTGTCTGCATAGACTACGGATAAATTACACGTTGATTTTGATTTTGAACAAAGGAGTTTAATCATGGCTACTGCTGTTAATGTCGATGAGCTGTTGGAACAGATCGGCAATTTGACCCTTCTTCAAGCCGCAGATTTGAAGAAGAAAATGGAAGACAAATTCGGCGTAACCGCCGCTGCACCTATGTCATTCGCCGCTGGTCCTGGCGCCGCTGCACCTGCAGTTGAAGAGAAGACTGAATTCGACGTAATCTTGACTTCAGTCGGCGAAAAGAAAATCGAAGTTCTTAAAGTCGTTCGTGAACTCACTGGTCTTGGTTTGAAAGAAGCGAAAGACCTTGTTGATTCCGCACCAAAGCCGGTGAAGGAAAAGATCAAGAAGGAAGAAGCCGACGCGATGAAAGTAAAGCTCGAAGCAGCTGGCGCAAAGATAGAAATCAAGTAAGCCAGACATTAGCTAACCTGGAAGTAAGACTTGCAGGGAGAGTTTATGTTCATTGAAGTTGACACTGCGCATGTGCAAGATCAGGGTGACCAGCGCACCTCTTGTCTAGCCCACTTGACCGGCAGCAGCTTGCAGAATAGGGTATCCTCGGATCAGCCGAGGACCTATGAGACGACTCAACCACGACAAACCCTGGTCGAGAAGCGCCTAAGCAAGGAGCGCAGTATATGAAATGTCCTGGATGCGGACTTTATCACCCGCCTCAGTATGAGAATTGTGTCTCGTGCGGCAGTAAATTAAGTGCCCAGGATTCGGACCAACAAGAAGCGGCGAGTTCACCAGTAGTTACTACTGAGCGACCCGCCGCTTCCGAGTTTGATATGTCCGAGCGAGCGCCTGATTCTTTGCGGCGTTCAAAGCATGTGCGCGGTGGGTTTAAGAGTGGCATACCAACTTCCCTGGGAATTATGGTGGCAGCTACGGTGCTACTAGTTTCCGCTGGTGCCACATTTTTCTTTTTGACAAAACCGCCCGATGATCAGCGTTTGTTAGATCAAGGTCAGAAAGAATTGCAGAACGGTCAGTATGCATTTGCGGTGACAACGTTGAATCAAGCGCTGCAATTGCGCAAGAAAGATGCCAAAGTTTATTTGGCATTGGCTCGTGCTTATGTCGGTGTCGATCAAGTCGAAAAAGCTTGGGATTGCATAAGTCAGGCTCAGCAACTGGGGCTCGGAGTGATCGCAGAGCCGGCTTTGGCATCTGATTTGGCCAACTATTATCGCCAACGCAGTAAATATGAACGGGCGATCGAATTGCTTCGTCCTCTGGCCAAAGGTGGCATTCCAGGCAAGAAAGCTGAGCTCGCAGATCTCGATGCCTTATGGGGTGACGAGGCCCTGAGAGCTGGAAATGTCGAGCAGGCACTCAGGTGTTGGGAAGAAGTTCGAGACTTGCGAGAAGGCTCACGTTATGGTGAGGCAGACGCAAGATTGGCGACTATTTACCAAAAGTTGGCAAACGCTTCCGCCAATAATAATGATGATTCAAAAGCGCTCGTTTATTTGAGCAAATTGAACAATATCGCGCAAAACTCGCGTAACTACGAAATGGCTTCTGATATTTATGAACGTACAGGCGAGCTTGAACTGGCAATCGACCAACTGCGGCACGCCATGAAAGTTGGCACCAAAAATCCTGTGCTAGAAAAGAAACTTTCCGCACTTCTGTCCCGACGCGGCAAAGAACTGCTCGACGAAGGCAACACCGATGCCGGTTACGGTTATTTGCAACAGGCGAAAGACATGAATGGCGACAGCAAAGTGCCTGAAGTAGCTCTGCGCAATGTTGAAACGGGGTTCGAGGGCGGTTCGCACATGCCGCGAATTAACGGTGAAGTTTGGAACCCATCCGAAAAATCGATCAACTCCCTCAATCTCAAAGTCGAGTTGTACGACAATTCGTCATCACGAGTGTTGTGGTTTAAGGATCAGAAATTAGTTGATGAATTCGTGCCACCGTTAGGCGCTAAGGACGCCAAGTCTTTTGAGTTTCTGGCTGACTCAGCGGTGAAAGCGAATGGAATGTCAGAGTTTAGAGTTTATCTAGACGGCACTCTCTATAAGTCATATCCAATCGGAAAGAAGGAAAGAAATTCTTCGCCAACCGCAAAGTCAGATGGTGCCGATAAAACAAATCAAGTTAGCGCATCGAAACCAATTCCAGTCGAGAAGCCAAAGCCCAAGCTGAAACAGTTTGTGCAGCCGGAGCCAGTCAAAGTGGAGAATGTTTCGCCGTCACCAAATCCAGTGCCTACAGTTGAACCAACTACTGTGACTGGAAAGGGTACGAGTTCCGAAGAAAAGACGATGAAGGATCTTGAACCCTAAGAAAGCTATGGTGCACAGTTCAAATATTTTTGCCGTCGTTCTATTTCTTGTTCAACTTCCTCGGCGCTAATGTTGTTGGCAAGCATGGTTTCTTCGCAGAGCTGGCGCCATTTTGCGCCTGTCAAACCAATCCTAACAATGACTTCGAAAATTTGTTGACGAGATAAAGATCCGTCTGCCGTCACTTCCTTCGCAACAGGCTCTACTTTTGGTTTGCCTTTTTCCGCAACCGGCTCTTTGTATTGGTCGATCACTTTCTCAATCTCGGCGCGCACTCTTTCCATGAAATCGTGCTGCGCGTCCTCGAACGAATCTTGATGCTGAACCGATCTAGCCGTCATGCAGAAAGCAACATCCACATCGTACATGCCGCCTAAATTTGCACACAAGTTGAGAGCCAAGTGAGCCGCAAGTTTTGGCGCGTCATCGCGCTGCCGCGCCATATCGAAGGGAAGCCACCAGTTGTCACTCAACGCTTTCACTTCATAACTGTATAAACACTTGCTCGTGCACATGTCACAAGCAGCCATGGGCCCGACGTCTCGTTTATGCAGTCGGATCAGTTTTTTCTTCCATGCTTTCAGTACAGAAATATCCAACGAACGATTCAAGTCGCCTGGCACAAAACCTGGCGCGATCAAATTGAACCAATCAGTTTGAGCTTCGTCGCGCTCCTCATCTGACCATGCGTAATCCAATGCTTTTCGAGTGAAGTACTTTTCTGTAGCCAGGCTTAAGGAGCACCAGACTGTTTTAATCATGGCGGCTTGGGGGGCGAGAGACTGCACTTCATTTACTATCGCGGACCGTGCATGGACCAGTTGGGTCGGGTCAAGAAGTGTTTTAAGAAAGTATGAGACGAACGTCCGGTAGAAGCGGTCGTCATTAACTAATTTGCTCGCCAGTTCATAGACTCCAGGGTCGAAAGCCTCTGGATAGTACTTGTAGCCTGCGCAGGAATGCACGTTCTCATTCATAGACCTATTTTAGCTTTGACAGGGCAAGATTAGGCATGATTGCTACCCATTGAACAGCAATCGTATTGATTTTCATCAGGCGCAATCCATTCTGGAGTGCGTTGCATCCTCTCGTACTTCTTAGCATGCAGGATGCGTGCGCTCCATTTCTTTTTCATTCCTCCAGACAACAGAGAGGATGAAACTGGTCTTCCTTGCGGACACGCGTATGGTGTGATTGGCTTTACTGAAAATAAGGCAGATCCAAAACAATCAATGATTACAATTATCAATCCCCACCAAGAAAACGAATGGTTCGGCGGCCGTACTCCCTCAGGCATAGAAGACCCTGGCCCCGGGAAGTTTCGCATGTCTCTGGAAAAGTTCAACAAAGTCTTCAGTCGTTTGAGCTATTCAGAATAAACATTGGTTCGCCCTTTATCGCTTTTCCGCTGCTTGAGATTGAGTAATCACGAACATCTCGGAGGAGGAAATTCATCACCTCCATTCAATTTGTTTTGGCTGCATGTCGCAGCCCTGAATTTGCCAAAATTTATCCCTAACATCAACTCGTGAACTAAAGAGGTTGAGAAATTATGACAAGGTAATTGGTTTCGTATAAATTTTGATTGTGTCAATAAAATGCCTGAGTGATGACATTTTTGCTTTGGTATCACTTTTAACGTTGTCGAATAAGCGTGACATTAAAATGTAGTGAGCAAAGTGTGACTGTTGTCCAACCGACAACATCTTTGTGTACATCTTCTCAACGGACTTCTCCGTTAGAAATGCAAGTAGATGCGACTCGTGTTTTTTTGAACTTATGTGCACAGTGATGACGTATGGCTTTACGGCATCGTTTCAGTGCGCATTAATTGAGGAGGCTAATCATGGGCGAACTTTCTGTTCTCAAAATAGATATGCCGCTTAGCAAGGGAGCGCAACCGAAGGCTGACGAAACATCTAAACGACTCTACGAAGATTCTAGACAAAGCATCGTCCAAACCATTACTGATGGCGGCAAAGGTACTGGCTTTGCAGTCGGTCCTAACTTGTTTGTAACTGATGCTCATTGCGTTCAAGGCGACAAAGAGATAAAAATTATTGGCCAGGATGGCACCAAATATAGGGCCAAGCTGGTTGACATAGATGATATAAACGATCTTGCACTTCTGGAGATAGTTTCAGATAAACCTATAAACTTTAAACCGTTGGAACTCGGTAAAAGTGAGAGTTTGAAGCCTGACGATAGGGTCTATGCTGTCGGGCATCCTCTTGGTTTACCCAATCTATACATATCTCCCGGGTATCATCGCGAGCAGACAACCCAAAGAGATGTTTACAATAGCTTAGGGGCAAAGGAGGTGGGAGATCCGAATTCCTTTAAGTTAACGCCTAAAGAAGCAGCGGACTTTAACCAGTTCCAGAGCCGTCCCATGCTTTGGGGCAGGGTTCACATCGAACATGGAAATTCCGGTGGTCCACTGCTCAACGAATCGGGGAGAGTTGTTGGTGTAAGCGATCTTGGTTCGACTACTGATAGTTCCAATACCTTTTACACACCCGTAGAGCGAGTAAATGCAATGCTTGGTCGCTCTACACCTAAATTCAAATTCGAGCACCAATGGCAGTCCGCCGAATGGTTAGGTACTTACAAAGATTCGTGGAAAGAAAGGCCCGCTGAGACAGCGGCAATGACTGGATTTGCCGGATATGGCGCTTACATTTCGCGTCGTCTGAAGGGAAAGCCTGAAGCGGCCGCAGCATTGGGTGGAGTTTTAATTATTGATGATGCATCAGACCTCTACCACTCGAACCATTTTCGCGATCAAACTAAAAATGGCACCGCCACTGCAGGTGATGTCTTCATGCTGGGTGGTGGTGCGATTAGCTTGCTAACTAGGTTCAAAGCTTCAGAAAAGATATTGGGCAAGGTTGGACCTTACGGAAAGTTGATTGCTGGAGGTGGCGCTGCTCTGCGTTTGGGCGCTGAGTTCATCCCAAATCGATTGACCGTGACGGATATGTCTAGAACTGATGGCGAGGTACGAGCTCCCTTTAGAGTCGACCTGAGAAATCTCACTCCGGCAGAGCCGCCAGCCAAGAAGTAAGGTCTTACACCTGGCTCACAATCCTAAAAACGAATAAGACGAGGTGCACCATGGGTGGTGAGAGGCGAATTGAAACAGGTAATGACGGTGGGCGTTTCGTTCCGGGCGAAAATCGTCTTGCCAATGAAGCCTGGACGCCTCGGCTCATAATCAATGATACTGCAACTGAAAAAATAAGCACGCAGGCGCAGACCGCACAGCAACATGCGGTGCGAGCCAATAATCTAATTGATCAGCTGAAACAGATTCAAGGATTGTCTGACACGGCAGAGCTTAAGGTGCAAGACAGCACCAAAGAGATCAGCTTGGTTAAAGTGAGTGATTTGCGACGCAGATTGAACGAGGGAATCAACGAAGCGTTTGGCGAATCACTCCGGCGGTTATCGCTAGTTGATCCAAAGACTGCCGAAGTCGCCATCGCATCCGCTGCCGCAGCGCTGAAAAAGCGTCCCGATCCCCTGGAAACCATGAAGCACATTCAGACAATTGAGATGTGCGAGCAGATCATGCATGCACCTAAAGAGGTACGTATTGCTTGGTCTACTTATCAAGTCGATCGCGCCGTAGACAACATGGCTCGCCTTGGTTATTTGGATAGTACGAGCAGGCGAGACTTCAAGCAGGCTGCTGAGATCCTTCAAGCACTGCCTGACGGTGAACGGAAAAACGATCGACGTAGAGCTGATCTGCTAGACACGATCGCGAAAGGCACCAATGGTAAGCTCGACGCTTTTTTGCCAGGGTTGCTTTGCGAGCAAGCGCAAATAAAGGCAGCTGCAGGAAACACTGACGAAGCGGAGCAAATGTTTAGAAGTGCAATCGAAAGAGCAGACCAGCGTGGTAATCGAAAGGATGACGATCCTTCTATTGAGCATCTTGCGTCGACAATTCGTATTCAATATTTGAAGTCTTTGCTCCAGACGCAGAAGCTGGATCTGGCTGCTGATGTTCAGCAACAGCTACTCACTCGTGATCGTGATTTCGTTCTTCGAAACACAGAATTTCGTACGATCGATGAGGCATTGTTTTTCAAAGGCAAAGCGGAAAATCCCTATGTGAATGTTTCCAAATTGCAAGCAGCATTTGAGCGCAAAGATATGCAAGAAGCGGATCGCTTTCTGAAACTGTTTGAGCAAGGCGCAAAGGAAGTTAATCGCGATGGGCGTCAGACCGAGAAGATCAAAGAATTGAAGGAATTAATTAGCAAGGAAATAGATGCCACCACCCTTGATTCGCTCAAGCAAGAGTTGGCGATCAGACAAGCATATCTGCGCGCTCCATCAGTTGGTGATTACCTGCATGGCAGATTGGCATTAGCGGCTGGAGATAAGCAGGGTGCCAGGGCTCTATTCGAACGCTTGAAAAAAGATGACGGAGAATTTGCAAGTGATCCGAAATTGGAGATCGGCAAACTCGTTGAGATGTGCGATGCAGTTGAAGAGAGTGGTGCCTGGGCTGCTACTAAGCATTTCCTCAAAGAACTGGCTTGTGATGTGGTGGCAATTGGTGCGGGTATCGGAGCAGCCGTGCTGACTGGCTGGAGCGGACCCGCTGCTCTGGCTGTAGGAGCAGGCGCTGGTGCGGCTAGTTATACAGGGATGAAGGCCATGTTGTTTGGCACAGATTCGATTACCTGGACTACACCAGTTTGGGGCGCACTTGACGGAATGAGCGGTGGTGGTGCCGCTCTCGCGAGAAACGGACTTACCAGAATCGGCGGCAAACTGATTAGCAAAGAGATGGCTGAACGCACGGTTCTTCGAGCGGGCGGGGAGGTTTCTGGCTTGGCAGGTCTGGAAGGTTTTGAGCTTGGTGGACGAGCAACGATGGCCGCAAAACAAGGATTGAAGGAACTTGGGGTTGATCTTCCCAGGCTGACCAGATTTCGCAGTGCTATCCCAATGGCTGGTGGTGATGCGGAATATCGGGCAGCATTGAGCGGCTATCGATCGATCAGAAACACATATTATGGATTAAATGCCGCTCGCGATTTCGGAGCCACTGCAACTGGAAGCTTTATTTTCAATTCCGGTCGAGGCGCAGCTAATTATTACGAAGGCAAAACAGGTTTTCTCGAAACTGGAGAAGATATCGCAAGCAACACTCTTAAAGATGGAATGTTGGGTGTGTTTCTTGGTCCAGCTGGTCGGCGTCTGGGTGGTCGTTTTGCTGATACCAGCTTGGGTAATCGACTTTGCTTACCCGGTTTGAACCAGCAGCTGCCCGGTGCCCTGGCCCCAAAGATTGAGCAGGGCTATGATAAATCCAGAGCTCTCTTGGATATGTGGTTGCAAGAACGAAGAATGCGTCGAGGGTTTAACAACGACGAAATTTATGATCGCTACCTTAAAGAAATTCCTGGCACTGGGAATCCGCGAGTCATCCTCAATTGGGATAAGCGTAATTGATCGAGCAATTCTATGCGACCTAAGAGCGAACCTGGGAGTACGAACCTGGGAGCGCCGGCATCCGTGCCGGCATTAACCCAACGCGGCGGTATTATGGCACCAAATACGGTAGCAAACGAATCGATTTGGCCGTCGACTAAATCGAAGCCGCCAAGATGGCGGCGCTCCCAGGTCTCAGATTAACCGTTATGCACGCGATCGCCGCCTTCGCTTTGAGCGATGGCTAAAAATTCAAGTGCTCGGTTTAATAAATCCTGCTCGTCCCTGGCATGGGTGGGAAAGGAGACAACCCCTACGCTTGCTGTAACCCTCAGGTGGCGAAGGTCTTCATTGATCTGAGTACTTTTAATCTTGTCCCTAATTCGCTCGCCAACAACAATGGCTCTCGATGAATATGTTTCTGGAAAAATGACTGCCAATTTGTCAGGGCTGCACCGAGCGGCGACATCTACGTCTCGGATGGCGGCGCGGCATATATTAGCCGCCGAACGCATCGTGTCGTCGATGGCCATTTGCCCATACTGTTTTCCGACGCCTTCCATATTGTCGATGGCGACCACTAACAGGGATAGGGGGCGTTTGTAGCGCTTGGCTCTGCGCAGTTCATATTGCAATTTCTTGCCAAAGGCGCGCGGATTGCAGAGATCGGTGAGTTTGTCTCGCAGACCGATGCGCTCGAACTCTTCAATTTTTTCTTCGGTTAGCGGATGGCGGCTCTTGTCCAAGATGTTCTGCTGCTTGGTCTCCTTGAACCGCTGGCGATTGACCCTCATGTCGAGAACCAGTTTAGTAAACATGGATTCTCTGCCAAACAAGGCCCAGCCCTGGTCTCCAACCTTTGGATCATATTTAGAATCGTACTGTTCGACCATTTTGTCCTTCCTAAATGCAGCCTAGCGCTGTCGACACTGGTTTCTCTCGGCTATTTTTGATATTCCCAAGTACGCCCAGATTTGTCAATTCTCAACAGTATCTACGACATGGGCTTAAAAAAGAACGCTTAGCAACCGGGAATTCGAGATAAAAGTCCGAAATTGGGAGGTTTTAGGATTATCGGATGAGTTTTGACGTATCCGAGTGCCAATATTAATTGGCCGTTTCGCGTCCGCAACCGATGAAATCATGCCCGTTCGAGTTTACTGTCCAAATCGCTTAGCAGCTTATTGTCCAATTCCGCTAGGACGTTGAGAATTTTTTCAACCGATTCGGTGCGCACTATCGTTCAGCTTTCCTCAGGTCTGGAGGACTTAGGCAACAGAAGAAGTGCGACTGCTCCGAGAAATGTTAGCGTGCCGCTATAGGCAAATCCTGCTGTAACTGAAACATTGCTCCAGAGAAAACCGACCAGAATACTTGAGATTAAGTCCCCAAATGAATTGACAGTTGCAAGCGCACCGTAGCCGGTGCCGCGTTTGTCCAACGATAAAAGATCAGCTGCTAATGCTCGTTCCATAGAATCAACGATGGCTATGTAAAGACCAGCAAGGGCAAATAGGACGATAAGACCTAACAAGCTGCCTTTTACAAACAAGAAGCCCACGCACATAAGAGCGAACAAAAAATATCCGAGCGCGAGTAATTTGCGTTTATCAAAAACCAAAGGCGCGGCCATGCGCCTGAGGGGGCACACTTTCTGACAGCAATGCATCACGAACTGGACCGCGCGCGCCCCTGCCCAACCAGGCGATCGTGCGAATGACCACCATCTGCCACCATGCCGTGACAAATCCGAAAGTACCCATCATCGCCGTCACTAAATAGCCAATAACTAATATCGGTTTTCTTTTGCCGATTCGGTCGGAGTAATATGACATCCACAGCTTCATCAAGCTTGATGCGGCGTCAGATACGCCCTCAATAATTCCGAGAGCTACTGCTCCTCCGCCGAACGTGGCGAGGAATAGAGGCAGAACAGCAGTTGTAAGCTCATGTCCCATATCTGAAAACAAGCTCAGCATGCCTATCGCAAATACATTGCGCGTCAGCCATTTAGTTTTGATGTCGCTATTCATTCTCTGTGTATGTTCTTGCTCAAAGAGAAATCCATTTTCTAACTATGGGATGGGTACTCAACTGACAGAGCTTTCTGCAACACATCTGGTAGCCGTAAAATACCAACTAATTTGTTGTTCTTTACGACTGGCAAAGCGGATAGGCGATCGTGCAGCATGAGTTGCACCGCTTTTGCCATCACGCTTTCGGGTTCAACTGCCGCGAAGTGCGTTCGCATAATCGCTGACGCTGTCGATGATTTCACGTCTTTGCTGGCCTCATGTCTTTCAGCACCATGCAGGGAAAAGAACCTAAATGGTCCTTGGGGAATGTGTACTATGCGAGCCAACAAATCTTGCGAAGTGACAATGCCCAGCAAGATTCCTGCTTCGTTTACAACAGGCAGATAGGCTCTATGATTTTTTAGTAGAACAGCGATGACGTCCTCGACCAGCATCTCAGGTGGAACCGTGATTGGTGCCTCATCCATATACTCAGCAACCAGATGTTCGCGACTGGCAGGTGAAGTCTCATTCGCCTCTACGTTTTTTTCGCTTTGGTTTCTGCGGATTGCTTGCACTTCGTCAATGGTAATCAAACCTTCTTTGACCATTTCCTGGAGGATCGGGAGAAGCCTATCGATTTTTTCTGGCTCATCGATAACTATCATCACAACAGGCAGATTGACTGAGAGGTCAACAATGGAGGTTGTATGAACCTGTCCATGCACCCCAAAGCCCACCATCCCGCGCAAAACGGTGGCACCGGCAGATCCTTCTTTTCGCACACGTTCAACAATTGCATCGCTTAGATTGGCTCCATGCCAGCGATCTGTTTCATCAATGAAAATCATTAACCGTTTTACAATCCTGATTTCCATAGCATTTACTCCTTTACAATAAATGAGCTACGAACAAGTAGATACACTCCTAACGTTCCAATTGCAAGGTCGGAAGCAAAAGAAATATTTGGCCAAGAAAGTGCCAACGAAATCCGCGCACCCTCAAATGAAAAGGACGGGGTAACGACCCCGTCCTTCGATGATGAGATTCGGTCTGAACCTACCAGCTACCGCGACGCGGTGCAGCTTCTCTAGGTTTCGATTCGTTTACGACGATTTGACGTCCGTCAATGGATTGACCGTTGAATTCTTTAACAGCAGCATCAGCTTGCTCTTTGGTTTCCATTTCAACAAATCCGAATCCACGCTTTCTGCCAGTTTCACGATCTGTTGGAATCGCTACTGATACCACAACGCCGCTCTTGGAAAAAGTTTCTTCCAGTTCTGCTTCAGTGGTCTTAAATGAAAGGTTGCCTACAAATAGTTTCGTGTTAGTCATATAGTTCCAATATCCGTTTAGTTTGACAGCGCCCAGAGAACTCAGAAATTGGCGCTGAGGGCGTAAGCCCCGCGTAAGTATGGCAGATTTCTAAGCTAAGAATCCTTGAAAGGTCTTAAATTTCGATAAAGGCTTTGCAGCCTATATTCTACCTCTGACACCGTTTTTTCGGCGGAGTACCGCGTCAGTAAGCCGCCCCAAGTCAAAGTCTCTAATTGACTCCATGGTGCAGCGTCAATTCTTGTCGTTGAGCAGACCTTCGAACTGCTCTTCAGCTTAGTTTCCGGTCTTGGCCTTCGGAGCTGTGTCCTTGCTCAAGTGGGCTTCAATCCATCCCAGTGTGCCGTTGAAAGCAACGTCGCTGACTTTGGGATCCTCGTAAACGTAATGGTCGCCTTCCGCTAAAGCTAACATCTGTTTGTCGTTTGTGGCCAAATGCTCATAGACCTTGTTAGCCCCGTCTGGCACCGATTCACCGTCTTTTTGTCCCTGCACAATCAGCACTGGTGAGCTCGTAATCCTTCTGGCCATGTCCTTGCTCTTGTACATGAAGAATTGACAAGCCATCAGTTCTCGCGGAGCCAAGTCAAGGCGGACTTCGGGATCCTTTTCAATTGCCTCTCGCACAGCGGCTCTTGGTGTAGCCATCGAGATCAACTCTTTGCCCATATCGAATTGTTTGTTCGGACCTGAAGAAAGCAAGTGACTGCAAACTCTCATGTAATTGTGTCGACCGTGATAGTGGTCACCGCCAGGTGCCGAAGAAATGGTGCCTTGGATTAGGTCAGGAAATTTCGATGCTGCCTGTAACGCAAGGGCCCCACCCATAGCCTCACCTAGGATGAAGACAGGCAAGCCCGGATACTTTGAGTGCAGTGCTTCGACAGATTCTTTGATATCGTCGAGGGTGCGCTCTAAACTCATCCGTCCTTCCGGACCCTTTACGTTTTTCCATCCGCCAAAGCCGCGCAGGTCGAGTGCATAGACTGTGTAATTCTGGGCAGCCATGCGTGTGCCTAAGTTGTCGAATAATCCGGAATGCATACCTAACTCGTGCAGGCATAGAAGCACCGCCCGCGGTGAACCGTTGGCGGCTGTCCAATTGGCTAGAGGTGGTTTATCTTTCAACAACGGCACCATGGATTTCATTGTTGAGCCATCATTGGGAGTCTCGCTTGCGCTAAACACAGGTGGAGTAGCGACTGCGGAAAGCATTCCGACAAGAGCTACCATTGATACGATCCGTTTGTTCATTTTATTTCCCTGCTTTTTTGCTTTTTGAACTAAGAGACTTTGATTCCGATACTTTTACCAACTGTTTTGTGGTTGGCACAACAAGGCCTGGTCTTGGATTTGTCGGTATAACACCGAGCACCGGATCACCACCTTGCCACTGTTTGATCAACACAGGCGTCTGCAACGCAGCTCTATCTCTGAGAACCTCTTCTTCGACTTTTTGTCTCATCGATTCGAACGCCTCTGGAAGCGTGGTCTTATCGCCGTGAGTGCGCAGTCCTTCGATCAGGCGGTGAGTGAAGACGCCATTGGTGTAATTCCTTGATTCCCAAGAGAGTTGATCTGCTTCACTTGCAGCGAGCATCAGCTGTCCGTCGCCAATTTTCACCGCTCGTATGTCGATACCGTCGACTCGATTGAGACCCTTTTCTGCTTCCGGAGCGGCAGCGCCACCATGACAAACGTCGAGGATCATAATGATGCGTTCGCAGTGGATCAGATCCTTGAGACCAACAGTTAACCATTGCATGGGAATACCCGTCAGGACGATATTGCTCATGTTCGCTTCATAAGGCACGATAAAGTTAGCGTTGCTCGTTTCACGCTTCGCCGCACTGCCGTGGGTAGACATATAGACGACTACCATGTCGCCGGAGTTTGCCAAACGTCGCAGCCATGTCTCTCCGAGGTTGGCGACTATGTTTTCTCTTGTCGCCTGCTTGTCGAGCAATAGTTTTACGTGATCGGGCTGGAAGTGAGCTTCGTTGACCAAATAATTTTTGAAATCGGTAGCATCTTTTGCGGCGTAGCGAAGATTGATGGACGGATCTTTAAAGTTGCTGATGCCGACGACTAGCGCCCACTTATCCTTGACGGGGCAGCCACCGCTCTGGTTGGCATCGGTGGAAGTGTTATGTGATTTTGCATTTTGTTTAGCGAATCCCGGAATTTTGCTGGTTATCTCTGCCGACTGCTTCTTGAGCGCTAGTGCCTCTTCCTTGTGACCCTGCGCAACTGCGAGTGAGGCCAGGTGTTCCAGGTCTACTGCAACTGACGGCGTAACTGCGCCAATTTTTTTGTCTCTTGCTACTAATTGTTTGAACAGAAGTTCGGACTGCGCGTAGTTGCCCTGCTTCTGGTAGAGGTCTGCCAGTGTCACCATCACTAGTGCCAGGTTCGGGTGGTCGAGGTCGAGGGCCTGCTGTTCAATTTTTAACGCGGTTTCCAACAGAGCGATCGCTTCCTCATTTCGTTTTTCCCCTTGATAGACTTCCGCCAAGTTGTAGAGATTTTGGGCCACGAGCGGATGGCTTGGTCCCAGAGCGGTTGAACGAATTACCAGAGCTTGTTTGAGGAGAGGTTCGGCCTCAGTGAATTTTGATTGGTTTGCATAGAGGAATGCTAAATTATTCAGACATGTGGCAACGTCTGGATGTTTTAATCCTAACGTCTTTTCGACAGCCGCGAGAGAATCCTTGTAGAGCGGTTCGGCGTCGGCATACTTCCCTTGCACTAAAAGCAGCAGAGCCAGGCTATTCAAGTCATTAGCCACGCGAGTGCTGTTGTCGCCGGAAATTTGTTTGTCGATGCGAAGTGCTTCTCTAAAAAGTGATTCAGCTTTTTCGTAATTCTTTTCTTCTTTCAAAACTTCGGCAAGTTTGCACATGCTTTTTGCGACACGCGAATGGAGTGGTCCATACGCTTGCTGGTTGATCGCAACTGCCCGTTGCAGCATGGATTGAGCACTGGCGAGACGTCCACTGCTGATCAGAATAGTGGCAACGTCGTCGAGACTTTCAGCGACTAGTGGATCATCCCTGCCGATCGTTTCTTCTCGAATCGAGAGCGCTTTCTTAAATGCGGCGAGACTATCAGCCTTATCTTGCTCTAAATAAAGGTGACCTAGTTTTGTCAGACTGACGGCAACTTGCGGGCTACTAGGACCGAACCCGGTTTGTCTGATGTCCAGGGACTGTTTGTAGAGCGGGTCAGCTTCGATAAACTTGCCTTGAACTTTGTAAAAGTCACCCAATGCATCAAGACAATCAGCAATTTTTTCTTGATTTAGTTGTTTTCGATAGATACTCAAGGCCCGCTTGAGGAGAGGCTCCGCCATTCCATACTTGCCCATCTCGTCGTACACGACTGCTAAATTGAACAGATCATCTGCGACTTGAGAGCTTTGACCGCCTGCTGTTTCTTCCCAAATTTGCAGTGAACGCTTGTATAAAGGCTCGGCTTGAAAGTATTTTTCCTGACGTTCATAGACCGTGGCAAGATTATCCAAGTCTCGCGCCATTTCTTTTTTATTCTGGCTGCCAGAATTCTCACTAACGCTCAATGCGCGTTTGAACATTGCTTCTGCTTGAGTGTATTTCCCTTGTTGTACATACATGGAAGCAAGCGCTCTGATCGTCTGCAGCACTCTTGGATCATTTGGTTCAAGGTTGTCGGCGGTTTCTAGCGCAGAGGCGTAACTTTTCTCGGCTTCACTATAATGGGCTCTTCTTTCGGAAGCCTTGCCGTCATCGAACATGGTCTGCCAGAGAACCTGTTGCGCCCCCGCTGCTTGCATACAGAAGGGGATTATTACTCCTGTGAAAATGAATTTCCTAATTCTCAGTCCCATCAATTTTCTCTAGTGCTTCGATAAATAAACTACGAGAGGATGCCATTAATTAGGAATCCGAAGTGCCTACTTCTTCGGCTCTACAGTTTTGGATGTTCCGGCTGCTGAGTCTACTGTTTTGAATGTGCCTGATGCTGAGATGACTGCGTTGTCTAAGTGGAAATATTTTCTGACTGCCAAGTTCACTTCGGATATGGTTACTGCATTCATCAATTTGGCATAATCGTCCATATATTTAGCACCAACGCCCAATATTTCGTACTCGCACAAGCGAGCGGCTATTTGTTTGTCTGAGCGCATGCCCACATAAAATGCACCGGAGAGATGCGATTTTTCAATAGTCAGCTCGCGTTGTGTAATTCCGCTCTTAATGTAATCGGCAACGATTTTGCGCACCAAGCTGACTGTCTTATTAAAGTTTTCAGGGTTAACCGAGAATGAAACTGCCCACGGTGCACATTTCTCCGCAACATTAGCCATGTACGAACTGATTGAATAAGTCAGTCCGAATTGATCACGAACCGGGGCGAGTCTGCAAGCGAAGCTGTCATAGCCAAGCGCTGCATTACCTATTGAAGCCGCAGCATAGTCAGTTGCTTTAATACTGAGCTGAACCGGGCGACCAAGCACCACATCGACATTGGATTTATCAGGAAGAGGCATCAGCAATTTTTGTGCCTTTGGTGACAGTAATTCAGAATCGGATATTTTGATCTCCTGGCGCTTGCCACCTGTCCAGTCTTGGAATTGGCGCGAGACGATGGCGACTGCATCATCTGGATTAATGTCACCCACTACGGTGATCACGGTATTGGCTGGCAAGAAATGAGCTGCATGGTAAGCCTTCAAATCGCCTGCGTCAATGGTGTCTAGTTCTGATATCTGATCTTCGAAAGGTTTGTCATAGTACACGCTTTCTGGCTTGTAGAGAGCGCGCACAAAATTATTCCAAGCTTGATCGCTGGTGCTCGTCATTCTGTCTTTTATGATGCTGTGCTTTTGCTTTTTTGTTTTAGCCAGCTCGTTGGAGCTGAAGATAGGCTTGCATATACAGTCAGAACACATCGACATCAACGTCGAGAAGTCTTCCGTTATTACTTCCGTATCAAATGAAACCCAGAAATCATCTTCTGAGAATGATAAATTCGTGCCCATTTCCTCCAGACGTTTTGCCAGCTCTTCTTTGGAATATGCCGAAGATCCCTTTGTCAGCAGATCTGAAACGAACTCAGGCACCTGACTCTTGCGCAGGTCTTTAAAGTATGAACCGGCTTGGACTTTGCCGGATATGGCTACGGTGCCAGTTCCAGGCACGGGCATTATCACAATCGTCAGGCCATTCGGTAAGACTTCCTTGCGCACTCGGCTGACGAATTTTGTAGTGGCACTCTTAGAAACTGCGGAAGCCATTCTTATTTTGGTATCCGAAGATGATCTGGTTTCGTGATCGGAGGATGATCTCGTTTGCGTATCCGAAGATGATCTAGTTTGGCTATCTGAGGATGATCTCGTTTTGGTATCCAAGGATGATCTAGGCAACGAGTTGCTCGACTTATTCTCAAGCGACGTCCAGATCGCTTCTTCTTGCGCGCTGCCTTCATTGCTCAATGGTTGCGTTACTATTTCCGTGGCAGCTACTTTGGGAAGGTAATAACCAACCGTGCGATTGTTTGCACCGAAATATTTATTGGCGACACGTCGCACTTCTGCAGGACTTATGGACTGGATATTGTGAGCGTAATTCAGCCACCATTTTAAGTCGGCAGTAGCAATTGATTCAGTCAGTTGATTCGCCAATCCCGTTGGATCTTCTGTTTCTAGTTTTATACGTTTTGCGATAGATTGTTTTGTGCGTTGAAGTTCGTCAACAGGTACAGGCTCAGTCTTTAGGCGATCAATCTCCTTAATGGTTTCCTGTTCGATTTTCTCTAGCGGAACGGTAGGAGCCGCCGCGGCATATACGGTGAACAACCCTGGATCGTGCATCTGGTAATTGTCTGTGCTCACATCGGATGCTAACGAACTATCAATTAAGCGTTTGTACAGTCGGCTCGAACGCTTGCTTTCATCGCCAAGCATGCTTTCGATTAAGGATAATACGTAGGTATCTTTGTCTGCGGCGCGAGGCGCATGATAGGCAATCATCAGCTTCGGTGATTCGCTTCCACGTTGAACGACGAAGCGTCGCTCTCCTTCTTGGGGCGGTTCAGTTGTATAAACTTTTGGATACGGTTGCGGCGCTTTTGGAATTTTACCGAAGTATTCTTGAATGATCGCCAGCGTTGGTGCGGTGGCAAAATCGCCTACCAATATTAGAGTGGCGTTATTGGGCCAGTAGAAATCTTTGTAGAACTTGCGCAGGCGTTCAATTGGCACGCCTTCTACGTCAGACCTCCAACCAATGACTGGATGGTGATAAGGATGTTCACGGAACGCAGTGGAGAAAATATTATTTTGAAGCAACTCGTGCGGATCATCTTCGCCGCGTTCTAGCTCGTTGCGAACCACTGTCATTTCTGCGCTGCGATCGGATTGCCTCAACAGCAAATTTCGCATTCTATCCGACTCGATCTCGAGCGTCAGGGGGAGATTTTTGGCCGGGACAATCTCAAAATAATTGGTACGATCTTGGGAGGTGGTGGCATTGCTGTAACCACCAAGTGGTTTCAGGATGTCGTCAAAACCGGTCTTCTTTAGCGGGTCGTGCTCTTTCGTTCCCTTGAACATCAGGTGTTCAAGAAAATGTGTTGCACCTGTATATCCAACAGCCTCATTTCGCGAGCCTATGTGATAAACAACCATCGTTGTCACGATAGGCGTCGCGTGTCTCTCGCACAATATGACATCCAATCCGTTCGACTTGAGCCGATATTGCCGAATGTTTTGTGGGTTGGGAGTGTTTGGTGGCAGCTTAATTTGTTCAAAGGCGCTGTTGGTTGTTGTCAAACCCTGCACCGGAAGAAAGGACCATACGAAAACTATCGCCACTAGGAGGGCGATAGCTTTCGAAATGTTCGTCAAGACGTATTTGTTGTGCGTTCTATTCGGGATTACCACGATGCACTCCGAATAAATTCAAGAAACATCACTGTTACTTAGCATCTGTTGTAGTCGTCGTGGTCGTCGTTTTGGCCTGTTTATGGAAAGGAACTAACTTTCTCAGCCCGCGCCCGACGGCTTTCACGCCCTTGCCAGTGTCTTTTACAACGGTTTGACCGCCATGTTCTACTGCATGTACACCTTTCTTGGTGTCTGAGCCTACGGTATCTGCACCGCGTACAACTACATTCTTTTTCTTAACGACAGTTTTGGAACTTGTTGTGTCAGTTGTTGTAGTGGTCGCATCGTCGTCAGCGAATGCCGCTGTGATGGACAATCCAGCTACTATTGATAGGGTTAAAATTCCCAGCGTCCTTTTCATGATTTCTCCTTTGAATTCGTGCCCGGACATTTTGGCAAATTTGCTCAGTCACTTCTACAAATAGCCAGTCGGAATTACATTGTATTCTTTACTGGACTCCAATATCTCTGAGGTCTGTTGACATGCGAATAAATTCACAGCGAATTATCTTTCTCTTTACAGCGCTGTGTTTGCCGTTCGGTTGTGCTTCGGCAAGGGCGGCTTCTGACGCGGATATCAAGACTCAGCCGGAGGCGGTTCAACTGCTTGCCGATTATCTCAAGATTGATACAACTAACCCACCGGGCAATGAGAGATTGGGTGCGGAGTACCTGGCTGGTGTGCTGCGAAAGAATGGAATTGAGGCGGAAATTTTTGATACTACCCCAAATCGCTCCTGCGTCTATGCCCGCCTAAAAGGCACAGGCAAGAAAAAGGCGATTGTACTGCTTAATCACATTGACGTGGTGCCTGCTCGTGCTGAGGACTGGAAGTTTCCCCCATTTGCCGGCGAGATTCACAATGGTGAATTATGGGGACGTGGTGCCCTCGACATGAAGGGAATGGGAATTATCGAACTAGAAACGATGTTGCGTTTGAAGCGATCCGGCGTCAAGCTCGATCGTGACATCATTTTCCTCGGCACACCTGATGAAGAAGTTGGCGGTGATCATGGTGCCAAATGGTTTAAGGAGAACAAATCTGACCTTATTAAAGATGCGGAATTTCTGATCAACGAAGGTTTCCATATCGACACTGATAAGAATGGAAAGATTCTTTATTGGGGTGTGAACGTCGCGGAGAAATCGTTACTCTGGCTCAAGGTGACCGCTAAAGGTGATGCCGGCCACGCTTCCATGCCAATTGCCAATTCGGCACCAAATCGATTAGTGCGTGCTCTAACACGTTTACTGGATAGCGCACCAAATCCAATAGTACTGCCCCTGGTGCAACAATATTTTGCCAAGATAAGCCTAAATGAAAGTGGCAAAACAAAAGAAGCTTACGCGGACGTCAAAAAAGCTTTGGATAATTCTGAGCTTAAAGACATTCTACTGAAAGACAAAATGAAGAGCGCGATGTTGATCAATACAGTTTCACTGACGGTGCTAAAGTCAGGTTACAAGACCAACGTCATCCCGGCGGAGGCTTATGCTGAGCTCGATTGCCGTTTGCTGCCCGGCACAGATCACGCTAAATTTGCTGAGGAAATTAAAGCCAAGCTGGCTGATCCGACTCTCGAAGTGACTGTCCTTGAATCTGAAATCGCCATACCTTCTTCGGCAGATACGGATTTGTTTGCCGCCATAAAAGCTGTCGCTCAGGCAGAAACTCCCGGCGTTCCTGTGGTACCAGTTGTGGTGCAGTGGTTTACTGATTCCCACTGGTTCAGAGAGTTAGGAATAACCAGTTATGGTTGGGAACCCGTCGAACAAGATCCCGAACACATTGCCACTGTCCACGGCAAGAATGAGCGAGTATCGCTGAAAGGTTTGCAAGCTGGAGCGGAACGATTGGAAAAAGTGCTCCTCAAACTTGCTCAACCCTAAGCAGATTAGTGCAGCACTCACAGTCCTCTCACATTAGGCGCCTAAGATAATCCATAGGTGAGAGCTGGCATAAGAAGAGCGCACACAATCGGATGGCTTCCAGGTCGGTAGAATTAAGCGCGCACACGTCTGCAGAGACTCAGGAACCAAGCTTCCTAGAAGATTTCGCACGATCGTGTGTTTATTCCGGGCTTCAGAGCCCCGCCCGTGGCGCGGCGCAGCTTGTCGACCACATCGTCGGCACGCATTCCAGCGACTTAGTGACATTCATGGATCCGCCCAAGCAGGCTGAGTTCGGTAGTGTGCGATGGCACGTACAGGCAGTTGGTAGCGCGATTGGTACGGTGATGGATTTTGCTCTTCTCCATCGCTTTACGCACGGAAACGCTGACCGGCTCCTTGAATCCCCTGGTAGTAGGGGATTTCTTGACTCCTCGATAGGCAAAGCCTTTGCCATGGGAGCCGCTTATGATGGCATCTGCAAGGAAGTGCCTCAGAACGAGAATTTTTTCGCGGCGCGCTTGAAAAACGCAGCAGTCGGCGGCGCAACTTTTGCTGCTTTGACCGGCAGCTTCCGCGCAATGAAACAAATCGGTTTGTCCAATAAATTTCTTTCTGGAGTTGCATCCGGCATCCCATCTGGGTTTGTCAACGCGGAAGGGCAGTCACTGGCTCACGGTGGCAAAGCTGCTTCAGGCAAAGAGATCTTTCAGTCGATGTATGGATTTAGCCTGATCGGTGGCGCCTTCTCTTTCGCAGGAAAATCGCATGTAGAAGATCGGAGCAAGATTCTGCCGGAAGCAGTTCAAAAAACTGATCCCTCTGTAGAAACTCCGCGTTCAGAAGCAAAATTCAAGACCGCTTCAGCTGAGGTTAAGCTGACTGACAGCCTCATTGGAAAGCGACCGCTGCAAGACTTGCCTCTGGCAAATCCGCAGATGAAGACAGGGCGCGCGATGCTTCAACCTGCGGTAGAAACCTTATTGAAGATGGAGAGTCAGCGCGAATCGGGACCTTTCGAAAACAGAGCTGACTTTGATAGACGCGGAATTCAGCAGGTGGAGCGGACCGTTAATATCTATAAAGTGAACACACCATGGACGCACCAAGTGATCATTCCGAAAGAGTTTGATCAGTCTCTGAATGAACTTCGTATCCTCAGGGAGGCAACTCAATTTAGTGATAGTAAGGGACCAGCATCCGAAGCGGCACACGGCACCCCGGATAGACAGAATGCGTTGACAGAGTCCGCGGATGCCGCGTGGGCAGGCTTACGACAGCATCCACATAAGTTTCAGCTTTTGCCGGAAGAAGTACCTGCACTTATCTCTACGTTGCCAAATCCAACTTATTTCAACAAAGTCGTGATCGCGGATGGACGCAATCCGACTGATCTATTTCATAGCGAGCAAGCCGGCAAAGATTTCTATTCAAGTGCGAAAACGACGCCTGGTCAAGACACAATAACTATTTTTCCCGGTCGCAACGGGACACGCCCAGAACAGGAATTCAAGCATGAGTGGTCGCATCAGCTGGAAGCTAAGGCGACAGAGTTGCGAGAAGCGTTCGAAATTGCGGCGAATTTGGAACAGAACGGGCATTTTGATCGCGACTACGCCAAATTAAACAGCAGTGAGAATTGGGCGGTGCATATGGAGGCGCTGCTCGACACGAACGTGCAGCAATTTTTGGATTTTGTCGATAAGGCGCCACTCAGAGCCTCGATTCTTGGGCGCGCCTTGAAGGTATCTCTGGACGCATGTCCTCTGGAGCAAAGAAGTCCGCTTCATGACCAATATCTTGACCGCGTCGAATATATCAAACAACGAGAACCACAGGTGGTATCAACAATTATCGAGACTTTCAGGAATGGCTCTTCTGAAGTACAAGCCGAGACAGCAAAATTCTTGGCGGTGATCTGCGACGACCCTCTGGCTACGCTGACTCATTTAGCGGGTGAGAATTCGAAACATCAAACTGCCCCGATCCGCGCCTTGTTGGAACTTGGTCCTCAAGGACTGGAATCCGTTCGTGCACTTTTTGAACAAGGGCAGCTAACCAACCCCTCTGCTGTGGCGGAATTAATCGCCGCCTCGAAGAGTGACAGTGCTCAGGCAGTCTTCAAGCAAGCAGTGAACCAGCGATCAATAGCCGACCGCCAGCAACTGGCTCTCGAGGTTTTAAGATTGGCGCCTGAGATGCGCGCCGATGCTCTCAGATCTCTTGAAGTAGACCGTTCTACAAATTTTCAAGACGAAAATTGGCTGTCTCCTGAGCTGCTCGAAGATGACAGCGCGGCACGTTCCTTCTACAACGCTTATCTCGAACATTCTCTATGCCGTGACCAACTGCCAAAGTGGGAAGATGATTGGGCGAAATTCTTCTCGTCACTTATGGACGGAAGTTTGGATGACAATTATTTAGACGGACTCCGCTAGAAGAGTTCCGTCAACTTCAAAACGGCGCTACAGTTTCCGAGAACTAAGTTCTCCAACTAGTGCAGCAAGCGGCTGTAGCGCGCAACCCGGGGGTTTAAATTGTCTCAAGAAAATAATAGAATTTGGTTTCTGTTAAATTGTGCCTTGAGGGATCCTAAATGCGACGATTAAAAATTGCGGTGGCGGCTGTATTGGTTCTCGGTGTTCTTGGTCTCCCGGTTATGAGCGCACCAGGCGGAAAGCCTACAACTCCTACAACTTCTACAGTGAACATGAAAAAAGCAGTTCCAAATCAAGTTATCGTCGTTCCAAAGCAGGGTTTGGATCCTGAGGACCTGAAGTCTTCCTTGAGCAATATTCATGGCACCATCGTCGATACCACGACAAATGATGGACTAACCTGCTATCTCGTGCAGATAGATGCTGCAGCTTTTGAACAGAGTGTGAAAGACCTCAAAAAGGACAAAAACTTTTCCATCGTTCAGCGTAATCTTCAGGGCAAGAAAAAGCGACAAGACAAGCCATTTAACGGTGCACCGGACGATCCTGAATTTAGCCAGCAATACCAATTTGCACAAATGAATGTGCTTGAGGCGTGGAAACAAGATGCCACCGGGCGTATTCGAGTCGGCATTATTGACGATGGCGTACTTGGCACACAAGCGGATCTGCGACCACGCGTCGAACGTGGCTTTAACGTGCCACTGAATCGACCCGGCGGTGATACTCCAGATCCAGTGAAAAGCGATCACGGAACTTTTTGTGCGACTTGTTTTGGTGCGACTACCAATAACAGACTTTTGGGTGCTTCACCCGCTTATTCATCTGACATCGTGCCAGTAAATGTGTTCAATGATTCGACCGGCAATGTCGATGATTTCACGATAATTAAGGGAATCCAGTGGCTTCAGTCACAGAAGATCAAGCTAGCTAATATGAGTTTGAATCAAGACGATCCCGAGTATTATTCCAATCAACAAGAGCACCCGGCTTTGTTCGCCGTCTTCGTTAACTATCACAAGAACGGCGGTTTGCTCTTTAATGCCGCCGGAAACGAATCGACCTACGATCCTAATCCTCGAACAAAGAATTTGATTGTGATCGCTGGCACCAATGCTCAATCACAACCATACTCAGGCACCAATTTTGGAAAGTCCGTCTGGTTTGCCGCGCCTGGAGAAGATGTTGCTTCTAGCAACATTTATAGCCGTGCTGAAATTTCAAACGGCACTTCGTTCGCTTGCCCATTGGCTTGCAGTATAGCGGCGTTGATTTGGAGCGCTAATCCCAGCCTGACCAACGATCAAGTGCTCGAAATAATGCGAAAGACCGCGACTAAACCTCCAGGCTACACCCCTAACTATTACGGTCACGGAATTCCGAATGCCGGAGCTGCGGTAAAAATGGCTCTGGAAGAGTAGCCAGCTTTTTGTTTGAGTGATGCTGAGAGGTCCGCAGAAAATGTGGTGACTGTCATACTGATGACGGTTGTTGTACTCACGCAGATCCAAGGTGCCAAAGGTTTTGAGAGATTTGACCACCCCGGTGGTGGACTGTATCTCTCATAAATAAGCCTTTGGTTCGCCTCTTTTGGCAGAAAGATTATCTTTTCGGGGGTAAATGAAGAGTCTTTGAGACAATGAGACTAAGGTGAAAATATCCTCTTGAGCATTCGATTCCGCGGTAACAGACGAGGAAAGGAAACCAGTAAAGGAATAGACGCATATTAGGAATTGGAAAAATGTCGACCCAACGTAAGGCTGAATACGGTCACAATTCAAATTCAAATGGTGCGCTTGCTATAAAAGCCAAGCTCAAGGCAACTCTGAGCTCGGCACGTTTGTTTTTGTTACTGTATGGTTCGGTCGGTTTGGTCGGCTGCGTCGGAGTGACGATGTTACTGTGCGGCTGGCTTCACTTGGATCCATATGCCACCTTGGCCGGTTCCTTCGTAAGTTTCGTGATTCTTGGCGCTGCTACTTTGCCGATGAAAACCATCTGGAAATCAAAGTTGATTTCGGCGTATCAAGAAGAGCATCTCTTCGATTTGGCCAATGAACTTGGTTTTAAGGATATTGGCAGAGAAGTGGCTCAAATTCTGGACGATAAGTATCCTTCAATTTCTGAACCGGATCACTTCATCCTGAGAATCACCGATTTAAGACTCCTCTTCATTAGGCAGGGGGAGATGGGTAAAGCAAGGAAGTTATCTCAGTATCTGTATCGTATGCAACCAGAAAATTCTTACAATATTTCATGTCTTGCCAGCATAAACGACTCGCTTGGATATTTTGATGAAGCCCTGGAGTTGGCGCTTAGAAACATCGATAACCTAAGCTCTGATGTTCGTACATCTTCTCCGGCGGTGGCGACTAGCTGTCTCTGCTTGATCAGCACCAATCTTTATCTCCACCGCACGGTGGAAGCTCAGAAGTGGCTAGAAAGGCTCAAGACGGTGATCGATACTAAGGATCGTTCAAAAACAGAGTCGAACGTCGATAGACTAGTGCGTATCGAATGTAATTCCACGAACGTTGACGCTGCCTTTTACGCTCTATATTTGGGAAAATTTCAGATGCTCGCGAAACAGAGCGATGCACGAGAAAATATGATGAAGGCTGAGAAGTTTATGGCGATCGAGGAAAATCAAAGACGTCTGTTGCTCTTTTATCCTTCGATTATGATGAGTCTCGGTCGATTATCTATGCAAGAAGGTAATTATAAGCCTGCGCTCGTGAACTTTGAACGGGCGCTTAGCCTCTACGAGCCAACGCCGTTTCGCGGTCCCGATTATCATGAGTGCCGCGCATTTGCAGCTTACTGCAAGTGGAAAAACACTGGTGCCAACGCTGTCGATCAGATTGAGTCGGCGATTTGCTCTCTTGAAGTGGAAGTGCAACCGAACCATCCACGCCTAGGCATGATACTTGTGCTCCTTGGTGAAGTTCAAATGCGTTTTAACGCAGTCAAAGCGAAGCAAGCTTACGAGAGAGCGCATGCCATTTACACTAAGCAGTACCCCGCTGGGGATCCCGATATGTGCGATCTTGAACAGCGGCTAATCTCAATGGCTGCTTGATTGACCGAAGTTAAGCCGGTTCGCATATTAGTCGGGCGTCCTAGCCACTAAATACAGTGTGGTTGACCGCTATCTCCGAAATATTTGTATTCGAGCGTTTTCGCATGATCGTCGCCGAATCAAATTCTCTAAGTAGAAAACCTTGAACGAAACTAGTGCTAATCCTATATTGTTTGAAGCATTTAACCAGTAACGTCATTGAACTTACTAGAGGACTAGGTCAATGAGCAAGCGAAAGGGAACATGGACAACAGTGTGGGCGATATGTGGTGCCTTTTGCTTTGTGTTTGGAGTAGTTTATGCAGTGACGATGCACACGGGACAATTAGAAGTTGCTGGATCGAGCATTGGAGTTCCATCGCTCCAGCGAGCGCCCTCTTTGTCATCAGGTGAGGGAACGATCGGTCCGCAAGAACCTGCTATTTCAACAGGACCCCCAGGTTTTTCACCTGATGAAACGTTTATTAAGCCTCGAGGAGCACCCAAAAAAGGTGTAACTTTACTACAAAATTTGAATCGTAAGGTGTCCGTCCGTACAGCTACGTGGTAGCGGAGCAAATGATGTTCAATCTGATAAAAAGGTCACCTCACGGAGCTTTGTCCGCAGGTGGAGACCAGTTTTGAGGATAACCGGATATGGTGGCATCGCACCGACCGATTAATCATAGGCAGAAACTTTGTACTTCGCTTCAACAATTTTTGCTTGGTCAGCTTTGCCAAGCTTCTTCAAGGCAGTTGCGTATTCGGCGGCAGCCTTTAAGAGCAGAGGTTGATTACCGTAGCTTTCGCACTGTTCTACAGCCAGTTTCAATGATGGCTCGGCTTCGCTAAACTTTGCTGCTCGCATTGCGTTTAAACCAATGTTGTAATGCAGAACAGTAATGTTATTTTTCGCCGGCTTACTATCCGGGTTCATTGTTAGTGCTTGCTGGAAAATCTTTAAAGCTTTATCAAACTGCTGGGCATTCATAGCTGTCAGTCCAGAATTATTGAGTGCGGCAGCCAAATTGCGCTTTAGAGATAATGAATCGGGATATTTTTCTGTCCCTGCTTTAAGAATTTCTACGGCTTTGTCATATTCTTTTGCATTCATCGCCTCTGTCGCGCTATGCGTAATTGCCACCAATTCGTCATTGTTAACAATGTCCGAATGAGATAACAAACCTTGCGAGGTTAAGCTGCTGTGCGGAACTGTTGCCAAGTCAACCGCGTAGAGTTTGCGTAGTGTTTTTGCATCACGTTCACTGACTTTAAGCCGTTCGTAATCCAACGGCAAACTGCTATACATTATGTCGCCCGGGGATGGACTGTGACCGGCGATACCGAGAGCGTGACCTAGTTCATGAGTGCAAATCAGTCTAATTAGTTGATCATTGAGTTTCAGTTCCTTCTGGACTTTAACTGTCAACACGACGATCCTCACCGCACCTAAGGCATTGCCGACTGGTCTTAAATAAGCTTCGCCGCCTTCCGCCGGATTCGAAACGTCCTTTGGATTGTCTGACCATATAAAATCTATTGATGCTTTGTCGGCAGAATCAACCTGTTTAAATTTGATCTTCCCTTGACTGGCTTCCTCCCAAGCTTTCAGGGCATTGCTCAAAGACTCTGCATAACTGGATTGATAGCCTCGTACATTGTTGCCACTGGCGATGAAAATCTTGACAGGAATGTCTTTGTCTGACCAGCGCATCAGATTGGTACCAATTGCCTCATCAAAATAATCCTGCGCGCTATGGTGGATCGCTTTATCGTTCTTTGCTTGACCGCCCATCATGCTTATAAAGGCGATACCTTGAGACGTTTTCGAATCATTCGGATACTTAGTTATGAATTGCCTAAAAACTCCGATTGCTTCCTCCGTTCTGCCGGCAGATTGCAATGTGGCAGCCAAACTCCATAGGGAGTCTGGGAGATCTGGATTAATGCTCAGTGCCTGGCGGAAATTAGCGATCGCCTCGTCCGACCGACCAGCTCTTGCTTGACATACAGCCAGCGCAGCAACGGCATAGTAAAAATTTGGTGCCTTGGATTTAGCTTCTTCTGCTTCGCTCAATGCTTGGGCGACTTTGCCCGCCTCAAGATCCGTCATGCTTTGTTTAACGAGCTGTGCCGATTGCGCTTCCTTCTCCGTGATCATTTTGCCGCCCATCATATAATTCTCAGCGAAGGCCTTCGGGAAATTGGAGGCGATAGCTGTCAAAGCTAGGACGGTGAGGAAAAATTTTGTGGATCGGTGAGTCATGGGTGATTCATTCCCCTCGGTCAGTGGTGATAAACTTCAATTCGCGGGCAGACAACCGTTGCCGAACGTGCTATTTTTATATCACCATTTGCTGCTTGAGCAATTGGTCGCGTTTCGACCCTAATTGTTAGCACCACATATGGTTGCATTGTGAGGAGTAAAGTGGACTGGAAGGTTAAACTTAACGCTGATGATAGCTCGTTGGCTCAACTACAAGCAAAGCATACTGATCCGAGCGCAAAAGTTACGCGTGACGGCATTGATTGGTATCTTGAATCAAGTGAGTTCGAACTTCTCTCTGATCCTACAGCCGTGAGAGAAAAAGCAACTGCTATTGTTCAATCAGTCCTAGCATCAGCTGTAGGTCTGGGCAACGTCTATCGCATGCATTACGATGGCTCAAAAACTGTATATCCAGCTGAATCTTCCTAACCCGTTGGATTGACTGCCGGATTTCAGAGGTTGTCTGTTAGTTGTTCTAAGTAATCCTTCTGCGTCGTGTAGACGATTCCGTCACTAGCAGTGGTGCCAAAATCTCGGCGAATTTTTTCTGCGTCTTCCAGCTTCAATCTGATTTCACGATCAGGAGAACCAATCAAATTCTCGAATCCCTTTGCGACTTGATTTCGTTTGGCGATCTGCCAATTCAAGACTTTTATTACTGCAAGGCGAATCACTGGAACAAGCATGAATAGCGTTCCGTAAATAGCGAAGAACAAAAATACCATTGGCGGCTTGCTGACTCTGTGCGTGTATAAACAAAGCCACCAGAAAAGCAAACTGCCTAGAAAGTTTCCCACAGCCAACGCCAGGACGGGACGCAAAGTCTCTTTGCTCATTTTCGAGAATTGCCATGGTTTTTCTTCGATAAGCTCCGGCATGAATGTGTAGGACGTATTCGTGCTGCGCTGTTGCATGTTAGGAAACACATAGATCAGTTGACCCGATTCAGACAGTTTCGGATAACCGCTGAATTTGGAAAGCACTTTAAAAAGCGCCGGTTCATCATTTGCCGGGCGCCCTGTATATGGTGGCAAGTGCTCAGCGATTATGATGCCCTCGTTCAGTCGAATCACTTGAGCTAAGAGTTTCCAGCGTTCTTCAAGCAGGTGTTCATTTGGGTTTTCTTCGCCGAAGAGGAACGAATAGCAATCGAGCAGAAAGCCTTGACGTGATTTACCTGAAGGTTGCGTGTCCTGATCCACAGAGGTTTCTTGCTTCTTCCAAAGAACGAGGTCCTGAATAGCCACTCTTTTGACCAATCCCAAGAAATCTGCCCACATCGCCCCGACGTCTTGAGAAGCACCCATACCGGCACCGATTACGGTTTGGAACAACAATATTGTGCCAAAGATAAATAGGAATGACAAAAGGAGAATGACACCAAATGAGATGCGGAACAGAAAGAAGATAGCTTTGAAAACGGTGTTCAATAAATTGAGCAGTACTTTTTTAAAGCCTTGAGCGTAGTATGCGTAGGCGAAATTCTGCGGAAAGTAATAAAACACCTCACCGACGTTTGTTACTTCTAAAGTTGCCTGACTTTGTGAGGCGACGGAATTTAACTCTTCAGTTACTTCGTTGAGCGAAAGCCCTGTGGTCGCCACAACGTCAGCAACAGTAACGCGATTATTTAGATCGCGAATTGCCTTAATTACTTTTCGCTTTCGTGCTGATGTGCTCACTTTCTGTCTCTTACGAGCAACGCACTTTGATCCGAGGATAGTCTATGCAGCAAGCTGCCCGACTTATAAAGCGCACCTTCATTCGTTCCGTCTCTTTAATTGTGCATCTAGTAATATGTGCCCGATTGCCATACTAACAGTCGGGACTTATCGCTGGGTTGGGTTTGTTTTCAGTTGAGCTACGAACTTGGCGAACCTTGGTGATTGCCGCGACCAAACCTCGTACATTGTCTTAAGGAACGCGGATCGGTTGTGGTTAGATGCCGGCAAGGGTGCCGGCGCTCCCAGGTTCGCGCTCCCAGATTTGTTTTCAGTTGAGCACTAAGATTGGTGGATTGCCTGAACTAATCCCTATTTCTAAGATCGGAGCTGTGGCTAGATGCCGGCAAGGGTGCCGGCGCTCCCAGGTGCGAGTTTTAGAATCCTGTGCCGAACATTTGCGCTCCGGCGCCTGCCATCCAGCGAGTTGCCAGCGAATGCTGTGCCCCTGCCAATGGTTCGACCCAAATTGGTGCTGTCCACATGCGATCTAGATTTGATGTCTTTGGATCTGTTCTGCCGACTTCTACGTAATAGGCTGAACCTTGACCAACTTTGCTGGTCACCGGATCGAACGCGACAATTTGATTTGCGCTCAGCAGCTGACTGCCTGTCATCTTTTGTTCTTGCACAACTTCCGCCAACTTGCCGTCGCCGACTTTCTTGTCGCCCCACAATTTGACTGAATAAGATGCTTCTGGGTCAATCTTTCCGTCGATTTTCATTTTTAGAGCCAGACTATCAACTGCGCTCTGATCCAAAATGCTTCCCATAACGAACTTATCGTTTGCAGTGAGCACGCCGCTCAAATTTTCTTTGCTTGTTGTAGCGATGGTTCTGCGTTCTCTCAAAGCATCGAGAATATCCACCTTATTCAAGCCTTTCGCATAAATTCCAGTGGCGCCTGGATTTCCAACTGGATCACCGAAGTGGAAATCGCGTCCGAATGTTGGACTGGCATGCACGCCTTTGTCCAGGTAACCGGCGAAGCTTGTCGGATCGAGGTTTCCAGTCGGAACTGTATCAACTGGATTCGGATTAAGGGCGCCGCCCTTGATCAATTCAATTTGTCTGACGTATGGGTCAACGAATCGGCTCAGCCATTCGGCTTGATTTTTAAATGACTTTTGACCATAGTCTCTGCTGCGACTTGCTGCAGGCGTATTCGGATTTTCGTCGGCAAGATAGCGTGGATGGTTGAGCTGGATCACCGGTGTGTTTCCGGTCGTATCCTTCATTCCATCTAGATGTGTGACCATACTCTTGTAGTCGCCGTCGTTGTATTTGACCACGTCTGGTACAGAGACTACGGGCTCTGGCTCTTTGCCAACCAGGCGAGCCATAAAGCTTGTTAAAGCACCGGGTTGCTTTTTGACGCTCTCAAAAAATGTCGGCACTTCGAAAAGATTGATGTGATTAACACCACCGATGTGGGCGGCAGCATTTGAGTCAGCTCTTGCTTCAGCGAGATCGAATGGATGTCCGTCTGGCATTGTTTCGCCAATCGATTCAGCGCCAGCCATTCCGTGAGTATGTCCGCCGCCGCCTCCGCCAACCTTGCCGATGGTGCCCATCTCAACGCCTACGAGCGATAAGTGATCTGGGTTTGTGGTCGCCTTGGCGTCAGCAAAGGTCTGTGCGTATTCGATTGGATTTTCTGCAACTGTTGGTGTGCCAGCTTGATCAGGTGTGCGGGGATCGTCTTTGCCTACTCCGCCACGTGCTGCAGCGTGGTTGTGATCGGTGATCGTGGTGACTTGCTGCCCTTCTGTCTGAGCGCGGTTGAACAAATCTTTTGGCAGTCCCATTCCGTCGGAGTAGCGGGAGTGTCCGTGCAATGAGCCGTAATACATGGTCAAGTCGTCAGCGCTACCGGTTAGCGAGCGATCGACTGTTTCATTGGCGATGCCGTATTGCTGCAAACGACGACCGAGAGCTGTTAATGGCTTAGCGGTTGTTAGTGATTCTGCTGTCGTAGGAGGAGCGTCCATCTCCAAGTTGGTGTTCAAGATGCCGCGAGATTTAGCTTTGACGGTGCCAACGTCCAGCGCTGTTCCACCCATCGGCGTTTCTGCGCCAGGAGTGGTCTCAGAGCGCGAAAACATGTTGCGCATTTTTCCGGCCCAGGAATCTGTCGCCAACATCGCTTCGTTTTCGCCTTTAAGAATGAAGCGCTGGCTTTTCTGGGCGAAAGCACCGAAGGCTGTATCGCTTGTTGCTACGTTATGTCCGAAACTGGCTCCAGCAAATCCTCCGGCTAAGTTTAGTCCTAGATCGACTGAACCCGCCACAGCGCTCTTGGCCAAATCTTTGGAAGCTTGATCGAGACTCCCACCGGGTCGATTAGCCTGATCTTCTGCTTCTCTAACTTTGTTTACCGCCCCGATCACCATCGGAATTGTGAAAGCGGCGCCGATAATCATGCCGGCAGGTCCTCTGGCCGGAATGATGTAGCCAAGTCCCGCACCCATTAGCGCCGAAGTAGCTAGCGTCTTAACTGTGACAATAGCAGTATCGACGGGGTGATCGTATGCTTCTTTGATGAACTGGGCACCTGCGCTAGGCAAGTCTTGGGCTGCTTTCAAGGTGACGTCTAGGGTTCCGATTCTGTCTGCCATTTAGGGCGTCCTCATCAGGTTGGTGGAGCTATTCTATTGATAACCTGCGCCTGTTCCATTGGGGAAATTACGCAAAACTTGTAGTTCTTATGGAATTAGCTAAAAAGTCTTCCAATGCATCTGTGTGGGACAATGTAGGCTTCGCTCAGGGGAGTCAAATCTGTGCTGCATTCTTGTTGGAAAACAGAAACTCTCTGTTTGCTACTCATATTTTGTTGTGCACCAAATACGGTGCTTGCTCAGGATGAGCCGACCGCACGCGGCGTTGAGCTTTCGCCGGAAAGGGCACAGTCTGCGCCTATGCCTGTCGCACAGCCACCATCCGGTACGGTGGTCAGCGGTCAAATCACCGAAGCGAAGGCAGGCAGAAGGTTAAGTCGGTCCGGCTCCTTGAGCATTCAGTTTAATGATTTGCGACTTCCTGGCGGTGCCAGCTTCCCTATTAGCGCACATTTACTTGGAAGCATCGGCAGATATAAGGACGTCAACGCAGTAGAGCGCGGAGAAGGATGGAAAGCGAAGCTTGGGCAGCTTGCCCTGCGCGGCGGCGGAGCTGGGCTGGGCGCGGCGCTTGGCACGGGTTTGGGCGCTATCGTCGACGGCGGCGGCGGCGCAGGCACCGGAGCTTGGGCTATAGTCATTTAAATCATTTAATCGCGGGCGTTAGCAATGAAGCGAGCGTCGGTGTTTGCGTTAGGGCTACCTGGCTGCCATAGCAGCCTTTGTGGACATACATACATGGAGCGGGTGCAGCGATGGCTGCCCTTACGTGCTGGGCATAATGACTTGTGGGTGTTATTGACAGGGCAGCATGTTCAAAATCAAAAAAACTGCCAAGCTCAAAGCGATCACATATCGCTCGGTGCCTGGAGCACACTTTAGACTCAAGCTTCGGGAGTTCGATTCTAGCTCACAAAGTGCGCTCTATCTATTACTGCTATTTCTGGCCGGTTTGGGAGTGGCTAGCACCTATTTCGTGCCTTTTTTGACTATTTTTTGTCTTCCATTTCTGGCGTTGATGGCTGGAGTAGCTCTCTTGTGCGTTGCCAGCGATATGATCAGCATCGGAGAAAGAGGCGTTTCCTTTCCCATTACCACTTGCCTAAGCTTAGGTGGTCGCACGATTCGATTGTGGTCGGATGTCGAATCGGTTGAAATCATTTCTGCGATGGGCAAGTTAGATTCTCCAATTCGTAAGGGCGGAAGCGCGCTGCGATTGGTTTTTAAGTCCGGTGGCACACTTACTTTGCCGCTGCAAAAATTTACTAGAGAAAGTGTCGGTTCCTTCGTTGCGGCATTACAAGAGTGGGCTCGTGAAGGTTCGCAGGTGGACCGCCAGCTTGAACATGTGCCCCGCTTGTGGGATCTAGAGAATGGCGATTTGAGCGATGTGAAAGAGCTGTCTTACACAAAGTTTTGGGAAGAGGAATTAGCAAACAACTATAGTTTTACCGCCTTTGTGCCACTACAGGTGGGGCAAAAATTACGCAATGACACTTTAGCGGTCGTGGGGCAAATAGCTGCCGGTGGATTTTCTGCGATCTACACAGTGAAGGAAGATCGAGGCGGCTTGTTTGTTTTGAAAGAGTCTGTCATACCAAGCACCACTGATGAAAAGACGAAAGAGAAAGCTAAAGAACATTTCAAACGAGAAGCAGAGATTTTGATCAAACTCGATCACCCGAACATAGCAAAGGTGATCGATCACTTTGTCGATAACGCGCGCGATTATTTGCTTCTAGAATATATCGAAGGTCCGGATGCCCGCGATCTGGCCCGTCAAAAGGGAAAGCAGCCCGTTGAAAGTGTTTTAAGATGGGCGAAGCAGATGGCTGATGTGTTGCAGTATTTGCACACACAAAATCCGCCTGTGATTCACAGAGACATTTCGCCTGATAACATCGTTATCAACAAAAAGGGCGATGCTGTGCTCATCGACTTTGGCGCTGCGAATGAATTTGTTGGTGAAGCTACAGGCACACTGGTCGGCAAGCAAGCCTATATGTCACCTGAGCAAATCAGAGGGAAAGTGACACCCCAAAGCGATATTTACTCGCTGGGTGCGACGATCTATTTTCTTTTGACGGGAAAGGATCCAGAGCCACTAACATCTTCGCGCCCTAGAAAAATTGATGAATCAATTTCGACGCCTCTCGATGATTTGGTGCACGCGTGCACCAAACTCGATTTAGCAGAACGCGTCAAAGACGCAGGCGAACTTAAAGAACGACTCAACTCGGTTACAAGCAAGAAGACACCCGCTGCAATCGGCATGGATAGAGGTCGCGAAGATGTCTGAGCAACCCGGTCTCGTCGCTCATGAAAAGCAGCCAGGACTTGTCGCTCAGGAGGGGCAACCGGAATTTGTCGCTCAGGAGGGGACAACAGATCCTGTCCCAGAGGATGTGCAACCGGAACTTGTCGCTCAGGAGGAGAAACCACCAGAACTTGTCGCACCTGAGAAGCTAAATCCCATCGCCACCGCCGACGATGATAAGACACTTGTCTCCGGAGATCTGCCTTCTGCTAGTCACGCACATCGTGAACGTGAGATTGCTCTCAAGCCTTACCAGCAGACTGAAGTTCTTATCCAATATGGACATCTAGAGGAAGACTTGCAGCAGCTTGCCATGGCAACGCATCGTCAAACCGAGCGCCAGCAAGAATTCGGTTTGGCGATGATTTTCGGCATGGCCGCTCCATTCGTAACTATAGAAACTATCTATGCGTCTTTCAAAATGCTAGCACCTGAGTTGATGGTGACGATCGCGAGAATGACATGGCCAGATGGGCAGTCCCATACGCCAGAATTTTTGGCAGATCAGTTTCATGGGTTGCTCTATGCAATTGGCGGACCAATTATAATCGTGGGTTTGATCCTGTTCGGGCTGTATCGTCTTCATGCGCTCGGTCCCTGGGGACCCTTCGCGCCAACGCACATCGGATTGCTGCCATCTGGCGTAAGGCGTCACTGGAAAAGTCTGTTCGTTTCTTGGACACCCGGGCTTAGACCTTGGAACGAAGTTAAATCTGTAGAACTGCGCGAATATGGAAGGAAAAAGCAACGTAAACGTATCACGCTGAGATACGCAAAGAGGCGGCCGCTTTCAATCGAAGTTACCGCAATCCGAAGAAATCCTGAGAAGGAAGCACTGGCAAATGCGTTGCGCTTTTATCTGCCGACTCATGTCCAAGGAGAATTGCCGCAGCTTTTGGAGAAGACGCTTCCGAAACAAAATCGCTATACGGAAATTTGGACGCAAGCATTGCTGAACAGACCGCAGCGACTTTTGCTTACGGCTCTGGCTCCTCAAACGGTATTGCATGAAGGGCTCTACACCATTAAGGAACAGATTGGGGCCGGTGGGCAAGGCACTGCATATTTAGCTGAATCAGCTCACGGCTTGATATCAGATGTAGTGCTTAAAGAATATGTTTTGCCGGATCATAATAATGTGCACGATCGCCGCCGTGCTCTTAAACGGCTTGAGGACGAAGTGCAGATATTGAGCCGTCTGAGTCATCCGCAAATAGTTAGATTGCATGACGTCTTCATAGAAGACCATCGAGCTTATCTGGTGTTGGACTATATTGATGGACCGTCCTTGAAATCGATTATCGGCAAAGATGGAAAATTTGATGTTGCCAAAACAACTGAGCTCGCGTTGCAGATGTGCGCGATGTTGAACTATCTGCATTCGCTGTCACCTCCCCTGGTGCATCAAGACTTTACGCCGGATAACCTGCTTTTGACCACAGCTGGAATTTTGAAACTTGTAGATTTCAACGTCGCCAAAGAGAGTGCAACAACTAAAACTAGTCTCGTAGTAGGCAAACAGTGCTACATGCCACCAGAACAATTTCGCGGCAAGACAAGCGTGCAAAGCGATATTTATGCTATGGGCGCCTCGCTTTTCTTCCTCCTCACTGGTAAAGATCCAGAGCCGTTAACAGCTTCACATCCCAGAAATTTTATTGCTGATGTGCCTGAAGAACTTGACCGTATTATCGCGCGCTCGACTGCTTTAGACCCGGAGAGTCGCTATTCATGCGCTGCGGATTTCGAAAATGATCTGCGGAATTTTGCCGAAAGCCTTGGCGACGTCACTGCTGCTATTGAGATGGAGCCGGTATGAGCGAAGAAGTCCTAAATTTAGGCCATAGCAAAAGGAAAACCGTTCGCTATCCTTTTTGCTTGAACCAACAGGAAAATCCGCATCGAGTGTTCGCCTTGGCTGAAGTTGTCACTTCTGTCATTTCATTCGTATTTATCATGCTCATGTTCGAGTTTCTCACGCTTATGATACTGCCAGGTTCGGATAAATTTCTGATTACATTCTTTTGTATAATTCCCGTAACAGTAGTCGTCTCTCGAATGTTATTGCGAAGCAGTCGCCTTGGCATATCCGATAACGGTATTTCCTTTCCAGTCTTGTTTGCGCCTTGGTTGAACGGTCGATTGACCCGCTCATGGTCAGACCTGGAATCTGCTGATTTACACGCGGGTGAAGATTCAACTAATTACATTGGCGGAAATGTCTTAACCTTGATTTTTAAATCTGGAGGAAAAGTCGATCTACACACGACTCGCATACCAAGGGATGACTTGCGTTGCCTCGCTGAGGGCTTGCTTTCTTGGGCCAATGCAGAGACTCTCACACCTGCAATAAGCGAACTTGTGGCTCGCAATGATTTTGAAATTGCAGACTCACAGCTGTTTGTTTTCTCTAAAAAGCACCGAACGATGCTTTCTAAGGATTTTGGTTTGGTCAATAATCGACTCTACGACAAAGGTGCGTCTCTGCTGGACGGCGCTTACATAGTAGAAAAGAGCCTTGCCGCTGGTGGCAATCGCAGCTCATATCTGGTCGCCGACACTAATTTCGGCAGAAATTTGGAGTTGATCGAATACGATTTATCGTTACTCGACCCCGATAAGCTGGAAAGATGTGTTGCGGATTTATGTGCCGCAAGTCAGCGTTATAAGAATTTGCAAATTCCTCACCTTTTGAATCTCGTAGATTATCGATCGATCAATGACAAATTCTATCTTGTTATGGAACCATGCCTCGATCAGAGACTCCGGTCATTTGTTTTGAAACACGGAAACTTGACTGAAAAGCAAGTTAGTTCACTGGCATTGAAGATGGCAGAAGCGGCAGAGGCAGTAAGTGCAATCGATTCATCATTGATGCTAGGTGGCATTCGACCGGATGCAATCGTTTGGAAGAAGAATGGCACTGCATTGCTTACCGAACTCGGATTTGTCAGCGACTTAATCATGAACTACTCTGACGCGCTTCTTGTCGATGCACCGTATGCGGCACCAGAAAGAATCGCGGGTGAAGCTGTGCCAGCGAGCGATCTTTATTCTATCGGTGCCACTATGTACTTTGCGATTACAAAAGTGGATCCCGAGTGTTACACGGGTGCTGTCGTTTCAGCTATCAACTCGAAAGTATCAGGATCGTTCAGTCAATTGATTAGCCGGTTGCTCAGCTTTGACCCACAACAAAGAGGCAGCGCTGCAGAACTCGTCCACGATCTGGGAGGCTTTCTGCCTAAGAGCGAGCTGAAGCTGCTTGGCTCACCAAAAGGTGAAGCACATGACTAATGAAATCGTTCCTTATACACAACGGAAAGATTGCGAAGAAATTTTAGACGAAGTGGCTATGCCCCTTCTCGATTTGCGGGATACTTCTCTGCAAGCGCTCGACGAGGGCAATTCCACAGTTGGCGATCTACAAAGTCAATTGCTGCTTGCATATAGCGGCAGTGAATCGCCCTCGAGAGTCTTCTCCCGGTCTTTGCTGCAGTCTAATCCACTAGGTTTTAACAAACTTGTACAAGCATTTTTGCCGATACCTTGTCTGATTGGTGCCATCGCATCGGTCGAATTACCCGCATTCGTCGTAACCTATCATATGGGCGGAGTTGCGTATCTTCTCCTGATGATCGCTTATTTTTTGATGACTTCAGCGACCATCTTGGCTCTTCTTTCATTTACTGTTTTGAACCTGCGTCGAGGCACCGGCGCGTTCAGTCGGGGTGATTTCAGCTGGCTAGCCAACCTTCTTGAACCAGATCATATAGCCATTTCTCCACAAGGCTTAAACCTTCAGTGGTCCGGCAAAATGTTCTCATACATGGGTCTTGTGCTGCCCTGGAAACGTATAGCTCTCGTGTACTTAGAAGAGCACGGCAGCGGTGATGAGCGTTATCAAATTTTATGCATCCGTGACAACCTTGGTAAAGCATTAAGACTGGACTGCAGAGAGTTTGCCAGCGGCGTGCTAATTAAAGCCTTACAGAAGAGGGCACCATGGGCAGTGAAGGCTCCTCCAATGGTGCTTGCATTACAGCCTGTTCAACAATACCGTTGGAGTTATTTGGTCAGTTGGGCTGTTGATATTAAGCGTAGTCTTTCCTCGAAAAGAATTCACAGCCCAATAGAAACATTGGTGGGCAGGTCTCTCAAAAAAGGCAAATACAAAATTACGGTAACATCGCCGATACGCAAATTCGGAATCGAACATATCGCTGAAGTATCACGAGGCGGTGGCGGTAACAGCTCTCAGGCTGTGTCATACAAAGGGTTGAATACAGTGGGGGAGGTCGAAAACTCTAGTTCATCCCGGGTGAGGATTCGTCAATTCATTCTGCCGGTTAAACAAAATCCCGCTCAATGGTATTGGATGTTGCATCACTTCGAACGTGAGGTTCGGCGCCTCAGTTGCGTCAACAATAACAACATCACGAGATGGTTAGACGTGTTTGTTGAAGGTGGCGCAGCCTATGTAGTCACCGAATATGATGCTTCCAAAACTTTACGGGAAATTGTTCAGATATCCGGTCCGCTAAAAGAAGGCAGAGTTCGCGAAATCGCTCTGGAAATGTGCGAAATCCTCCTGCACTTGCATCATTTAGACCCGCCCTACATTCATAAAGCGTTCACTCCGGATTCTCTCATTCTTGCCAAAGGTGAGTTCGTCAAGCTTAATCAATTTGCCATTGGTATGCAGTTGGTGCCTTCGCAATTCAACTGCGCGGGCTTTGATCGGCGCTACACACCACTTGAACTTTTGCGCGGTCATGAAAGTGCTCAATCGGATATCTATGCTTTTGGTGGCACTTTGTTTTACTTGCTAACTGGTCAGGATCCAAAGCCATTTGAGCGTTCCAACGCTAAATCTTTGTGCCCGGAACTGTCGGAGCGGTTCAATGAAATAATTTGTAAGGCAACAGAGCCAAACGCGCAGTTACGCCACGAATCTGTGCAGTCTATTAAAGAAGCCATTCTGGAACTGGCTAACTCGGAAACTAGCCTCGTATTGCTTTAGCCCGCGCTTTCAATTTCGCAGCCTCAGACTTATGATTGGTCTTATCCAAAATGTCTGCGTAGCTATCTAAGATTGGCGACAATGAGGCATGTTGAGGACCATTGAGCTTTTCAGAAACTTTGACCGCCTGACTTAAAAGCGGAGCCGCTTCTTCATAGCGACCTTGTTTAGCCAACAGCGCGCTCAGTGATAACTGACAGCTCACGACGTAGCCGTTGTTCTTGCCATAAGCTTTTTCAAAAACATCAAGGACGTGATGATACAGCGCTTCCGCTTCTTGGGTGTTTCCCATTTTAATGCAACATTGCGCCAGCCCATCAGTGCGAGTCAAAGTTTCCGGCTTCTGTTCACCTAACACTTTACGCGAAATCTCCAGCGCGCGGCGATACAAAGGCTCAGCCTGAGCCGCTTTTCCTTCCTGCGTGTAGAGCTTAGCCAAGTTCTCGCAACTTGAGGCGATTGCTAAATGTGTAGGTGCAAGTATCTGTTCACGAATTTGCAGTGAGCGCTTGTAAAATTGCTCACCCATTGCAAGCTTACCTGAGGCTGTATACGAACCGCCCAAACCATCGAGTAAAACAGCCAGATCAAGATCGCCTTCAGTGCCTCGCTTTTCCGTCAATTCCTGCGCTTGCTTGACCAGAATCTCGGCTGACTCTAATTCTTTGTGACTTTGATAGTAAGTCGATAATTTGGAAAAACTTGAACTTACCTGGTTGCGATCCTTCAAGATTTTATCGGAGTACGCCAAAATCTTGTTGCTGATTGGATCCGCTTTGCCGAAGTTGCCCGATTTTATATAGAAGTGGCACATTTTGCCGACCGTTGCCACCACTTCAGGATTGTCCGCACCCAACGCTTTCTGCTTGATCGCAATCGCGCGTTCGAACAAAGGCTCAGCTTTGGACGACTGTCCCCGATAGTTGTAGAGCACTCCCAAATTAGTCAAGCTCGCTGCCAGTCGCAGGTCTTTATCTCCAAACCCGTCTGCTTCTTTTAACGCCAACTTAAATGATCGTTCGGCGGCGCCCCAGTTTGCCTGGTCGTATGCCTTCGCGCCTTCAGTGCTGTACTTTTGCCATTCGATTTCATTGGCGAATGCCGCTTGAGCATGAGCAGAGAGTATTGATACTGCAAAGCCGAATGAGACTATGCGGCCAAGGCACTGCCGGTCTTTAGCAACCCGCAATCGCCGGGCTTCAGCAACCTGCACTCGCCGCGTCATAGTGCATCTTCGGATATATAAAAGTAGCTTGTTATTCACAGCGCACGCTCCTACGCTGATTCTAGCGCGTTCAGCATGACATCGCCCTATAAGCAAATTTATCTGAATTTATTCGCCTGGTTGTAGAAGCCCGGCGCGAATTGTCTCTTCCGTCAATTCTATATGCGGCAACAGGTCAGATGGCAGCAGTTCGGAATCAGGTAGCGGTTCGCTCATTCCTTCAGCCAACATGCGGATTTGCGAGAAGGCGATCAATGGCTCTCGCATCGACTTTTCCATCGAGGCGGCGATCATGTATTGGGCCAGCGCAGGCACCGGTAAAACAAGCACCAGTTTGTTCATAACTTTGGCCACGCGCTGCACTGCTTTGCTCAGGGTGATGTCTTCAGGACCGACTACAGCTATGGTTTGACGCGACAATCGATCTTCGATCAAGGCGGCGATCAAAATTCTCACCATGTCTTCGACAGCGATCGGCCGCATTTTCTTTTCCATCAATCCAACAGCGGGAAAAACAGCCACTCCTGGAATAATGTCCAATGTTCTTTTAATGCTAGATAGCATGCTGTCGCCTGAGCCATAGATAATTCCAGGCTTAAGGATTGTGTAGTCAAGCTCGCAAGCTCGAATCAATTCTTCAGCGTCCCACTTTGATTTGTAATATGCGGACAGCGCGCGCGGTCTCGCCCTTAAATAACTGACGAGGACGATTTTCTTTACGCCAGCTCGGCGAGCGGCATGTATTACGGTTTTGGTGGATTCGACGTGAACTCTTTGGAAGTCACCTTTCTCCACCTCACGGTTGATGCCGACCAGGTGAGCGATAGCGTCGCAGCCGGAAAATGCGGCGTATAGCTTTTTCTCGTCATTGAGTTGAATGGGTGTGAATGCGGCGTTCGGTGTTTTGCGAATGCTCGGATCTCGGTGGTTAATGCCGCGGGCAAGCACCTTTGCATAATGCCCATTGGCAACTAAAGTGCGTGCCAAGTGAGAGCCCAAAAAGCCTGTCCCGCCTGTGATTGCAACGATCATGACCCTACCCTGAGTAATTGGCAATTCATTTTAGTACTTTAGCAGTAATGCTGAACAGAACCGTGGCTCAACAGTAAGCATGACAACTGCTTTTGCCTGTAATGTTTATGTTCTTGAACGCCAAAGCACTGGGATAACGGCTGCCGATCCTGTATCTTTACTATTTCGGCCGAGATCTCGGAGTCAAAAAGCGAGAGGAAAATGATTAACACAATTAACGAATCTGAACAATCGAGCCAAGTTTCGATCAAGAAAGTTTCAGAAGATAAAAACGTCGTTGAGTATCGCTTGCCGAACGGGTTGAAAGTCTTGCTTCTCGAGAATCACACGGCGCCGGTGATTACGCTTTTAGTATTGTATAAGGTTGGCAGTAGGAACGAAGGTGTGGGATACACGGGATCCACTCACTTTCTGGAACATATGTTGTTTAAGGGAACGAAGAAGCACAATCCAGACAAGGGAAACGGCATCGATGATTTGCTAACCCAAATTGGTGCTTATTGGAATGCCACCACATGGTTCGATCGCACTAGTTATTTTGAAGTGGTGCCTGCGGAATATCTAGAGCTGTGTGTCGAACTCGAGGCGGACCGCATGCGCAATTTGTTACTGCGTCAAAGCGATCACGACTCTGAAATGTCCGTTGTTCGAAATGAACTTGAGCGCGGCGAGAACTACCCTGAAGAAGCGCTCGAAAAAGATCTGTATGCCCTGGCTTTTAGGGAGCATCCTTATCACCATCCCACGATTGGCTGGCGCACTGATGTAGAAGGTGTCTCGATGGATCGGTTGCGCGAGTTTTACAACACGTTCTACTGGCCGAATAATGCCACAGTCGTATTGGTCGGCGACTTTAAACCTGAAGAAGCTCTATCTGTGATCGAAAAACACTACGGTAAAATTCCAGCGGCACCACATCCAATACCTGAAGTTTATACCACTGAGCCACCACAGGAAGGTGAGCGTCGGTTTGAAATTAACCGCGCTGGTGACTTAGCGAGAATTTTGATCGGTCATCATGTTCCTGAAGCAACGCACAAAGATAATTACGCTTTGGCGGCATTGCGCCACATTCTTGGCAGCACCTACGAACGATCAAGTTGCTTATACAAAATCCTAATTGACACAAGTTTGGCAGCAGAGACTTTCGCTCGACATGATGATCTTCGCGATCCAGGTTTGTTTATCATTGGAGCGACTGTCACTCAAGACGTGGAGACTCAAAAAGTAGAGGATGCGATCTACACCGAACTCGAGAGGTTAAGCAGAGAGCCGGTTTCCGAAGAAGAATTGGATCGCGCCAAAAGTTCGAATCGCAAAGGCACCATTCTGGCAAAAGCTGATTCCAGCAGCCTTGCATTCATGCTCGGTGAAGCCGAATCTAAAGCTGATTGGCACTGGTTGATGGATTATGACGACAATTTTGATGCGGTCACTCCTGAAGACATACGACGCGTAGTCGCCACTTATTTCCACAAGAACAATCGCACGGTTGGAATATTCATTCCAAATGAAATTGAGATGAGTCCTGAACAGATGGCCGCTGCGATTGCGGCTGCCGAGGCTCAGTTCGCCAATGAGTCTGATGGTGATGAGCATCACGATCTCGCTGAGCTCATGGCTGACCATCCTGTCGTTGCAAAAGCGAAAGTGAAGAAACCTAAAATTCACACGTCATCTTTTGCTTCCCGTCTCGTCAAGAAAGTTTTGCCGAATGGTTTGACTGTGTTGTTGATGCAGAATCCAGGTACTGAATCAGTGGGAGTTTGTGGAATTCTCAAGGCTGGAAAGTATTTTACTGCTGACGGTCACAACAGCAATTTGGCAGAGTTGGTCGCGGATCTCTTGCCCAAGGGTTCGACGAAATACAGCAAAATGCAAATTGCTCAGACGCTCGAAAACATGGGTATTGCAGCGGGGCTCGAATTCTCAGTCGACAATTATCGTTTGAGTTTCGGAACGCACGTCGTCTCTGACGACTTACCGATGTATTTAGATTTGCTTGCCGACCTAATTCGCAATCCTCTCCTGTCGACAGAAGAGCTAGCCAAAACCAAAATTGAGTGGCGTTCCAGATTCACTGAGGCTCTGAACAACACCCGCAGTATGGCCTGGAATAAATTGCGCCGCACCATTTTTGATCCTAAACATCCATTTTATGAAAAGACTTTTGAGGAGCAAATGATTGATCTAGAGGGCGTTTCTCTCGAGACCGTTCACGAAACCCACAAAAAGATTTTCAGTCCCAAAGGCATGATCATCACAGTGGTCGGAGATACTGATTTAGACGAAGCTCTCCAGCACATCTCCGATAAATTTGGAGATTGGCAAGGGGAAGAGCCCTCTGTCGTGCACATCCCCCCGGCTACTTTGCCTAAGAAATCAAGTCGTATTGATGTGCCACTACCTGAGAAGAAGAGCACAGATATTGTCATCGCTCATCCCACCGACTTGCAGCGCACCGGTAAAGACTTTTACGCGGCGAAACTGGCTAACGCTGCTCTTGGTCAAGACACGATCACCTCGCGTCTGGGCAATGTGGTGCGCGACCGCGCCGGTCTAACTTACGGCATCTACTCCGCATTCTCTGACACCGCCTTTGGTAGCGCACCATGGTCGGTAAGTCTGTCCGTCAATCCGAAAAATGTGGAAAAGTCACTGAGTTTGGTATCACAAGTTTTGTCAGATTATATTGAGAACGGCATATCTTCTGAAGAGCTGGCAAAGGAAACTGGCAGAGCTGTCGGGGCTTTCACTGTCGGTCTTGCTTCATCACTGGGCATCGCAAGAGCTGTGACAGAATTCGAGTTTTTGGGACTTGGACCAGCCGAGCTGGATAACATGTCGAAAAACTATGCGGCTGTCACCAAGCCTCAAGTAGATGCTGCTATGAAGAAGTACTTCCACCCTGAAAAAGCAGTCACTGTCGTGGCCGGAACCTTCGACAAGTAGCTATCGGAAATTGGTCGCCAAAATTGAGGACAGACTCTGAGGTGCTGATGTTAAAATACTCTAAAATCGTAAAACATTCAAAGACGGTCACCAGTTATGGTGATTGGGGAGGTTCATATGTTTCCATTTGCTGGCAGGTTCGGTAAACAATTTGGCATGCCACCATTCGGATTTGGTCATCATGGCGGTCGGGGCGGGTGCGGTGGTTTTGGTCACGAAGGCATGTTGCAAGATCTAGATTTAACGGACGACCAGGTAGAACGAATCGCGGAGCTCAAAGCTGAAGGCATGGGCGAAGGGATGCAATTGATGGCTCAAGGAGGTCAGTTTTTCAAACAGTTGATGCATGAATTAGCTAGCGAAAACATCGACCGAGACAAAGTTAAAGAGGCTCACAAAAAGCTTCAAGAACACAAGATCAAAATGGGCGATGCAATTTTGGAACGAGCACTGACTTTCGCAGAAACTCTAACGGCGGAACAGCGCAAAAAGCTCAAACGGTCTGCGATGCGCAGATTCTTGGGACTAGATGGCGATGACCCTAGGCATGGTCCTGGTTTCGGCTTCGGGCAGGGCGGAGGACCGGGACCTGGCGGTCCAGGCGGCGGTCCAGGTCGCGGACCTCGCTAGGCGACGAACTAGCTTTGCAAGGTTGAGGGAGGTGTTCGCAGCGAAACAACTCCCTCAACCGGTAAGCTTAATATTGCCAGTCCAAAGCACTAGATACGGTGCCTAGAACATAATCTGCTTGTTAGACACGTGCTTCTGTACCGAACAAACATCTGGTATATGCAAGTGGTATCTAATCCGGTACTATTAATTCTCATACTAGAAAGCGTTTTATCATGTCAGCTGTCAGGAACACCTCATTATCAGACCCTCTGAGTCTGGTTGGATTAGAGCCATTGCTGGATCAGATCTTCGGAGTCCAACACGAATTTGCTCCAGACGCTCCCACACAACATTCGAAAACAACTGGTGCTCATGTCGATTTTTACGCTGCTGAAGTAGGTCGAAACGAGTCGCCTGATCCAGTTTTGACTGCACAACTCAATGCTGTTAAAGCGGAGCTGAAGTCTTACCAGTATCAATATCGCCATTTGGCACTAAAATTGGCTAGCCAAGACGATCAGCTCCAATATTTGCCTGAGTTATTTAGCAAAGTGCTTACTCATTCAGCTGTTCAAGCCGAGAATGCGGAGTTGAAGAGAGAAAACGCCGCCCTCTTAAAAACAATTGAGCATATGAAGCCGAAAGTAAATCAGCCCTCGATGGGCCGGCGTATTCTTAATCGATTTTTTGGCACCTGACCAGCTTTCGGCTGATACCTGTTGTCAATGAGAGCATTCCAATATAGGCGCGCCGGGGCCATAGTACAATCTCAGCCTTGCACCACTCCGGGGCTGCTTATGCGGGCTGCGCTGCTTACTTGTTTAGTTTCCATATCTTTTTTGTTGTGTCAGAGCAGTAATGCGAAATCGCAACTTGATTCTGCCACGCTCAATCAACTTACGATGCTTGAGCAGAAGTTCTTTGGACACAGTTTTGCTGCCGAATCTGATGACGATCGAACTCAACGCATTGAGAAACTGATTTTCGGTACACCTGCCGAAGGCGCCGCAGCCGATCGCATTAAGAAATTGGCATCCGTCACTTATTTAGATACTAGACCAGAGCCTGTCTCAAGTCCTCAAACGGCCCAATCAGTCCCGACTGAGCCATCGCAGCCGATGCGAAGAGAGGCTGCGAAGACGACGCCAAGCATGGCTGCGCAACCCACGTCGACTACGCGTGGTACCTCTGAACCAAATTCGAATCCGAGCGTTGCTAGTGAACCAATGATCGAGGACGCTCCTCCAATCATCAACAAGTCTGGTTTCGATGACTATCCTCATGTCACTGCTCTGGAGAAAGAAATCCTTGGGTCGACTTTCGTTGGACAAGTCTTGTCTGCGCGGATTGTGCGAATGGAAACAAAAGCTTTTGGAAATGCTTCTAAGAGTACCGACTTGGGCGAACGCACTGACAATCTTGAGCAGTACGCAGAGCAGAAACTGCATAAGAAGCCATTCCTTGCTGACGAAGTTGCTGATTCAGGTGACGATGATGCAATGGGCGGTCAACCGGGTTCTCAATCACAATCTCCAACACAATCGCGTCCGCAAAGTGATTATCCGCATGTCACTGCTTTGGAAACTGCTATTTTAGGACAGCCTGCACCTGATCAACCTCTGGAAAAACGGCTCAGTGCAATGGAAGTGAAAGCTTTTGGCGGTGTCTCCAAATCCGTAGCCTTGAGCGACAGAACTGATGCTTTGGAAAAATATGCAGAAAAGACGTTGCACAAAAAGCCGTTCCTGCAAGAAGAAGATACCGAAACTGCCGATGCTGGTCCCGGAGGACAGGCTAAAGCACCAGTTGGGCGAGGCAAAAAACTGTTGTCCATGGTTGGTAGTTCATTGTTAGGAATGGCTGGCGTAAATGGCATGGCATCTGGTGCCGGCGGTGGTCTTGCCGGCGCGCCTGGTACGGGAATTGGGCCAATGGGTGGTTTTGGCGGACCTGGTGGTTTCAGCGGCATTCGAGTTCGAAAGCGTCCGGCTGCTCCACAAGAAGACTCAGCGGCAGACGTACCAACGGGTCCGGTTGAAGATCCCATGGTTCGCGCAAAAGATCCGCCACCAGCCAGCGCACGACTTGCAATTAGAGTGGGATGGTGCGAATTGAATGTGTTCGGAAAAACGTATCCAAACATGCACCTCGCGGAACGGCTTACGCAATTGAATCGCGAATTGAATTTCGCTCCCGGCAAAAGTGCTATCGATCTGATGGATGGCGTCGGTTCGCTCGTCAAAGCGGCTCAGGCCTATAAGGCATCACCAGTCAGCGGCCCGGCGATCGGCTCAGCTCCCCACCCACCTGTTCGCTAGTGGACAATCGCTTTATTGCGCATCCTAACAATCCATTTTGCAGACGCGACCCACTGTAGTCGTTGAATTTGCAAACGAGAATGGATAGAGTTACAGCAGGCATTTGTGTTCAATCTTGAATCTCAATCATAATCGGTCGCGACTGAACACGGCCTTGCCAGAGAGGCATCGAAGGCTTTATTTCTCCCGTTGACCATTCGCCGTTGTTCAAATATGCCGTGCTGAGCCGATACTTTCCTGGTTTTTCTAGCCCGTAAATTGCCCCGCAACCGAAAAATTTTGGTGGCAGATTTTTGACGTTCGTTGCCTCACCGCTAAATCCGGTGAATCCGGCCGATCCATGGTTTTGGAAAGCCAAGAGAAAATCCTTCGTGATGAAGGCGCTGAACTTACGTTTGAAAGACTCACCTGGTTTGAGGTACTGCCTTGTGCCTGGTCGTAAGCCAGGCTTTAACGTGTGGGTGGCTCCTCCTTCGACGGGTGCACACACGTGTCTATCAGACATTCGCTCGATTGTGATATCCGCGCCGTAACCGCATTTGTCATCAATGATTTGGATGATCCGGCTGCTGTCGTTTTGAAAAGTCTCAGTAAAAAACACTTCGGTGTTGGGCTTATAAACAGGTTTGTCGGTTGAAAGGGTGATTTTAAGTTCCGAATTTAAATCGGTTGAACGACTGCGATAAGCCTCGGAAGCTGAGCACATTAAAGCGATTGCTGTGACAGAGATTGCGAATGTGAGAATAAAATTTGAGCGAGTATTTTTTTTCATTTCTACTTATGTATGAGCATGCAACGCCAGCTGTTTTGCGTAATCAGTGACTACGTCAAGTGCTTGCCGGAACGCTTCAAACAGGATCTTGCACTGCGTCCAATTCTTTTCAAGTGATATCTTTTGCAGGCTCTCACCGATCGCCGATAATTCATCGGCTCCAACTGACACGCAAGCTCCGGTGAGCTCGTAAGATACAGATCTGATTTTGATCATATCGTGGTCTTGGATTGCGATATTCAAGTTTTTCAACAGGCGTTCGACGTTGGTCATAAACTTATCAATCATGCGCTCCAGGTCGTCATATTCAGGGCATAATTCTTTCAACTTTTCGACGTCGAGTGGTGGCGCTGAGTCTGTATTCCAGCACCGTTTTGGGATTGTCTCTTCTTTCGTCTTTTCACGCGGTTTTACGAGTTCGAGGTTCAGCCATTTTTCAAGTATGGCGCTGAGAACATTCGGGTTTACTGGTTTGCTGATGTAGTCGTCCATGCCTTCCGCAATACACTTTTCTCGGTCACCTTCCATTGCATAAGCAGTCATGGCAACAATCGGAACGTGGCGTCCTGTGCGAATTTCCGCTTTTCGAATCTCTTGTGTTGCTTCAAATCCGTCCATAATCGGCATTTGACAATCCATCAAAACCAGGTCGTAATTTTTGCTGGCCATTGCAGCAACAGCTTCTTCTCCGTTTGATACCACATCTGCCGTGAAACCGATTTGTTGCAATTGCAATACTGCTACGCGCTGATTTACGTGGTTGTCCTCAGCAATCAGAATATGTCTGCCTGCTTCTGTCTCTTCAACTGTATTACTGCCCAAATTTGATTTGCTCGGCATCTGAGCTTCTTTCGCGGATAAATTTGCAATGCAATCCAGCAACATTGACTGCTTCATTGGTGCTGTTAGATATCCCGAGAATGTGTGGAAGCTGCTAGGCGCGCTTGACGGACCGGTTGAATTAAACAAAATAACTTTGGTCTCGCCGGCAAAAGTTTCGTCAGCAAGCCGACTAGCAAACTCTTCTGCACGCATGTCAGGCAGAGCACTTTCTAAGACCACCATATGATATGGGGAGTCTTTCTCAAAGGCGGATTGTAACAGCGCACGAGCAACGCCACCAGTTTCGGCGGTATCGCATTTGATGCCCCAAGCTTTAGCGTAAGAGTGAACAATCTTGGTTGCACTGTTTGGTCCATCCACCAGCAACATTCGCACTGCCGACAAATCTGGCTGTGCTTCGTCAGCGGCTTGCTGACTGGCCATTTCCATCGGAACAATAAACCAGATCGTGGTCCCTTTCCCTTCCGTGCTTTCAAGCCCTATCTCGCCGCCCATCAACTCAACGAGTTTTCGACAGATCGACAATCCCAATCCCGTGCCACCATATTTGCGGCTAACTGAATTGTCGGCTTGTGTGAATGGACTAAAGATCTGTTTCTGAACATCGTGCGGTACGCCAATTCCAGTATCTTTGATAATGATTTTTATCTGGTCATTGTCATCTTTGCGCTCCAGCATGGCGTGAATGAATACTTCTCCGCTCTCTGTAAATTTGATCGCATTGCTAACTAGATTCAAAATGATTTGACGCAACCGAGTTGGGTCCCCTCTCAAGCCGCGTGGTATTTGCGGTTGAATGAACGTCATTAAAGAAAGCTTCTTCTGATGCGCCTTTTCGGCGAGCAGTTCTGCTGCACCTTCGATAACCTGCACCAAATCTAAATCACAAAGTTCGAGTTGCACTTTACCGGACTCGACCTTTGAGAAGTCGAGAATGTCATTGACGATTTCAAGTAAATTGGATGCCGAATCCCGGATCATATTGGCATATTCACGTTGGTCTCGACTGAGATTTGTTTTCATCAATAAGTCACTGACGCCGATGAGCGCATTCATTGGAGTTCTAACTTCATGGCTCATGTTAGCCAGGAATTGCGACTTGAACTTTGAAGCTTCAACGGCTTGGTCACGGGCCTTTACTAGTCTTTGGCTGGCTGACTTTAACTCAGCAGTGAGAACATGCAGCTGCATGACTTGGTTTTCCAGGCGCTTGTGATTCGCGATTACTTTTTCTTGCTCACTAAGGTGTTTCTCAAGCTCGACAATGCGCTGTCGCAGCTGCTCGATTTCATTCTCGGTATCGTCATTTTCCTGATACATTTTATTTGCCAGGTATCACGGTAACTTCAATGCTTGTTTTGATTTCGCTAGGGTCTTTGGCCCCTGAAACGGGGACAATCTGAACCTCACGCGTTTGGCATTCCTCAAAAATCTTGATCAAAACCTTCTTATTGCTGCTTAAGCGGTCGAGCCTGATGACGATTAAACCAATATCCCGAGAACAAGCATGAATAGCTTTCTCAAGCTCTGAACGACCTTCTTGCAGTTCGAATTCGGCGCTGATTTTCTCTGAGTAAAAGTCTACAAGCTTGTGACCGTGTTCTTTGCAATACGCTTCTATCCGCGCCTTCTGATGGGCGAGTGCTTCTTCTGCGTTTTCACGCGGAACAACCCGAGCGTATCCAATGAGATCCATACCGTCCTCAAATGCTTGGTATTCATCAAAATGGTCTAGTAACTATTTACCCTATGCTGATAAGTTGCCCAACTTATCCTATTGGAGTAACCGTCTGGACATTAAGTCTTGACCTGTCAGAGCCTAATGTGGTTAGCTTTCCAGCTGCACACGACCATTCAGTTCTAGCACCGATTCGCCATCGTTTTGAAAGTAGGGTGTGGCTGGAAGCGTCTCAAATGTCACACTTTTATCACACTTTCGACACCCTTTCGACATATCTATCGACTATGCTCGCTCTACTCACCGAATTGCCTTCGTCGAGCGATTCTGGAGCTGTGCCTTCGTTGTGGACTGCTTCGACCGACATTTGAGGTTCTTATGCAATTCGACAATCCTGCTAAAACTAGACTCACTGCCGAATGTGAGTTCAAGACTCAAGCTGGCTCGTTAGCAGACGCATTGAATTCGCAATTTAATCTGATTGACCTCAATAGAGACGGTCAAATTACTCGCAACGAGGTCAAAGTGTTTGGTCAACGTCGGAATCTCAGCAACGAAAACAAAGCCGTTGTTTCTTTCTTGAACGACCATTTGGAAGACCTCAGTTCCTTGAGCACTGATCAGGCGAAGACGCTGGATCGTAGTGCGATAGCGAAATTGAAAGACCTGGCTGAACTGGACCCTTCGCAGTCTCCCAGCGCAACAGAGTTTATTAGCCGGGGCGCTTTAGGTGGTGCTGCCGGCGGTGCCGCTGCGGACCTCGTTTCTGACGGAAAGCTGGGGAGTGGATCAGGCAAAGGAGCCGCTGTTGGAGCGGTCGTAGGTGTGATTGCCTATGCTGCGTCGGAAGCCCAACACAACTCTGATTTGAAGACAGTTGAAAAAATTAAGGGTTGGCATTATTTCGATTCCACATGCAATGAAGTTGAGCAAGGCAAACCATCTGTGGCTGATCGAGAACTGCCGCTTTCCCATCAAAAACCTAAAGCGGACGATTTCCGCAAGCTAGAAAAGTATCTTCCACAAATTGATTTCAATGACGATCACGAAGTCTCGAAAGCTGAGCTAAATCAGGCTGCCCAGATGGGCTACGTTCCAGATTCATTGTTGCCAGCTCTTCAGTTTACCGCTGATAATCTGACCGCGATTACTGATATGAATGGATTGCATGTCAACTACAATGGAGATTCAGTCGGAGTTCAAGCCAGAGACCTTGAACAATTTGCAACAGCGCTAAAGGATGGTCATGTCGTTGACTATCGCATGACCGGCAAAGAATATTGGAAGACCGTTGGGGAAGCAACTGCGGCCGGATGTGGCACAGGAGCACTCGGCGGCATGCTAGTAGCTAGTCCCTTGCCAGGTTGCGCAATAGTTGGTGGCATTGCCGGCGTCGGAGCGATGGCAGTCACTTATCTTTCCAAGCATCAAGCCGACGAGTCCTATCCGATCGCGGTTCATAATTTCGATCTGCTGCAGAAAAAGTTGGAGTAAGTTCGCATTATTACGGAACTAAAACAGCTTGGGTTCCGACATAGCGAAGGTACGGCTCGAACTTCGAGTTGAGTCGCGTTCCCATTGTATGGTTTGCTCTAGACCGGAGATCACGCTATGAAAAGATTGGCAATAGCTCTTATTCTTATCGCCGCCGCACCAGCTGTGGCTGATGCTAGCTCGAATTTCATGCGTGAGGTATCTGGAAGAACAGAAGTCGTCGCTGACAGCTATCCAGCAGGGACGACCAACAGGCTAATCAGTTCAAAATCAAGCCGCCCGCAGCCCCAACGACGTGCTACAACACCAAACGGGCAGCCGCTCGAAGCTAGGCTCAATCCAGGTTGGCTCTAGATTCATTTTTGATATGGTGCTGCAGCAGTGTTCCCTTGCTGCGGATAGGTTTCGTACAGTCGCAGTAAAGTAGCTTTGTCGCGCTTGGACAGAACTGGCCATACCGTAGGCGAGACGGAAAAAAACATGATGTCGTGGTTGTTGTTTGAATGACCGCGCAACCCGAGTGCATGACCAAGCTCGTGCAGACAGGTCTTTTTCATGTCGTCATCACTTATCGGTTTAGCAGTTTCTCTATCAATCGTCAATATTCTTACATTGGCTCGATCGATCGCCGAATCTATTCGCGAGCGTTTGTTTATGAGCGCCTGCATGAAGCAAATTCCCTGTTCCACATCGGATCCAGATTGCCTTACCTCGAAGGGATTGTTGGTCCAATCACAAACGATGTCGGCATATCGACTGTCCGGAACGAGTACAAAGGTGACCTTGTTTTGCGATGCGAGCGACCATGCACTCAATGACTCGAGCAGAGCATTTCGATAGGCTTCTCTGAAGTTGGGAACTGACGCTGCCGAGTCGACAAACACTTTGAGAGGCAGTCGCGCTGCGGGCCATCGATAAAGCCTTCCGTTTTCGACTATTGATTGCAGGTAGTCAGCGTCATGAGGATCGGCATTGGATTCAGTGCCTTTCTCTCGCAATTTTGCGATCATGTTTTGGACGGTCGAGCGGTCAGGTGCATTCGGTTCCTGATTTAAATACTTCTGAAACCAAGTTATAGCGTCACGTGGTCGTCCTAAAGTTTGGTAGCAACCGGCAATATTGAAGATTGCTGGAGAGTAGTCAGGCTTCAATCGCAAGCAAGTTTCATACTCATTGATGGCACGTTGTGTGTCACCCAATTCATCACACGCTCGGGCCAATTTGAAATGCATAGTGTGTGATGAAGGATTGATTGCGCAGGCTTGCTCCATCAGTTTCTTCGCATCAAAGTATCGTTTTTCTTTTGCACATTTAGCTGCTTGTGCGGTTAACATTTGCGAATTCACTTCGACTCGATTGGTAGCACCAGGATTTTCTCTCAGGTATCGGTCGAACCACGGCATGGCCAGATCATATTGAGTTGCATTCACATATGCATAGGCAATGTTCAGCACAGAGGCGGGGAATCTTGGTTGCAATCTGAGAGCTACGTTGTATTCACTAATCGCTGCCTGATAGTTTTTAGCGTCAGAGTAGCCGTTTCCCATTTGGAAATGGAGAGAAGCCGACTGCGGAAATTGAGCACTGGCACTTTGGAGAAGGGCTACAGCATCCATTGGCCGACCACTCTTCAACATCTGCACTGATGTGTCAATGACTTGATCGAGCTGCTGTTGAGCGATCGCGTATGATTCAGCTGCGACAAAAGCCGATATAGTGAGCGCAAATAGAAATCGAAAGGTCCGGCGCATAGTTTAAATCCGTAACTCTTCAAAATTTACCCAAGGTCTGTTTGAGCATAACAGCATACTAGTTGTCTAAAGTGGTAAAAATCATTGTGGGAGGTGCAATTGGCCACGTTTAAACAAAAGCTTTGGATTGCCATTTTTGCCATCATTTGTGGTGCACCAACTGCGCTTGCTGATGCGGATTGGGAACAGTCGAGCAACGATGCGCAAGTGGCTTATAACAGTGGAAATATGGAGGAGGCGCAATCCAAATGGACTGAGGCACTCAAACAAGCTGAGGCAAGCAAAGCCATCGAACCGGGTATGGTGACTTGTTTGTGCAAGTTGGCTCTTGTTAATGATAAGCGCCGGAAATACTTTGAGGCCGAGCGCCTCTACGAACTGGCGATGCGCACCATGGAAGGATTGGCGGGACCAAATAGCACGCGTTTTGCCGACTGGATGCCGGACCTGGCATGGATGTATCAAGGACACGGACGCCCAGATAAGTCCGAAGTGTTATTCAAGCGCGCCTTGCGGATTAAGGAGGGCGCATATGGTGCTGAGGACGAACGTGTTGCTCTTGTGATGGATGACTACGCCCGCTTCCTACGCAAAGAAAATCGCGCCACCGAAGCATCTGTTTTAGAACAACGGGCCAAGACCATTCGAGTTAAGGCGAATCCGTAACTTGATCACAGTTCAGAATTTTTGCGCCTAGTCAAACAATTTTGATCAATTGTGGTTTTTCTTTTTCGTTTTCAAAATGACAATGAACTGCGTCTTTTAGCATCTGTTTCAGTTCATCACTTGAGTCGGCCTGAGTAAAGATAGGATAGCCAAGAGCCCTAGCGTCATAACCGCCTTCGGGAGCCTCTGTTATTTCGAAAATGATTTCGCTAGACATCAGTTTGCCTACAATGGTTCTTACAGTATATCGCAAGCTGCATGAAGTCTTCTTGTTAGTGGCGATGTAAACCCGAAGTTATACGGCGGTTTGCGCGAAGGTTAGCCGCCATCGCCGGATGTATTTCAACTGTAGTGCCAATCGATGCAGATGAAGTTCTAAACGTGCATATAGGTGGGGTAATTGGCAGCATCACAAATTTCTGGCAGAGTTGAACGCGTCTTGGGCCTAAATTCAACTCAATTGGTTTTTTGCGAAAAACATGGAAAACGCCTACATCTACTGGCTCTTCAATTGCGCGCGATGCCACCAGCAAGTAAAAAACTGCGACGCATGCCACCGCGGGAGAAGGTATTGCACAACGTGTTCTGAGCTGGCTCGAGAAGACTCTAAAAAGCTGGCTCGCAGAAGATATCAGAGCAGCCCTAAGGGAAGAGAGCAGAACAAAGTGAAACCATCAATCGAATTCGTGTGTGCTGCGGTAGATCGACTGGCTGCGGACAATTTTATTTATGCGGACGCACCAACATTCAATCCGAATCAATGGCCATAACATGCTTGCAATTTTATCTTTGGCTGAACCAGCATACCCCAAAGGTATACTAGCCGCGATTTGAGTCGAGACTTCGCCAATGACTGAGGACTATAAAACGGGCCATTCTGGGAATAATACCATCAAGCTCTGCAAGGACGCTTTATGTCTCAATTCCTGCGAACAGCGCAATTAGCCATTCTCATTATCGGCATTGCTCCTGGTTTGCAGAGTTGTTTTGCTCAAGCCGGTCAAAATCTCAACAGCCTGATAGAACAGCTTAGAAAACCTGACACCTCATACTCCGCATGTTACAAACTTGCGAAGATGAAGTCTGCTGCTGCTCCAGCGGTGCCTTACTTGAACGCGCTCCTTAGTGATCCAACCAGAGAAAGGGATGCAGCCTATGCATTGGGTTGCATTGGTCCGGCCTCAGCACCTGCGGTGCCTCGGTTAGCAGCATTAGTGAGAGTCACTCCCAGCCGATACAAATATTGCTTCATTCAACCTCTCGGTTGGATTGGTCCCGGGGCATCGTCCGCAGTGCCCTCGATCATCTACGCACTCTCTGACGCCGACGTTATGAATCGGCGAGCTGCAGCAGAAGCTCTTGGGAAAATAGGCTCCCAGGCAATTTCTTCGGACAAGTCTTTGCGTCAAATGCTCGCCAGAGAAACCGACATCTCGGCACGCAGGGAGGCAGAAGAGGCGCTGATGAAAATTCATAGCGATCATCCACTCTCTACTCTTGAAGTTGCGCAAATGAGGACACCAACCGCCGCTCCTAACAACAGAGATAACGGGTTTGAAAGATTGGCCCAAACGCATTCAAATACAACCGCCGCTCCTAACAACGGAATGCGTCACTCAGCACTTGAACCAACGGTACAAAGGCGTTTCGGGAGCTTAGCAAGTGACTCTGCTTGGGGCCGCTTGCAAAACTCAGCTTCTCGTAAATCATCATATCCTTACTCTCATTTGGGCTATGAGCCTGGCACCAAGCCGCCTGCTAATTCAGGCGATAATCTCATTGCAGATGGTGGCTTTGAAGTTGGCCTGACGGTAAGCGGACGCTTCACCAACCAAGCGGGCAGCCAATTCATGGCGTGGTCTGTGAAGCAGGGAAGTGTCGATGTGGATCAAAAGCATGCTCCCGAAGGCAAAGATTGCATAGATATGGGTGGGAAGAGTGCCATCGCGCAAACAATTTCCACTTCGCCTGGAGGCAGTTACATCTTAACTTTCCTCCTTGCGCGTGACTCATCATGTGCACCTGGCACTAAGCGATTGTTGGTAAAAGCAGGCAGAGTTTCCAAAGAATTCGATTGCAGTGAGGTCCCTGATTCCTGGACGCAGATGTCGTTTAACTTTGAAGCCACCAGTGCAAAAACGGAGATCGAATTCGAGAGCTTGGATTCCACAACCGGTATGGGACCACTCATAGATGCCGTCAAAGTTCGGCTGGCGAATTGATATTAAATACTGCAAGATGTTTCATGCTCGTAAATCATCAATATGAAGACACAGGTAATCGCCAAACTGAGTTTGCCAAACTCCAGAAAGACTTATTCGTCGTGCATCATGCTGAGGACGCTCTAGACAAACCATCCAAGTAGGAGCAAGGAGTACGCCGAGTGCAGAGTACGCGCAGCCCTGGGAGCGCACGCGTCCCGCGTGCCATCACAACCCAGCAGTCCTTGAGCCCAAGTTGCTCCTGAGAATCAAAAAAGCGACCACAGCGGAACGGAACGAACATTCAATTATTCTCAACTACGTCACCTCGGTAATGGAGAATCCAGATTACGAAGAGGTTCCTTTTGCCGTTTACCAGACAAACGATTTTGCTGAAAATGCTCCCTCCACGGGAAACTGAGCTGCATCACAAACTGAACTGACGTCGCCGCTGGACTCACAAAGAAAAAGTGCTCCGGCAAACGAGTGCGCATTTCACTCAAATCACCGCGGTTTTAAGTCGCCGCTGACACTTCTCATATTTCCACTCAACAATCAGTCCTTAATCGGTAAACGGAGGCAGTGGTGGTGGGTCCTCTGTATCTTTAAAATCCGTTCGATTGCACCGAGCCACGAACTGCACTCTTAACTTTTCCAAGTTAAGGCAGGGAACTCGTTTACGTTTAAGAGATTCAATTGCAGTGTCCAACTTGATCGCGAACTGCACCGCTCTTCGACTTACCACGAATCGTTTGGCCTCTCGCACCAAAAAATCTTCGTCGGTTACTCTCAGGGCAAGTGCGTTCGCTAAAAGCAACTCTGCATTTTCTGCGTCGTTGGACATCAGGCAGTTTGTGAAAACCGCGTCAAATGTGTTGTTCAATCTAAAGTCAAATTTGATAGGTGATGACTTGCTTAGCAATGCTACCAATAGTTCTGAGGAATGGGAAAACATGTTTTGGTGCACGAATTCATCGATCATCGAAAATATGTCTAACATTTGAATGTCGTCTGGCAGTAAGCTTGACACTTTAAGTATCTCCCTCAAATACTCGAATGCCAACGTGTAAGCTTTTGTTCGCATAAGATACTGTAAAAAATTCATCTGATGTTGTAAGACTTGATCACCCTGGTAGACCGACTCAATCTCAATAATGCGTCTATATGTGTCATCGCACGCGATGGAATTCGACGTCTCTTCGAGTAGTCGTGCTTTTCTGTAGAGCAATGGTATCAGCGAATTGTGACGAATTCCTTTGCTGAGTTCGCGCAGTCGGATTACCTCATTTAATAGATAAAGTGGTAACGCAGTCCTCGCAGCCCAGCTGTTTTCTAGTTTCTGCATCAAATTGCCGAGTTCGGTATCATCCATGCTTTCGAGTAATTCAAAAAGTACTTTTGGTGGGCTCAAAGTTTGTTGTGAGATAGTCAGCAGAAAATTACCTAGTGAGAAATAAAGCTCATTGCGAATTTCTTTGAATTCTTCATTCGCAACAAATATTTCGCGAATCTCCAAGGCCAGTTCATTTGCCTCGTAATCTTGCTTGAGCTCTATGTAGAATCTAGTCAAATCGAAAAAAGCAGTAACGTATTGAGGCACCGTTACCAGGCCCGCATTGATGCCTTTTAAGTCACTCTTATCCATCAGGCGGACTCGTTCGCAAATGTCGAAGCAATCTCTCGAATCACCTAACTCAAAATATTGCTGAGCAAGTCTCGCCAACAACGGCACCAGACTCGGTGAGTTTCTTCCGTCTGCTTCTTCTCTAATAGCGATCAGTACTCTCCAAAATAAGTTTTTCTGCTCCTTCTCTAAAACGGATTTTTGAAGATGGGCAAAAATCTTTGTGTGATGCTCAAAAGCTTTTGCGGTGCCACTATCGAGCAGTTGCTCCGTCATGATTGAGAGAGGTTGGATGTACGAACTGAAGATTCTAGTGGGTGGGAAATCATACGCTACTTTCCATAGTTCATCCAGGATCTCAGCGCTAAATTTCGGATCTACACGAGAGTGCAAAAGCTCCAAAATATAGGGCAATAATTCTAGGGCGAATGATGTTTGTGAGAACTGCACATTTTGATCGACCAGACTCTTCAATGCTGAAAAACTGGCTTGATCGAGCTTGGAATCTGGATCGACCAGCTGTTCGAGTAAATGGCTTTGGGACTGGGAGCAAATCCGCACGTTGCCGTACAATGCCAAATCACGCACGTTGCCGTAGAATGCCAAATCATCAGAATACTCTAGAAATTTGTTAACCCTGCGAAATTGTTCCAGAGCCGGATTGTATATCTTAGAAATTAGCGCATTACTCGAAATGGTGACAAGATTTCTCCGAGTTGCATTGTCCAGATTCTTCGCTCTGATGCGCGCCATTATGGATCGGGAGTAGCATTCGCATGCTTCCTCTCTTAATTCGTTGAGCGCGAATCTGTCACCTAGATCTGCCAGGAGGTTCGCGAGCTGCAAATCTAATTCTCGTGTCGAGTTACCGCCATAAGTCGAAGTTGTCGCTTCCTTCGGTTTTGCTGTGGCCGCAGCCATGTTTAAATTCTTTTCGAAATCGATAAGTTCTTGTCGGAGCTTCTTTGTGATTTGGGTCTGTTCAAAGAGTTCGATTTCGTGTGCTCGCAATTTTTCCGCATAGTTCTGAGCACGTCTAAGGGCGGTGATTACCAAGTCGTCTGCTGGGCGATATTTAGCCATTTCTGCTCTCATTTGCCACGCTTTGACTTCGTAGTCCGCCGAATCGATGCGACTGCGAATATTCTGTTCTTTCTCCACAGATGCATCTATTAGTTTCTGACGAATCTGTTTCTCTCTCGCTTTAAATTCTTCGAGTTCAGATTCTCGCAGTTGAGGATCCTTCTCCACGACTGGCACGTATTCTTTCGAGCCTGGAGATTCTTTGAGTGTCTCTTCAATTTCGTGCGCGTACTCTAAAATTTCTTCAAAGGCAAATTTGGCTTGTGCAATTTGATGCTGATCCAAAAGAAGCCGATTCACTTCAACAAGCATCTCAAGGACTATCATTTGTCCCGGTTGCTGTGCGGCTTTCTTAAAAAGGCTTTTCAAAATATAGCGAGCTTTGTTGAATTTCTTTTTCGCGCTAGCAGTTAATTCACCATCAGTTATCCTTCCTAAACTTGTGAGTTTAACCTTGCTATCTTCGACTGCTTCCTTAAACTCCGAAGCACGCTGGCGATCCAATCGCGCCGATATAAGGTCCAACTCGGCCGATTGCCTAATTACACAAATTGCGTCAAGAAGCGCAGTTGTATTGCCTTTGATTTGAGCTGTCATTGCCACTGCCGACTGAACAAGGATCTTCTCAACTGCTGGTCTGTTTGAGAGTGAGTCCAGCCCTGACTCGTCTCGGAATTCCGCAAGAATGTTGCACAGCACGCGAACCACGCTTTGTTTGTCGATAGCGGTGAGGTCATCCCCGTACTTGCACACGCAATCCAGGGTTTCCTCGAATTCTCTCGTGTGACCTGTGAGAGCGTGAGTTCGGGCCAGTGCGAGATAAATGCCTGTGGCCGGGACCATCCGCCCAGAGCGCAAATCCAAAGTGCCGCGACGCCAAGAGTGAATCGCAGTCCAGCTGCGCGCTTGGGCGAATGCTCTCTCTAATTCCGTTCTGGGAAGGAGCTGTTCTAGGGTCACAGACGTGTCCGATCGGAGTCTATTTCATCTTAATAGATCGTGCAGTCTCTGTGTATCTGGTTTACCCTGAAATTAGGCTGTGGATTTTTTGAGCCGGCTTTGTTTAGCCTCGATTGCCTTAATGTCCTTCAATTGCTTTTTTAAAGCGAGAGCTTGTTTGTGAAGAGGGAGTGCCTCTTCCCGCCTGTCTTGCCAATCGTATGAAGTGGCAAGCAAGGACACGCAGTATTCATAGTCTGCATAGTCCGCTGACTTTTGCTGTCGTTTGTGGCTTAGCAAAGCGATGGCGTCCCTAACCAGTTGATCTCCTACTCCATACTTATTTTGTCTGTTGCGCGTATCGCCCAGAACAGCCATCGTCACTGCGATTTGATTCGACGTGTCTTTAACGCGCTTGTACATATTTATCGAAGCCGTCAACCATTTGTCGGCCTGGGCGTAATCGTTCAACATGTAATAACACAAGCCTTGTCCGTAGCGCATATCAGCAATGTCGCTGTTCTCATGCTTGTATTGTTGCAGCATTATCTCGGCTGTCTTGTTGTAATAAAATGCCGCTTCTTTATACTTTCCTTGCCCATAAAGCTTCGACGCGTGTTCGCACGTGCAATTTTGAGCTGTTGTGGGATAACTTTCTTGCGCTTTAATAATTCGTTCCGGCTCACTGTTCGTATTCTTCTTCTCATTAACAGTTTTGACGGGCTGAATGACCTTGACTGTGGTTTTCACCGTCGTCATCCTGATCGTAGGCATTATTAGTGGTTTAATAAACACGGTTTCTGCCGTCGCTGGCAGGCAAATTGTCGCAATTATGGATATTAAGATTGGAACTTTTTTCATGCGCTATACCCCAGAACCTCAATCTCCATCCTACTACCTGTTGAGTTGCTTGACAACTGGCGATGGTGACGGCAAATTAGCTGTATTCGGAACCGTATGTGGTGCACAAAAGTCAGACTAAAATGCGACCCATAAAATTGCTCGGCACCGCATATGGTGTCCATGACAAGTGATGTCAGTAATTGGTGGCATGGTGCAACTCCTCTCTGAAATTGCTATGCTTAGCAAATTCGTACTAGTCCTTAAAGGGCGCATTCGCAGATGAACAAACGCACTGCCAAGATCCTCATAGGTGACTTGCTGGTTAAGGCCGGGATGATTGAGCTTGGCGACTTGGCCGATGCTATTCCGATCTCGACCAAGACTGGACTGCCGGTCGGTAGAATACTTGTCGGCTCCGGTTTTTTGAGCGACGAAAAATTGCAGAGCGCGTTGCGTGCTCAGTCACTTATTCGCGATAACTTTCTCACGGTAGACATGGCGACCAAAGCCTTGCAATCAGTCGCAACTGAGAACATTTCTCTTGACGATGCCCTCGCCAACAATGGTTGGCGTTCGGAATATTTCGACTTGACTAACAAGCTCGGTCACTTGCTTCGTGATTCTGAGTTAGTGCACCCTGACACCATTGATGAGGCGCTGCAAACCTGCTTTACGACTGGACTGCCTTTAGGCAGAATTTTGGTTTTGAAGGGAGTTATTTCCGATTCAATCGCTAATGCCGCGGTTTCTTCTCAGATTCTTATCCGCGACAAGAAAATCGATCGGGAGCAAGCCGTAGCGGCTCTTAAATTTGCCGCAGAGCGTCGCACCAGCATTGAAGAGTCCCTGGATTTCCACGGATTTTTGCAGCAGAAATCGGCTAAAACAGTTCGTCTAGGTGAACTTCTGGTGCTTGCCGGAATCGTTTCTGATATCGATTTGTTGTCTTCTGTTGAAAAAGGGCTGGTTGACGACATTCCAATCGGACAAGTATTGGTCGAAGCTCGTTTGATCACGCAAGCAACGTTGGATCAAGCGCTTCAGATGCAGGCGTTGGTGAACTCTTTTGAGATAACGCCAACGCAGGGCGCCGAAGTCGTGAAGCTTTTGCGACTGCAAGACATTCCTGTTTCTCAAGCTCTTGCCCAAGTGAAGAAGGAAGAGAAAGCGGAAATCAAGGCGCCCACTCTTGAATTCCCCGAGTTGATTCGCTTGGTCGGCATTGTGCCAGGCAAAGAGATGGTGATCGCTCGCGCTCTCAGTCACAGCACGAACACTCCGTTGCCGCAGGTTCTGCTTTCAAAGAAATTGATAGACCAGCCGACGTTGACGGCTGTTCTTCGCACACAGGAGCTTTTAGCTCAGAATAAGATGAGTGCTGAACAGGCGATCTTCGCACTGCACAACTGGCTTTGGACCCGAGGCGACTTCGACGAGCTTTTGAAAAATCTCGGCTGGCTCTGATTCGTCGTGCGTCCGAAACCGCTAAGCCTGCTCAGCTTCAGAGAATGAATAGGTGTTGCCGCCTCGTCGTTGAGCGTCGTTTAGGGCGTTTAATGCGGCTCTAAACAGTTCGTCCTCTTTCTGGCCACTTACCGGATAAGCCGCCAATCCCTGACTAACCGTCACTGACCAATTTTGACCAACGTCTGAAATTCTTTCCGCAAAAATTTTTGTTCTGATTCTTTCTGCTAGAACGGAGGCTCCGGCAAGGTCAGTCTGCGGGCAGACGACGACAAAGGTATCGCCATCGTATCGACCTGGGATGTCCACGTCTCGGATTGTGCTCATCAAAAAGTTGGCAGTGCCTTTGAGCACTGAGTTGGACGCCAAATGTCCGAATTTGCCGTTGATTTCATGAAAACCGTCAACCCGCAGCAACAGAACAGTGGTCGCGTACTTGTAGCGCCTTGACCGTTTTAACTCGTCTTTGAGGGCTCTAGTAACGGACTTGTTATTGTAGAGTTCCGTTAAGCCATCGAGCAATGTCAGGCGGTCCATTTCGACAGGGTCGGAATTTGTTGCCAGCGTATTATGCAAATTATCCAGATAGTTACTTTTCTCGATTTCGCGCGTTCTGCGGGCGCTATCGCTGGTCGGCAACTGATTCAAATGCCCGTCGGTTCGAAGCTGATTGAGCTTTTTGCGAAAAAGAGACTCTCTACCCATGATGGGTTGGTCTTGATCTCGTGGACCGGGTGCCATTGGAACTGCCTCGCTAACGCTGCCATGGTGCTAAAAACGGAATTATACTCCAGGTGGGGCTGTTTTCGTAGCCCCGGCTATTTCTCCACTTTGGGCAACGGACCATAAAGATTTTCGGCAAGAAATTCCGCTCACTTAATTACCGGGAATTCAGGAACTTGTATTATTGGGTGAACAATTACATGGCGTCCGCGGGAGCAATGTCCTGCGAACTATCAACTTCAGCAATTGCGAAGTTACTTATTTGGAGAATACAAATGACTCGATTGACACCAGTTGACCCGGCGAGCGCGACAGGTCCTACAAAAGAAGTGCTGGATCAGATCCAGAAAAAAATGGGTCGAGTGCCTAACGTCTTCGCCTTAATGGCGAACTCACCCGCGGCAGTTAAAGGTTATTTGGCGATGAATGAAGCGTTGGCGGGCGGCTCTTTGGATGCGCTCATGCGCGAGCGCATTGCCATTACTGCAGCAGAAGTTCATGCCTGCGAATATTGCTTGTCCGCGCATTCGCAAATGGCTAAAGCCGCAGGTCTGAGCGATGATGAACTGTTTAAGGCGCGTCAGTCACAATCAAGCGACGCCAAAGCAGATGTAGGTTTGACGTTTGTCCGTAACATCCTTTTGAGACGCGCTGAAATCCAAGACGCTGATATTAAAGATCTTCACGAAGCAGGTTACACCGACGGCGAAATTGCTGAATTGATTGCGAACACAGCTCTGAACTTGTTCACAAACTATTTCAACATAATCGCTCAGACAGAAAATGATTTTCCAAAAGTGGCGCTGGCATTTCCTGCGTGATTAAGCTAGTAGCCGACATCGGAGTTGAGCTTTCTTTGCAATCGATTCTGGGAACGGAGCAAACTTCGTTCTTGTCCTATGCTTAAGTTGCCACCATTTAGGTACGCCTTCTGTTGCGCCTTTTGCCAAACAAGTGCGTTTTTCTTGGACAAGCTACGAAAATCTCTCGGTTTGAGATTGAATCTAGCAGCGTTTATTTCCTGATTGAGATATTGGTCGCGCTGTAACACAGCGTTGCGACGGCCATGAAATAGACTCCAAGCATAGGATGGAACGCTGATGCTACTCAACGATGCGAGAACGAGTGCTATTGCTGTTGCACGAAGGAACTTTTGGTTGCACATTTTACGATTCCTGATTCTAGCGGTTGCGTAATTGAAGTTGGGCAGATAAAAATATCCGCCCATCTAATCAATACGACGACTTCGGGAATGATTTGTTCGCCAGGTAGGATTAAGTATTCGTGCACAATTCGTGGATTTCGCATCGCCATGGTGTCATAGTTTCGGTCGCCTGCTTAATGCTTTCGTCGCCTGTGCGAAGAGCGTCGTGGAGCCCTTTTGGGTGCTGCCGGTGCGCTCGCCATTGTTATTTCAACTGGACCATTAGCTTCTGTCGTCGGAACAACGGAAATTTCAGGTTTGCCCGGTTCTTTGATCTGAATGGATTTTATTCGTCCAACTAGACTGACTAATTCGCCCAGCGCCGCGCGCAGATCTTTAACCGATGGTGTGTGATTGTTCACCATAATTGTCACGGCCATGCTCTGCCCACCGGCTGTGCTAACGATGCCACTAATAGACCTGGCAGTGTCCATAGACCCGGTTTTATAGCGAAAATTGTCGCCATTCTTGAGCAATGATAAATAGGGACCGTTGAGAGTCGGAGTGGCCATATGTTTGAGCACCGAATTAAGTGCGTGGGGTGACAATCCATTTTTTCGAGTCAGACCACATCCGTCAAGAATGACAGCTTCTTGTGGTGGCACCCCGATGGAGCTGAGCCAAGTAGTTAACCTGTAGAGTCCCCGTTGTTCAATGGTAGTGTCGTCGTCTTTGTTTTTCACCTTGTCGACTTGATCCGGATTGAGCAGACCGATTGTTCTAAGCAGCTGTTGGGCGTATAAATTATCGCTCTCATGCAAAGTTGTAGTGATTATTTTTGATAGCGGATTTGATAGATGCTCGGCAATAAGAGTTGTCGGCGCATCACTGACATTGCTTTTGTCTCGCGACATCATTGCACTCTTATCCACATGAATGCCTTTATCCGCAAGAGACGACTCCACTAAGGCAATGTTGTATTCATCAGGGTCCGCGATAATGAGAGGACTCTTTTGGCTGGTGCCTTCACCGCAATATGTGCGCAGAGTTTTGTTGCCCGGATCGTATGTTAGCCAAGCGGACGCGACATCTGATTTCATTAAGCTACGCGTTAGTGCGTTGATTTCATAAGTTGCGCTCATATCGAACACGCGCACTCCTTTCATTGCCGTGGTGCCTTGAGCAATATTACGGTCCACGACAAAGTTCGAACAAACTGGCATATAAATTTGCCCGAAATCCTCCACAAGCCACCCAGGCAGGTATTGTTCGAAGCCGCCGGGGGTTTTTGCTAAGCGCACACGTCCATCAACAGAGTGAATTTTTTTCGTGTCAATATGTGCCACCAGTTGCCTGATATCGTCGCGCGACAAAGTTGGATCTTGTGATGGACTGACGACAATGTCTCCGTGCAGCTTGCCTTCGCTCGCGGTGCCCGTTGAAAGAAGCTGGGTCTTGTACGTGTATCCGGCGCCTAGCGTTTCATAAGCGCACGCTGTCGTGAAGACTTTCGCAGTTGAGGCTGGTACGAACCTTTTATGGCCGTTGTATGAGTACAAGACCTTCCCTGACGGCAGTTCCATCACTTCGACACCAACGTTCGAGTGTTGCAGCGTTGGTAGCCGTAACCAATTGCCCAGCAAACCTTCTAGTGTTGTCGGGGTTGTTTGGGCGGCGTTGGCACGACACGGAGCCATGCCCGAGAACAGGAAAATTACTGAAATAATTAGTGAGAAGCGCCGAGCGCTGGAGGTTACCAATGTTTGCTACAAGTCCAAGCCGTGCCTAAGTATGGCACGGTCATGTCGATCTGTCTTTTTCAGACGCTGGATTTTTAGGAATGTTGAGATTGCTGCGATCCAAGACTATCCGCCAATTCCCAGCCGAAAATATTTCAGATGAGCTATGCTTGGACACTTTGTTCTTGAGCTTGCTTGAACTTTTGAATAAGCGCTCCTGGTGTTCTGCGCGGTCGCATGCTCTCGATGTTAACAAAAACACCGGTGTGATTTGCCGTCGTGGTTAGCAAATCGCCGACATAAATTTCGCCGTAGAATTTAACGCTCGCTGGACGGATTTCAGTTAAATACATGTGCCCTACAGGCTCGTCGAAGAGCTTAATTGGCCGCTTGTATTCTATGCTGGAAGCTGCGATGACCGGAGTGTAGCCTTGTTCGATGAATGATTGAAAGGAAAAGTGCTCTTCGAATAATTGCAAGCGCATATCTTCCAGCCAGCGGAAATAAACGATATTGGAAACGTGCCCAGCTGAATCGATGTCATATGTTCGTACCTTTATTTTCATTTGAATGCCAAGGTAACCAGCATTTTTCATATACATTCATCCTCGAATTTGATAAATCCAGCAAGCGTTGCGCGTGCATAAGTCTACATGAGCCCCATTGAGTGCGATATGATTGACGCGTCTGTGTTGCGCATGCGTCTGAAAGATGCTGGAGGATCTATGGCTGTCAAAGTGGCAATTGGGGCTGATCACGGTGGCTACGAGTTGAAAGACGTTGTCCGGGATTATCTGGAGCAAGAGAATTACGAACTCATTGATTTAGGCACATACAGTTCAGATGCGGTTGATTATCCTGACTACGCCGTCAAGGTTGGAGAGGCTATTCTGGATGATAAGGCAGACTTGGGCATCATGATTTGCGGCAGCGGAGTTGGTGCGTGTGTGGCGATCAATAAAATGCCGGGCATCCGCGCAGGACTTTGTCATGACACATTTTCAGCGCATCAAGGACGAGAAGACGACGATACAAATGTGCTCTGTCTTGGAGCACGAGTAATCGGTCATCAGCTCGCCCTTGAAGTTGTGAAAACATTTCTGAACGCGAAATTCTCTGGTGCCGAAAGGCATGTTCGCAGATTGGCTAAAGTTCACGAGATTGAACAACGTTATTTAGTGAAGTCCCGATAACACGCACCGTTAAGGCCTAATAGCACCGCACCGTCAAAGCCTGATAACGCCGCACCTTATTCGGTGCGCTTGCGATGCTAGGCTGGATTTGCGCGCTTAGCTTGTTTGGCTGGTTCCGTTAAGGCAATGGCCGTGTCCACTAACTCTTCTATGCGTGTTTTTACAAGAGCGTCGCTGACTAACTCATTGTCGAACGAGGATCCATCTGCATAGACGAATCTCGGAATAATTAGAGATCTGAAGTCTAACATCAAGCTGTTTGCTACACCCATAACTGACATGTAGCTGGACTTTCCACCCGCTGCACAAAGAAATCCGACTACCTTTTCAGTCCAAGCGCGACCGGTCAACTCAATTAGATTTTTAGCAGCTGCATTCACGTCGAAATTGTAGATTGGCACAGCCATCAAAATGCATTTCGCATTGCGAATTTTTTGTGCCACAATTTCAACGTTTGCATGAGAATAGGCAGCGCCACCATCACAGATCGGAAGCTCAAAATCGCGCAGGTCAAGCCATTCTGCGCCACCCTTCTCATTCAAAAGCTCGAAGGCAGCTCTGGCCATTTTTCTGCTGTTGCTTTCCGGATTTAAACTACAACTGACAATTAGATAATCGGACTTCATTACTCACTCCCTCCGCTTGCAATTACGATGCCTGTGCTGTTACTTCAGATACGCTTTGAACCTTAGATAGCGCCTTTTGATATTTGGTGGCATGGAATTTCTCGACCAATGTCAAAGCCTTAAAGCGTTTGGCTGCTTGCTCAAATATCTTTGCGTGCTCGGCCGATTCAGCCCCTTGTTCAACGAACTCCCCGGCTGCATCTAATCTTCCTTCTTCTAACGCGGTTTGTTCGAACTCTGGATACATATGATTAGTTTCGTAGAGTTCGCCTTCAATTGCTAGTTCAAGAATTTTCTCCACTGTCAGGTCGCCTGGTGGATACAGCAATTCGAGATGTGAAAACGCATGTCCAGTTTCCTGATGGGCGGTTTCTTCAAACAGTTTTGCGATCTCTTCGTTGCCCAGTTTACGAGCGACTTTTGCAAAATATAGGTACTTTCTATTCGCCATAGATTCTCCAGCAAAAGCGGAATGCAGATTCTCGGCGGTCTTTGTGTTATCTAGCTTTTTCATAATTTTCTCCGTTAATATTTGTCTAAAGCTAGAGTCGGTCTAACTTCAAGGCAAAAAATTTTGTTTTGTGTGACTGACTACTTCTTGACTTCGCCGAAGATCGTCACATGGTAGTGGTCAACTGTGAATTCAGGCGCCAATTCAAGTTTCAGTGCAGAAACCTTATCTGCATCTATGTCGTATACCTGTCCAGTCTTCACGTCTACAAAGTGATGATGATCGCTAACGTTTGCGTCGTACCGCACCCTTCCGGGCTCAGTAAACACTTCTTTGATCACTCCGGCTTCAACAAGGGCATTCAAAGTGTTGTATACGGTCGCTCGGGAGAGCGAAACCGGCAGCTTTGTTGCCACTGCTTGAAAGACCTCATCAGCCGTTGGGTGGCAGTCAGTGCCTACCAGATACTCGGCAATCACTGCACGTTGAGCCGTTGGCTTGACGCCGTGGTTTGATAAAAGCTCTTCAATGTGACTTGCCATTTCTGTTTGGACTCCTTCTGTTCTTAGAATAAGTCTAAGTTACGACTTTGTCAACGGTAAATTGCTAATTTAAGACTTTCCTCTCATTTTAGCTGCTTCAAGGCTGCTTCAATAAGGAACCTGATTCAATATATTGATTCATGGCTAAAGTTGTTGGAGGTTGCATGTCGCTACAGACCATTAAACAATCGATTGCGGATAAGAAGTTACTTTGTCCAACCTGCAAAAAGCCTGTGAAGGAGTTTGAAAAGTTTGTCGAAATGACGGCATCCGTCTGGGATGGTGCAGGTGATTCTGCCCTCGAGACAAAAGGTTCGAAAGTAACGCTGATCTGCGGCAACAAGCCATGCGAGTGGCGGGAACGCACTGAATTCTGGTCTCAGTACATTGAATAGCTGTTCCAAGTTGCTCTAATCTGTTTTTGTTTTTTGTTCTTCAACGGGTTCAACGTAGCGTATCTTCTTATCTTCAGAAGAGTTCTTTGCTTCGGCTGCATTGTTCGACGTACTCTGCTTTTCTAAGTTCTCCGACTTGTTTTTTTCAGATTCGCTTGTCGAAGCAGGCTCATGCGTGAACATCGGGTGCGATGATGACTCGTGTGCAAACCCTGGATGGGGAGCAGTCGTCTGTGCAGCTTCACTTTCTGACTTGGCGAGTGGTGCAAACTTTGATTCAATTGAATGAGCGCGCTTCAAGCAGTTGGCTGCTTCTGTCGTATTGCCGTTCATCTGGTACAACTCAGCGAGACTGCGCAATGCATCGGCTACTTGCGGATTATCGTTTCCATACAATTTTTCTCTAGCAACCAAAGACTTTTTCAGTAACGGTTCTGCCAGGGCAGATTGACCGCGTAATTTGTAGACCTCACCAAGCTGGCTTAAATTACGCATGTAATCGTGATCGCCTGCAGGCTCGGCTGTTTTGGTCTGCAAAGCTTGTTGATATTCAGTTTGGATTGCAGTCAATCTGTTCTCACGTGCGGCGAGACTTTCTAACGCGTCAGACAGCGCCTTGGTGGCGATATTCTTCTCGTGGGCATTGCCGTTCTCAACCATCGATTGAAGAGCTGAGACCGTGCCTGTGCTGGCAAAGATACCGGCAAACTTTCCTGCTAGCTCTGGATTTGTTAGTTGAGACATGGCCAAAATTGCTGCTTTTTTGCTTTGTTCATTTCCCATTAAGTGTGGAATGAATTTTTCGATCGTTTGAATCTCTTGCAGTCTCAATTGCTGTTGATTGAATGCATATGTAAAGCAGCCTCCCATCAGGAAGATCAACATCCCAGAAATAATTGGAGCAACAGCAGTGATTTTGTCCCAGTTATCTTTTACAGAGCGCGTGCTCAGTGGTGTGCTGACTGGTATGCTCACTGGAGTAACTGGCAACGTTTTTTGTTTGATCGAAGGGGCTCTATCGTCGATAACGATCCTGACCGGTTCGTGCTTATCAAATTCGCTACGCGTGCCGTTATCCGAAACCTTTGTTATCGTATCTACGCCCATGCTAATGTTTCCTCTGCCAAATGGCTTGCGCTCTATATTGGGCTCGCTCATCAACAAAAAATTATAGACCTCTGATGTCAGCAGTGCAAACAATAATTTGCTCGATCATGACACTCATCGTTGTTAAGCAAAGCTGTGTTTATCGATGCAGAAGTATTTAAATGTGTGAAGCATTTTGATGCGATCAGACCGTGTAAACTTTGCGATCTGTCTAGTTTAAATTGAGATGTGGAGGTTGATCTGTGCGCGCAATAGTAATTTCAAAACCGGGCGGTCCGGAAGTTCTTCAATACAAAGAAGTGCCCGATGTCTCCCCTCAACGCGGCGAAGTGCGAGTGCGCGTGCGGGCAACTGCAGTGAATCGAGCCGATTTGATTCAAAGAGAAGGAAAGTATCCAGCTCCTGTAGGTGTACCGGCGGATATACCGGGGCTTGAGTATGCAGGTGACGTGGATGCACTGGGTGATGGTGTTACTGATTTGAAGGTAGGCGATAGAGTGTTTGGGCTCGTGGGCGGGGGAGCATATGCGGAGAACATCGTTGTGCACTCTCGTGTTGCCAGCATGATGCCAGCGAATCTCTCTTATGAGGAGGCTGCTGCGTTCCCGGAAGCCTTTATCACCGCATATGATGCCATGGTGTCACAGTGTCGATTGAGTGCCGGCGAATCGATTTTAATCACTGCCGCTGCCAGTGGTGTTGGTACCGCGGCCATTCAGATCGCTCATGCGATCGGGGCGCGTCCGATCGGCACCATTCGAACAGAATCCAAAGCAGCGAAATTAAAGGAATTGGGATTAGATGATGTCATTGTCAATACTGATACCACTTTTGCCGAGGCGGTCTTGAAGGCAACTAACGGTATGGGTGTAAATGTCGTGCTTGAATTAGTTGGTGGCGATTATGTAACTCAGGACTTGCAGTGCACTGCACCTAGGGGGCGTATCATCATAGTTGGATTGTTAGCTGGTGCCTCTTGTAAGTTCAATCTTGGACTATTGCTTAGCAAGCGTTTTGAACTTCGAGGCACCTCATTGCGAGCGCGTGGTCTGGAAGAAAAAATTCTTGTCGCGCAAACGTTCAGCAAAAATATCGTGCCCTTAATTGAATCCGGCAAATTAAAAGCAGTTGTCGACAAAACCTTCTCTCTGGAGGATGCCGCAGCGGCGCACGAGTTTCTCGCTAAGAACGAAAGCTTCGGCAAAGTGGTGCTAAAGCTGTAAATCGCGCAGACTTAACTGCTTGCGCGGTGTCAGCGTTTATGACAACAGTTCGCAGCCAATCTTGACGAATAATAGGATGAATAAACATACATGGTAATCAAAGAGGTGTTTTATGGCTAAGACAGGATTGTTGTTGATGGATCTACAAAACGGCATTCTCAATCGTCAAACCAGCGATCCTGATTTCATTAGCCGCCTTCAACAAGTCATAACTACAGCACGTGTAGCCGCCCTACCAATCATTTACGTAGTTGTAAAATTCAGAGAGCATTACCCCGAGGTCAGCTCACGCAACAAAGCTTTCGGCGCGCTTAAATCCGGGGCATTCCCGCTCCAAGAAGGCAATCCGGCGGCGGACATAAGTAGTTCGTTGGCTCCGGAGCCCCACGACATAGTTGTGACGAAGCGACGTGTAGGCGCCTTCATTGGCAGTGACTTAGAAGTAGTACTCAGATCGCAAGAAATTGATCACATTATTCTGACTGGAATTGCCACGAGCGGTGTTGTGCTCTCGACACTCAGAGCAGCCGCGGACATGGATTTTGTAATTACCGTCTTATCAGATTGTTGTTACGACAAAGATGAGGAAGTACAGCGAGTCCTTATGGAGAAAGTGTTTCCGATGCAAGCAGAGGTCATGACAGCGAAGCAGTGGGCGCAACTATTCTCTTAACCGAATTCGACGTCTCGATCTTCAATTTAGAGATGACACGCAGAGGCGACAGGACCATTGTAGTGTTGTAACTGCTGTAATTGAGTTTGGCAAAGTAGGCTCAAGCATTAATTGCTACCGGGTTGCTGATAGCGCGTGCTCCTGCGCAGACTTCTTGTAGGCTTGCTCGCCCATGATCCATGTTTCGTCGACGCACTTTGCCACCTTGTTTTGGCCTTTGACACGGACATCAGCCCGTCAACTCACAAGTAGAAGTCGGCAACAAAATACTTCCTAATTTGGCAGCCAGCGTCGTAGGTACTTAACGATATTTCAACGCTAGGATTTTTTCTAATTATGGAGGTTCTTATAGACATTAAGCCGGGTGCGATAAATAAGTCCGAATTTTAAAAGTGAAACTTGCGTACAGAGCGAAGAGTTTCTGCTGATGACGAGGCGTGTGTGACCACCTGAAAGGCGTCATTAGCGTAAGAGCTATCAAAGTTTTCGCCTGTCAAGCTGAGGGCTGCCAGGCGTCCGATTTCGTCCGACGATTTTGCTGCGGCACCACAGCCACCAGTTCCCACAAAAATGTTGTGATCTAGGTTGCCGATGTATGGACGTTCCGTCACGGTGTCGGTAATGACACAAGGTTTACTTTGCCAGCTCAAAAACTTCTGATCCGGCAGGAGCTCTTGCAATACGCGCTTAAACTCGCGTTGAGTGGCTTCGCCGCCCTCTGAATGAAACCACTGCGTGATTGACTGCAGATCCGAAAAGGTATGATTGCGCTCGCTGTCGCCGCCTATTTTGATCAGGCATTGCCCAGTTGGATACACTACAGGCGGTACCATGTAAATGTAACTTGAGATAGGATTGTTGGGCATGAAGTAAATTAGACTAGGCATACCTGCGAGATTATGTGGACTGCAAACCTCGCCCAAGACAGTCGTTTCAGCGCGCACAGTGATTTGCAGCTGTTTGCTAACGAGGTCGTAAAAGTTTGAAAATGCCCCGGCAGCAACAAGGACTTTTTCGGCTTTAATTTCTCTGCCTGAGTCCGTGGTCGCCAGCACACAGTTATCGATAAGCTGAGTTTTGATCACGGTCTCTCGGCAAATTTTAACACCGGACTTTTCGGCTACGGCATTCTGTGCTCGAATCATTTTTCTTGGATCAAGCCATCCAGCCGTTGAATTTTCTAAAATTCCGATTGTGGATGAAGGAAAGCGCAGGTAAGGAAATAGTGTTTGTAGGCGACTGTAAGTCACCTCTTCATACTCAACGTTGAGTTGTTTCCCCACTTTGATGTTCGCTTGAAGATAGCTACGTCCCCAGTCATTATCCGGCACCGCTTTTAGGCAACCCACCATGTGGGCGAACTCAATGCCGCTTTCCTTTTCTAGGTCGCGATAGCGTTTGATCGATCGCTGTGCCAGTAGCCCCCAGACGTAATCTGTGTCGAGGATGCGAGCTATTCGACCTGAATCGTAATGGCTGGCAAAGACTCCGTGGTGACCGGTCCAGTCTGCTGGTTCATCGGGACCAACAAGCAAAGTCTCTGCGCTGTGTTGTCCCATATGACGGGCACTGGCGCAGCCAATTAAACCGTTGCCAACAATTAAGTACTTAAACGAATCCACCACGCCAACGCATCCTCATCGCCTGGGCGAGACGGATTGTATTCTATTTCACGGTTCGTTTGGAGTTTTCCAGCGTGTCTAATGTTGCCATCTTTTGCACGATGCGATCGTAGTGAGACTGCAACCACTTTCCCACGAGCTGTTTTCTTCTGAAGTTTCAAAGCAAAGACTTGCGGAGCGCAATGCAAGTGAGTAAATGCGGAGTGTATAGGGGATATATTTGCCAATTGCGCCTAAGATATGTGCAAGTGGTATGGCTCAGAAACTAAATTATTCCAGCCCAGAAACTAAATTATTCCGGCCTTCAATAAATCCTTCAAATGGATCAAACCGATAGGACGTTCTTTGTCATCTAAAATGAGTAGATCGGATATCGCATGTTTTTCCATAGCTCTCAATGCCTCGACGGCCAGAGATTTGGAAGAGATTGTCTTTGGACCTTTGGTCATAATTTGCGATGCTACTTTCTCGAAAACAGTCGCTCCGAAGTTTACTAAAGTTCTGCGTAAGTCACCATCTGTGATGATTCCCTGGAGTTTGCCATTATCGTCGCAAACAGAAGTGAAACCTAAGCGGCGTTTGTCTATCTCATTGAGAACATCTCCATACGCTGCAGATAGATGAACGGTTGGTACTTCTTGCTCTGAGCGCATGATGTCTGCAACTGTGATCAGTTGCTGTCCTAAACTTCCACCAGGATGGCTGCGCGCGAAATCTTCCGGTTTGAATCCTTTTTGCACCATGAGCACCATTGCTAGTGCATCACCCATTGCCAACGCGGCTGTTGTCGAAGACGTCGGCGCTAGATTGAGTGGGCATGCTTCTCTTGCCACACCCACGTCAAGCACTGCATTGCTGTGTTGGGCGAGAGTTGAATTGATGTTTCCGGTCAACGCGATGATTGGGATTCCCAATCTTTTGATTGGATCAAGAGCCAATTTAATCTCGGTCGTTTCGCCAGATCCTGACAAAGCAACGACGATGTCTTTCTCGTCAAGCATGCCGAAGTCGCCATGCCTGAGTTCGGCGGGGTGAACGAAGAATGCTGGAGTACCGGTCGACGCGAATGTGGCAGCCAGCTTGGTGGCAATGTGTCCTGATTTGCCCATACCGGTGACGACAACCTTGCCGGCGCATGCGCTAAGAAGTTTGACCGCTAAATCGAAGTGCTCGTTTAAGCGCTGGGCAATCGCTAAAATTGCCAGTGCTTCCATCTCGAGAACCGCTTTACCTTGCAAGCGAAGCTCTGATTCGACCGGCGCGTGGCTCGGTTCAAAATCTACAGTTTGTATTGGCGTCTCTGTTGAGGACTCTTTAGAATTAGGCATCCCTGGTCTCTTTTGGTGCTTGACAAGCGTTCTTCCAAATGAACAAGGGCATTTTAGCTTTTATGGCGTCGGGTTTTCTTGACAAATGTTCAGGTTAAGCAAGAGTTGCGGTATCACTGCTACAGATTGGGGCATCAATTACTGAGCGGTTTGCCCCAAGTGGGCTAACTTCTGATAAGTCGAGCAGCCTAGACTATCCTCGGATAACTAGTGTGGACTGACGGTTGGACCTTATACTAGGGTACAACTATCTTATGGAAGCCTGTAGATGTGACGTTTCAAGCTATCGAACTTAACAAAGGATTTTGGATAACCCGCCATGCCTGTGATTTTTTCCCGGGGCGACAAGTTAGAAAACGGTCACTACACCGTCGTTAAAGAGCTTGGCGTGGGCGGCATGGGCGTCGTCTACCAGTGTCGAGACGAGCAACTGATGAGGGATGTAGCAATCAAAATGCTGCTTCCTGAGCTAATGACTGATAAATCCAGTGTGGAGATTTTCAGACAGGAAGCCAGACTCGCCGCCCAGTTGGAGCATCCGAACATCGTCACGGTCTATGAAATTGGCGTGGAAGAGCGTCAAAAGAAGCAACACCACTACGTGTCTATGGAGTACCTGCCGGGCGGAAACCTGGCCAATCGGGTGATTAGCGGTCCACTCGCGGTCGAGCACTGCTTGAATTGGATGAAACAGTTAGCTTCGGGCCTGACGTTCGCCCACAAAAAGGGTGTGATTCACCAGGACATCAAAGCTGACAACATTTTCATCACCACGGAAGGTGATTTAAAAATTGGAGACTTCGGGCTGGCTAGGTTGTTGGTCGGTCGAGTCCATTACAATTCTGCAACCAAAGGCATGGGGACTCCGGCGTATATGTCGCCTGAATTATGTCGTGGTGAACCACAAGATCATCGGTCAGACATATATTCATTAGGCGTACTGTTTTTCGAAATGGCTACAGGGCAACTGCCATTTCGCGCTGGTGGCATGATTGAAATGGCGACCAAGCACTCATCGGCGCCGATTCCTTCGGCGAAGCGAATCAATCCGCTGATACCAGAAATTTTGGACAAAGTGATCAGGCGCATGATGGCTAAAACGCCTGAAGAGCGTTATTCAAATATGTCGGAAGTGCTGACAATTCTCGACGATTTGATTTTTGAATTGCGCGTGGCCAGGCTTGGTTTGGGCAATCGCCCGCTGCTTCGGTCTGGTCCTGGGCAAATGGATCCGGCATTGCAGCAACAGTTGACGCAAGCAAAGGCGAAAGAACTGGATAACAACAACGCCTTTGATGGTTCGTGGAACCGATCACCTGGCGATACCGGCAAAGTGGAACAGCAGAAAGTAAGATTGCCGGAGGCGGCCGAATTTCGCGCAGAGCGCCCTGCTGCTGCTGCCGGATCAGTTAAATCGGAATCAGAAGAGTTGATGGCGCAGCTTGAAAGCAGCGTCGCCGAACAGGCACGGCAAGAGAAGCTGACCGGGAAACCTCGGGTCGAGCCGGTGCACCACCCGCGCAAGCCAACTGATTTTGTTTTGTCTCAACGCATTTCAAAACAACCTAACAGTTCAAGCGTGCAGTCTGGGCCGGTTGTAGAGCCACAGTCACAGCGAATTGAGGCTAAAGCACAATCCAAGGATCCAACAGCGGAGGTCTCCTTTGAAGTTAATAAAACGCCTCCTCTGACGTCACTGCCAGTGCCGCCACACGATTCGAACTTGGCGCCGCCAGCAGATAATATGGCACTTCCGCACACGCCACCGCAGGCCCTGCCCTCTGGCTCGGCACCACCAGCAACACCAACCCTAATTTCGCGGAACTTCCAACCGCGAGTTTCGGGCGGTGGCATGAAAGCAACTCCACTGGGTCATTTGAAGGCTCCCCTGGAAATTGCCTGGACATTTAAAACGCAAGGACCGATTGGATGGTCGTCTTCGCCGGTTCTAGATAAAGATAAGCGAATACTGTATTGCGCTTCTGCCGATAATTTCGTCTATGCACTTGACGCCGCTACTGGTGAACTGATCTGGAAGCACGACACGGGCGGTCCACTTCTTTCCAGCCCTGTTATCTATGGAGACAGACTAGCGGTGGTAAATGCGACCGGAGGTGTCATGGCGCTTTTTGCAAAAACAGGCGCCCTGATCTGGAATTTTTCTTGCGAAGACGAACTGATGGCAACGCCGGTGAATCACAAAGATAACCTTTTGGTACCAACTTCCAAGGGACGTTTGCTTTGCATAGATTTGGCTAGTGGTGTTTTACGCTGGCAACATCAATCAAACGAACCAATAGTATGTGCTCCGCAGCGCCACGCTGAACTACTATTATTTGGCACCAAGGGCGGTTTCTTTCACGCTGTTTCTTTGGATCACGGTAAGAATATTTGGAAATTTCCCGCTGGCTCCCCCATTGTTGCGAGTCCCGCTGCCTCGGTAGACAGCGTTTACTTCGGCACTCAGCATGGCGTTTTCTATGCGTTAGAAGCAGACAATGGTGGACTGATTTGGGAATACCCAACTGATAAACCAATCGTTTCACGAGCAGTTATCGCATTTACTTCCGTCATATTTGCCAGCCATGATAAATGGCTCTATTGTTGTGAGAAATATGATGGCAGCCTCAAGTGGAAAGGCGCTGTTCGTGGCAAAGTTGTAGCAAATTTAGTTGTGCACAAAGACTTGGTTTTAAGCGTAAGTCACGAAGGTTGGCTGCAGGCTTTTTCAACAAAAAGTGGTGAAATTAAATGGCAGAAAGATACGGAGCGCTGTATCGAGTCGGCACCGCTAGTGGTGAATGACAGATTATATATGGGTAGTGTCGAGGGAGAACTGACCGCCTACGCTTTTCAAGACGGTGGCTGATAGCGCGTTTGTTCGTTCCATTTAACAACCATTTCTTTCGCTTCTAGTATATTTAAGCGCTCGATTGGTTTCGCATTACTAAGGAAGAATCATGTCAAGACTGATTTCTGGAATAGGCTCATTTGTCGTTACCGTTTCAATGTGCTGTGTTGCAGCATTGGCCGCGGATTACCCTAAAAAGATTTATGATGCGACATACGACATAGTCAACGCTTCTACCGGCAAGGCTACGATGCGGATGGTTTCGGATGGCAAGGGCCACGTGAGAACCGAGACAACAATGCCGAATTCAAAATTTATTACCATTGCTGACTATCCAAAGCTGGAATCAATGACAATTTTGGAAGCGCAAAAAATGGTGATGAAGGGCAAGCTGTCTGCCGAAAGCTATCAAGGTTCAGAGCCGGATGAGATGAAGAAAAAGAACGCGAAGGATTTGGGATCCAAAGTGGTGGCCGGTCATCCTTGTCATGGTTACGAATACACAACTAAACAAGGTGCGTACACTTCTACAACTGAGACATGGATTGGAAATGATATGGGCTGCTTCGTCCAATCAACTACCACCACCCCTCAAGGTAAGAGTGTCACAACTCTGAAGTCTTTCTCCACCAAAGCTCCTGACGTTACGTTATTTTCTATGACTCCGCCAGCGGGTTACAAAGTAACCGTTACTAAATAAAATCACGCTGGGTCCGGGCACCAAATCCCATTGCGCTCTGCGCGCGAGGTAGCATCTATGGGTAATTTTTACTCAAACATCACTTTGTCGACAAACGAACAACAGCCTGTCATCGATTATTTGAATGAATTCAAGCGACATGCTTACGTTTATAAACAGGACAAATTTGTATGTGTTTTTCCTGCCAACGATCAAGTTCTATTCAAGCTTGCTAAGCGCCTATCGGAACATTTTAAGTGTGCCGCAATTGGCGTGATGAATCACGATGACAGCCTCTTGTTATATAAGCTCTTTGATTGTGGAAATCTCTTGGATGATTACAACTCCTGCCCAGGTTATTTTTCAGGAGAGGAGCAGCCGATCTTCGGAGGCGACGCACAGAAACTTTGTGAAATCTACGGTGCTCCCAAAGAAGTCGAGGCGGTCGACGCATTATTGCGCAAAGAATACACTTTTGAAATGAATCGACACGACGCCCTCGTGGATAAATTGGGATTGCCTACCTGCACTGCAGGTGGTGGCTTTAGCTATTTGCAAGAAGACGATGGACCAGACGAATTGGACGTCAGCGATTTGATCGAGACCCATGCGGAAGTCGACGCTCATGAACCGGATAACGAACCGGATGACGAACTGGACGATGAATTAGACGATGACAAGTTAAAGGCAACAAAATCGGCTTCCGCAAAGAGCGCTTCGCAGATTAACGAAATTTTGAGCAGTCCCGATTTTCTAAAGCAGGCCTTGAAACAGGCGCAGGAAGGAGCCAATCAGTATGTGCAAGAAATGCTCGAAGTGCGGGTCGAGGGGACAGCAGGCGGCGGTGCAGTCGTCGTTACCAGTATAGGTAATCTGCAATTTTCCAGCATAAAGATCAGTGATGAAGCGATTAATTCCGAAGAAGTTGGGTTGCTTGAAGATCTTGTGCTCACTGCTCTTAATGATGCAGCGCGAAAAACAAGCGAAAAAATGGAAGAAGTGAAAAAGCGCATGCTTTCAGCGAAATTGGGTCAATTAGGACTGTAAGGAAGCTGTTTTGTCTGAAGATTCTATTCAAAACCCGCTGGTGCAAATGCAACAGCGCATGATGAAAATCAAAGAGGAGCTCGGCACCATCACGGTTGAAGGAACGGCAGGTGACGGAGCCGTTCGAGTCGTTTATAGCGGGACATCACGGTTTGAATCAGTCAAAATCGATCCCGAATTGGTCACTTTAGAAAACAAATCCAAACTTGAGCAACTGCTCTTGGAAGCTGCGCATGATGCCGTAAATCAAGTGCTCAAAGAAGTTAAATCTAAAACCGATTCGTTGCGTCAAGAATTCGGATTGCCACCAGTTTAGTTTTCTTTTGACATTCGGAGAGTAAGATCATAAGTTTAACAACGCACGTCACGCCTATAAGTGAAGATGGCGGCACCATTCATTATCAGTGTGTTTGTCTTGACGCGAAGATACTTGAACTCAAGGTGTATGCTAAGATACGTTTATTCATTGAGAGGCACAAATGGACACTAGCGGCATTCATACCTGGCTAGTTTTGTGGAAGGCTTACGATGCCTGTCACGTAAAGGCGGAGCGAAGCATTGAAAGTCTGGGCATTTGCTATTCGGACTTCGCCGTTCTTGAATGTTTGTTTCATCGCGGACCCCAAACAATCAATGCGATTGGGGCAAGAGTCTCACTGACTAGTGGCTCAATTACGACTGCAGTGGACAGACTAGAACGCAGAGGATTTGTCGAGCGGCAAAATTCAGATGAAGACAGACGCGCTAAAGTCGTTAGTCTGACCAAGGAAGGCAAGAAAGTTATCCAAGTAGCCTTTGAAAAGCATCAAGTCGATATGGAAAGAATGGCTGCATCCTTGAGCATTTCCGAGAGGCAAACACTGCTCAAACTTCTGAAGAAATTGGGTAAGGCTGCCGCTGCGTCCGACTAATTGCTGTGTCCGGTTTATATGGTGAGTATCGTCTGGACTGCACCGGACTGCACCGGACTGCTCTGGACTGATTGAATACCATTAAGTGGCGATTGGGCATTGTTATTAGAGGAGAAAATTAAACTGCCATGCGCACAGAAATGCATCTAGTGAGCAAGTTGCCTGAAAGCATGCAAATTGAGTTGAAAAGTCGTGTCGACAGAGAGTTCGGAAGTGTCCCCATCGTGCGCGAACACGTCTGGGCTGAACCAACCTGGGCATTCCTGGGTTTTGTTGACGACCAGCTGGTTAGTTTTTTGAATGTTGTCGATCGCCAGGTCCTGGCAGATAGCGAAACTAGGCATTTCTTCGGGCTCAACAATGTGATCACCGATCCTCAGCATCGAGGGAAGGGATATTCCAAAGTGCTAAATAGGAATGTCATCGAGTTTATGAGCGAGTCAGATCCCAACGCATGTGGATTTCTGTTTTGTGCAAATGATCTCATTCCCTTCTACACCGATTTGGGTTGGAAAAAGTTTGAGGGCGAAGTAATCGTCTCTCAGCCTTCAGGCGATAAGCGTTGGCAGTCAAATGCTATGTTTTATGATTTTTCCGGCTCTCATTCTCAGTCTCAGTCATGGAAGACGGTTCACCTTTGTGGGCTTCCTTGGTAATGCTTCGTTCTTACATTGATGCCGTAACTTAAACTGATACCGCAGATGGTGTTTGTTAGGCACACAGTTTCAACTTGTGACAGCGAAAGGTTGATGAGGGAGCTAAAGCGATTTGTTAGGCTGGATCCTCAATTGTTTACAGCGGCTATTTTTTTGCGGACTGTGATTGCGTCTCTTAGAACATAGTCTGTGATCGATGGTACCCAACCACTTGCGGATTCTTGCGTGCAGCTTCTTAGGCGGAAGAAATGGTAATGTGCTTGTGTAATGTGCATGTGAATATGAGACTTAACTTCAAACTAGGAGCACCAGTAACTGCGCAAGCCAGATCACAATCTAAAGAGCGCTTTAGTTGCAGCTGTTTTGATGGTCGCAGTGCTCGTTTGTCAGCACCCTTGTGCCGCTTACGAGGTCACACGCGATCAGGATTTATTTGTCCTCAGTGACAGTCGAAAAGACGCCGCACTGATTGATAAGTTTATGAAAGACCTAAAGCTTTTCACGACTGACTCCCTGCTACTTCGTATTTGGCTCGATCCTTTCAACGGTCAGTTTCAGACTAAAACTTCTCTGAGACCGCCCATTAGATTGCAAAATGACGTTGATAAACAACACGAACAGGTGTCTCCTTCAGAAGTTATAGGATTGAATAACGAAGGCGTCAAAGACCTCAATAAGGCTGATTATCTTGCTGCGATAAAGATGTTTGAATTGGCTCTGGCGGCTGACCCTGACTATAAGCTCGCACTCGATAATTTGGCGATCGCCTACAATAATTTCGGTCTAGCAATTAGGAACAAACCGTCGCAAGCCCTTAAACAATTTCATTCAGCGATGTTCGTAAACCCTGCCAACAAGACTACGGCTCAAAACGTCGAAGGCATCATAAGAATGATGGGCAAGGATCCGATGTCGGTTAAAGATCGAATTCAGTTTGCTGACCAATGCAACTCAGAAGGCGATTTTTTGGGTGCAGTTGTGGAATACAGTGCTGCACTTGAATTAAAACAGGATCCACTTCTGCGCGCCAAGTTGCTAGATGCCTTCGCTTGGATGAAACCTAGCCAAAAAATGTTAAACCCATCTTTCGTTAAGATTGATACCGCAGTCAGTGTCGTTGATAAACAGAAAAATGTGCCACAAAAATCCTATTTATATGCGACACACAGTACTGTGAAAAAAGACGATCCTGATTTTGTTGGTTACATGGCAGACCTACAAAGAAGAATTAAGATGAATTGGTCGCCACCTAAAGCAAACACTTCCAGCCGTGCGGTCGTCATTTTTAAGTTGAATGGAAAGGGTGAGCTCCTAAAACTACAGCTTGATAAAAGCTCGGGATTAACTATCGCGGACATACATGCACTTCGTGCCGTTGAAATGGCGGCACCGTTCCCACCGCTTCCGGAGGGAGCTGCGCCTACGGTAGATATTCAATTCACGTTCGACTACAACGTCTGGAACGGTGGGGGAATCCACTCCTCAAAAAAAGAACTGAAAGTCCTTAATGCAGAACCAGCATATCCTTACGCATCACTTGCTTCTTACATGAATGATTTGGAGTCACGTATTAAAAAGACCTGGGGTCCGCCTGCGGGGCATGAATCTGCCATCGTTTCGGTTCTATTCCGAGTGAATGCGAATGGAGAAGTTTCCGATTTGAAGTTGTATCGATCATCCGGACATGCCACCGCGGACGAGGCAGCCTTGCAAGCGATCCAACGTGCGGCTCCTTTCGCGATACCCCCCGCGCGGGTAGGTGTTCCACTCGACGTTCAATACACTTTTGATCGTAGATTACTTTGGTCGGGTAAGCCTTTCTGAGGATCCGGTCTAGGCTTTTTTCACACGGTCTGTCCGTTGCCGGGTGCGGAACTCTAGTATTACCAGATGCTCCACTAGCCTTCCTGAAATACTCATCCATTCATCTATTTTCATTGCTGAGCGTGAGAATTCCGGCGCTCCTGTGCACAATATGAATGACGTCTTGAGGCTATAGAAATGACCCAGTCGAATAATGGTAAATCGAGCACCCCTTCGAGTAAACGCGTACCGCGGGTGCAACGCGCGGCGACGGCAACCATTTCGAGAAAGAAAAGCGCGGCGAAGGCAGCCACTTCCAGAAGGAAAAATTTAGCGAAAGAGATGGTTGACGAGGCAGCCGTAACCCAAACGAGCGCTCACCTGATGTCTGATAATGCTAGAAATGGAAAGGATCGGACCAACGGAAATAGTGGACAGACTAGGGTTAACAGTGCTGACTCAAAATCTTTGAATGGCGCGAATCGTAGTAATGGCGACGATGGAGGAGCTAAGCATAAAGTCTCAATTAAGTCTGCAGCTGCGAAGCTTGATCCAGAAGAGATTGCGAGATTAAATACCAATCGCGGTTTGATGAAGTTATTAGAGTCAAAAAACGTCAGAGTTAAATCGGTTCTGGCAGAGCTGAAGTATGAAGAGGAACTTGTGCAGCTGCAAATTGAGTTGGTCAAACTTCAGCGTTGGGTGCAGAAGAATGGAAAACGAATCGCCGTCATATTTGAAGGTCGTGATGCCGCCGGCAAAGGTGGTGCTATACGTCGATTCACAGAGCATCTGAATCCCCGGTCTATGCGAGTGGTGGCGTTGCCTAAGCCAAGCGAAGATGAGAGGGGACAGTGGTATTTTCAGCGCTACAGTAAACAATTGCCGAATGCCGGTGAGATTGTGTTTTTCGATCGCAGTTGGTATAACCGCGCTGTGGTCGAGCCAGTGAACGGGTTTTGTTCGGATGCGGAATATGAACGGTTCATGCAGCAAGTTACTGAGTACGAACATATGCTTTATGAGGACGGAATATTGATCATAAAATTCTGGTTTTCAATATCGCAAGACGAACAACTTGAACGTTTCAATTCGCGGCGAGTAAATCCACTCAAGCAGTGGAAACTAAGTCCGATAGACGATACGGCGCAAGAACTTTGGGACAAGTACAGCCGCTATAAGTTGTTGATGTTCACCAAAACTCACACGTCATTCAGTCCTTGGATCATAGTTCACGCGAACAATAAGAAGTTAGCCAGATTGGAAAGCATTCGCTACGTTCTCAGCCAAATTGAATATTCTTCAAAAGAAACAGCGAAAGTCGAAATTTTTCCCGATCCAGATGTTGTAACGCGTTACCATCGGAATAGTGCCACTCTGGACTAACGTCGTCAATTCTGACTGGATTTTTTTGCACGATTCGACGATGATGTGTAATTGTCAGCTAAGCATGGGTCAATACATTGGATGGTGAAGAAGTTTTTGAGCGGACCTCGCAGAAGTATGCTGATTGCAGGACTTACTCTGATTCTGGTAGAATAGAAGGTAGCCTTGGTGTTGTCACGTTTAAGACCTTCTTTGTTCGCCCAAATCTTTTCAAATTTGAATTTAATCGACGACTGTTAGATGAGGATACATCTGGCGTCATTTGGTCCGATGGAAATGGCCTGTATAACACCTATAACCATGATCTTGACGCTGCGCCAAGCGACAGTTTTTCCAGTCTGTTGACTGAGATTGGTTCGGCTGCTCAGGAAGCATCGTATTTGGTGCCGATGATGTTAATGCCCGATTTTGCCGGAGAAAGTGCTCTCGTAAATGCCGGACCTTATCAGTCTGTTGAACACACCTCAATTGCTGATCGTAGTTGCCATCGAATTCGTTCCACCAGCCCTGAGTTTCCCTTTAAGGCGGATCTTTTGATTGATAGCTTAGGTTATAAGCTGAGACGAATGATAATTGAGTTCAATTCTGAAGCCAATTCGCAAGTCATTTTTACTGACGTCAGCTTTGATAGAGAGATTTCAGAAGACGTTTTCAAACTCAAGCATAGCTAAAAGAGCTTGTCCAGCAGAATTGCCAAAAACATCAGGATGCTGACGACTCCGTTTACATTGAAAAAAGCTGCATTGATCCGCGATAGGTCGTTTGGTTTGACGATGCTGTGTTCATATATGAGCATGCATACAACTATTCCAAAGCCGGTCCAATAAAAAGCACCTAAATGGCATAAAATTCCCATGCCGATCAAGCTCAGTACCGTCACCACATGTAGTGCGGACGAAATAAAGAGAGCCTGAGCGATACCGAACCGAGCGGGAATGCTGTGCAGCTTTTCACTGCGGTCGATATCCACGTCTTGGCACGCATAGATTATGTCGAAGCTGCCGACCCAGGTTGCCACAGCAAGCATTAAAACCCAAGGTGCCGGATTCTCAAGTGTGCCCCCTGCAGCGATCCACCCACCGAGCGCAGCGCCACCAATGGCGATGCCGAGAACAATGTGACAAAGCCAGGTAAACCGCTTCGTGAAAGAATAAAAACTTAGCCAGATAACTGCGATTGGCAAAAGTTGCATGCATAAGCTCGGTAGCTTGGTTGCCGCAAGCAGCATGACGGCAAAGGAAGCAATTGAGAACAATGCCGCCTGGCTAGCAGTTATGCGGCCGGCGGGAATCGATCTTTCACTTGTTCTAGGATTGCGCGCGTCGATTTTTGCATCGATTAGTCTGTTCAGTGTCATCGCCGCTGCTCGGGCTCCTGCAAAGGCAAGCACGGTCCAGAATACCGTCGCTGCTGAAGGCATCTTCGGCGAGGCCAAAATCAAACCGGAGAGTGCGAACGGCAACGCGAAGACAGTATGTTCGAGCTTGATCATCTCTGACCACTCTCTAAAAAGTCCCTTTGTAGATGAACTAGCTGCTTTTGTGGCGTTACTCATTTCAGTATTTGAATAAACAAGAATTCATCAAGGGCGAGGTCTCATTTGTTTGTTTCTTTTGTCGTCAAGAGATCCTGAGCGTGTTAGCTAGACCCGAATTGGTTTTCTATTTCGGCGTTTTCAGACGATAACCGATACGCGCCACATTCTCGATCATCGAATCAGCAGGATCGTCGACGGCGTCGATAACTTTTCTAATTCTACGAATCGAACTTCGCAAACCTTCGGAAGACGCGTCCGAATCATAGCTCCAGACGCGAGACATAATGGTTGGTACGCTAAAGACTTGGTCGGGATTGCGCATAAAGAACTCGAGCAGAGCGAAATCTTTCGGCGCCAAATGTAGATCGTTGCCCGCTTTAGTAATTTTGTACTTGGCAGGATCAAGAACCAAGTCACCGAAGCAGATTGTATTTTCTATCGCTCCACTTGCTCGGCGCAACAGCGCGCGAAGCCGTGCTTTCAGTTCACGGAGATCAAATGGCTTAGTCAGGTAATCATCGGCACCTGTCTCCAACCCTTCCGCTTTGTGGCCAATTGTGGCTTTTCCGGTGAGCATGATAATAGGAGTGGTCTTGCCAGTGGCGCGGAATTCTTTCAGAATTTCCATTCCCGACTTTCCAGGTAAATCCCAGTCCAAAATAATGACGTCGAACTCTTCCAGCTTAAGAAGGTTCGCTCCATCCAAACCATTCGCGGCGGACTCAACGACATATCGGTCAGCACGCAAAGCATCGACAACTGTTGTTGCCAGATCCAGATCGTCTTCGACTAGTAGTACTTTGGCCAATGGTTAATGCGTAAGGAATTGAAGCACTTATAATTATACTTCGATTCAACGTAGACGGTTCGATGCCCCGAATTCCCGTAGCGGCGCAAGTCCTGATATTGGCCATAGTTCCTCTTGTGATGCAGTTGATGCTGCTTTTGTGGATGGCTGATTTGGAGTCTCAGGCTGAGTATCAATTAAATCAAGCGGTCAGGCAAAAAAAATTAGCCGCCGGTCTGTCCAGATTGATGGCTCTCATCTACGAAGTGGCTCGATCTACGGCAGACACCGACGAAGCGCAATTGATCGCGGCTGATGACGTGGCCGTGAAAACTAAAGCCGCATACGCTGAATTAAACTCGCTGGTTGAGCCAGGAACTGAGTTGGCGGCAGACCTTGCTCGCTCTGAAAAGGCAAGTCATAATGTGGAAAACACCTTTCGACTGCTAGTTAGAACGCCCACTAGAGAAGCCAAAAAACCAATGTGGATTGCGTTGCGCGCAAGTGTCAAAGAAATGGTTTATGGTGGCTTGCTAGACGCACAAAAGGAAGTCAAAGCCTTAGCACAACAGGGTCTGGAAACAGAGTCTCAACTGCGCGAGCGATTTCAACACGTAGCGTTGTTTGGGGGCGCTTTCACGCTTTTATTTTCAGGCGGTCTAGCCTTGATTTTGGCTGGTAAGATTTCCCGTCGCCTGAAGCGTTTGGATGACAACAATATCCGACTTGCAAGCAATCTTCCTTTGCAGCCTGCAATGAAAGGTGCCGATGAAATCGCTCGCATAGATCAAACCTTTCATCAGATGGCGAAAGTCTTGCAAGAGACTGTTCGAAAGGAGCACCTGGTAATTGAAGGTGCAAAGGATGTGATTTGTTCAATCGACAGAGGTGGTCGTGTTGTAGCAATGAATCCAGCTTGTACGAAGATGTTGGGCTACCAGCCAGAAGATCTGATTGGTGCGCGTTTGATCAATTTGATCGCTGAGGAGCCATCTCTCGCGAATGAGTTCATGGAGCGGCTTTATCAAGATGTGCACACTGATCCAATCGAAATCAGATTGCGTCATAAGGATACGCACGAGGTCGATAGCTCATGGTCGGTGCAATGGTCCAAAGACGAAAGCATATCATTTTGCGTGGTGCATGATGTCAGTGAAAGGCGTGCCGCTGAGCGTTTACGCCAGGAAGTTTTGCACATGGTCAGTCACGATTTACGGACTCCACTAACAACTCTCGGCAATGTGTTTGAGTTTCTGTCCAATTCTGATAGCGAACTTGTCGAAAAACGTAGTCAGTACATACAGCTCGGTGAGCGCAATGTAGAAAGACTGATTGGGTTAATCAGTGATTTGCTCGACGTAGAGAAAATCCGATCTGGCATGATGATGATCGATAAAGAGGCGGTGCATTTGGATGAATGCTTCCAGGCCTGCATTGAGGCTTTGCTGCCCACTGCGGAGTCACGGGGCGTGAAATTGGTAGTTGATGAAACGTCACTGGTTGTCAGCGGTGATGCGAACAAGATAGATCGAGTTATCATCAATTTAGTCGGTAACGCGATCAAATATTCCAACTCGGGCGATCAAGTTAGGGTGAATGCGCAGGCTGATGGTGACGAGGTTACGGTAACAATTGCTGACGAAGGCTCTGGCATTCCTGAAGATCAATTGGATAAAGTGTTCGAACGATTTCATCAGGTGAGAAGTGAAGATGGCGCGACTGGATCCGGGTTGGGACTGACTATTTGCCGCGCTTTTGTTGAACTGCATGGTGGAAAAATTTGGGCAGAAAGACGCGAATCTAAAGGCACCAAATTTTGTTTCACGCTTCCCAAACTCCTCTACAAAACAGTGGATTAGTATCAGAGATTCCTGATGTTCAGCTGATTTTTTTGTAGTATGAAAGCAAGAACCAGGTTCTTTCGAACCTGGCAGATGCAAAAGACCAGGTTCGACGAAACCTGGCATTGCTTACCTATAATTTCAAAACTCTTGTGAGCTAATCGTTGTAGTCTAACTTCTTCATATAACCTTCATCATCATCTTTTCTCTTTTGTAAAACGTTGTCAGATCGACCGACAGTGTCGTATTGACCGACATCTTTAGAATCATCTTTTTTAAAGGCACTTTGAGATTGATCTTGCGTAATTGTCATGTCTGGTAAGAATTTTTTCGCGGATTTATCTTGAGTCAAGCCCTGACCCTGGTCCGCTCCCGTGATATGGTCCCAAATTTCGGATGCTATATGTCCCAAGAAATTCTGTTCCGGTGGTTTTTCGTAAGCTTTCGAAAATTCTCTTTCACTCGGCATAGTGGTCACCTTCGTTGTTAAGTTGAGGGTTGCTGCAGATTGTTGTTAAGTTGATAGATAGTTGTTGTTGTTGTTGTTGTTGCCTCGGACTTCGAACAAAGTAATCATATTTTTTGTCAGTGACGAAAGGTAAACAGAACTGTGATCGAACTGTGATCAATCCGACCAGCCAAACATACTGCTGAAGCGGTCGGTCCGCCATTCCGTAGGTCGTCCACACTAGTGGTCCAGCGATGCGCGCGCGACTAGTGTCGGACGTCCTTCTTTGACGAGCGGCTGTATGCGTAGATTGATTGGAGCAAACCGATTGATACCAAATCCACCAAAAGCGCCGTGCCGCCATAGCTCAGGAACGGCAATGGAACACCGGCTACGGGCATAATGCCAATAGTCATTCCGATATTGATAAAGACGTGGAAAAGAAACATGCACATCAGACCGATCGCCATGACACTTCCTGCGGGGTCATCGCGACTTTGATAAGCGATTATCAATCCGCGAATACAGATCGTGGCATACGCTAGCACCACAAAAAAAGCGACCTTGAAACCAAGTTCCTCTCCGAGCACTGCGAAGATGAAGTCTGTGTGTCGCTCTGGAATGAAAGCCCCTTGCGACTGATTTCCTTTGCCAAGCCCGGTTCCGTTTATGCCACCACTACCGATGGCAATCAAACTTTGCAGGATGTGATAGCCCGAGCCACGGGGATCCTCATATGGATTGACGAAACTTGTCAGTCTTTTTTGTTGGTATTCCTTGAGCAGGTTCCACATGTGTGGACGCGCTATACCGGCTCCGTAATTGGCTGCAACCACGACGAGAATGAGAAATATTCTGATTGCCCAATGCCAGTTTTTGTGACGCCAAAACAAAAGCAAAATTACGCCAAGTGTGGGCAAGAAGTAGAGCCACCACTGCGGATTGACGGCGTCCAAAACTAGACTAATAAGAGGGCTGATCAGAATTAGAATATCGGTTATCGTGCCGCCTGACCAAAAAACTGTTCCCAAGAAGACAGCGCCGAATGTTAATGAGGTGCCAAGGTCTGGTTGTTTGAATACTAAAATGGCCGGTGGCACGATAATTCCGATCACTTTGAAGATGTCGAAGAAGCTCTTAATTGGGTACTTCTTGAGCCAGGCGGCAATGGTAAAAATAACCACAATCTTGGCGATTTCAGACGGCTGCAAGGTGATCGGTCCCAGAGCGAGCCATCGTTGGGCCCCTTGGGCTGAGTGTCCTTTGAGCATGACTGCCAGCAGCAACCCTAAATTTGCTACGTAGATAACAGGCACGACATATTTATGAGTCCAAAAGTAATACGGAATACGGGCAAAAATGACTGCCAGGGCGACTCCAGCCCACATGAATTCCAGCTGCTTGGTGTAATACTCAAGAGTATGTTGAGAGTAGTGCAGGATGTTCAATCCTGTACATACCAGAAAGGAAGTTGCGGCAATGAGCCACCAATCAACCGAAGAAAGGAAGTTGTAAATTGTCCGCAGGTAGAAGCCAGCCGGAGAGGCTTGCAGAATTGAGTTCAAATCAGTTCAAATAAATACGAGATTGCCCGCCCTAGACCGGCTCTATCCTAGCATTTGTTGGGTTGATCGAGCGCCGATACGACGCTTTCGCCCCAGAAAAATAAGCTGTGCGCATCCTTAAACGAATACGCACAGCTGAGGTTTAAATTCGACAGCGACCGATAGCGACTAGATATAAGTCAGCATTTGGATCGCAGTAAGCGGAAGTTAGCGACCAATGACGCTCGTCTTTCGTACTGCTCGATGTCGAATTTCGTAGTGTCTTTGTCCAGGTCGAAGTATCGTGAGACAACTGCGATCAATTCTTCTTCAAGAGATTCTAATCTGCCAGCTGGAAGCTCAAGACGGTCATGCGTGAGCATGTTGCGCATGCGATCTTTGGCTGTGTCGCGGGCTGAATCCGTGTTTGTCCGGAAAAACCAGTTTATTACTTGTTGCAACTTTAGTTCCTCCCTTAAACCCGGACTGAGGGATTAAAGAATTTGACCAGACGCGTCATCCAGGTGCCATTTAGAGCATCAAGATCCATCAGTTCAACGTCTTCGCCGCGGATTCTTCTGGCGATATTTCTAAATGCCAGGCCCGAACGAGTGTTGTCGGTTCCTGCTACAGGCTCGCCTCGGTTAGTCGAAATAATGATCTCTTCGTCTTCTGGTACCACTCCGAGAAGTTTCACAGAAAGAATTTCGAGCACATCTTCAACACTCATCATGTCGCTGTTTTTCACCATGTTAGGGCGAATGCGATTGATCACCAAACGGTATTGCGAGATTTCGTCTTTGCGCGCTTCGAGCAGACCAATAATGCGATCAGCATCTCGGACGGCAGACATTTCAGGGGTCGTGATTACGATAGCTTCTTCAGCACCGGCGACTGCATTTTGAAAGCCGCTTTCGATTCCAGCTGGGCTGTCGACGATCACGAAGTCAAAAATTGCTTTCAACTCGCCACACAAGACCTTCATTTGGTCGGAATTGACGGCTGTCTTATCTCGTGTTTGCGCAGCAGGGAGGAGACTGAGATTTGGCAGTCTCTTGTCTTTGACCAATGCCTGTCGCAACTTGCAACGCTCTTCAACAACGTCGACGAGGTTATAGACGACTCGGTTTTCCAAGCCCATAAGAATGTCTAAATTGCGTAACCCTATGTCCATATCGACAAGAGCTACGCTGGCGCCGGTGTTGGCTAGAGCCACACCGATGTTGGCAGACGCGGTGGTTTTACCAACGCCGCCTTTCCCGGAAGTGATTACTATTACTCGACCACTCATTCAATTTACCCGTTTGGCTTGATTTGTGTGATTACTGTCTTTCTAGGGATCTGCCCAACAGCTAAGCTGCAGGCAACGTGTGGATCTTTTGACATTGCTGTCGGCAGATCAGGGGATACTAATCAACACTGCTTTTTGCAATTTTGATTTTGCCGTCGATTATTTTGGCTGTTTCAGGGCCACAATTAGCGAAGCGAGAGAACTTGTAGCGCGGCTTGTCCGGTGATCGGGCAATCGCGTGAGCAATGCGTATTTGAATCGGCTGCAATTTCAATGCTCTAATTTCTGCATCTACATTGCCGCCAATTCCTGCGTGAGCGATGCCTCGCAAGGCACCCCATACGGTGACATCACCTTCAGCCATTACTTCAGCTCCAGGATTAACGTCGCCGATAATCACAAGATGTCCTTTGTGACTGACCGTCTGACCTGAGCGCAGGTGTTGTCTTAGATAGAGTATTGCCGGCACATTCGGTGTTGCGGGCTTAGGTGGGTCCAAACGCTCGACGCCGTCTTCGTCAACAATTTGATCGAACGCCGCTTTTTTGTCGGCTTCAGATTCAACTTCAACTTCTTCTTCGGTTGCCGACTCAGCGCCAATTTCAGCAGAAATTTCCTCTGTGAGAGCGTCCTCAAATACAAGACTCTCTTCAGTTTCGTACATCGTCACTGCATCTTCTTTTGCTGATCTTGATTCTGACGCGGTCGGATCATCTTCCTCATCTTCAATTTCATGCTGCGTTAGAGCATCAACTGAAATTTCAGGAAGTCTCATCGGTGCTCCTCGACCGATAGGCATCTGCAGCGAGCGCAAAGATGCTCTTGTTGGCTCGTTTTCGGAGAAAACGTGCTTTGGTGCTGCGCCAACGCCTTTGGCAATGGCAATGATCTGTGCCACCTGGGGTGGTGTGAGCTCCAGTGTCCCGAGGTTCAGCGCTACGCTTACACCTTTCCAAAATTGATTGGAAACTTGAAGAGTATTAGATAGATGAGAGACGGCTTCTTGCACAGAAGTGCAGCCACCAACATCGATCAGAACGCCTTGGTCAGGTTGACTGATAATAGCGATTTTAGACATGCGAATATCAACTCCGCCCAGAATCTTGTATAGTCGGCGAACTGCCATGCAATTTCACCAATGCCATCGTATGAGTTGGAAACCCGCACGTCAAGCCAATCCAGATACTGAAGACATATATAACGGCATACTAATTTGATGACATAACAGTAAGGAACAGGTTTGATTGGCACCATGCGGTGTTTAGCAAAGATAAGAGTATTCAGAGAAAGTTAGTTATTGATTTTGCCCCAAGAGGTGCTGCGTATGACGACAGGACATTTCAAGCGAGCTATGGGTCTATTGGACGCCACGGCTGTAGTTGTAGGCTCGATGATTGGCTCAGGTATATTCATCGTATCTGCTGAAACATCTCGATTGTTAGGTGCTCCCGGTTGGGTATTGATGGCCTGGATAGCAGCATCACTGATGACATTTTCAGCTGCCGTTTGCTATGGCGAACTTGCTGCGATGTATCCACAAGCAGGTGGACAATATATATTTTTACGCCAGGCCTATGGACCGCTCTCTGGATTCTTATATGGATGGACGTTATTCGCTGTCATCCAATGTGGAACTATCGCCGCTGTGGCCGTGGCGTTTGCCAAATTTCTCGGTGTCTTTTTGCCGTTCGTTTCAAAGAACACCATCTTCTTAGAGTTCGGAGGCTGGCATTTCACGTCACTGCAATTGGTGGCATTACTGGTAATCGGTCTTTTGACATATATAAATTGCCAGGGCATCAGTACAGCGAAAATGATTCAAACTACTTTCACCGTCACCAAAGTATCCGCAGTAATTCTGCTGATTGCGCTTGGTCTCATTATGGTTTCCAACTGGAATGGATTGCCGGTCAATTTTGGTGCCGATCTCTGGAAGGCGCAGGATCTCAAAGGAAATGTTCTTGGCGGCTTTCCTCTGATTGCTATCTTTTCTTTAGCGATGGTTGGTCCGCTCTTCTCTAGCGATGCTTGGAACAATGTCACTTTTGCCGGCGAAGAAGTCAAAGACGCCGAAAAGACTTTGCCACGCAGTCTGATGTACGGAACACTGTTAGTTGGTTTGTTGTACTTCGTATGCAACATCGTATATCTGCTTATATTGCCGATGCATGGCGATCAAAATGCCACCACAGTGGTTGGACGAGGTATTCAATATGCAGCTGAAGATAGAGTTGGCACCGCCGTTGCGCAAATTCTATTCGGGCAATATGGAGCTCAGATCATGGCGGCGGCTATTATGGTCTCCACCTTTGGTGCATTGAACGGCTGCATTTTGTCCGGGCCCCGCGCCTATTATGCGATGGCAAAAGATGGGCTCTTCTTCAAAAAAGCTGCCATTCTCCACTCCGATAAGGGAGTGCCGACATTTGGATTGATCATTCAGGGAATTTGGGCCGCCATCCTCACGACAACCGGCACTTATAGCAACCTTCTTGAATACGTAGTCTTTGCAGCATTGCTCTTTTACATTCTCACAGTAGGGGCATTAATCATGTTGCGAAAAAAAGAACCGACTCGCGAGAGACCTTTCAAAGTGCCCGCTTATCCTTTTCTGCCGTTGTTTTACATCCTCTTCGCAAGCGTTATTGTGATTGGGCAGATGTACTCTTCACCTCAATACAGTGGATTCGGTCTATTAATAATCCTCTCTGGACTTCCAGCATATTTCCTTTGGCGCCGTAAAATTGTTCCTGGCAAGAACGAAGCGCAATAAAGGAAGTTCTCAATGGACGGTTTGGTGGCNNGGTATCGGTTTGGCGACCGCCAAGATGCTGCTTGAACGCGGCGCTCATGTGATGATTGTCGGCCGGGATTTGAGCAAACTGAAAAGTGCCTCTGAGTCTCTCTGTCAACCGCCTGAAAAGTTGCGATTCACATCGGGAGACGTTTCCAGCGAAGGTTACGCTAACAAAATTGTTCGTGACACTCTAGGTGCTTTTGGTCGGCTGGACATCCTGATAAACAACGCTGGTGTATTTCAATCTGGCAGTTTGCTTGAAATGAGCGAAGAAGATTTCGACTATGTTGTCGACATCAATTTGAAAGGCACGTGGTTCATGTGCAAATTTGCCGCGCGTGCTTTAATCGAAACTGCAGGATCGATTGTAAATGTCTCTTCATTGCTTGCGTTGCAGAGCTTTCCAGGGCTGCCATCGAGCGCCTACGCCGCGTCCAAAGGTGGAGTGCTTTCCTTGACACGGGAGCTGGCGGTCGAGCTGGCACCACATAAGGTGCGCGTTAACGCTGTTCTGCCTGCGCTAGTAAACACTCCGATGTTGGACAATTTAATGGGTCACGAGAACGCCGACAAGATTTTAGAGAAGAGTAAGAAGATCTATCCTCTTGGTCGTGCTGGGGAGCCGGAAGATGTGGCGCGTACGATCGTGTTTTTGGCCGACCCGCAAAACGCCTGGATAACCGGCGCGGAACTTAAGGTCGACGGCGGCGTTCACCTCGTCTAACTCAGACGAAGATAATCAATCAACCTAGGTTTGTCCTTACCTGGGAGTGAGCGCCGGCTCAGAAGAGTCAGCAAAATCGGACGTACCTAAGAGCGCCGGCTTCCAGCCGGCATCGAAAAATGCGAACACGAACCTGCGAGCGTCGGCTCCAACCGGCATCGAAAAGTCCGCAAAATCAATTTGTAGACAAGTGGTCTTGATGATCATTGTGTTGTTGGAGACATCTTCCCTTCCGCGATCAAGTTGGATGACCAGTTGTCATTCAGGGTTTTTACCATATCCAGGCTCCGCGTTTTTAGGCACAATGTATGTACTTACTATCACCAGAATTCACTTTTCGAATTCACTTAGCGCAGGACTATTACTATGAAAACAACGACTGGAGCAGCGTCTGCTGCTGGCTTTGCCTTGGTCCTAATTCTCTCTCTTAACTGTCGAGATGCTAATGCGCAGCAAGTAGCGGCGGCATCAACTTACCAACAACCAACAGTCGCTTCAGCAACGATGACAGACGCCCCGCAAGCTCCAACGCTACAAGGTGCGAGCTGCGGCACAATTGGACCCCAGTCAGAAGAAGCAGTAGTTGTAAGCGTGAGCGCCGTGCGGACTGTCGAACTTGTTTCCGGCAAGCTTGATGGATCTGCTCTGTTGCAAAGCTTTTCAGCCGGCATCGATCAATTTAAGGGCAAGATAGCGGAGAAAGCCTTTTCTCTCTTGGAGTCACTCCAAACCAGGAGTCAAGCTCCTGCGATTCCGAGTGGATACATGCTGACGAGAGTTTCCGCTCCGATACCACCGGCGGTGTTCTAAGAAACGAAGGTCTCCGTACCAGGTCGTAATTCAACTATTTGTTCCGAACAGATCGTGCACAAGCCCTTGTGCCGCAGTGTGAGGATCCAGCTGATGAGATGCGACCTGGTCGAGGATCTTCTGCACTTCCTGGGAATTTTCCATCGACGCTTTTAAATTGTCCCGGGCGATTGCTGCTACGAGTTCTGACAGCTCAGCTTGTATTTTAAATTTGCGTCGTTCAGCCAGCAGTCCAGATTCTTGAAGGAAGGTTCTGTGTTCGCGCGCCGATTGCCAGATCTTGTCCACACCCTGCCCTGACTCGGAAATTGCGGTAATAACTGGTGGTCGCCATGCCGTAGCGAAGTTCGTCAACTCAAGACTGCTGCTGATTTCACTGGCAGATTTATTAGCGCCAGGCAGATCACCTTTGTTGACGACGAAAATATCGCCTACTTCCATAATTCCGGACTTAATCGCCTGAATGTCATCGCCTGAGCCCGGCATCAGAACGAGGATAGTCGTATCGGCGGTTTGAGTGATAGCAAGCTCTGATTGACCAACTCCCACTGTTTCGATGAGAACAACATCGTATCCTGAAGCCTCTAGCATTCTCACGGCGTCATAGGTAGCCAACGCCACACCGCCGGCGTGATTGTGATTTGCCATCGAACGAATGAAGACGTTTTTGTCGAGTGTGTGCCCCTGCATCCTTATCCTATCGCCGAGTATGGCGCCGCCCGTGAATGGGCTGGAAGGATCGATGGCAAGAACGCCGACTTTTAGTCCATCCTTGCGGATTTCAGTGATGAGGGCGTCGACAAGAGTTGATTTGCCCACCCCCGGAGAGCCCGTTATACCTATGAGGTGGGACTTTCCAGAATGTGTGAAGAGCATTTTTACCAGTTTTGTGGCGTTCGGCCCCCCGTCTTCTACAACGCTAATTGCCCGCGCCAGGGCCCGACGATTTCCAGCCAGTAGGTCGTTTGATAGGTTATCCAAGTCAATGTCCATTTGTGCCCACGATAAGGCTCATGATTCTAGCAAGGTGGGTAAGAAGGGAACAATTGGTATTGCAAGTTGTCCTCAGATCTAGAGCCAATATTAGAGGTAAGTTCTGTGAGTAAAGGTTTAAACATTGCTGTGAGTCTAGCTGTCTTAGTGGCAATGCAGTCGGCTGCTCAAGCGTACAACGGCAACAATTTCAACATCACAGATGGCTACGGTGATGGCTTTGCCATTCACCATGGATTATTTGGACTAACCGAACAGAAAGGTATCCAAGACCGTCTTGGCGATCACTATGTGAAAGAGCATGGCTTGTTCAGTAAACAAACCGATGTGAACTTTCTTGGCAACAAATATCAGAAAAAGCATGGACTGATCGGCGGCACTCAGATTGGCATGGGCGACATGATGGGCGACAGCATTTCCTCCAGGAAGACTTTGTTCGGCTTGGGCAGACGGCAGACTAATGTCAATTTGAGCGGTATTGGTGGCATTGTGCAGTCATTTATTGGCGGCAAGATGGGCAGCAGAGGTCCTTCTACCCTGGGAACCGTCGACCCAAATGTGCAGACATCCAGTACATCAAATCCAGCTGATTTCCCTGTCGACCCAGCCTTCAATTTAGGCGGCTCGAGCAGCGCTGCAGCCAGTGGTTCAGCGGCATCGCCTGGTCCTTTCAGCAAGCCTTAGGCTGGTTTGAATTTCGCATTCAGTACCAGATATGGTGCTAATGAAATGAGTCCGGGACCTATCTCTTGATGAAGGCGGATCAAGGCGACTACTAAATAGGGGCGGCTAGAATAGCCGCGCTCCATTTCATTGAGCAGTGCCTGGGCGAGTTAAAACTGCGCTTATTTCTTTGGTTTGAACGGACGCAACCAGCCAGTATTATTTTGTTGCTGATCTTTTGCCACATTTATATAGGTTTCTTCAGCGCGACGCTGTGCATTCTCAGCTTCGTTGAGCATAACTGCTAGCAAGTCACGTTCTGACTCACGCATCCTGAGCTGATTCTGTAATTCAGAAACTGCGGCGCGCAATTCCTCGACTTCATTTAGTTTGACATCCAATACACCAGTCACCCGAGAAAGCTCCTGATGAAGATGTTTGTTTTCCCGACTTTTATCAGTCAGCAGTAATCCTTGCGCTGTTAGTTCAGCCTTCATATCTTCAGAATCGCGAGCGATGCGCTCTAATTCTCGAGTCTGCGCTGATAAAAGAAGATTCCTTTCTTGCGACTGTAGAAGCTCATCCTGAAGCTCGACTACGCGCTCCATGAGGTTTCCGTTTCCGGTGGCTTTCTTTTCTTCTTCGGGCATTGGCTCCAAGGCCTTGTTGTCACGCCATTTCAAACAGTAATATTCCCAGAGTTCAGTCTAACCAATCGAAACAGCACAAGTAACTAAACATCCGGGCACCAACCATCGTGAAATATTATAGAAATTTCATCGATTATGCAAGCAGAAGTCAAATTTTAGTATGAATCAACTGGCTCTCATCGGCGGCACCATAATCACTCCACTTGAGGAGCGGTTTACTGATCTGATTGTAGACGACGGCGTGATCCAAGTAATAGGACCGTTAGACCCCAGTGCAACAAAAGTAGAGAAATTGGACGTCAGCGGATGTTATGTGACACCGGGTCTAATTGATTTGCAGCTAAACGGCGGACCAGATTGCAATTTCTGGGGCGATCCGACAATCGAGGACCTCGCTGCCCTTTGTCGTCAGCTGGTTAACTCTGGTGTGACCACATTCTTGCCCACGCTAATCACCGCAGATGTCAAACACATCCTAAAGAATGTCGAGTTTTTGCGATCCAAAGGTGTTGGCTCAACAGGCATGGGCCATATGTTTGGTGTGGTGAACGGTTGTGCAGCGCGTTTGCCGGGAGTGCATCTGGAGGGCCCATGTCTCTCGCCTCAGCGACCCGGAGTGCATCCTCCCGAGTGGATCAAACCGCTTTCGAAGGCTCTTATCGAACAATTGGCCACGCCCACAGTGAGCATGATGACCGTCGCACCTGAGGCTGACCCAAGTGATGAGAGCCTCAAACTTTTGCAGTCAAAGGGTGTCATTGCCTCGCTGGGCCACTCAAATGCTACCTTCGAAGAAGCGCAACTGGCTTTTGATCGAGGTGTGAGGATGATGACGCACACTTATAATGCTTTGCCTCCACTGCATCACCGCGCACCAGGAGCGGTGACCGCAGCATTGTTGGATGATCGAGTCACATGTTGTGTGATCTGCGATGGTCTCCACGTCGATGTTCCGGCGATCAAACTTTTGCTCAAAGCCAAGGGAGTGGATAAGGTCATACTTGTCACCGATGCGGCACAAATAGGTACGACTGGTGGTGGGCTGGTCGGCTCTTCAATTGATTTGAATCAGGCCGTTAAAAACGTTGTCGCATGGAAGGTCGCCTCCTTTGCTGCCGCCATTCGCATGGCTACTTTTAACCCAGCACAGGCGATGGGCTGGTCAGACAAGCTCGGTGAAATTGCGCCTGGTAAGTGTGCCGACCTGGTCGTGTGGGATAAGGCTACTTTGGAAATCAGACACGTTTTCGTCTCAGGTGTAAAAGTTGGTCGTGCTTAACCGACGTGCACACGCGGACGCTTTGCCGGATCGTGTTCGATCTCTCTGAGAATCTCGCGTGCCAGCGGAGCTGTCTCGCCTTCACCGATAAACAAGTATTTTAGAATGTACATGATTGGATTTCCTTCAGTCCAGCCAAGGTAAACGTGCGGTTGCTTATGCGTTTTGTCCCTGATGAAGAGCATAAGGGCCGCCATCGCATTTGGTACCGCTGGACTTTCGCAGCGCAATATTTTATACGGCCCTTCCATACATCCAGTCACAGACAGAATTTCATCGTCGAAGTCTGACGCGTCGCTGACGCTGATTTCCAGAAATATGATTTGATCTTCCGGAATGTTATGCAACTTGACGCATTCAGCCGCTTTGGTGGCATAGTCGGAAGGTCCACCTGGGCGGTGTGCCAGCAAGCGAACCACTTTCTTGCTCGCCTCCATAATGAATTGATCTGCCATATCGTCGAGAACCACTTTTTTGACACGCAGTTCTGTTGAGCGCCTCACCCGTGATACCAGCGAACTGATTAGCATGACCAATATGAAAAAGGATGCAATCTTGATGCCATCTGGTCTTTCGATGGAATTAACTATGGTCGTATAAACAAAGACGATGGTGATCAAGAAGAAAAATACTCGTTGACCCTTTTTCTTTTGCCAGACGCTCAAGGTGCAAGCGATTGCGGCAGAGGTCATGATCACCAGCACACCTGTTGCGTAAGCACCAGCTTGGGCGTCCACTTCTGCATTAAATAGCCAAGTTACAGCGAAAGCGACGAGCGTGAAAAAGACGACCAGTGGCCGAGTGGCTCGGGCCCACTCGGGAGCCATTCCGTATCTGGGCAGGTAGCGTGGCACGAGGCTTAGCAATCCGGCCATGGCAGAAGCGCCGGCGAACCAAAGAATGAGGATGGTGCTGATGTCATAGACAGTGCCAAACTGGTGCCCAAGATAGATGTGCGCTAAATAGGCAAGAGCTCGACCGTTAGCTGCTTCACCTGGTTGAAAGAGCACTTGCGGAATCAAGACTGTAGTGACGAAACTAGTTGAAATCAAAAACAGGCTCATGATCGCGGCTGCTGTGCGCAACAACCAACGCGCATAGCGAATGCGGCCGCGCGGATGAACTGGGTCGTCGTTAGGATCGCCCTTGATATGCGGCATAACCGCTACGCCGGTTTCAAAGCCGGACATACCAAGGGCTAATTTCGGAAAGAAAAGACAGGAATAAGCCAGCAATCGAAAAACAGATCCGTTGACATGGTCGTCGTGCCAAACAAGGTTTTGCCAGTTGTGCACTAGCCATGGTTGCCTCGCTACTTCGATCAAAGCAACACCCACCACAACGGCATTGAGCGTGAGATAAAGACTGACCAGCACTACCGAAACGCCGATCGCTTCGCGAAATCCCTTCAAATATATGCCGCCCAAAACCGCTAGCATAAAGAAAGTTAAAATCATCCGATGTTGCATATACATCGGCACCCATGGATTTTGCACCAAGTGGGTTGTGGCGTCGGCAGCTGAAAGAGTAATTGTAATGATGAAATCTGTGGCGGCAAAGCCCAGCAAGCAGAGCACGAACACCTTGCCAATCCAGCCTGGCATCAGATGTTCGAGCATGGATATGCTGCCTTGCCCGTGCGGACTTTTGGCAGCCACCTTGCTGTAAACGGGCAAAGCTCCTAGCAAGGTTAAGAGGACCAAAAATATTGTTGCCACCGGCGATAGCACACCGGCTGCTATGAAAGCAATTCCTGGCGCGTAGCCCAAGGAAGAAAAGTAGTCAACACCGGTCAGACACATGACCTTGTACCAGCTGTCTTGCTCGTTTCTGCTCTCATCTGCGCCGCGACGTGGTGAGTCTCGCATGCCTTCGAGAAACCACACCGCAAAACGTTGTTTGAACTTCTTAGTGGACGAAACCACGTGCTGGACGCCTATTGAACCAAATGCATGTGGATCATATCAAGCAGCCTTGTGCCAAGATCAAGGTTATTGAATATCGTAATGTCTGAAAAGCCACGCCATTAGTATCGCATTTGGTGAGGCTCGACGGAAGCAAAGTTTAGCTAGCCATTGCGGCTGGTATATGAAATCTACTTATGTACAATGACCCCCGAAAAGATCAGTTCCAGAACAAGGCCAAGGAGGCTTTGTTTCACCAACGCCTGGCTGAATTGCGCAGCAAGAATGCTCAGTTTCCATGGTCTGGCGGAGAGCTGCCGGAGTTCGATATTCCCCGCGAAGAATCGAAATTGCTGGCTAATCGGGAAGTCGAGGGACCCGGGGTGACGGACGCGGAATTGGAGCGTCGGGCGTTACTTGACTTGACTTCACTGTCTTCGAGTTTTAATTCGTTCTACAAGCGCCTGAATTATGAAATTCAGCGGGCCAGACGCTACAAACGTCCGCTTTCAATTTGTCTGGTTGGCATAGACGACCTTGAGCGGATTGCCCTCAAAAGCAGCATTGAAACCAAAACTACTGTCGTCGAAGCAGTGGCCAAAATGATCTTGAGTTCAATCAGAGATGTTGATATCCCTGGGCGGTGCCGCGAGGATTGTTTCGGCATTATTTTGCCCGAAACCCCAGTTGCAGGTGCGGAAGTGGCTGCTGAGCGTATCCGCACCAAGATGGAGCAGTTCGCCGTGCAGCAGCAGTGGCAGGCCACTCTCGTCATTACTGTAAGTGTGGGCGCCGCTTCGTTTCCAGACAACGGAGAGGTCGTCGAGGAATTATTTGCCCAGGCTGTCGAGGCTTTAATGACGACGATGAAGAGGGGCGGAAACGCCGTAAACTTTGCCGGACGGCTTCAATAAATGATAATATTCCCTAGCCTCCGCGAACGCTTTCGGCGTAGTTGGCCGCGTCAACATATGGGGCACACATTCCTTGCCAGTGGAAACTCAGAATAATAAAAGAGAGCTGGCTGAATTATTTTTGCTGAGCGCTGTTGCTCTTTACTTCGAGCTTCTTGTTATTCGCTGGATATCGGCAGATTTTCTGGCATTTACTGTATTTAAAACTTTTCCGCTCGTTACTTGTTTTGTCGGTTTAGGAGTCGGATTCGCTTGCCAAAAAAATCAGAATTACTTTCGACTAGCACCATTAGCGATTATGCAATTTGTTGCCCTCCTAAAACTTGGTGTAATAATTGGTTTCGATAAGTTCTTTTTTCCATCCATTGGCGTGTGGCAGTGGTCAGACCCGTCCGTCTTCGTTGGACCATGGCTGTGGATCTATGTTGCTCTTTTTACATTGATCCTAATAGTTGTTTTGTCAGGATCTTTTGCCACAATGGTTTGCCTCGGCTCAAGGCTCGGTCAATTGTTCATCGATATCCCTCCTCTAACAGCCTATTCCGTCAACATTGCAGGTTCGATTGCTGGAAGCTTGCTTTTTTCAGCTTTAACGTTCGCCGGCTTGCCTCCCTGGTTTCTTTTGATTCCAGCTGCCTTGCTAATCGCTTATTATGCCAAGGCAAAATGGTGGCTGACACTGCTGCCTCTGGCAGTCACTTTAGTGTTAGCGTTCATGCCGATGACTTCGCCAGGCGAGGTCATTTTTTGGTCGCCATACCAAAAGTTGAGTGTGACGCCATTTTCGGTAGGTACAAAAGCCGAAGATTCTGCTTGGAGGTCTAATCAAGGCATTGTAATTGGCACTAATGGATCTTTCTATCAATATGCTCTTGATCTCAGACCAACCAATCTCAATAACCCGAAAATGCCCAAGGAGCTGAGAGACAAGCTTGAAGAACACTCCAGGCACTATAATTTGCCTTACAAGCTAAAAAAGCCATCTACAGTTCTGATTCTGGGCGCAGGCTCAGGCAATGATGTTGCAGCCGCATTGCGCAATGGTGCTGAGCAAATCGACGCCGTTGATATTGATCCTGTAATTCTCTCTCTTGGTCAAACAAGACACCCGGAGAACCCGTATGCGTCCTCTAAAGTCAACCGCATTTGCGACGATGCGCGCGATTTCTTGAACAAGTGCGACAAGCACTACGACATGATCCTTTTCGCTGGACTAGACTCCCACACAATTACGGGACAAGGTGGTTCGGTCCGATTAGACAATTATGTGTACACCAAAGACAGCATGCAACGTGCATTGCAATTGCTCAATCCAGAGGGATTGATGATCGTGTCATTTTGCCAATCCAGACCGTGGCTGACTCAACGCCTATTCTCCACAATTAATGCCGCTGCTAATTATCCGCCGTTAGTCGTGGTTGATCAAACAAATCCGGAACTGGCATGGCAGATTTTTATTTCAGGACCAATGGTAGAAAAACGGGCGCTTAAAATCGATCCCGCAATAATTGCGCCGTTCGCTCTTCAGGAGCTTTCGCTGAATAATTCAGCTCGCATTCTCACCGATGATTGGCCTTTCGTGTATGTTTCACCAGTGATCGTGGATGTGCCTTACTTGATGGTTGTATTTGTGATTGTCGTTTTGAGCATGATTGCGGCCAGGAAAGTTTTGTTCGCTCCAACACCGCCTAGTTCCTGGCAGATGTTCTTTCTTGGCGCCGCTTTCTTACTACTTGAGTTGCAATCGATCACAAGGTTATCGCTCTTGTTCGGCTCAACTTGGTATACCTCGGCTATCGTCATAAACGGCGTGCTTATTATGATTCTTGCCGCCAATTATATTGTCATTAAGCTTGACGACAGGGTTACCTCAAAGTTAGGACTATTGTATGGACTGCTCATTCTTTCACTTGTGATTAGTTACTCATTGCCTACCCATCAAATTCTTTCTTCGATGGTTGGCATCGCCGGTCAGATAGTAGTTTCAACGGCAACTATATTTCCGATGTTTCTTGCCGGCATAATCTTCGCGTCTTCGTTCAAAAACGTGCCAGCTCCAGACCGAGCGTTTGCATTTAACCTTTTGGGCGCCGTGGCTGGCGCTATGCTGGAATATCTGTCAAATTTCCTCGGCATTAATAGCTTAGTGCTTATTGCAGCTGGTCTTTATGTGGCTTCCTACCTATGTACGCGTGTCCAAGATCAAGGGGTCGTTCACCTAAAGGCATTGTAAGTGTTCTGACGAAGCAATCCTGACTGATGCGAGCGGTACTTCATCTGGCACAAAGGGTAAACTAAGAGAGGGTGATGCCCGCGGATTAGTATGGTGCAGGAGTGTTATCGCAATGAGTCTATCGAAATTGCCGCGTGCAGCAGCTTGGAGCACGATGATCGTATTGAGCTCGGCGGTGCCAAGTTTGGCCCAAGGTATTTCTGAAATGGGAGCGGCTCATGCGATGAGCGCTACTATGGGGGCTGGATTACACCGCAACGCAGGCGGTGCTTCCAACAGTCTCAACAATGTTTACGGCGCGCTCAACAAACAGTTAGGCGGCGTTACAGATGCCGCATCCGGCGGTACGGGCAGCGCTGCCGGCTCCAGTAATTTATTTGCTAACACCGATAAGAATGGCGACCCGATCGATCCTCGCATTATGGTTCGAGACGCCGGTAAAGAGTCCAACCGACTCTTTGATTTGGCCGTGCAAAAACAAAAAGCTGGTAAGAGTTCTGAAGCTGAGCAGCTTTATCGCCGTTCGCTCCTGATTCGCGAACGAATCTGGGGCAACAAAGATCCGGCCGTGACTAAAATTATGGGCGTGATCGCGGAATTGATGCGAAAACGTGGTGACTTAGCCGGCGCGGAAACTTATTACCACGCAGTTCTTACCACTGAGTTGAAGCGTTTTGGTGCGGGCACCTATGAATTGGTGCCGACCTTAGAGAAGTTAGGTCAAATTTGCTTTGATCAAAAGAAATACTCCGAGTCCTATAACTATTTTCAACAGGTATACACTCAACGTTCGAGAAAACTCGGTCTCGATAGTCCCGAAACTATTACTGCTGCTCTGGAATTATCCAAAGCCCACTACGAGGCAGGCAACTACTCTGATGCCGCCGATGTGTTGAGCAAAACTATAGACGCGAAGATGAATGATTCTGGCTCTCCGCAGATGGTGAAATTGCTTGAGGCTTATATGAATGTTCTTAAAAAACAAAATAAGCCAGAAGAGTTGACGCGCATTGAAACCAAGCTTCAGTCGATGAAACCAGCGCCAATAGCCGGTGAAACCAAAACAGAAACGAACAAAGTTGAAACTGCTAAATCCGAATCAAGTAAAACGGAGACGATTAAAACGGAAGCCAAAACAGAAGCCAAAACTACAGGGACTTCTATGGCAAGCACGAAGTCTGTGGACAAGACTGAAGAACTTAAAACAGTTTCGGCTGAGAAGAAGATCAAAGACGCTAGTCATTGATCTCGGTTTGCACTACAGGTGATATCGACGGACTTTTTGCCGCCTTGCATAAAAGAGGTCCGGCTTGAGCCGAACCTCTTTTAAATCAATTAAGTTGACGCTGATTACATTGCTGTTGAGCGCGTAACGGCGGCAATTGGTGTCACTGTGTCGAGCACGACGTTAAACGGTTGACCGACAGCAATTACTCGGCTGCTTCCCCGCTGTAAGGCTAAGGTGGTGCTGCCTGGGCCGCCGACCGTGCCGATGCCGATGTTAGCCGGAATGCGGGCGTTGGCTTGTGGGTCTGCTGGAATTCCGATCGTGCAAACTGGATGAGGACCAGATGATTGCACTAGATATGTCTCCGAAGCGGTGGCACTAATCGGCATTTCAGTACCCTTTGTGGTTCGCAGACTACTGAAAGTTACTGATAGTGTGCCGGGAGTCGTTTCCACTAATTCGCCCCGGACAAGTGAGCCGGATGGAATTATGTATCCGCCCAATGGAACGTCTTGACTGATCTTGGCTTCGATTCGTTGTCCTTTTACAGCAGTTTCGCTACTGAGCGCTTCAGTAAAGGTTACAGGCATGACTGTACCCGCCGGTGCATAGAGTCTTTTTTCCACGACTGCGATGCTTGCGCCTAGTTGATTTGGACTCTTCAAGGTGGCGATATAGTCGGCCGCTTTGTCGGTGCCCAAGAAGTTTTTGATGCTGTCAGCCCACTGATTCGCCAAGTCATTGACGCTCATCCTGGCATTGCGTGCGCTTCCTGCATCGACAGTGGCCACCTTGCGACCGCCCAGTGCAACAATAACTGCACCATTTCTGCGTTCTACTGATACCGCGGATGGTGACTTGTCTGTTGACAATACGAGGGCATTATCCAATGCATCTTGTGCCAGCCATGCCCTTTTCTCTGGGGAAAAACCATCAGCACTGGCAGAGATTCGGAAAGCCGGTCGGCTGCCTAAAGTTACGGCATTGCCCAGTGAGAATCCTGCGAATGCAGGAACTGTGCCAGATAAGGCTATCACTGACAACAGCGCCAGGATCCTCTCTGATCCCTTGTGATTAGGTGTGTTCATTTCTCAATTCCTCTTTAAATTTTAGGGTTTTGGAACGGCAAACTTGCCTGTTCCGATCACACTCTTGCCTACATTCCAATACCAACACTGCTGACCATGTTAGTGGTTCTTGCGGATGTGGCTGTGTTCACCGCGATGGTTGTCGTTGCGTTCAATTGCAGGAACATTGGTGCGCCAGCTGGGATAATCATTCCGCTATTGTCGGTGAGCAGCATTCTGTGGAAACCTTCGGCGGTTAGTTGATCCACAGGCAGGCCTCTCCAGGCACCGCCAATTTCACCTTTAACTCCGGTCAAAGACACGGTTTGGATGTTGCCGTCTGGTTGACGAAGTTCTACTTTGGTTTTTGTATCGCCACAGCAGTTAGGCACGATTGGGTTGACGCTAACATAGTGCCAAGAATCCACGCCACCATAAATGTGTCCGTGAATTGGAATGTCCTTGCCGTCCGGTGTGCGGAAAGCGTAAAAGGCGATTGTCAGTGCATTTTTACCAGCAAAGTTGTTGGGGTTGAATGGAGCAGCTGGAATTAACTGACCGAGAGCTACGGTGCCTGCCGGTAAATAACTTGTGAAGTTAGGACCGAGTGGAACATCTGTGCTTAGAACGCCTTGTATTGTATCTCCGACTCGAGCGGCATCCAGAGCCAATGCATTGGATAGCTGAATGGGGAAATTCATCCCGGCTGGAGCCACAGCAACATCCTTATTGATCGTCAGACTGGCTGTCTCTTTGCTGCTAGTGGTGGCATACTTGCCGGTTAACATAGACAAGTAGTTGTTGATGGCGTTCGCGTCAGCTAAACAGAATTTGATACTGTCCGCCCATTTTTGAGCCAGACCCATTTGACTCATTCCAGCTCTAGCTGCACTGTTTCCGTCAGCAGTTACAACATAGAAGTTGTCTACGGTGACGATTGGATTTCTATTCATCATCGATACTTTAACTGTATCAGGAAAGCGATGTTTGGCGGCTATGAGAGCGTTGTCCAGATTCTTCTGGACGATCGAAGCTCGTTGTTCAGCGCTCATGCCAGCTGCATTAGAGTCGATCGAGAACAATTTTCCACAGGCGCTTATAACAGTGGTGCGAGATTCCACCAAATTTTGCGCATTTGATGCTGTCGGAATGGCTAAGCTTATCGCTGTCAAAACTCCCACAAGTAATTTTCGACGTAATCCAGGTTTCGATATGTTCATGTCCTTTATAATTTTCTCAGGTGATCTGTTCAGCAAAAGATGGCTCTATGACTGCTTCTTGATTGGAGCGATGATAAGCGCTGAGTTGAGTTTTTGGAAAAACTTTTCACATTTTTGCGTAAATAATTGAAAGTCAAGTGTCGACGATGAGCAAACATCGCCTCCAAGGGTAAAAAGCGATTCGAATGAGATGCTTGCTGCAGGCTGCTTCCAGTCAAAAGTTTGAGCAATCGGCAATCGGGCGGCCTCAGATCTGGGGCAAAATCTAAAGCGAGCCGCGCTAGCAATTTAGGATTTGGTTTTTTTTAGTTAGCTGAACTGTTAGCGGCCAAATAGCCAATTGATGAATGGTCTAAACCAGCTACCTTTAGCTTGTTTAAGATGTTGAATATTTCTGCTCGCTTCTTGACCGCGTCGTCGCGCACCAAGAATTAGATCATATGTAATCGGCACATTTTTCACCGTGTCAAATTCAGCTCGAAGCACTACATAACCAATTAAATTGGAACGCTTCCAATATGAAAGTCTTAGAGCTTTGCACTTGCCGCCACTCTTGCTTTTGCCGTTGCTCCAAGGTGGCACGACGTTGCGCAGTTTCAGCTTCTTACGTTCACCTTCGGATTGTTCGGAACCATTGCCACCATGGGTAGTAGCCTGTTCATCACGATCTTCTTCATTTCCTTCAACTTCATCACCAGTGCCAGGCACCGTGCTATTGAATTGAGGCAGACCCCATGTGCTGCTAATTTCTTTAACTAGTCCGTCAAAGCTATCACTGAATCTCGACTCGACGTTCGACACGTGACGCGAAGCCGTTTCAATAACGTGCTCATTCGATTGGATTGATTCCTCGCCGAGCAAACGCTCCATAATGGTTATTGCGTTCGACATGATCTTTGAACTCCACTAAGGATTGCACTGGCCGGCCAGTAGTTTAACAAATGTTGGGTGGTAAACCAAATGTTTGCCCCATGCGATCCGAATCCCTTTTGTGGTACATAGCATTGTTGGGAGTTTTAAGGGAGTGTGGAATCGAATGAAAATGCAGCACCTGTTTGCCGCTGCCGCCATCCTCATGCTTGGGGTCGGACCAGTATTGGCGGAGGGACCTCTCTTTCCTGGCAAAGGCGAATCGGCAAAGTGGGACCAGGCAAATGTTTCTTTTAACCAGGGCATTGTCCTTTATAGATCCTCCAAATATGAGCAAGCCATCGCAAAATACAAGCAAGCTATTGCCACTTATCCTTACGACTACAACTTCTTCAATAATTTGGGGCTGACATATAAGAAGAACAATGAACTGGATTTAGCGTCTGAAGCGCTGAAAAAGTCTATCGAACTGAAGCCCAATATCTGGGAGAGTTGGAGCAACCTTGGCAGCGTTTACAAACATCAGAACAAAGCGCCAGAAGCAATCGCGGCTTATACAAAAGCACTGGAATGTAATCCTCCAGCCAAAAGTAAGCAACTGATACAGCAAAATATAAGCGCACTGAAAATAAATACTGGATCAACCGCATCGGCGACTTCAGCTTCAGGGGCGACTCCAGCTGCACCAAGTGCATCGTCGGCTCCACCAGCATTTGCACCGGTAGCTTCACCCGCGCACTAGTACCACATGTAGTGCTCAGCCGACCGCATCCTTCAGGGCAGTTCTAGCCGCTAGTTGATTGCGACTGGCCGACAGAATTTCAACCTCTCTCTTTAGTCGGAGACTTGTGTCTTGTAATTCCAGCAAACTTTGCTGTTCGGAGGCGAGATCGTACAAATTGCTGGCCACCCAGAAAGACAGATTTACGGGTGCGTCCGGTAGGTTTTCAGGCAGTTCGACTGTTTTGTCCGTTAACTTTGCCAACAGGTAAGCAATGTCTTTCAGGAGTTGTGAGACTTCTTCTGACAGCGCGGTTAGGTCGGTTTCGGGCTGGTAATCTTCGATCCACTCGACCAAGCCGATTCGATATGGCTTTTCTTGTATGTATTCGAGCACTTTAAAGCGCTTTCGACCGACGGTCATAATGTTTAGCCGCCCATCTGCAAGTCGTCTAAAATCAGTGATTTCTGCGCTGCAGCCGACGTTGGCAGGCTCCCCGTTTACCGGGTCCCAAAGTAACATACCAAAGCTCTTGTCGCCGTCGAGGATCGTGTTCACCATCAACTTATATCTGGGCTCGAAGATGTGCAGTGGCATTGGCCTTTCTGGAAAAAGGACCACTTCGGGCAAAGGGAAAAGTGGCAGCTCACGGACTGATATTGAAGACGGTTTAGCCATACTTACTATTTTACTGCAACGTAAAATACTAATAAATAGTTCATTGCGTAGTTAGAAGGAGTCGTAGCGATATCGCGGGTGGTGTTTTCTCCATCGCCCTTGATCGATCCGCACAAGCGAGCTGCTTTGGCTGGTGCATTTGAAGTTCAGTTCATTCCTTAATCAAGATAATGGGGAGCTCCTGTTAGGTATACCTGAGCCAATAATTTAATGGATCTTTTGCTTCAACCTGTCACGTTTATTCGGCCAAGCCGACACACTGATCCGTTTGAGAGGAGGGTGGGGCGGGGATAAATTGTCATGGGACCGTTATGGTGGCGGCTTACGAGTGGAAAGCGACTGGGATCACTATAAAGATTTGGCTGAAAAGGCGACGAAGGCAGGTGATTATCCTGATGCGGAGTCGCTATGGTTTGCTGCGCTGCAAATTGTAGAATTCGACGGCGAGGGCGACCCAAGGTTGGCTACGACGCTGGACGGGCTGGCCTCTGCCTGTTGTGGTCAGCGAAAGTACAGTCAGGCTCAAAACGTTTACTGGGATGCGATTAAAATTAAGGAAAAGTACTGCGGATACGACAGTCTGAACACCGCGCAGAGTCTAAAGGGATTGGCCGGCGTCTACTACGAGCAGGGTAAATATACTGAAGCTGAGGCTCTAGGCAAGCGTGTGCTGAATATATTTGAAGGCGAACTTGGGCACGATCATAATGACGTCGGCGAGATCGTGATGAATTTAGCCGCGCTATATCACAAGCAGAAAAACGTCGAGCAGGCGCAGCTTTGTTATCAACGAGCCCTAGATATAAAAGAAAAGAATAGTGGGTTGCAATCGAAGATCTCTACTCCTTTCAGTCAAAGAACAGCAAAACCGACGTCAGTATGCGCTGTGTGCGAGCGTACCTACGTCGGTGAAAGTTGCTTGAAGTGCACTCAAACGACTTTGAAAGCCATTGAAGCGCCGAGCAGCAGTACTTAGCTGCTCATCCCAGGTTGTTGTTCCGTTTCGTTGGTCAAACGGGCGGCTCGGCTGCGTCCACGGCTTTGACCGCCTTTTCTGCCAGCCTCGGCTGCTTCAGCTGAAGTGAACTCATGAGCGGTACCCCGAGCATGTGCGGCTTTCCCGCCCATACTAGCGATTTGTCTCTGTTCATCCTTATTCATGGAAGCGAATCCGCGGTTGCTTTTCTTCGGTCTTTCTGTTTCGTAGGACATGGTTTGAACCTCATCGAATGTTGCTGTCATTTGGAATTCTCCGCCATATTTTTGAGGCACCAAATACGGTGCTGATCTCAGAATTTCGGACTGTTATAAACTCTGTTTGTGAACATTGTGAAAACTAGTAAGAGAATTGGATCCCTCGATCGATCTCGAATATTTTTGATTGGTCTTATAGTTTTTCCTCAGATGTGCTTTGGATTCAAATAGTTCCCTGATTTAGGACGGTAATTATTTGAAAGTCATCGTAGTACCTTATAGTCTACAACGTCATAACCGAATTGGCAAATATCTTTTACAAAACTCGCAATCGCTAGCTGGTGCACACACGAGGCCTGTTTACAAGTGGGATAGGCAGACTCCTGCTTGTCGTCTTTAGTGCTACTTTCCCATGCTCAAACGAATCAACTCCCGTAACTAGTGTTGGTAGCACGTTTGAGAGTTTTTCGGTCTGAAGCTTCGCAGACGTTAAAGAAAAAGTATATTTTCTCCGAACCTACTTTCGGACTTGAGTATATTGAATTCAAGAGAGTTCGAAAAGCTTTCGCACAGTATCTTGGGCTGGTTAGACTCGCCCCACAGGAGGATGTCCATGACAAAAGCAGTAGGTATTGATCTTGGCACAACTAACTCGGTAGTAGCTGTCATGGAAGGCGGCAAGCCGATAGTCATAGCCAACACTGAGGGTGCTCGAACAACACCTTCGATTGTCGCATTCACGAAAGCGGGCGAGCGGCTGACGGGGCAATTGGCCCGGCGCCAGTCCGTACTGAATCCAGAGAGCACCGTTTATTCAATTAAGCGCTTCATCGGACGCAGGTTTGACGAAGTCGGCGAGGAGATGAAAACAGTCTCTTATAAGGTAAGAGAAGGTGCAGATGGCAGCTGCAAGGTTTCCATTCAAGGCAAGGAATACACGCCGGAAGAAATTTCCGCAATGGTGCTGCGCAAGTTGAAGGAAGACGCGGAAAAGTATTTAGGCGAAAAAGTATCCGCAGCAGTAATCACAGTGCCTGCCTATTTCAATGATTCACAACGCCAAGCTACAAAGAATGCTGGTGCAATCGCTGGCCTGGATGTGCTTCGAATAATAAACGAGCCGACTGCAGCGGCGCTTGCCTATGGCATAGAGAAGAAGACAAACGAAACGGTTTTGGTCTTCGACCTGGGGGGTGGAACCTTCGACGTCTCGATTCTTGAAGTTGGAGATGGTGTGTTCGAGGTTAGATCGACCAATGGTGACTCGCACTTAGGTGGCGATGATTTCGATCATTGTATTGTTGCCTGGCTTGCTGACGAATTCAAGAAGTCCGAAGGCATTGATTTGCGGACCGACCCGCAAGCATTGCAGCGTCTCACGGAAGCCGCAGAGAAAGCGAAGATTGAATTGTCCTCAGTAATCGAGACAACGGTATCGCTTCCATTCATCACGGCTAATGCAAACGGTCCCAAGCATTTGGATACTCGCTTGACTCGTGCAAAATTCAACGAGTTAACTAAACATTTGGTTGAACGATGCCGCAAGCCTGTGGTGCAAGCATTGGAAGACGCAAAATTGAGTTTGAAGGAACTGGAGGAAGTAGTCTTGGTTGGCGGTTCGACTAGAATTCCTGCCGTGCAAGATCTCGTTAAGAGTTTGACCGGTGGAAAAGAGCCCAATCAAAGTGTGAATCCAGACGAAGTAGTGGCAATCGGTGCTGCCATTCAAGCGGGGGTTCTCGGTGGTGACGTTAAAGACGTTGTATTGTTGGACGTGACTCCGCTTTCGCTCGGTATTGAGACTATGGGAGGTGTGTTCACAAAACTAGTTGAACGCAACACAACAATCCCGACCCACAAATCCGAAATCTTCTCTACTGCCGATGATAATCAGGCTGGAGTGGATGTGCAAATCTTCCAAGGCGAAAGGGCTATGGCTCGAGCAAACAAAGTGCTAGGCAATTTCAAACTAGAAGGAATCAGACCTGCACCGCGGGGAGTGCCTCAAATCGAAGTGTCGTTTGACATTGATGCCAATGGCATTCTGCACGTCGCGGCGAAGGACAAGGGCAGTGGAAGTGAACAAAAGATCACGATCACGGCTAGCACCAATTTGTCTAAAGAAGATATCGATCGTCTTGTAAAAGAGGCACAAGCTAATGCCGCAGAAGACTTGAAGATGAAAGAAGATGCTGACGTTCGGAATAAGGCGGATCAACTCTGCTACATGATTGAAAAGCAACTTCAAGAATTGGGTAATGTCAACTCAACCAACAAATCAAAGGCTGAAACTCTGATCTCCGAGATCAGAAACAAGTCACAGCAACGTGCAGACTCGGCGACCTTGAAACCGTTGCTTGAGGAACTGGAGAAGGTGGCGACGTTGTTACAGCAAGAGGCAAGAGTCAGTGCAACTGCAAATCAATCCACGTTCAATCCAAATGCGCAGGCAAATCATGATTTCCGCCCACAAGAGAATGGGCACTTCCATAACGGAAATGGAAACAATGGCTACGCCGGTGCACAGGCCGGAAGTGGTGGAGACGATGTTATCGATGTAGAAGTTCAGTAAAGAACTGATTGGAAGCACAAAGAAACAACCTGCGTTTGCAGGTTGTTTTTTGTTCGGAGGTTCTCGCGTTTTTGCACATGCTAGCGACCGGTATCAGATTTAGAGAGACCACCACTATTTTTTGATGCAATGTGTTGCGCTCGCAGTTCGAACAAAACCTGGGAGCGCCGGCATCCCTGCCGGCACATAGACAGGTTAATAGAGGCGAGTATTTAGACCGGCTGTACTGCCATTTGCCTTCATAGCGTCTTGAATGGACAGATTCAAACTAGTCAAACTACGTTCAAGCGAGTCTGTGTCAGCCAGTCCCGAATTGCGATTCGCGATAATCAGGCCAAGTCTCGAAGCTTCGGTTCGAAGGTTCTCAGCTTGAATGGAATTGATCCAGCCGTTCGCTGCCGATCTATCAATTTGCTCTCTCATCGCGGCAAGACGGTTTCCATACACTGGAAATGGCGTCGAGTCGAGTGTAGTTACCGTTGAGCTGGAAGAACTAGCTGGAGCCGATCCCATCATCATTATGGTTCGGGAAGTTGTTTCTGGCGTGCTCAAGAAGGTTGGCTCAAGCATGGCGTTTGGACTTGTTGTGGTTACAGTTGTTTTCGTGGTCTTCACGGTCGACGTAGGCATAAATGTAGTTGGCATTAGAATCGACTGTGGCACTACCTGAATAGTCTGGGCTGGGGTCACAAAGGTTTGTCGGGTAATACATTCATCGGCGTTAGCTGGAAGGGAAGAAGCCACACCAGCAGCCATTGCCAGCATCATGGAAATATTGCGTATCGTACTCATTTTTTTCACCTCGTTCATTGTGATGACCCTGACGTGGTCAGGCCGAACACTGTTCCTGATTAGTTAAACAATGTTCTCAAATGGAAGAGACGCACTAATTGAATTGAACGCCGCTCGCTCGCAAATTTCGCGTTGCAGATAATGTTTAGCTGTGCGCTAGTGTTGTCGTATCCTTTAAAGATATCTGCCGCTCAAGTGGGAGGGTGACCCAAAAGGTTGAGCCGGCGCCTACTTCGCTGCTCACTCCCATTTCACCGTTCATTAGTGCAACTAGGCTTTTGCTGATCGAAAGGCCGAGACCCGTACCGCCATAAACGCGGGTTGTTGAACCATCGGCCTGCACGAAGGGTTGAAACAACTTCTGCTGAACAGCCGGCGCAATACCAATTCCAGTATCGGCGACTGTGAAGCGTGTACGATCTCCATCTTCTTTAACTTCAATAGTGATGCCACCATTTGCGGTGAACTTGATCGCGTTGTAGACAAGATTGAGAATCACTTGTTTGATTCTTCCTTTGTCGCCTAGTAATTTTGTCGATACCATTGCATCAATTTGTGTGCGCAAGAACAGGTCTTTTTTCGCCGCATCACGGGAAGTAATGTTGACCACTTCTTGAATTAATTCGGCCGGGGAGAATTCAGCTTTTTCGAGAATCATTTTTCCTGCTTCAAGTTTGGAAAAATCGAGCAAATCGTTGACGACGACGAGCAGATGTCGTGATGATTCATGCACGTGTTTTGCAATCTCTTGCCCTTCGTCATCTAGATTTTTTAGAGTAAGCAACTCCGACATGCCCATTATTCCGCTAAGAGGAGTGCGGATCTCGTGGCTCATATTCGTCACAAATTCCGATTTAAGGCGCGAAGCTTCCAGCGCTTCGTCGTGCGCAATTTTCAATTCCCGTTCGGATGCGAGCAGCAGCTTCTGCGACTTCAGGTGAGCGATTAACTGGCGGAAGACTACAAGAAACAATGCCAAAACAGCCAGTCCCAAAGTCGGAAATAAACCGCGGGCAAACAGTGTCTTGCTATTGGAACGATTTAGATACTGTTCTAGCTTATCTAGGCTGGCACTGTCGACTGGATCGTATAGTTCGCGAATCTTGTCCATATCATCTTTCTGCTTATCTAGCGCTGCCTCCACTGCTGCCGATGGACCGTTATTTGCTCTTAATTGGACAAGATCTTTTAGGGAGACTAGCTCTACATCGATCGCTTTTCGAATGTTAGCGAAGGCGAGCTGTTGTTCTGGTTCGTTCTTGACAGCCGGGTCGATCTGATCAACGGCCGCTGGAAGTCTGTTAAGCGCGTCATTGTATGGTTTTAGATAAGACCTTTTGCCAGTCAGTACAAAGCCACGTGCGCCAGTTTCTGCATCTTTCAAAAGTGAGACAACTTCTGCTACTTTGGCGCGATATTGATACGTGCTATTTAGGTATTTTTCCAGCTTGACAATATCAAATATCGTGCTGTAAGCGCTCATGTAAATAGTGCCCGTTACCAAAAAAAGGATGGCAAAGCCGGCGAAGAGTTGTTGTTCGGTGCTAAATCTTGTATTGGACATAAATCAAAAGAGAACTTTGATCAGCATCGACAGTGAATTCCAAGGCGCTATTGTCTCAGTATCGCATGAACCGATTCCCGTAGCCTCACACAGCCTCGAAAGGGTCGTGAAATGGCGATTTTCTCAAAGATTGAACTTTTTCTCTACTTCTGACGTATATACATAAAAGGGTTTATTGAGTGAGGTGAGCAAAGCATGAAAATTGCACCAAAATTGATCAGTGTCGCCGTCGCTGTCATTGCTGTTGTTCTGCCTGAACTTAGTTTCGCGATGCCTGCTTATGCAGACTCTGAAGCCAGTTCTTCAGCCGGAAGCGAAGCTGCTACAGAGTCTAATCCAACAGGGGGTGGGCGCAGAAGGGGCGGAAGGCGCGCTTATTGGCGCAAACAGCAAAATGAAGCTAACAAGCAACAACAGAAACAGATGCAAGAAGAGCGTTCCCACCAATGGACAGGCGATCATCGCTAAACTTGCATCAATTAGCGGCTGGCGCAGGTGCTGGACCGGCTCTGACAGTTTTCGGATTTGAGTTAAAGCTCAGATCCGGGCTCGGATCGGGTCACTAAGTGCTCAGTATCCTTTAGGAACTTCGCTGATTGCCGTAAGGCGTTCGAGACATAGCGGTCGCAATTGGCAATTCGCAACAGGAGCGCTAAGACCAGCTAACTCTCCAAACTTAGTCTTTGCTTTTTACGTGATCCTATGGCTCACTACGAACAGTGGCATGTCAGGTTCGATAATTATGTTCTGTCCGGCTGAGCGTATTCTTAGAATTTCAGCAAGCAGAACACTCATTCTATCGTAAGTAATTACGTCCAACTCTGCCCAGGGTAGGCTCGATGCCGGCAGGGATGCCGGCGCTCCCAGGCTCGATTCTAAGAACACTTCAGAGTCTTGCTCAGGGCGAATTATCTGTCCGCCTCTTACTTCGAGTCTGCGGATGATTGAATTTTCTTCGAAAATCACTCGGCAATCCAATAGACGCGTCAATAGTTTGCCGCGAAGATATGACTTCGCGCTTCGTTTGAATAGCCTGCCAAACTTCCCTGCTACATCTTCGACAGTCAGTTCAGTAAGTTCGTCGTCCAAGTCATCAGCTTCTTCATCGAAGTCCGGCTCACCATCAATCATGGCGTCATCAATTTGCAAGATTGGTTTTCTTGATGATTTTTGCAAGAGTTTTATACAACAAGCCATCAATTGGCGCGTCGTGCTTATCATTGTCGGATCTATTTTTTCGATTTCGCAAAACAGCTCAAAACCCTGCGTGATCAGATCGAGAGGCACCTCGTCAAAAAATATCAGTGGATCATATTCATTAGTGGTCAGCCATGCCTGTACTCGAGTTAATTGCTCCAATGCAAAGTGACCCGAGAATGGACCGACCGGATGCGCGTCTGTTTGCAAGTTACTCATCGAGGTGAGATCTCTAGAAAAAAACGCTAGCTGTCGTTGCTTACGTTTCAAACTAAAGTTGTACGGAGGATCGTGCCTTTTTATTTCATCAGTCTCTAAAATTGCTGCCTCCAGAGCAGAGCCACACTCGGTATGCTCGATGTCGTGCGTTTGCGTCAACATCTCCAGCTTTCGAGGATCTTTATTGCGTTGACCTCTAAAGTAACTGTTCACTCTGCTTTTTAGAGAAGTAGCTTTGCCAACGTACAAAATCTCCTTCTTCCTGTTAAGCATTTTATAGACTCCAGGTCTGTCAGGAAGCGACAATCGTTTCGAAGTCTCTAACGGATATTGATACTTGGTTCGCTTTACCTTGACCGGCTCTTTAAGCCATTCTTGAAGGTCCTCCATTTTTTCGATGCCATTTTTAGCTAACTCATTTACCAATCCTTGCCAAATCGAAAATGTCATTTCAACGTGATGTGATGATCTCTTCAATTCGCAATTTGCCGCACCAAAGAAGCCACCAAGTCCACGGATCCCTTTAGTGGGAAGATTGGGATAAAGCCTTTTTGCAATTTGATAAGTGCAAATCAAATCGAGTGGAAATTCCTCTTTGCCATGCTTTTCGAAGAGCTGATGGAGAAAGGGTCTTTCAAACGACGCGTAGTGCACAATTGCTTTGTCTATTGAATGCTCATTGAAGTGGTTTTTTAAAGTCTGATATACATCACGTCCATGTACAGCGTTTACCATTTCGTCTTCCGAAATGCCGGTGATCACTTGGATGCGAAATGGAATCTCACGTTTGTCAGGTTGTCGTACCAAGCTGCATTGAATCGCACCAGGATGCAGATCGCTGGCACTGGAATGACACCAGGCGATTTCCAATAAGGCGCCGTTAACCGGGTTCGCACCGGTTGTTTGACAGTCTAAGAATAAAAAGCGATCACGCAATAGATTCATTTGAGCGCTCACTTTCTTTCCAAAATGTTTGAATGTCTGCCAAGATGCTGCCTGAAACCAATTCATTAATTGAGTTGTCGAACCAATCTTCAGGCATCGTAGTCACATAGCTCGATTCAATAAAGCGTCGGTCCATAAGGACAATCAGTCCGCGATCGTTTTCTGATCGGATCACTCGTCCGGCAGACTGAATTACTTTGGCCATGGCAGGATACGTATAAGCGTATTCGAACCCTGACCCGTAGTTCTTCTCATAGTACCCGCGCAAAAGCTCGCGTTCAAGATTGTAATTTGGTAACGCGGGTCCGACAATAATGGCTCCTATAACCGATTCTCCGGGATAGTCCACACCTTCCGAGAAAACGCCACCCTGCACGGCAAAGATTAAAGTTGGCTCCTGTTGTCCTTTTAAGACTTCAATGTAACGACTTACCTCGGCAGGACGCATTTCTGGAGTTTGCTTGATCATTTGAAAGCGGTCAAAAGAGCACAGTCGAGCCACTGCCTCAAGAAAACCAAAGCTAGGAAAGAATACGAAATAATTGCCGCGCCGTAAGTCCGTAATCTTCATAATCGCTTCGGCGATCTTTTGATAATTTCTCTCTCGGTCGGAATATTTTGTGGACACTTGGGGTATTACTACAAGCTTACGGTTGAACTTAGGAAATGGCGACTGAAACTCCATTGTCTTTAATTTTGCGGACTTGAATCCGCAGAGCTTCGCATAATATTCGAACGGCTTCAGCGTCGCTGAAAATGCCACCACATTGGAAAAGGCGTCGTGAGCAGCTTTAAGTTTATCGGAGGCGTCGCAACAAGTAATTTTTATCAGTGCGCCATGAGAACTTTCGCCGTAAGTTGTGAAAAAGTTGTCGCCTTTAAATTCAAGAGCCGCCGCAAAATCAAACCAATCACTGCACAATTTGAGAATCGGATCTCTTTGATCAATTTCTATTCCTGCATTCAGATAGCGCACAAGAAATTCGCGAAGTTTTTCGTTGTGCTCCTTGAAGGTGTCCGGGATTACTTCAAGCTTGGCTTGAGTGCTGGAGCCTTTCGGCTTGCAGGAATATATTATTTCAATGCCCCGACTTACTAACTTCAATGCCTCTGGAACGTAGTGATGTGTGCGTTTGACCAACTCGTCTTTTAGATTTTGGAGATTGTAAGTCGACAAACTGCCTGAGTAGTAATCAGCTGCTCGCCCGGGAAGATTGTGGGCTTCGTCAACAATCAAATTCGGTTTGTCTTTCTTTGGCGCGGTTTGCGTGGAAAGTCTTCCCAGTAATGATCGCGGCGAAAATACATAGTTATAGTCGCCGACAATAACATCCGCGCGCCCCAAGCTGTCCACACTCAACTCGAATGGACACACCTTGTATGTCTCGCCGTACTCGCGAAAATTTTGGGCAGAAAGATGTTTGTGCTTTGTCATTTTATTGACTAAATCATTTTCGTAGATTTTTTGGTAATAATCTTGCGCATACTCGCAATATTGTGGATTGCAGATTTGTTCAGCCTTGAAACATAGCTTCGATTTCGCCGTGATCGTCAATGCTCTCAACTTGGGTTGTTTCTTTTGGAAGCGTTTAATCGCGTCTTCCGCAACAGAATGTTGACTGTTCTTAGGGGTGACATAAACGACTGTTTGTCCGCGCGAAAAAGCTTCTTTCACCACCGGAAACATGACACCAATCGTCTTGCCTAATCCTGTTGGAGCCTGAACTAACATAGGTTCGTTATTCTCCAGACCCGCTTCGACGTTCTCAATCAATTCCAATTGGCTTTGACGAGGTGTCGAGAACGGAAACGTTAGAGTACGTGCGATTGCTTTCCTTCGAGTTGCGTCAGCCTCTTGCAGCTCAGCCTCGATCACCAATTCGTCTAATCGCTTGTCTAACCAAAGTTCATAATGGTCTCGATCGAAATCAATTGGCAATTCAATTGATTCGCCGGTGCGTGACGACATCAGTAGGAAGCGACCGGTCGGCAGAATGCGTTCGCCAAGTATTAGCAGATACAAGTATGTCTTCAGCTGCATTGCATATGGATGGTCGTGATCAGACTTAAGCTTGTGCAGCAAGTCGTTAATATCAAACGATGTCTTGATTTCTTCTACGACTGGTGCGACTCCGTCAAAGATGCCGTCAATTTGACCACTTACAGCAAATTTGAAACCGCCGCGTTCGAAGGTGTGATTGACTTTCACTTCACTTCGATAATTGTAGAATTCTTCCTGTCGCTTTTTTTGCAGCGCTACGTGCAGTTCTTGACCGCTAGCTGGGACCGCACTGTATCCAGAATTGACTTCAATGCTTCCTGTTCTTGGCACCGGCAAAGCGAAATCTCTAACACCAATCGTTATTTTCTTCATGCTTTGACGTCGAGCACCATCTGCGGTGGGGATTTGAGCTGATGCTTTGTACCATTGCTATGTATGGTATCCCTGTGAACGGATTTCGTCAAGATGTAAATTGTCAAGAATGGCGCCTATCAGCATTGTTCGCTAAATCGCAGTTTGGCTGCGAAAAACTGCACCAAATCGCGCTATTGTTAGACTAAGCGCAGTGCTCAATTATCCGCGGCCTAGCGCCTAGAAAGGAACTATGATGGCTTGCATGCGACCCCGAATTTGGCATCTTGTAAACAGCGAACTCTGCTGCTGTCCATCTCGTTCGGAGACTTACTAATGACCAAGAGACTGTCACTCGCGTTAGCGTTCACCTTTGTTTCGCAAATTGTTGTTCCAGGTTTCGCTGCAGAAAATTCCACGACCGAAGGGCATGCAGCTGCTCCTCTCGTCAATCTATCTTCAGAGACACCGCTCGACGCTGCGTCGCTCCTGCCGATTGGTGGACCGATTACATCGCTAAAGAGTGAAGCCCAAGTTTCCACCACTGCACCTGGATCCTCGACCGCGACAGTACCCGTGTCCTCGACCACTGTGCCTGGCTCTGCGATCACGACAGTATTCGGATCCACGCCTCTAATCACTGGGATCTCGACCACACGTACAACTACAACGACTACAACTTCGTCCGCTTCCGGAATTCAGTACGCGATCATTACTGACGGACCGATTATTATCGACAACGATCTCGAGAAAGACTTAGCAGTTACTGAGTATGTTTGGAAAGAGATACCTGACAAAGACGGGAAAATTCACATTGATGCCGGCGGCAGATTCCCGGTAACTGTTATCACGTCACATACAAGTAAAACAGCGAAAGTCGGAGATCCCGTTGAGGCTCGCCTCAAGGTGGATATTAAAATTGGTGGCAGAATGATTGCACCAAAGGGTGCAACTGTTATTGGGCACATCGCTAGTTGTGAGCGCGCCCGCAAAATGCTCAAGGCAGAATTTAGCACCAAGCGATGGATGCGACCTAGTGGCGCTCTAGGCGTGCAGTTTGATGAAATCCTTACCGCTAGCGGTGACCATATTCCACTGGTGGCATTGCCGGCTCAACAGCCGAGAATAGTTAAGAACATGGCCGAGGGTCGTGTCCTCGGAGTGAATCATAAAGGCGAAATTGTCTCACCACTGTCCGGTCAAATTAAGGCTCAAGTAGCTCACATGGGCATTCGTGCTGCTGCTGCAGCTGCAGGTCCGTTCAGTTTCGGAGTTGTTCCGATAGCGTTTGGAGTAGCCGGTGCCATTAGTCCGAGCTTCGCATTTATGCATCCTGTTGGTAAAAATATGCGTCACCGCAGATTGAAAGGGTTCGGACTCGGTGTTATATCCGGCTTACCAGGCGGATTTCTATTTACCGACTACATTATTCGTGGTGATGAAGCAATCATTCAACCGGGCGACGAATTCCTTGCCGAATTCAAACAGAAATTCACAGGCGAGAAGGCTACCGAAGCTCAACTCCAACCTAATGCGAAGATCAAGGTGCGCGGTCAAGTTTTGCCGGAGCTCAAGAAGAAGAAGTAAGCATAATTACCGCTGGAATTTATGGTAGTTAGTCAGAAGACAAAATATTTCGTTATTTGCGCCTTCATAGTTCTAGCAACTATGGCCGCTTTTTACTGGCGAACAACCTGGTACTTGATGCCCGGTCAATCCTTCAAAGGTGTGTTGCCGCCGCTCACCGCTGACCAAGTCGTCATCCGCAACCGGCTCTCCGAGCACGTCGATGTTCTAGCCAAACAATGTGGCGAAAGAAATTCAAGAAAGCTGGAGGCGCTCTACAAGGCTGCTGATTACATCGCGACTCAATTTACCGAATACGGTTACGCACCAAAGTTTCAAGAATACGAAGTGGACGGTAAGAAATACAAAAATATTGAGGTTGAACTGATCGGCTCAAATCCTCAATTAGCAAAGATCATCGTCGGTGCTCACTACGATTCTGCGATCGACTCACCGGGCGGTAATGACAATGCCTCAGGCGTGGCTTGTTTGCTTGAGATGGCGCGGGCAATGCATGGTAAGCAATCAGCGCGCACTATTAGATTCGTCGCCCTGGTGAACGGTGAACCACCTTTTCAGATGACTGAGAACAGCGGTAGCAGTAAATATGCTCAACGCTCGAAAGAACTCGGCGAAAAAATAAAAGGAATGATTTCTCTTGATGAGATTGGCTATTTTTCCGATCTTTCTAGTAGCGAAAAGCTGCCACCGAACATTTTTTCTTTCTATCCGGCAGAAGGAAATTTCATCATGTTTCTCGCCAATGGTCTGTCTGCCAATGTCTGTAGAAGCGTTGTCGGTGGCTTTCGCTCCAATGCGAAATTCCCTTCCGAAGGCTTAATATCCAAAGAGTCAACCAATCCTGCAGGAATGGACGGCTCAGACCACTACGCTTTTTGGAAAGTGGGCTATCCAGCTGTTATGGTCACTGATACCTTCTCGGACCGCTATCCCTACGTCCACAACCAGCTTGATACTGCTTCGCAAGTCGATGTAGACAAGGTTTCCAGACTTGTCGGCGGGTTTAAGGGTGTGGTCGAGGAACTGGCCAATAATTGACCAGACGTTTCGCGCTGAGAGTTGTTCAAAGAATGCTACGTGGCTCGACGGGCGCCGAATGAGTAGAATCGTTATGTATGATTGTAGATGAGATGTTAGGAGCTCTGGGCAAATTTTGAACTTGCTTTTGTCAGCTTCGATTAACGGCGAGCTTAACCAAGCTTCCCGAAACGCCTGCTTATGTCAGACTGGAGCTATGAGAATAGTTCTGATATGGCTAGATCGACAATTGTCTAAACAACCAATCAATTGGTTGCTGGAAAGAAAACGAGCTGAAATCTGGCGAAGAAGTAAGGCTCAGGATGGGTCCGGAGTTTTACGAGCAATGTAATGCAGTGGACGCAAGGCTCAAAGAGATAGAAACGGAAGATAGAGAAGAGCGAGATAAGAAAGAGAATTAACTGAGATCACCGTCTGTGGTGTCCCCCAAAAGTCGGTAATTCATGGAGTGAATTCTAAAAGTGGCGCCCAGTGCTAGTTTCAGAATGCATAGAATGAGACATCATCAGTATTACGAGACACTCGCTAAGAAAACACGACTCGCTGAGCCCATGCTCACGAGTTTGTCTGCATCTTTAGCGCCTCTGTGCCGCTGTGGATCAACAGCCTCCCGTGCCAGGAGCATCGAAAGTATTCGGAGGGCATGGAATTGGCGTCGTGCTCTTGACGGACTTGATGTTGCCATTCAGAGTAAAGTTACCGAACACAACCGATCGAGCAGCGGTCGGAAACGGTACAGTCTGATTGACAATTATTCCAGTGATCTTAGCTGGCGTTACGACCCCAGGGGGGCCAGAGTTTGATGTCGCCCCCTGGTTGATCGTGTATCTAGTGAAGCCATTGCCAAGGTCAACTCCGGATGAGAGTTGCTTGCATCCAAAAAATTCAAAGCCTGGGTTGACAGTCTTTCCATTCGCATCGGTACCCTCAAGTATTACGTAAATGCCAAACGCGTCATTGTTTGAGCAGGGCGGTGTTGCCTGCACGTCAAAGGAAAAGCTTTGGAATGCGGTATTGTTCAACCCCTCCCAGTCACCACCAATCGCATCGCAACCGGGAACGAGTGGTTCTACAGTGCCGGTAATGTACAGCTGCCCTGAAATGTTTGAAAACGAAACGGTACTCGTGGGATCCTTGCCGCAAGTGTACACGGACAGTGTGCCTTTGCCGGGAGGTACGGGAGGCTTCCTATGGCTGTGACCAAGAGCTAGCGCGGGAACTAAATTCGCCGCCACCATCGCAAGTGCCATCGAAAATGCCGTCGCTCTGCGAACGTAATTTGTTGACATAGTCCCACTCCTGATTTCTTGCACAAGTATTTCGAAACGAAGGATACCAGGGACTCCAAATATGTAACACGATGTCCAGAGCGCAGACGGCCAAGTGGGGTCTGGATAACACACTCCAAATATGTACCACGAATTCCGGGAGGGCGATGGTAAATGTCAACCGTAACGAAGAGTATTTAGACTCGACTATAGGGCGCAGCCGAAAATCACACAATTCCAGCTCGCTGGTGGTTCCCCTGTCCACCCCTCGCTGCCGCGTCATTGCGCGACGGTGCCGCCGCACCCAAAAGCCATAACCTTGCCAAAAATCAGCGTTGAATAGTATTACCCCAGAGTATCTAATCGTTGGTAATTCTTCAATCCTGACTTCCTGTTACAAAAGCCGACAGAGGGGCACGAATTATTGGCACCCACGGACCGCCTGAACAAGTCTCAACATGCGCATAACGTTAGCGTTTGGTTGCAACAGATCCGCGATGCAGGAAGCAGTAAATAGCATAGGTGCTTAAACCAAGCAAACCTGATGGTAATCCCAACATCAAAAAAACTCGGCTGACATTGCCCAGGCATCCAACGGAATTGCTACTTGACCAAATACTGAGTAGTTTTTTCCAATGCTTCGACAAATTCACCGTGTCCTAGCCATGCACCAAACGAACCGAGTATTAGGCAGGGTGCGAAAAGGGCAATTAGGCAAGATCGATATGAACGCTTTTTTTGTTCGGATGACTCTTGCATAGTCCAAGTATAGAATGCCTGGGCTAGTCAAGCGTTGTGACGCTCATATAATCCGGGTGATGGGTGATGGGTGATGGGTGATGGGTGATGGGTGATGGGTGATAGTTTGTTTAGACGCTTGTGTCACAAGCGTTCCCGTCATATTATCAAGCGACTCGGTGCATGGTTTCATGCGGTGTAAGTTCGGTAGGATTTTTGCCGATATCGGTATAAATTCCTCGCTGGAATACGTGCATCACGCATTTACTTTGCATCGCTTGTCCGCAATCATAACTATGTCGGTACATATAGGGTTTGCAATTATGAGATTGTCACTTTTTCCTAAGATCCATGCAGCGAGCCGTTCGACTTATATTGCTGGCGCTCAACTCGGCTGTCTGTCTTTGCTTTCTTGCTTGGTGCTTGCCAGTCCAGCTATGGCTCAGAAGAACTTGCTGCAAGGTGGAGTTAATCATACTGACCGCCAAGACTCTGGCGGACCGGGAACCACGCTAAATCGAAACGACGTTCGTTCAACGGACTCCTTTGCGCCGCCAACTCAAAGTGCCGAACCGGTTTTCGCGCCACCAAGTTTTGCGGTGCCTACAATGACCGCACCCCTACCGCCTAGTAATCCTTTCCCTCTTAACGCTCAGTCGGATGAAACGCCAGATTTCCAGGGGCAGCAAGGAATTCCGACCTTTGGTCAGCAGCCGTCACAATCCATGCCTCATAGTTTAGGAGCGCAGCAAGATCAACAGCCAGCTGCCAGTCCCGCTGACCCGGACAGTACTCCCGAAATGAGATTGCTTTGGGATGCTTGGCACAGAAGAGTGGCTGAAGCAGTTTTCGTGCGCTATTCCTCGTTGGCCAACGCCGCTTTCGCTAACAGTCCACCCATTGGTGCAATCGCAGCATATTCGGTCTCTCGCGACGGGCGAATCTCTAATGTTCGATTGAACCAGAAAAGTGGAAATCCAATGTACAACGCGATTGTCCTCATGGCTATTCAGTCTTTGAATGGTAATTTAGCGATTCTCCAATTTCCGCCAAATTCACGTCGCATGAATATGGAAAAGCTTGGAAATTTCACTCAAAATTACGGTCAAAACATAGGCTTTAAGACAATTATCGGGGACCAAGAAACTGTTCCAGGTCGTCGCTAAGTCGCCTAGTTTAAGCTAGTCTTCTGTTGCTTTGGCGATAGCGATTGTTGTGCGCACCAGCCCTGGTGTGCCTGATTCGTAGACGAGGTAACGCGATACCCATTCGGGTGCAAACTTTGCTTTGTAGTTGCGCAGGCCTTTGTAGGAAAAGAACCTGTTCATATGTTCGTAGATTTGGTGAACTGCTCGTTCTTGAAGGGTCGCGTCACTTTCGGTGCCCACGCCGGAAAGGGCTGCTAGTCCCAAGCTGAAGTGCGTGTAGCCCTCGTCTTTTAACATGGTGAGGAGCTTGACGAATAAAAAGTCCATGGCGCCGTTTGGCACTTCCACTCGATGCCGCATCAAGTCGATTGTCGTCTCGCCTGGTTGATACGATCTGACTTGATTGACAAAGGCCAGCAATTTTCCGTTTGGATCTATCAGCTTGTAGATCGTATCGTTGCGCAATTCTGACTTATCAAACTTGCCCAGGCTAAAGCCGCGTTCCCTGCGCCCTGGCAAAGACAGCCATTCGTCAGAGACTGCTTGCAGTTCGTTTAACTGTTCGTCGGAATGTGGTGGACTCGATTTGACGACAACATAACCGTCACGATCCAATTTCTTGACGGGGCTTTTGAAAGTTTTTTTGGTGACAGTTTCTTTGCAGAACTTTTCCAATTCGACGACTGCATCTTCTCCTATTTTGAGCACGTCTAAATTGAGGCTCTCGTACATTGATAAAAAATCGGACGGCACTTGCATAAAGGCGCAATTCCAGCCATTCTCATGACAGTAATCCAGAAATTGTTTGGTTGCCGCCGGCAGTTTTTCAGATGGACCCACCGGGTCCCCCAGGCTGACGGCAATAGAGATTTCGGTTTTATAGGCGACGAAACATTCTCCATCTTTAGAAAAGAAATATGACTTGTCCGGCAAGAGTTTGTATCTATCCAGAGAAGTGCGACCATATTTGTTCAAAATTTCTTCTGCTAAATGTCGTTCCCGTGGGTGCGTGTTCAACTTGTAGTTAATTGGTCGAAACAGGCTAGCAACAATGAATGCGGGCGTTATAATGCCGACCATCTGCAAGGACTCGATAAACCATTTTGCATATCGTGTGCGGGCGGTCAGATCTTGATTGCCCAGTTGCGTTATGCCGTTTATGGCGCGCTCAAAACAACTTTTCAGATCGAAGTTGATACCGAAGTCAATCTTATCCAGAAGCCAAAAACCTAACGTGCCATAACCGATCGCGACAGCGACTAAGACCGTGCTTGTTATCAGGGCGAATCGAATAGACCGCGATTCGCTTTTGACGCGGAAACGATTTCTCAAAATGAGCAGGAAGACGCAGGCAAGAATCGGCGGTATGGCCGAGTAGCTGGGCAGATCTATATCTCCAATTCTTTTGGCAATCCAAGCAGAATGTTCGCTGCCCATGCGCAAAATCTGAAGATTCGCAGACAATCCATTGATCATTATCGCCATCCACCAGGCAGCTCGTTTCCTTCTCAGCAAATTGAATGACAAATAGATCAGCAAAAGTGCGAAACCTATATCAATCCATTTGCTTAGATGATAAAGCTCGTATGGAACGAGCGCTGAAAATAACTTTGGATGCTTTTCAAAGCGCACCAACAGTGGTTGCACGATGCCAATCAAGCCAGCAAGAAATGTAGTTGCCGAGACTAGCCAAATCGGCCAGTCTGCTAGCGGCCCAGCCTTTTCCACGTCTGCGGGAGTAAGGAGCTGCGCCAGCGGAACAGTGCCGGCGCTGGTGAACTCAGGCTGGTCTACAGCTGATGTGATTGAGTCCGTTTCAGGATTTTCCGACACCGTTTATACTTCGTTTATTGAAGAAGGTTCGTGCACGAGTTTCAATTTTCCGGCCCGATTTAAGTGTTTGATTTTCCATTCGAGTTGCATTGCTTCAGTTTTTGATGCACAGCACCATGAAGCGAGTAGACGCACCGGACGATTAGCCCGAGTGTATTTCGCACCTTTACCGGCGTTGTGAGTTTCAATTCTGAGTTCTAAATCGTTGGTCCAGCCCGTGTATAGCGAACCATTTGAACATTCTAGAACGTATGTGTAAAAAGTCACTGCAGGCAACCCCACCAAGTGGAATTACCATAGCAGATCAATTCGATTTTGTAGATACCTACCTACGGATTCCTATGTCACGTCGGCGTCGACGATGTCATCACTTTCGGCTGTCGAGGAAGATTTGGTTTCTTCATCGTGTTTGCCCTCGCCGTTCGTCTCTGTTGTAGCCGATGAGCTGGCGTTAGCCGCTGCTGTAGCATCCTGTTGAATCGATACAAGCACACCACGCAACTCGTTCATCAGACTCTTTAACTGTTCGACGTCAGAACGGTTCTCGATGCGCGTGCGTATGTCGCCGATTAGCTGTTCTGCCTTGTGTCTCGAAGTTTCGGTGATGCTGTTGCCGCCTTCGCGAATCTGTCTTTCGACTGAATAGCAGAGATTGTCAGCTTCATTGCGGCTATCGGCGGCGTCGCGCACGCGCTGGTCTTCACCAGCGTGAGCATCGGCTTCCTTAACCAATCTGTTCACATCGTCTTTAGACAAGTTGGTGCTGGCAGTAATGGTAATCTTCTGCTCTTTGCCGCTCTGCTCATCGCGGGCGGTGACACTCAAAATACCGTTGGCATCGATGTCAAAAGAGACTTCGACTCTCGGCATCGCTCGTGGTGCAGGTTTGATTCCATCAAGACGGAAATTGCCGAGCATTTTGTTGTCTTTGGCCATCTGCCGCTCGCCCTGAAAGACTTGGATGTCGACTGCAGGTTGATTGTCCTCTGCTGTAGAGAATGTTTGTGACTTGTGAGTTGGAATCGTTGTGTTGCGGTCTACCAGTTTGGTAAAGACACCGCCCATGGTTTCAATACCAAGCGAGAGTGGCGTCACGTCCAAAAGAACGACGTCTTTAACTTCACCACCGAGCACGCCAGCTTGAATCGCTGCACCAATTGCTACCACTTCATCGGGATTAACACTTTGGTTCGGTTCCTTACCGCCGGTCAAACTCTTAACCAGCTCTTGAACCGCTGGAATACGAGTGGAGCCGCCAACTAGAACTACTTCGTTTATTTCGGCGTATGTCAGACCTGCGTCTTTGAGTGCTGACTCAACCGGTTGGCGGCAGCGCTCGACAAGATGCCTGGTCAACTCGTTGAACTTAGCACGCGTAATCCGCATGTCCAAATGCTTTGGTCCAGATTCATTGGCAGTAATGAATGGAAGCGAAATGCTTGTTTCATTGACCTGCGAAAGTTCAATCTTTGCTTTCTCAGCAGCTTCTGTAAGGCGCTGCAACGCTTGGGCGTCTTTGCGTAAGTCGATTCCTTCCAGTCTCTTAAATTCTTCTGCTAACCAATCCACAATCACGTGGTCGAAATCGTCGCCGCCAAGGTGCGTATCTCCAGAGGTTGAATGAACTTCAAAAACTCCATCGCCGACTTCCAAGATTGAAACGTCGAATGTGCCACCACCCAGGTCGAAGACCAAAATCGTTTCGTTGGTTTTTTTGTCGATGCCATATGCCAACGCCGCTGCCGTTGGTTCGTTGATGATGCGCAGCACTTCTAGCCCAGCAATAACTCCAGCGTTTTTAGTTGACTGACGTTGAGAATCGTTGAAGTAGGCAGGCACTGTGATTACTGCACCGGTGACTTTTTCGCCCAAGTATTTCTCAGCGTCATCTTTTAGTTTGCGCAGGATCACAGCTGAAATTTCTTCAGGTGTGTAATCTTTGTCTTGAATGACAACTTTGCAGCCGCCATCGGCGGTTTCTTTGACTTTGTAGGAGACGATGTCACGTTCGCTTTGGACTTCATCAAAGCGGCGACCGACAAATCTTTTGATCGAATAAATTGTGTTCTGAGGATTGACGACTGCTTGACGTCTGGCGAGTTGACCAACGAGACGTTCACCAGTTTTAGAGTAAGCGACTACGGAAGGCGTAGTTCTTAGTCCTTCAGCGTTTGCTATCACAGCCGGCTTGCCGCCTTCCATGACCGCTACAACTGAATTTGTGGTTCCTAGATCTATGCCAACTGCCTTTGCCATTTTAAACTCCTAATTTCCATTACTAACTTCTACATACAACACCGTGTGTTGTTTTCCTCTCAATTCAACAAATAATTAAACGAATTGCGGAAAGAAGCGTGAAGTGCCGATCAATTTTAGCAATCAGCCTTAGGGAGGTATATGGTTGGGATTCCAAATGGTACATATGGACTTAAAACGGCAAAAATGGCTCACAGACGCTCGCCCACTTGTTGAAGTTCTCAAAAACGCTCTCACATCCCAGGTATATAAGCTCCTGTGCCCTGCACAGGCTTTACGATCACCGCGATCCGGGTAGATCCTAAATAACTTCACGGTCATGGGAGCTTGGAGCGTGCGCGCCTCGAGTAGCACCTGATAGAACGAATTCCAAGTATCAAATGCGTTTCAATAAACCGCCTAATCCGGCAATCAAAACAAAAGATTCTTCACATCGGCTTGGTTCTGGTGATACTGCCGTGCTTTATCGACATCATTTGTTTGTGGGCTCTTTACGATTTGACAGCGCGCACTGAAAGAATTGCTGAAGAAGAGCACCACATTATGGAAATCGTCAGGCATGCCAACACTGTCATGATTTTGTACACCGCTACAAAGGCGAAGTTTCTCAACGTCCTTGCCGCAACCAAAGGACCTTACCGCGACAAGACGTTGGCCGAGGGCATCGACGGAATTGCGCAATGCATTGGAGCAACGTCAGTACTTAATGGACATGGTCGCTCATGATATTCGTTCGCCATTGATGTCTTCTCAAGTCGCAATCGACATACTGTCTGATCCTCGTGTTGGTGATCTGCCACCAGCTGTGAAGCGTCAGGTCGAGTCGCTTGGTCGTAACATCAAGCGTCTAACTGCGTTGACGACTGATTTACTGACTGTCGACAAACTTTAGGCAGGAAAGTTAGATGTCCATCCAACCAATCTTGATGCGCAAGAAGCCGTGCAGGAGTCAATCGATAGCCTCTATGAGTTACTCCAGAGCAAGAAACTAGTCCTCCAGTTGAGTCAGCGCATGCGAGTAAGACTGCCGATATGGTTGAACAGTCGTAATCTGCGTCCTCACTTTTCGCCATTTCTTGAATTCCTTATATTGAATATTTGAAGATTTTTTACGCCTTGAATTTTTTCGCTTCTTAGTAATAACTCGGTAAGCTCTCGGCAGTACTTTATAAACACGGTCCGACACCACAACTGTGCTGAAGGGAACGGCAGCTGAGGCGAACGACCGAAAATTATGGAAAAGGGGCAGAGGGCTGGATCTACGATCCGGTCTTCTTCTTTTTTACACGATCTCAACTCCAGTCCGCAGAAATGGAAGCGCAGAACTCTAGCAGAAGTGGAGCGCGGGACTCCAGTCCCGCCTTGACTCGTGATCACGGGCGACTGTGGACAGTCGCGCTCCAGTTTTCCTCTCTCACTAAAATTTCAACCGTCATCGGTTTAAATGACGAAGGAACCTCTCTAATATTTTTGGCAATGGTGGAATTCCCACTAAAGTCGAAAAATCTTTTTTCGTAATGTCTTAGTAATATCTGAAAAGTATTCTTCAACCATGCCAAGAAGGTTAAACCGAACGGCATGCCACTTACCAAAATCTAGCCCTTACTGATAAGAGAGGAATACAGCAGTGTATAACCCATCGAATGTGCATGCGTTTTTTGAGAAACTTTCTTCAGCCACAACCCCCGAGAAGAAACCTGTCCTCAACATGTTGCATAGCAGCAAACCTACTCGAACTGGGTATATAGATGGGTCTCTCCAAGACGCGATGATGTCCACTGCGGCTCAGAATCCACCTTGCTTGGTGGCAACTGCTCTAAATGATTTTGGCGTTGGTCTACCCCCGCTTTCGTATAACTAACCGGGACAAGAATGAAATTTTGCACTCTAACCTTTATCAAGAACAACCAGCTTTGCTAGCCATACTTTTAAAGTTTTTGGCAAATCCTAGTTGCTGCACCTCTTACCACCCACACTAAGGAAGCTCTGGTGCATACACGCATCAGAGCTGAGTTACACATGAAAAGACTGAACGTCGAATATCTGCTGGTGGAAGGGGCAATTCTTTGCTTTAGTGTTTTGCTGGGCGCCAACAGTGCAGCTTTTGCCGATCTGCCGAGCAGCGCCTTTGGTACTCTGCAACCAAGAGACAGAGATTATTCGCAGACCGAACACGGTCGCATGTATGGCAAACAAAATGATGTTGCCAAAAAAGACGATGAACAAGAACAACTAGAGAAAGATGACGGGGACGAAAACACTGCTGTGGAGTATGGGAGCAGCGACCAATCTGGTGTGAAGAGCCAGGGCGGTGGCAATCAAATCAAGACCAAAAAACCAGAGGTTCAATCCCAGAAAGTAAAAGAACAAAATTTTAAAGACACTCTTACTCAGTGGTCTTACAAAAATATTGGCAATGGAGTAAACATAGCCACTCCGACACCTCCAGGCGGTCCAAATTGGTATTCATTTCCACCATCTAGACAAATCCAAGCAAAGCCACAAGCAGCCGCGGCTATGTCGGTATTGAAGTTTATGCCGCAGATTCCCGGCAACCAAAAATATACAATGCCTAGTAACTCAATTGTGCAAGCCAACTACATGGCGACGGCATTTGCGGCAGGTCAACTGATGAACGCCCCAAAGCGCAAAACAGCAGGCGCAAAAGCAAGCCTGGCGGGGCAGCAACAAGAAGTTTCAGATGCTTCAGCCGGTTCGGCTGAAAATGGGTTTGCAACTTCAATTGATGCAAGCATGCAACCCTTGATTAACGTTGCTAACGAAGGTGCCGGCACGCCTGCAAATTCAGAAGCTGCGACCAAGACTTATTCTCAAGCGATTTGGATGGTGCAGCAAATCTACAAGTTTGTCTATATTCCACTGGCAATCTTGTTGCTGCTTCCAGGCGCCATTTTGACTAATATGAAGGGGTATCTGGCCAGTGGGATTATCGGTGCCCATAACGACGAAGATGCGGTCAGCCCGTTCAGCGGAATTTTGCGCAGCGTCATCGCCATCTTCTTGATACCAGCCACCCAACTTTTTACCAGTTGGACAATTGACGTCGGCAATTCGATGACCTACGAGGTTGCGCAATATATTCAGCCAGCCGCGATGATGACGTGGATGCAAGAACAGACTTTCAATGCACCCATAAAAAATGCCAAGAATGCCCTGAGTAAAGCAACACAGGGAAAGAGCAATGGCAAGATCGACGAGGGTGGAGAAGCGGCCTCGACAGTAGAGCAGCAGGGGGCAGGGACTCGTATGTTGCAGATGGCGTTCAACATGATGAACGCGGCGATGAACGTCGGATTACTTATGCTGTCGGCATTTCAAACAGTGATGATTTGCTATCTCTACTTAATGGCTCCGATTGCGGCAGCATTTTTTGCCTGGCCGGCAGGTGTGGGCACGCTGTTCAAAGCTGTTTTTGCTAACTGGGTGGATGCATTGATCAATGTTTCACTGTGGAAGTTCTGGTGGTGCGTCGTCATTCTCTGCATGCAAACTCGCATCGAATGGTTACAAGAAGCGGGCATGTACCAGATGAATACCACCTGGGAAATGGCTACCTATACTGCATTCATGGTGATCTTGCTCTATGTTCCGTTTTCGCCGTTCGAGTACAAACCTGGAGATATGGTGACCCAGATTATGTCCAAAGCGGAACAGCTTAAAGATGCCGGTGCCTCGAAGGGCGGAAAGAAGGCTCACAAATGAAGAATTCAACAAATCTCGCGCTCTTAATCTTAATAGCGGCATTGTGTGGAATTATGCTTCCTGCCTATGGGAAGGCTGTGGCTGGAGATACCGGAGGCGGGCCGACTACCTGGAACCGCATGATGTACACGGGCGCAGGCAAGCCAGTGCAAGGCCAAGCACCCACAGATCAAGGCGGCGCAGCCGAAACTAAGGATCAATCGCAACCACTCGAAGATACCGACATGGCTAAAGCCAGCGGCGGCAAGTCTGCGGTAGCCGATAAGCAAACGGGATTGCCCGGTTCCGCGGTCAAAATGAAATGGCCTAAGGGCGTTTCAGAGGCATACAAGCGAAACATGGCCAACACCGATGGAATGTTGCCGACCAACTCAGAAACTCAACTATATTTAGCCAATTTTGCCAGTACACTGGCTGCTGGCATGAACGCGCCAGACAAGCAGATGCACTCCGCTAAAGCCAATCTCGATGCTCAGGGCACGGAAGTGGCCAATGGCATGGCTGATCTCGAGAAACAACAAGCCGCTTCGGCGATTGATTTTTGCTCAAGCTTTCTCACCAACTTCACTACTGAAGGTGGCAACAAATGGAACAAACTTCGCGATAACATCTTCATGCCCATGGCGATTCTATTGCTCTTGCCGGGGGCTATTTTAACGCAGGTAAAGGCGATCATCGCAGCCGGCACACCAGTGCTCGGAGAGGCGAATCCGTTTGAGGGCATCCAACGATCGCTGATCGCGATTTTTCTAATTCCGGGCACTTATCTGGTCTTAAACTACAGCATCGACTTAAACAATTCGATCACGTACTCGATTGCCGAAGAATACACGCGACTGTTTGGCTCTAATATGTACAAAGATGCCATATCTTTCCATATACGAGCCTTTCCGTCCCGTCAGCCAGGCGAGAATCGTAACGCCCTCGATCAACAAACAGCTAAGATGACGCCTCTTCTTGGTGGAAAAACAGCTTTTGCGCTGTTTGAGGGCAAGATGATTGAAAACAAAATCGAGGATCCGGTTGCTGGAATTTACCAGGCACCAATGGACCGAGCCGACGAAGCTCTTCCCAGCTCGGTGATCATGGCAAAAACGATGTTCAATAGCACCAATGCCACTTTCATGATCGCTTGGAACATCCTTTGTGCCTTCCAAATGGTCTATTTTTACTACTTGTGGTTTGTCGGACCGATCACTGCCGCATTGTGGGCATGGCCGATAAAGTCTCTGCGCAATGCCTTCCCAAGCTGGGTTGAAGGGGTAATAACCCTGGGCTTTTGGTCGTTGTTTTGGAATACATCGATTTTGCTAATGGCTTGTTTTCGAGGCGTAGATGAGACAGGCACACTGATTCTTACAGCCCTCAACTTTCTGGCTACTTCATCTGTAAAATATGCTTTCGATTTTGCCGGGTTAGCCAAAGCGGCTGGGCAAGAAGCTGCTTCCATGGCAGAAAAGGCTATGAAGCAGGGCGGCGCTGGTGGTGGCGGTGGTGGCGGCGGTGGTGGCAAGAGCGGCCATGCTGGAGCTGGGCACAAGGGTGGGCACGGGCATCCGCATACGACCGGACATCCGAATGAAAAGCATGCAGAAGCGACTCCAGGCGGTCCAAAAGCTGACTCCAAAGATAATAAACAACTTGCTGGACTCTCTTTAAATGAACGAGTAGACGCACTGAATTGGGAAAACGCCCATCGCGGAGTCCAAGTGGCGTCAAATGATCCTCAGGCAAGCTTCATGGCACTTGCCCGCCAGCCCGTTGAGGGGGTCAACCCTCCACCAGTCGCAGGGGATGATAATGCCGTGCGACAACTCCCCGGGAGCAGCTTCACGGTTGGCGACGGAGGTTCAGGCGGCCACATGTTCACCAGATCAATGGTAGACGGCAAGCCTGTTTTGTCCGTCACTGACATGGACGGGAATTCCGTCAAAGGTATGGATGGTAAAGACCTGGCTCCAATCAGTTTGAGCGGCATTCCCGAAAATGGTTCGAGGTCTGTATCGTTCGATCCAGACGAGAACGGTAAAGCTCGCGGTTCTGTCGACATCCAGCAAGGAAATCACGGCGCGCAACTCTATCATGCGTCCAGTCACGGACATAGCGAACTTGTGGCCTACAGTGGCGGTCACTTGAGTGGACACTCTGGTGCTGCTGTGGATAGCGGAATGCATGCCGCTATGCTTGGCGGTAGACCAGCCGCCGAACTACAACCAGGCTTGTTCTATGGCTCAGATGGCAAGGGCGGCGGTGCACTCTACGATATCGATAACAACCAAATTAACTTTGACGGCAATGGAGACGCCACGATGGAGGACGGTAGAGCTCTGCACATGGATGCGCAAGCTGACGGGTCATCGCTGCTATCGGTGAATGGCGGAGACTCGTATGCTCTTACAGCTCATGGAGATTCTCTGAACGTCAATCACGGCGACGCTACTCACGATCCATACAACCACCCGATCAACAGTCTTTCAATGGGCCGAGATGCTAACGGTGCTTCGATTGCGACTCAGTTCAATGATCACGGAATGCGCACGGAATCTTCCAGTACGCTCGGACCAGACACGCAGAGAGCTTATTACAATCCCGATTCTCAAGCTTTATTGGGTTCAAGCAACACGCACAATTTTGCCAACGGCGATTCATTTACTAGTTTCAATCGAGATGACGGCTCGCTTGTTGGCACCAATGTCTATCAGATGACTGACGACGGATATAGAGAAACTGTCTTTGATGGTGACAATAATGCGGTCAGCATGCAACAGACCTCATACGACGACAACGGCTATTCTGTGACCAGTGCAAACTTTATAGATGGCAACGTCTCGAACGCTAGCATGACCCAGTTCGATAACTCAGGTGTCTACCAATCGAGTCAGGCTCTAGACAGTCATAACATGCAGGCTATCGCTGGTGATGTTAGCGCTCTCAATCAGTACGCGAACTTCTCCACAGGAGTGGTGCCAGACGGAAACGTATTTGGAGCAAGTCAGACTCGTACTTCAGATGGTGTCGCTTCAACACCACAACAAATTGAAGTAGCAAACAACTTCAGCACTCCGTTTACATCAAGCCATGTTGATGTGGTACCACCAGCGCAGATGTTTGATCCAAAGTCGATGTCCGAGCAAAAATTCGATTACACACAAGCACAACAGCCAGCTGTTTGGCCGAAGATGGAAGCTCAAGGCGAAGCGCGTGCGATGCCTTCCAACGAAGCTCCTAAGGTGTTGCCTGTCGACATTGCTGGAACTCAGTTGAATAACAAGGATTTCAGTCAAACCGATGGTGCCTATGCGGCCAATAATTCGAGCCAGGCTCAGCATGCAGAAGTTGCTTACAGCAACCCCGTTGTAACTGCTTCGGTGGACATCATGCCACCACAAGTTCTCGATTCGACGCCAATGGCCTATCAGCAAGCTGAACTCGCGGCGACTAACAGGTCACTCGAAAGTGTCATGGCCGCTAATGTCGGTGGTTTGAGTGTTACGAGCGATACTAGCAGCTTCAATTTCAATAGCACTCAAGGTCCGCCAACGGATGCATTTGCAGTGTCGAAGGAATCTGCGCCTGATATCCAGCACTTCACGGCAGCACCGGCTGCACAACAAGTGCTTCCAGTTGACATCGCAGGCACTCAGATGCAAGGTCCAACGACCGAATTCAGCCAGGTTGCCGGCGACTACGCTGCGACAAACTTGGGACAAGGAAACTCAGTGGAAGTCGCCTACAGCAACCCTGTAGTGACTAGCTCGATTGATGTTGTGCCTCCAGCCATTCTTGACTCAACTCCAATGGCTTACCAGCACGCTGAATTGCAGGCTGCCAATATACCTTTAGAGTCAGTCATGGCCGCTAATGTCGGTGGTTTGACGGCAAGCGATACCAGCAATAGCTTCTCTTATGTCGCCCCTGATGTTTCGCAGGGCTTCCAGCAAGTAAGCAGAGACGCAGCTCCGGATCAGACTTATCAGACTTTCACTCAAGCACCTCAGGCTCAACAAGTTCTGCCAGTGGATATTGCCGGTACTCAGATGCAACAGCCAACGACAGAATTCAGCCAAGTTGCCGGTGACTACGCCGCGACAAATTTGGGACAAGGAAACTCAGTGGAAGTCGCCTACAGCAACCCTGTAGTGACTAGCTCGATTGATGTTGTGCCTCCAGCCATTCTTGACTCAACTCCAATGGCTTACCAGCACGCTGAATTGCAGGCTGCCAATGTACCTTTAGAGTCAGTCATGGCCGCTAATGTCGGCGGTTTGACGGCAAGCGATACAAGCAATAGCTTCACTTATGTCGCGCCTGATGTTTCGCAGGGCTTCCAGCAGGTAAGCAGAGACGCAGCTCCAGATCAGACGTATCAGCAATTCACTCAAGCCCCTCAGGCTCAACAAGTTCTGCCAGTGGATATTGCCGGTACTCAGATGCAACAGCCAACGACAGAATTCAGCCAAGTTGCTGGTGATTACGCCGCGACAAATTCGGGACAAGGAAACTCAGTGGAAGTCGCCTACAGTAATCCAGTTGTGACTAGCTCAGTTGACGTTGTGCCTCCTGCGATTCTTGACTCGACTCCGCTTGCACGTTCTGAATCGATAGAGCAATATCAAAACTTCACTCCAGCGCAGCCTCAGCAGGGACCTGGCGTTGGCACGCAACCGACTCCAGTGGCGCTTGGTAGCACACGTTCTGAATCGATAGCGCAACTAGCATCTGCAGCGGCGATCGCAGCTGGAGCGCAGCAACACTTGCTTGGTAATCCCAAAATCGTAGGTCCTGCAGCGCCTAAGGTACGTGGATTGGGCACCATCTTCTCCGACATCAGTAAGAAAGCGGTCAAACCGACCAACGTGACGCCAAAGACAGATCCTACTGCTCAAGCTCAAGCGGGACAACCGGTAGATCCGAAGCTGAAAGGCGAACCAACTGTTTTGATGGGCAAAATGAGAGACACGGTGGACGCAGAGACTGCGGCGCCTCTGTCGACGAATCAATCACTTGAAAAACAAATGATGGCAGCTGGTAGTCATGTACAATCCGTGCCCGCCAGTACGCTCAGCTCTATTTTGAACAAGACGAATGCTTCTTCTGCTCCGCAGAAACCGAGCGAGTACTTGACCAGTGCGCTTGTCGACTATCACACTGTTGCTGCACTTATCCATGAAGGTAAGACCAACGAGGCTGCTTTGGTATCGGGTAACGCACTCGCTAACATCTCAAGATGCAGTGGTACAGAGCCACAGTTGCTACCACTGGTTCGCGCCTTTGTTGTTCTCTTCGAGCAAAAGAGCATGATTCATCAAGCCAAAGCGTTTGCGGATAAAGAAGCCGCGCTAAATAACTTGGTCAACAGTACAACGGCAGCTGGTTCCAAAGACAACATATGGGGATCCTAAGCTCGAAACCTTGAGCGTTCGGATTAGCAGGTGCAATCCAAATGCCAATTTGGATCTAGGCTTTAGGCTCTGGAGGATTTCCGAACAGGTCAATCTGGTAGCCGATGCGGTGCACTGTTCGAATAATTGAAGGTTGATCGGCGACGTCTATTTTGTTGCGCAAACGTGTGATGCAAACTCGCACCGTATCTGGTGAAGCGTCAGAATCTGAACTCCAGATCCGCGAAAGCAGGGACTCGACACTGAAAGCGTCATTAGGATTGCGAAGCAGAAATTCGAGCAGGGAAAATTCTTTCGGTTGTAATTTGACTTCCTTTCCTTCCCTCGAGACGCGATGTTTGGGAATGTCTACTTCTAGACCGCGAATTTTAAAGACTTGTTCGTAGACCTTATTTTGTCTGCGCATCAAGGCTTTGACCCGGGCTGAGAGCTCACGCACATTACATGGCTTGGTCAGGTAATCGTCGGCTCCGGCGTTAAGCCCAATTTCAATCTCAGCTACGCCGTCTCGTCCGGTCAACAAAAGGATTGGCGTCATGCCGCCGCGGTCCCTGAATTCTTTGAGAATCTCGATGCCAGTGACTTCGGGGAGGTTCCAGTCCAGAATCACCACGTCAAATTCGAAAAACTTCAAGCGCTCCAGTGCGTCGTTTCCGCGTTCGCAATATTCGACGTTGTGATGTTCTAGTTCAAGCCAATCAACTAAGCTTCTTGCAAGCTCGGTGTCATCTTCGACTAATAAAATCTTCGCCATTCGACCGTTCGTTGGGCAACCTGGATTCGCTTAATCAGTTTACCCTCTTAGCTTGCGAAAAGATGAACTACGCGAAAATCTTTGCCTTGCTGAGGCCGGATTGTAGACAAGTGAGCCAAAAGGGATGGTTCTCACAAATATTTCAAGAGGACCAGGCTACTATGCAGTTTCGACCTGTTTAGTAATGTTTTGGTAATCTCCTTTCCATAATCTGTAAATACAGTCACTGTGTCCGTTCGTGCCTGCGTGCACGCCCCTGCTGTAACCGCCTCCTGCGGTCTTCACCTTTCTAGAGTCCCCTATAAGTGTCTAATGAGTACTCGCGACTGCACCCCACATAGATTTGACCGTGTCACACCACGGGATGGACAAGAGCGTGCTGAATTGCCCGCAGTTGACCGCGTCGCTTTGTTGCGTGAGGGCGCCAGCATTAATCGGTTTATAGGTGCGCAGGCTGATAGATTTTTACCGCAAATCAGTTTAGACCAACGAGCAAACGCCGGATGTGTTAGATATGAAGCGGATCTACGTTACAACGCAGATCCAAGAATTGATCCACGAAATGGGGGCGATCGGCGAAATGCACCGGGTCAGATTGACCCTAGATATGGTGCCGACCTCAGCTTTCGACCAGCCCTGCGAAACGATGTTGACCCTCGTTTAGATCCCTCTTTTGCTCCTCGGAATGGCGGCGATCAAAGATACGCGGATCCTCGGAATGGCGGCGATCAAAGATACGCGG